>JANRIN010000051.1:0-7090 GCA_033764965.1 Leptolyngbyaceae cyanobacterium bins.302 | reverse complement strand
GCTGACCCTTCTCGAACTCAGCTGTGAAACATTCCCGCGGCGAAGATAGTTGGACGGTTGCGTCCCGCAAAAATAGCTCGATGCCAGGTTCCTATTCTCAAAGCCCCTCTATCCTTGAATCAAAAAAGGTGGAGGGGCTTTTGAATTTAGGGAATTATTTTGTTGTTGTTGTTGTTACTTTCTCTTTTCTTGTGGGAATTCTACATTCATACGTTGATTAATTCAGTCGGGTGCTATATGTCGAGTGTTGGATTAAATAAGTGGATTGTTAGCGGTCATTTAGCGGCAGATGCAGAGATTAAAACGGTTGATTTAAGGAGTGGTGAAAAAGCAAAGGTTGCTAAAGCTACAATTTATGTTCGTAAGCAGAGAAATCGGGAGGAGTCTTTCACCGTTTCCTTAAGCATCTGGGAAGGCGCACCAGCTTGGCGAAAACTGTCTTTTTTGAAGAAGGGATCTTTGATTATTTGCACAGGCAGTGTCGAGCCAAACCCTTACGTGTCTAATAGTGACAATTTGCCAAGAGCTGGTTTGTCGATGAACGTTTTGGACATTGATTTAGATAATATTCGTAGTTCTGAAGAAGAGGATGAGTTGTCTAATGGTAGTGGGGAAGTGGCGGTAGCGGATGAAGTTGCTGGAGAAACTTCGGGAGATAAAACAGCGATCGCTGCTTCTGAAGAGAGCGAGAAGCCCAAACCGCCACAAGCTGTTGCGCCAGTAAAGGAGTCTGAACCCAGTAATGGGGCAAAGCAAGCAAAGCAGGAAGCAAAAGTACCTGCAAAGGCTTAGTAATTGAATACTATAGCTAAAGTGCTTATAGACCTCTTACTTTAGGGTAGGAGGTTTTGAATGTTGATGGAACCAATTAAGCTACTTGCTCTGCTTACTCGTTAAAGGGGACGATCGCGCTTGAAATCCGGCTCGAACTAATGCGTTAACTGCTGCCTGGTCATTTTGCACGCGAAACTGGGAGCCGAAGCGAACAATGTGACGCTTTTCGAGGTTGCTAACAACGGCTACAACCGGAATTTTGGCGCGTTCTTCCTCTCCACGGCTTTCGAGTAGAACTGTTCTTAAGCGATGTTGTTGTTCAATATCATTCGCTACGGTTGGCTCAAGTTCTACCATTACCATGTGGATGGCTTCGATTGGCTCGGCATCGTCCACGATGAATTGAGTTTGGTCGTCGCGACGATCGATTTTGCCCCATAGCATCAGTCGGGCATCGGCTTGAATGTGTTGATGAATACGCTCGTAGGATTTTGGGAAAACAACGGCTTCGGTATGTCCGGTGATGTCTTCAATTTGCAGAATTGCCATGCGATCGCCCTTTTTGGTGGTCACGGGCTTGATGGATGCAACGATAACGATGGCGCTAACAGATGTGCCGTCTGCGTAGTCTTCCAAATCGCTCAAATTAATCGGTGCTAGAATCCGGGCTGCTTCGTGTACTGAACGCAATGGATGATCTGAGATGTAGAAACCAAGAATTTCCTTTTCCATCTGGAGCTTCTTGGGGGGAGGAAGATCTGGAACGGGTGGGGATTTGGGAGCAGAGTCGAATTTTGCGCTTGACTCGTTTACGGTGTTGGTGCTGAGGAAGTCAAATAAATTGCCCTGCCCACTGGCGCGATCTTTGGCTCTGGATTGTGCCCACTCTAAGACGGGCTCTAGATCGTGAATGGATTGGTTGCGGTTGGGTTCAAGCTTGTCAAAAGCTCCGGCATAGATGAGTGCTTCTAAGGCACGGCGGTTTAAGGCACGAGGATCAATACGATCGCTTTCAGAGCAGGCAACTCGAAAACATAAGTCTGCGAGTGATTTGAAGGCTCCTTCCTCTGCTCGCACAAATAGAATGGCTTCGATCGCGCCCGTGCCCACATTTCTGACCGCAGAAAAGCCAAATAAGATGCTGTCTCCAGTCGGGGTAAAGTCGATGCCGGAGCGGTTGATATCGGGGGGAAGGACGTTGATTCCCATTGCCACGCAAGAGGCAATATATTTTTGGACTTTATCCTGGTCGCCACTGTTAATTGTCAGTAGCGAAGCCATGTATTCAACCGGGTAATTGGCTTTTAGATAAGCGGTTTGATAGGTAACATACCCGTAGGCGCAGGAGTGAGATTTGTTGAAGCAATATTCAGCAAACTTGATCATTTGCTCGAAGAGGTCGCTGGCAACTTTCTTTTCGACTCCGCGTTCTTTCGCCCCAGTGACAAAGATTTCTTGGTGTTTCTGCATCTCGGAGACTTTCTTTTTCCCCATCGCCCGACGCAGCAGATCTGCCTGTCCTAGAGAGTAGCCTGCCATGTCCTGGGCAATTTTCATGATCTGTTCTTGATAGACCATGATGCCGTAGGTTTCGTTGAGGATGGGTTGCAGGATTTCGTGGGCGTAGTCAATTTTTTCGCGCCCGTGTTTGCGGTTGATGAATTTGGGAATCAGCCCAGCATCCAGAGGACCGGGACGGTAGAGGGCAAGGACGGAGGAAATATCTTCTAAACCGGAGGGTTTGAGATCTCGCACAATTTGGCGCATTCCAGAGGATTCTAGCTGGAAGATGCCTTCGAGTTCGCCACGAGCCAGAAGTTTGTAGGCTTCTGGGTTATCGAGGGGGAGGCGATCGAGATCCAGCTCGACTCCTTTCCCGTGCTTAATCAGATCCACGGCTTTTTGAATCATGGTCAGGTTTTTGAGTCCCAAAAAGTCCATTTTGAGGAGACCCAGGGCTTCAATATCTTCCATGTAGTATTGGGTGAAGACGGCTCCATCGGCATTGCATTGAAGGGGCACGATTTCATCCAAGGGTTGGGCTGAGATCACCACACCTGCCGCGTGAATGCCCACACTTTTGTTGGTGCCCTCAATCCGCATTGCCATGTCGATCCAGCGGCGGTAAGGAATGGGGGGGTCGGTGCCGGGAACCATCAGGTCTTTGTCATATTTCTCTTTGAATTCTGGTGAGGGGGTTTCGTCGGAAATCATCCCCTTGAGTTTGGTGGGTTTGCCGCGCACGACGGGAATCATTTTGGTCATGCGATCGCTTTCCCCGTAAGGCACATTCAGCACTCGTGCCACGTCTTTGAGCACGGCGCGGGAGGTCATGCGGTTGTAGGTGATGATTTGAGCAACCCGCTCCGTGCCGTACTTTTCAGTGACGTATTGAATTACTTCATCGCGGCGATCGATGCAAAAGTCCGTATCAATATCGGGCATCGACTTGCGTTCGGGATTGAGAAAGCGCTCGAACAGCAACCCGTGAAAAACGGGGTCAATATTGGTAATGCCCATTGCGTAGGCGACGAGAGATCCGGCGGCGGAACCCCGTCCGGGACCAACAGGAATGTTTTGATCACGGGCAAATTTGATATAGTCCCACACCACGAGGAAGTAGGTAGCAAACCCCATCTGCTGCATCATGTTGAGTTCGTAATCGAGGCGATCGCGATACTCCTGACTGATGTCTTCAAAGGAATTGACCCGTTGCCGCTGGACTAAGCCCTCCTGAGCAATTTTCTCCATGTAAGTGGTCGCTGTGTAGCCGTCGGGCACCGGATAATCGGGGATGCGGGGTTCTCCCAGAATGTCGTAACCTTCGATTTTAGCGGCGACTTCCAGGGTGTTGTCGATCGCGGCAGTAACCACCTCTGCGGGTAGGTGATCGCGGAACAGATACTCCATCTCTTCCTTTGACTTGAGATACTCGGTGCCAGAGTAGCGGAGTCGTTTGTCTTCTGTGATTAACTTCCCAGTCTGAATGCAAAGTAGCGCATCGTGAGCTTCAACGTCGTAGCAGGAAATGTAGTGAGAATCGTTGGTGCAAACAATTTTGATATCAAGTTCCTGGGAAATTCTAACAATCTCAGGATTGACGGTGCGTTCTTCGGGCAAGCCGTGGTCTTGAATCTCCAGGTAATAATCATCACCGAATAAATCCTTGTACCACTGGGCAACTCGTCGCGCCACTTCTGGTCTGCCTTGCAAAATAGCTTGCGGAATTTCTCCGCCTAAACACGCCGAAGTCACGATTAAGCCTGCGTGATATTGCTCCAAGAGTTCTTTGTTGATGCAGGGGCGGGAAAAAATGCCTTTGCCCTGGATGCCTTTGAGGTTAGAAATGGTGGTGAGCTTGACCAGGTTTTTATAGCCGAGGGTGTTTTTAGCGAGGACAACCTGGTGATAGCGGGGGCGACGTTCTTGCTTGGTGATGTCCCCGTTCATGATATACATTTCGTTGCCGAGAATGGGTTTGACAACATCCCCTTTGCTCTTACAAACTTTGAGCATCTCGATCGCGCCGTACATCACGCCATGATCGGTCAGGGCAATCGCAGGCATCCCTAGCTCAATGGCGCGATCGATTAACTGGGGAATCTGACTGGCACCATCCAGCAAGCTGTAATCACTGTGAATGTGTAACCCAACGAAGGACATACGCGCTCAACCCACACAACGGCTGAGGAATAAGGTACACCATATCTGGAGATCTAACTCAGGAATCGATCTAAATGTGGATGAGATCCCAAGTGGTGCTCAGTACCAATGTATCAAATTCAAGTGACAAAAAGATAAGCATGGGGTTAATGGTTAGACTAAAACAAAGTTAGTTCTGTAAAACAGGGTTAGAGGGCACGATCGCCGTAGTGGATCTGCTGCCCAAAGTCTCAAGTTAATGGTTGCTTGTTATGGAACGAAGACAGTGGTTTCGATCGGCACTACGAATTAGAGGATCGGTGATTCCCTCAATTTTGGGACGTACAGCGATCTGTGGACTGTTCGGAGTGCTGGTGTCGATTATGTTTTATCAGCAATATCCAGTTTCGATTCCCACCCTGGCAAGTCTGATTCCCAATATTGTGTTGGGTTTGTTGCTGGTGTTTCGGACGAATACAGCCTACGAGCGGTTTTGGGAAGGTCGGAAACTATGGGGCACGATGGTCAATGCGACTCGAAACTTGGCGAGACAGATTTGGATTGTGGTGCCAGCGAAAACCCTCGAAGACCGGAATGAAAAAGTCGTAGCATTGCGATCGCTAGTGGCGTTTGCCGTTGCCACCAAGCTCCATCTGCGCCAAGAACCTATTAACGATGAGCTAGAAGGATTGTTACCGCAGGAAAAATTTCAAAAACTCAAAGGCATGAACAATCCACCGTTGGAAGTGGCGTTTTGGATTGGAGACTATTTGCAAGGTCAATATCGGCAGCAGGCGATCGATGCCTATCAATTAGCCTCGTTGCAGGACTTGTTGAACATCCTGGTGGATTGTCTGGGAGGGTGTGAGCGCATCTTGAAAACACCCATGCCCCTGGCATACTCGATTCACCTGAAACAATTACTACTGCTGTATTGTCTCTCGTTGCCGTTTCAAATTGTGGGCAGCTTGCAATGGTGGACAGGAGCGATCGTGGCGCTGATTAGTTTCACCCTGTTTGGCATTGAAGAAATTGGCATTGAAATCGAAAATCCGTTTGGACGAGATCCAAATGATTTACCCCTCGATGCGATTTGCGAAACCATGCTCCGCAATATTCATGATTTAATTACCCTTTCGCCCTGCACCGAAGCTTACAGCGCCGATTTTAAGCACTAAAGCGAGAGGAAACTGGGAGAGGGTTGGGGTTGTTGCTGGGGAAAGTGTTCATCCAGTAAGTTCGGGATTTCAGGTGCCTTGATGCGGCTGTAACGAGCTTTGTCCGGCATGACCACCAGATTCGGTCCGGCTTTGCAGTCTTTCATGCAGCCCACACCCTTGATCGTAACCTGGTCAGTTAAACCCCGATCGCTCAATTCCTGCTGCAACCGTTGACATACCGCCTTGCCGCCCCGTTTCATGCAGTCCGACTTCTGGCAGACTAAAATCGTTGCTTGAGGCTTTGCTTTTGCTTTAGGCTGCTCGGCTACAGATTCCGGTGCAGATAAGGCTGGAGTTTGTCCAGGAGTGGCTTGCTTAATCAAGTAGGCTTTGTACTTCACGACTTCTGTTTCTGGGTCGGTGTACTGTTCCCCAAACACCCAAATCCAATCGCCTGGGGTCAACACGCCCTGGACAGAAGCCCTAGCTTCCTTAGAAAGCTTAATACACACTTCACCATCGGCTGTTGCCAGGTTGAGCCGCTTGATCTTGTAGCCGTCCTCCAGTTCAAACTGAAGAAAACGCCCTTCCAGGCTGAAAGCGGAAACTTGTTTGAATTTCTTACCCATGACCATGAACCTGAGTAGAATGTGCAAATTGGGTGAGTTACTCGATATGAACAGTTAGATTAGATCCGATTTTTTTAACTCTAATGGTTAGGAATGGCTGTTCCAGGAGTTTGCCAGCATCGCTCTAACCAGTCGATGAGATCTGAGCGAGTGGCAGTTGCCTGCTGGATCACGCTCCGCAGTTGAAGAATGTCAATAGGCGAGTGAATTTCTGCACTGAGCTGACCATCTGCCAAACAGTGGCAGGGGATGTGCAGTTCCTGAAGGCGTTGCCTGACTAGCCAGCGATCGCTGCGAGCAATGGTTGAAACAGAAGCGGTTAGCGTACTCAATTCGGATGGGGACATCGGTCTGATATTAAATGACAATGATTCCTACAACTAAAACCGTCGATCGCTCAATTGGATGGGGTTGTGAATTGTGGGTAGCCTTTTTCAACTCAAAAGAACGGGCAACCCTGAAATCGTGAAAGTCATATCTGTAGGTTTCCCACCTGCAATCCATAAAAACAACGGGCTCGATACAAAGATTGAGTGAAGCTTTGGCAAATGGATAAGGAGAGTTGACGACTCATGGCTGAGAAATAGTTTCAATAATCCTCTTAGTATCACCATACACGAAAATTGCCCACTTGCATCTCTTTCTCAATAAGCCAGTCGAATTTTCATTTTATGAAATTGCTTTGAGCAAAATTTAAGGGGATTGAGCGATCGCCCAATCCCCTTCTAAAGCTAATGAATTTCAATCCGACATTCCGCCCTTTGAAGTGTCACATTGAGCATTTAGCAGCATAATTTTCTCAAGGCTTGGCAAAGGGGGTGCGGTATTAGCAACGAGTTGATAGTACAAAACCTTGACCATCTGGGCATTATTGCCGGATTGGTA
>JANRIN010000042.1:0-11486 GCA_033764965.1 Leptolyngbyaceae cyanobacterium bins.302 | reverse complement strand
GTTGACGTAGATGATCCGCGCCACTTTAGACTCGTTGGCATAACGCCAGTTGGTTTCGGACTGGGGTTCAACCCCGCCAGAGCCGCAAAACACGCCAATGCCACCATCCAGCACTTTGAGGGAGCGATACACTTCGATCGTGAAGTCTACGTGTCCGGGAGTGTCAATAATATTGAGTTGGTGGTCATTCCAGAAGCAGGAGGTTGCCGCCGATTGAATGGTGATCCCGCGTTCCTGTTCCTGCACCATGAAGTCGGTTGTCGCAGCGCCTTCGTGTACCTCACCAATTTTGTGAATTTTCCCGGTTAATTTCAGGATTCTCTCTGTGGTGGTCGTCTTGCCTGCGTCAACGTGAGCGAAGATGCCAATATTTCGATAACGAGTGAGGTCTTTCATAGTTGCTCTCTAGATTAAATGCGGCAAACTCCTGGTGACCACCTTTAAGCGCTACTCAAAGGAAATCCATGTTGCCCTTGTTGCTTCATGCTGGTGGGAGTTCAATCACTCAGGATGGTGAAGAATCCTTTGCCCAATTTATCGCAACATCTCCAATTGTAAAGTGTGATGTTGTTGGTATGAAAGAGGGCAGCCAAGGAGAATCCATTTCTTATTTCATCTTGACAAATTATTCTCTAGTTTCGAAGTGTGGATTGCCTCTAAATTTTGCCGTAGTCGCCCTACTTATGAGCGATTCCTAGTAGGGTGGGCACTGCCCATCTTTCCCAAAAGCTTTGACTATGCAGCTTTGTGGGCGATGCCCACACTACAATTTGTGATTTATCCAAGTGACAACTGCTGTATAAAGCGATCGCCCTTTGCTAAATTCTCTAAAACAGCGATAGTGGCACATTCCTTGCACCGATCCCCCTCATTCCCCCTTGATAAGGAGGATGCCGCAGGCAGGGGGATCTTAATCTGTAGCGTGTCAAAATTAAATCGGTATGAGTCGTTAATGGTGCAATGAGAACAACCGGATACCGCACTACTCCGTTGGGAATACCCATTACAATTGCTGGTCTTTTCCCTTCCTGTTCGTGTCCTCTGGGTTGATGAGAGGGCAAAGTCACCAGTACAACATCGCCACACTTAAGGCTATTGGACAAATTGCTTGCCTCCGTCCACAACTAGCCCTTGCTCAGAGATGTATTTCACTGGTTTTCCCTGAGGAATTTCAGTTTCTCCCCATTCATAGGGTGGTAGCTGTCCAATTAGATCAGCATCAAGCCACTCCTGAGTTTCAGTATCACTGAATTGAGTAATTTTTTCGCGTTCACGTCGTTGAGATAACTCAGAAACTAGCCATTCCTGGGTTTTAGGATCTGTCTCAAAACCTTCAAATTGAAGCGTCGCTATCACTGCCCGCTTGCCTTCAGGTGGCAATTGCTTGACCAGGTCAATGATTTGCTGAGTTGTGAGTTCTAGATGCGGCATCTCTATTAACAATTAACAACCTGCTACAACATTACTCTGTTTCTCTCTGAACTGTCATGAGAAGAATGAAGTAAGGCAGTTGCAGTCTCCGGATTTCAAAATTGAGTTCTGCCACAATCAATCCGGCAACCTCTGAGTGATGATGTGACATTACATTCGTTCTAGAACGGGAATGCCAAGGAGGGATAGACCCAGTTTGAGGGTACGGGCAGTGAGGTCACAGAGGGCAAGGCGGGAAGTCCGGAGTGGTTCTTCGGCGGAAAGGATGGGGCAGCGATCGTAGAATTGGTTGAACTTCTGACTCAGTTCAAAGAGATACTGACACAGCTTGTTCAAGAAAAAGTCTTGACTCACTTCTTCAATGATTTCGTCGAGTTGCAGAATGTGTTTTGCTAGTGTAAATTCAGCTTCTGCTTGCAGCAAAATTTTGGCATTTGAGCCAAGTTTTGTATAGTCAATGTTGCCTTTACGGCTAATGCCCTGAACCCGCACATAGGCGTAGAGCATATAGGGTGCCGTGTTCCCGTTCAGCGCCAGCATTTTGTCAAAACTGAACACATAATTGCTAGTGCGGTTTTGGCTCAGGTCAGCGTACTTTACAGCACTAATGCCGATCGTGTGTGCCACCTGATCCACAAATTCCGGTGTTTCCTGTCGCTCTTCCTTCTGAATGCGGGTTTCCAGGTCAGCACGGGCACGATCGACCGCTTCATCCAGCAATTCTCGTAAGCGCACTGTCTCACCCGATCTGGTTTTCAATCGCTTGCCATCTTCTCCTTGCACTAAGCCAAAAGGAACGTGAATCACTTGCACCGTATTAGGTAGCCAACCTGCCCGTCTCGCCACCTGGAAGAATTGGGCAAAGTGGTTGGATTGTCCAGCATCGGTGACGTAAATGATGCGATCGGCGTGGTCTTGCTGGATGCGGTAGCGCAAAGCGGCTAAGTCCGTTGTGGCATAGTTGTAGCCGCCGTCCGACTTCTGTACGATCAGCGGCAGGGGATTGCCATCCTTATTGCTAAAGCCTTCCAAAAAGACGCACTTAGCACCGTCATCTTCCACCAGCAAACCCGCCTCATCCAGATCTTTCACGACATCTGACAACAGGGGATTGTAGAACGACTCGCCCCGTTCTTCCAAACGAATATCCAGGAGATCATAAATCACCTGAAACTCCCGCCGCGACTGGTCACACAACAATTGCCATGCTTGCCGACTTTTTTCATCGCCAGATTGCAGCTTCACCACTTCCAGCCGCGATCGTTCCCGAAAATCATCATCGTCGTCAAACCGCTGCTTTGCCTTTTTGTAAAAAGCAACCAGATCTCCTAAATCAACCGCATCAGCAGTCGTCAAAGCTTCAGGGGCGGCTTCTTTCAGGTAAGTGATCAACATCCCAAACTGAGTGCCCCAGTCGCCCACATGGTTCAGGCGCAACACGTCATGCCCCTGAAATTCCAGAATCCGAGCGATCGAGTCGCCAATAATGGTCGATCGCAGGTGTCCAACGTGCATTTCCTTGGCAATATTGGGGGCAGAAAAATCCACAATCACCCGCTGCGGCGCTTTTACAGGGGCAACTCCCAGTCGGTCATCTGCCTGCATCGTTGCCAGTTGCGCCTGCAAGTACTCAGGTTTCAATTTGAGATTAATGAACCCGGGACCGGCAATTTGCGGCGACTCACAAAGGTCTTCCACCTGAAGATGTTGCTTGATCGCTTCCGCGATCGCCCGTGGTGCCTTGCCCAACGGCTTGGCTAAGGACATCGCTACATTTGCCTGATAATCGCCAAATTTGGGATTGCTGGTGAGCACCAACATGGGATCGGTATGGGCAAACTCTTCCCCAAAGGCTTTCACTAGGGCAGACTGAACAGCAGACTTCAGGTAGGCGATCGTGGATTTCATGAGTTAAAGCATCAATTGCCTATCTAATTTAGCAAGAAGGGAGAAACGAGCGACAGCAAACAGCTTAAACCACGACCTCTTTGGCTTGAGCCAGGGATCGTAACTTTTGCGTATTGCTCACCAGGCTACGGGCAAAGTCGTCTAGCCGTTTGGATAAATTTTCGTCTCGCAGGTTGCCTTGAGTGTCAAAAGCGTTCCAGGCTTGCCCGATCGCCACCTGTTCGGGAATAGTCCAGGCATGAACCCATCGCATAACCGTGCGGAGATCATTCAGAGCGTTGCTGTTGGACTGTCCTCCCAACACACTAATGAAGCCCGTCACTTTGTCGGTAAATTCTTCAAACCCCATCAAGTCCAGGGCATTCTTCAACACGCCGCTGACGCTACCGTGGTACTCCGGCGTAACTAAAATGATCCCGTCTGCCTCGCGTACAGCCTGCCGCAACCGTTCTACATCGGGATAATCGGGATAGTCTTTCCCGCCATCACAAAAAGGCAGATTGAGCGATCGCAGGTCAATCACTTCCACGTCAGCACCCAAAGCTTCAACTCGTTGCGCTGCCGCTTCCAGAGCAAGCTGACTATAAGAATTGGAGCGTAAACTGCCAGCAAACCCAACAATTTTGACCATAAAGCACATTCCTTTTGAACTGTAGGACAGGACGAATAAATTTAGTATAGCTAAAACGAACTCGTTATGACTATGCTATAGCTACCGATGAAAATGTATGGGTTGCCAATAGTCGTGACTGCTCACCCGGTCTGCTTCAAGCGTGATCCCTTCGGCGGAGAGAAGTACTGCTTGATGGGGCAAGTGTTTGGTTAAGAGGGAGCCATCGATCGCCACGACGCGATGCACGGGAAGCGAGGTGGCTGCCCGCTTGATGAAGCTGGGAATGACGCGATAGTGGGCAGACGTTACCCCCAGCGCCAGGATCAAATCTTTAGTCGTGACGACCTTGCCTGGTGGAATGGTTGCCACGAATTCGTAAAATCGGCTTTTGGCATCGTCTGGCATTGGGGGAAACTGTGCTGGCAAGAGAGTTGCCGTGTCGCCGATCGCGATCGTGCCATCTCTTACCACCATGCCCAGCCAACCCCGCTGTTTGCCGATTCGCTTTATTAAGCCAGCCTGCAAGCTGTCCAGGTAAGCACAGGGTTCACAGCGAAACGTGATTCGGATGAAAGCCTGCCCAATTTGTAACCCCTGCCCCGATCGCAACCGCGCCAAGCCGTCATCCAGCACAATGTTTTCCCGCAGATCTCCCAGTTTTAGCCCAAATGCCTGCAAGGTTGGCAGATCCAGAATCAAAACCTGTCTGGGGCTACCGACCTGAGCATGGCTATCCCCTTGAATGCCTGTAAGTTGTTGAAGTTGGAGGGTCGCCTGGGGCTGAACGGGTTGTCCTGCCTGGGGTTTGATAAATAGACCAACAACTTGCATGGATTAAATCGGCTTTTGGTTGCAGATTGCCTTGGCTCGTTGTAAGGGAAAACTGCTGGCTGGTTGGTTCTGAATAGCAGGGCAAGATTCGACGATCAATGCCTGAGCTTGGGGGTGCAATTTGCGATCGTCCTCTGGCACCAAGTCTGCTGCCATGATGGCGATGTCCCACTGCTTCTGGGTTGCCCGCTGTTGAGCAATATCAAAGATGCGTTGACTCCAGGCAGCAATATCTTGTTGCGCTTCAATATAAGCCGGATCGTTGGTGCGAATTTGCTTTGCCTCATCGATCGCATCCCGGTAAGGGGTTGCCTGATCACTCATCACGCGCCTCCGGGCATTCTGCAGAACTGCCTGACCACTAATTGCGGTTGTAGCCTTACCAGGTTCAAAGTCCAGGGCTTGCTCCGGTGCTTGAGCAGACGCACCCACTTCAGGCGTTGAAATATCTGAGGTTGTTCCAGGGTTGGCATTTGTGGAAGGTTGTGCCGTGGCAGGAGCTTGGGTGGGTGGAGATGCAGTATTGGTTGCGGCGGGAGTGGGGCTTTGAGTGGGAGCCTGAATCACTGCCCAATTGCGCCACAGGACACAAGCAATTAACCCTAAAGACAGCAAACCACCCCACAGCAAAATGGGTCGCCACAGGCTGGCAGCGGAGCCGCTTTCTGGCGGGCTTTCCGAGCTTGCAGCAGGGACAACTTCAGGCTGAACCGCGACGGTTTGATGAGCTGGAGGAACGGCTGAAGGAATCGTTGAAGGCGGTGCAGGGTAAGCCTGGGGAGGATTGGCATGAACCGAAGTCGGCGAAACAGCAGGATAAACCTGGGTCATTCCCCGCAGAGAATCCGGCACTGGATTGCTCAAAACTGTGGACGGTTGAGAGATGGGCGGTTGAGGGATGGGCGGTTGAGGGGTCGCCACAGGTGGAGTCGCGATGGAGTCTGCGATCGCTGCTGCCGATCGCCCAATCATTTCTCTTTCTGCCACCTGAGATGGGGGTTGGTTCGCTGAAATGGCGGAGTAACTCCCGTTACCATTCCCGTCTCCATTCCAGTGATTGGCAAATTGAGCCTGGAGCAAGGGTTGGTGTAACTGTTCAGGGGGACACAGAGAAAGGGGTTGCTGATTGGGCAGGTAGTAGTAAGCCCCCAGTTCAGGGATACGATCGCCCAGGAAGCGCATCAAGGTTTCTGGAGTTGCCGCTTGATGATACTTCAACGCCTCCAGCAGAGCGATCGTGAACAAGCCTTGTCCCAAACCGGAGATTTCGCGGGAGTACTGCCCTGGTTGGCAAGACAACACCGTAGGAACTGCTAACTGTTTTGCTAACCGAGCCGTTTGCATCCCGACATTTTCGTTGGAATAGTTGCTTTGACTGCGGTTAACATCCAGCAACACAAGGGACAACCCAGGCGAGAGGGATGCCTGCAAACGGCTGAAGATGTCTGACATCAAAATGCAGGTCGTTTCAACCGCGAAGGGTTCCCCATCCAAGGGCACCAAATAATCTCTGCCTTGGGAACACACGCCATAGCCACTAAAGAAGAACCACAGGGTATCTCCAGGCTTGAAGCATTGCTGCGTCAGTAATTCAATCCAGCTTTGGAGGTTGGCGCGGGTTGGAGTAGTTGGTCTACCGGAAATGGGCGGCGAACTGTCTGTGAGCAGAAGACATTGTTCTGGAGGAAATCCAGCTTCGTGAATCAGATAATGGTGCAATGCCTGAGCGTCCTGCTGGGCGCAGTTCAACGGCTGAAACATTTGATAGTTACTTAGCCCAACCAGGATTGCCCACTGTCTCATCGCTGATGCCCCATCATTGTTCTAGCTATTAGGATGCCCGATCGCTATTTCAACACAACACTTGTAAAATGAGCCGAAATATTTTTTTGACAAATCTGGATAAAAATCTGGAATGCCCGCTTTGGTAGTAAACCCCTGCGTTGACTCTCACCACTCCTGCAAAAGTCAACCTTATCAATCAAACCGTTCAATCTAAAAAGCAATCAACGGATACCAAAATTTACCGAGATCAGCAAAATTGGGTGATCCTATTACTACTATAGAGTCTATTTTAGATAGACTTGAAAATTTATCTTTTTAGTGAATTGCTACTCGTGCTTGTCGTTCTATCACTTTGAGCTTATCAAAAGAAAAATCGAGTCTCAAGGGCTTGAACGACAAACTGTTCGCTATCCTGCGCGGCATCAAGCACCGCTTAGATAGGAGAAATAAATAGGAGAAAAGTTGTGCGTAAAAGATTGTGGAAACAGCAGATTTTAGGCTTCAGCGTAGGCACAATTTTGGGCATTTCTGGAGGTTGGTTTGCCTGGAATGCGATCGCGCCCCTCCCCGTTCATGCCTACGTTGCAAGAACTAGCGTTGTGCTAGATGTGCAGGCAGGAGAATCCTATTCAGCCTTCCTGAGTCGGGCAGAAACCGTGGCAAGAGCAGCAGTACAACGTAATTTCGATCGAGATATTTTGATTTCCGAAGTCTACATCGTGATGGTCGGACAACGGCAGGGACAAGCAACTCCTGTACTATCCGTGCGAGTCAGCCGTAATCAGTGGCGATCGCGTCCCGACTCCCGCCGCTGGGCAACCTACTTCCCCACTGCCAGAACTTTACTGGGATTCGGCACATCCCCCGCCAAGCCCACACCCCCCGCTGCAACGGCTTCCCCCACTCCTGCACCCACCCCAACCGTCAACCCACCCGCCACACCTTCCACCAATCCTGCCTCTGGCCCCCCCCCGGCAAACTCGCCCACTCCTGAGCCACCGTCACCGTTGGAACAATTGCTACCCCAAGCCGAACCCATTCAACCTGGCACCAATTCCCCCACTCAAACTCCTGGTACTACCCCCCTACCGCCGCCAGGTTCTCCCCGCTAGTTACACCATTGCCACTTGCAGGAATCACACCCCCATCGGCTGTTGAGCGATTGGTTTTGCCCTAAGCTTTCTGACCAAAGCTATAATTTGTTCGACAATCAACCTGCTACGTTAGCCAGCAGATTGCCAAAATCCTTCAATCCACTTACCAGGAACACGAGGCTTTGTATGGATCTCGCTCTTCAAGATTTGTTGCGACTCTTGCATCCCATGTTGGCAGTCACGGTTGTCTTTCCCAGTATCGGCATTGTTGTTTATATGGCATGGCAAACCCGGCAGCGGCGCTTGCAACTTGCCAACCAGGAAAAGAGTAAAATTCCTCCCAGCGTGGGGCAAGAGCATCTAAAACTGGGACGTTGGTTAGCTGGAGTAGTGGTGGGCATTGAGCTATTGGGTATCACTCGCCCCTTGATCAACCAGATGAATAAGGATCAGGTATGGACGACAAACCCTACCCATGCCGTTCTTGTGGTGTTGATGTATGGGGTGGCGATCGGATCGTTGGTTTGTTTATTTCAGGCGCGTCCTAAAGTGTGGCGGGGAATATTTGCCACTTTGGCGGGAGCAGCGATCGTCGTTCTCAGTTTGCAACCGGGAATCTTCCGGCGCGATGATGGCAAGTTGTTTCAAGGGGAGTGGTTCGTCTCCCACTGGTACTACGGAGTGACTGTCACCCTACTGATGATTTTTTCCCTGGCAATCATTCAAGACATCTACCAGGATCGCTCTCATCGTTGGCGTATTGCTCATACGGTGCTGAACAGCATTGCCGTGCTGCTGTTCATCGGGCAGGGCATGACCGGAACCCGCGACTTGTTAGAAATTCCCCTCAGTTGGCAGGAACCAGCGGTGTATCAGTGTGATTTTGTCAACAAAACCTGTCCCCAGGCTGCGCCACCACCGTAACAGGGACAGGAACAAAGCAGAGATCCTCACTCTGCCCAACCGCATAAGTTACGGTGGGGTATGAACATCCATCAAATTAGCTTCAGCACGATCGCCACCCTGGCTCTGGTTTCTCTGCCGAGTACCATTGCTGCGGCACCCCTGCCTTCGTCGCCCAATCCAACAGAAGCCGCGATCGAGCAACTGCTGCAACAGGGAACCGATCAATACGAGGCTGAACAATTTGTAGCAGCAATCCAAACCTGGCAGCAAGCCAGAAAAACGGCTCAACACCTGCAAAGTCGCCAACAGGAAGTTGCCGCTTTAACCCATTTGGGACGAGCATACGTGCGGCTAGAACGCTATCAGGAGGCGATCGCAGTCCTGGAAGACGGCTTGCCCCTTGCCCAATCCCTGCAAAATCAGTCCCTCGCCGCTCAAGCTTTGGGCAATCTCGGCATCGCCTATCAGGAACTGGGCAACTACGCCAAAGCCATTACGACCCATCGCCAAGCCGGAAAGCTGATGCTGGAGTTGGGCGATCGTCAAGGGTTGGGGCAAGTGCTGACAAATTTGGGCAACACTTTTGAAGCGGTGGGAGATTACAGCAATGCCACGATCGCCTTTCAGCAAAGTTTAAAAATTGCCCAGCAGACGGGCGATCGTATCGGGGAAAGCGTCGCACTGGGCAATCTGGGCGCAATTTACGCCAACCAGGGCAAAGACCAGGACGCGATCGCCGCATTGCAGCAAAGTTTGGATCTGGCAAAAGCGAATGACTATCTGTCGGGACAAGCCAGTGCGTTGCTCAATCTCGGCTCTAGTTACCACTCCTTGCAGAAAGTAGACCAGGCAATTTCGTTTTATCAGCAGGGGTTGAAGCTGGCTCAAACAATGGGCGATCGCCAGCGAGAAGCCGAAGCACTAGGAGCCTTAGGACTCGCCTACGAGGATCAAAAACAATTTTCAGCCGCCATTCAGCATCATGAAAAAAGTTTGGCGATTGGGCGATCGCTGAAAAATCCAGAACTTCAGGGACGCGCCTTAAACAACCTGGGACACGCTTTGTATAACTCTGGTAAATTTCAGCAAGCCGAAACGGTTTTGCGGCAGGCGATTCAGCTTCTAGATGCCCTGCGTCCAGGACTGAATGACAGCTACAAAGTCTCGATTTTTGATACGCAGCTTCACACCTACAGTTTGTTGCAGCAGGTGTTAGTCGCCGCCAAAAAGTATGATGCTGCCCTGGAAGCCGCCGAGTGGGGCAGAGCGCGGGCATTTGCAGAACGGTTAGCGCGACGGGTGAAGGGAGGGAACAGCAAGGCACAACAAAATTCCAGGCAAACCCAGGCTGTTGTGCCCAATTCCTCGTTGCCAACCGTCGCCCCTATTCGGATCGCGGACATTCGGCGCATTGCCAGAGAGCAAAAGGCAACCCTGGTGGAGTACGCGATCGTCACAGATGACGACTTCAAATTTCGCGGCAAACAGCGGGGCAGAGAGGCAGAATTGCTGATTTGGGTAGTGCAACCTACGGGCAGGCTGCATTTTCGCCGAGTAGACCTGAAACCACTCTGGCAGCAAAATTTGAGCCTGGCAAAACTGGTGATGGCGGGTCGCAATTGCTTGTTTCCCGGAGGCGATTGCCAGGGAGTTGCACCGCCAGCAACTCAACCCACACCTGATCGTGGACAAACTCGCACCAATGAGACCAGCGCCCCAGCCCCAAGTGACTCCAGCAAGCCCCAGCGGCGAGTCAATCCAGCCTTGCACCATCTACATCAATTGTTGATCCAACCGATCGCTGATTTGCTGCCCAAAAATCCTCAAGAACGGATCCTGTTGCTACCGCTGGAGTCGCTTTTTTTGGTGCCGTTTCCAGCGTTGCAAACCGCCGATGGCACCTATCTGGTGGAGCAGCACACGGTTTTGACCGCACCCGCCATTCAAGTTCTCGCACTCACGCGACAAATCAAGCAGCAACAGGCAGTTAAAGCAACGGGAGCCGATCGCTTCTTGCCCGCGTTGATTGTGGGGAATCCCGCCATGCCAATGGTTGGTTCTGAGCAGCTTTCACCCCTACCAGCCTCCCAGGATGAAGCACAACAAATTGCCCAGTTGCTAAAAACCAAAGCGTTGATTGGTCAGGATGCTACCCAAGCCAAAGTGGTGAAGCAAATGGCTCAAGCAGCGTTGGTGCATCTGGCAACCCACGGTTTGTTGGAGTATGGGGAAGCGATCGGCGAAACCGATTTGCCCGGAGCGATCGCCCTCGCGCCCAACCCCTCCTCGGCTTCAGAAAATACCCCCAACGGCATTTTGACCGCCAGCGAGATTCTAGACTTGCCGCTGAGAGCTAGTTTGGTTGTGCTCAGCGCCTGCGACACCGGGCGCGGAAGAATTACGGGCGACGGGGTACAGGGCTTGTCTCGTGCCTTCATTTCGGCGGGGGTGCCCAGTCTGGTGGTTTCCCTTTGGGCAGTCTCCGACGCTTCAACCGCTCATCTCATGGTGCATTTTTACGAGAATCTGTTGCGCCAACCAGACAAGGCAAAAGCGCTGCGGTACGCCATGCTCGAAACCATGAAGCAATACCCCCGTCCCCTAGATTGGGCAGCTTTCACCTTGATTGGAGAAGCAGAATAGGTGTACACAATTCAACTCAACGTGTTGGAAGTGCACCGATCCCCCTCAATCCCCCTTGATAAGAGGGAAGCCGCAGGCAGAGGGATCTTAATCTGTAGCGTGTCGAAAGCAAATTGGTCTTATTACCTTGCTTCCCTGATTGACTGACACAATTCCTGAAACTCCTTGAGCGTCGTAGGTTGCGGTTAGCGACAGCGTAACCCAACAGGATCAGGACTATCGTTGGGTTTTACGCTGTTCAACCCAACCTACCAAAGAAGATGTGTCAGTCAACC
>JANRIN010000036.1:0-4959 GCA_033764965.1 Leptolyngbyaceae cyanobacterium bins.302 | reverse complement strand
AAAGACCAGGTGAAGTGGATTGCTCAGGTCGAAACGGTGGTTGACCATGCCCAAACCATTCTTGCCCTCAAGGGTCAGCCGATGGCAGGCGGTACGTTTTATGGCGGCAAGCAATGCCTCTTGTTTGAGCGTGATGGATTTTTGGTCGCAACGGCTCCGGGACGGGGAGTACAACCCACCGAGGGCGATCGACAGCAATTACCAACCGAGATGCTGTCCTGGGGACGGGGACTCATTCTCAAGGTTGAGCAGAATACCATTGATTGTCACGCGACCCGGATTACAAACAGTGATGCAGCAAGGTTTGAACGCTTTGCTAAACAGGTACAGGCAGAGGTGAGCCACCCTCCACAAACAGTTGGCTATGAGCATTGCTAAAGCCTGTTTGACATTTCAATTCCATCTGCCGATCCATCCAGTTCCATTTCTCTGACATTTCAGGTTTTTACAGTTGCAGCGTGACTCATTTTTCCAAACGTCATGCAGCGACTGTTTAACCGAATCAAACCGATCCTGATTGGCTGTTGTCTTGTTCTGGGACTGCTGTTTGTTGGTGCATCTCCAGTTCAAGCGCAAGTTGCCGCAGAATTACCCGTTACAACTGATTCGGCGGGACAGCAAACTCCTGCATGGGATCGAGTTTCCTTTTCATCGCTTCCCGCTTTTGACAGTGCCGGAGTGCTGAACGTGCCAGCAGATGCGACCGGGCATCTGGACTACAACCTCTCACGCTCCTGGCAAGCTGGAGATTCAGTTTTGAGTGTTCTGAAATTAGGGGACGTTCAAGATGCGTTTGCTTTAGGCAACTTCAGGTTAGGAGATGCTGTGCAGTTGGGCGGACTTAATCCAGCCACCCTCAGCTTGAGCAACTTTAGTTTTCTTCAAAACGAAAATATCGCAGATCTGGTGAGCCGAATTCCAGCTATCGGGAACTTCAGAATCAGCGAGGTTCGACCACTCTATGACCTGATTACGCAAAGAATCCCCAACGTTGCCCAAACGTTCTCACAAATGGGGAATTTTAGAGTCTGGAGTGAGCAGCCGATCGCCACACTAGCAAGGCTTCCAGAAATCGGAAACCTGAGTCTGAGTAACCTCAATTTGAGCCAATACAGCTTTACGCAATTGCCAGGACTGGAACAAGCCACTTTGAGTAGTATTCGAGGCTGGAAGAACCTCAATCTGGCACAAATTCTAGGACTGGGGAACGTCCCTTTTTCTGCTTTTTTCAATCCTGGTCAGTTCCTCGGTCTGGTTGCTATCCATGATGTGACCTATGGCGGGGATACTGCCCACAAAGAGTCTCGCTGGACACCCACAAAACGCAGTATCACGGGCAGCTATGAGGTGGGCTTCAACTACGAGTGCGCTCAAGCAAAAGGTTGCGACTATCTTGAACTGAATTCTCCTATTTCACTGGGAACTGCTGGCGACCCCGCCGGACTGCATGGAGCCAGGTGGATTCGAGGTGGCAGTGGTGTAGGAGAGCAAATGGTCAAAGGGGGGCACGGTATTTTAGGGATGATCAATGGTGGTCAAGAGCCAACTGGACGGCATCCTTTTGGTAAAGCATTCAAAGTCGTATTGACTAACACGGACGAATCTACGGGTACTGGAAGATTTGGGTTGTACTTTCGAGTCTGCCACCGAACTGCATTTGTAGACCTGGGTTGTACCCCCTACTTCATTGGTCCGGTTCCCTGGTTTCCCACCCATGAGAAGGGTATCGTTTTAGTCGGGTTAACCGAGATGGCTCCGCCCGATGGAATTGAACAACCTCCCATACCCGGAGATATTCAAGACATCATTGATCAGGCAGGAGGGGGTGATTCTCAAACCTGTAGCGTCAATGCCACTCAAACCGGAAGGCTTTCTGACCAAATTCTCAGATCAATGAGTACGGCACAGGCTCGTCAAGCGGCTCCTTTTATGCCGGAAATTATTCGAGCCTGTTCAGCCGCAGGCATTACCGATGCCAATCAACTGGCTTATGTTCTAGCCACTGCTGAACATGAGAGTGACCATTACAACACGACGGATGAGTATAGCCGACACCGTTATGACGAATGTGGCTGGGGTGAGGGACTGATTCAAGTTACCTGGTGCAGTAACAAACGACGAGTTTTTCAAAGATTAGGGCTTCCCGCTTATGGCGGTATCAGCGATCGCAGGTTACATAATCCAACGATCGCAGCCCAAGCCCTGTGTCGGGGCATGAAGGAGGGGTGGTACACAGGCACTCGTCTGGGACAGTGTATCAGCGGGTCACAGGTGAACCTGCGCTGTGCGCGATCAATCGTCAATGGTGACTATGACCGGGTTGGAACCCGAATTGACGGCTATTTCGAGCAGCTTAGGAGAGTGCTGCAAGGCTCCAGTGGTACATCGAATGCCAGTGGTTCTGTCGGAACCTGTCAAACCAGCGGTAGTGGTAGTCCAGGCGTTAGCACAGGCAGAATGATCTATCCAGTGGGCGCAAATGCCCCAACTCCAAGAAACGGAGAGTATGGAAACGACCGGGGTGATCATATCCATGCAGGTGTTGACTTTGCAATGCCATTAGGAACACCCATCAAAGCAGCAGACGGAGGAGAAGTCGTTACAGCTTGTATTGGTTGCGATCCAAATGGGTACGGTGCGCTGATTACGATTCGCCATGCGAATGGGCTGGAAACTCGATATGCCCATGTCAACACCATTTCTGTCCGAGTCGGGCAACGAGTCTCGCAGGGGCAGGTGATTGGGACGGTTGGGAGTCGAGGGCGATCGAGTGGTCCTCACCTGCATTTTGAAGTTCGCAGAAACGGTAATGCCGTGAACCCTATGCCCTATCTTCGCCGCCCCTAACAAAACAAGATTGGTTTACAACCGTTGAGGTCTTTATGAAACGTCTGTCTCTTCGATTTCTCTTGAGCAGCTGCTTAGTCGTTTTGCTGGTTTTAGGTTTTAGCACCATTGGCAGAACAACACCCTCGTCCAATATTCCAGAGGCAGTTCAACGCTGTGTTGAACCAGGATCTCGCACTGTTGAATTGGTGGGTACAGTCCGTGAACCGAATCGCACCTTTTATTTTCTACGACATTATCTGTACGGTTTGGATGACCCAACTGAGTCCTGGTACAGCTTGATTCAGATTGAGGCAGGACGACAATGCCAACGGTTACGAGGCGGAAATTCGGGTCTTGCTCCCCTCAACAACTTCATGTCAGTCCAGGCTGCACGGCAACTTGAACTGCAACGCTATCAACGGGAAATTGAGCAAGCAGGGGGTCGAGCTACCTACGAACAACAGTTTAATCAACGGCTGAATCCACCCCCGAACAGCATGTATGCAGGCGTTGATATTTACCTCTCAGAAGAACAAGTTTGGGCACTGCGACAACTGGGAATTCGGTTTCCAGATACTTACCACCTGTTAACCAGACCTCTTAACCGCGAAAACAACCTATGAAACGATTTTTTATCCTCTGCTTTGTTACTTTTGCCCTTATCGTTGGGGGCTTCGCGTTGCGGAGTACTTCTCAGACGGTTCAACCAGGCATTCCTAATGTCGCTGCTTTATTTCAACCCATTCGCTCCAGGCTAGAGAACAGCCAAATTCCACTGCGATTACCCACTTACATCCCACAACTATCATCGGAGCCGGGATACACTCCACCTCCCATTCATGTGGTTCTAGATGAAACTTCCACCAATCAGCAGCAGTACACCATCATTCTGGGTTACTCCCCAGATTGCACAGGTGGAAATGCGTGTCGTTTGGGAACGATTACAGGCGAGTTAAAACCATCGCAGTCGATTGAACAGCAATTTGCAGAGTTTCGCCATCTGAGTGGTGAACACCATTCTGAGGAACCAATGGCACCTGTTCAGCTATCCAAGAACATTAACGGATGGTTTATCCCCTGGGTTTGTGGTGCGACTTGCAGTGATGCACAGATTGCCTGGGACGAGTACGCTTACCGTTACTCGGTAGGAATTAAGGTTGGCGATCGCGCTTCTCTAGAACGTATGGCAAATTCTGCGATCGAGGTAGCAGAGTGATGAGAAAAATTTGGAGAGTTTTTCTACCTTTGCTTCTGTGCTGGGGAGCCTGGATTCTCAATCCTGCAACTGCTTGGGCAGTTGATACAAACTTGGAAGCAACAATTTTGGATGTGATCCAGCAGCATCCAGAAGCAATTTTGCGATCGCTTGTGACCTATCAAGCACAACAACAGGAGCAGGAATATCAAGCCCAATTGCAGACCCTCAACCAACTAAAGCAAAATATCCCTGCTGTAATCGGTTCTTCACCCGTTTTGAAACATTCCCAAGACTCAGCAGTGACCTTAATTGAATTTGGCGACTATGAATGCCCGTTCTGCATTGAGGCACACCCACAACTACAACGGTTCCTTGAGCAGCATCCCAGCATAGCACTGGTCTACAAACATCTTCCCCTGGTTGATATTCATCCTGAAGCCTTACCTGCGGCAAAGGCGAGTTGGGCAGCATTGCAACAGGGGAAGTTTTGGGAGTTCCATAATGCGCTATTTGAACGCCAAGGGAACTTGAACGAACAGGTTTACCAGAAAATCGCTACTCGGCTGAAGCTGAATCTTGAAAAATTTGATCGAGATCGCAATAGTTTTGCTGCAACAGAAGCAATTGCCCAAAATATGCAGATTGCCAACAACCTGAAAATTAAAGGAACTCCTTCTTTTCTTATAATCACTAATGAAGTAATCAGATTAATACCTGGTCTAGATTTTCAATCGCTCATTAGGGTTTTGAAGCCTGTAATCCTGAAGTAAGCTGGATTTATAGATTGTACCAACCAGTTATGCTTAAAAGGTGACCCAGAAGCGACCTAAAAGCTAAGCCAACCTATCATTGTTTGTAAAAGTAGCCAAGCGTTTAGCACAACAATGATGGTTGCAACTGACCAAGCCAAAACTTTTAACCACTTGGGATTG
>JANRIN010000013.1:0-35816 GCA_033764965.1 Leptolyngbyaceae cyanobacterium bins.302 | reverse complement strand
CTAGGAAGTTGATCAGTGTGAAGCTCCATTACAATTCCTCTAATACTTCATCCTCAGTTAAATCATTTGCAATACTCGTCTTAGCTTTGTCTAAAAGATCAGATCTGTTGGGTAAACACAATTCATCAGTTTCTGCTGAACCATGACCAGCAAGTTGTAACGACCGTTCAATGTCATCATTCTTTGATGTTATGCTTCCTTCAATTGTTGGTAGATGATCTTTCTGATTCCCCTCACCTTCAATAAGTTTGTGAATCTCTCTAACCTCAGAATCTAACTGGCGTTGACCAAGAACATGCTGCTTTGCTGTAAGCATTTGTTGCGTAAGTGCAACTTCTTCTTGTTCAATCAAATTGAGGAACTGAGCAAGTTTCTTTCCAGTAATCTCATTGCCTTTCCGAGTATTAAACCCGTTCAACTTGCGTATTGCAGCGGCAGCAGCTTCAATCTCTAACTCTGTACGTCCCTTAAATTCGTGTACATACTTGCTGGCATAGCATTTAACCCATGTCCCCTCAACGAATGCATATGCAACAGAAACATCGAATGGGTCGTACTTTGTCTCAACAGACGTGTAACGAACTGCAATATGATTAAAGGATGAGTGCCAGTAATCGAGGTAGCCAATTCGTATCCCACCTGACTGGATCTTTCTGAACTTCCCTTTTGGTGAGGGCATCGACAATAGGAGAAATTCTTCATAAGAAACCTGTAGATGGTTGCGCTCCCCCGCTCGTGCAATACCAGTAGCAAAGGCTTCTCGTGGACTGAGTCCATCCAATGCGGGGTGTGGGCAGGTATCGTAAACCTCATAAACATATTCGTGGAGAATACGAAAAAGCTTGACCAGTGTCCAAATGGCTAAATTCTTAGGATTTACACTTTTTGTTACCTGCCGTACACAACGCATGATTTTTGTGTTTCCCAACAGGTTATGCCAAAGCTCTTTGTTCAGAACTCCAAAGAAAGCCTCGATAATTGAACCATGTCTACCTTTTGCTGGTGGTCTTTGCTTCTTGGTGATATTGAAGTACGCAAGAAGTGTCTCGAAGTAGATACTGTCAAACTCCTTACCTCCATCAACCGTTATGATTTGAGGGAATCTTCCATACTTTCTAACGCAGATTCTCAAGACCATCATGACAGAGACACTACTGGGTGACTCATAACTTAGGTAGGCTGCAAGTACTCGGCGAGTATTTGCATCAATCATGACTGACAGCCACGGTCTACCTAAATTTTCACCACCAACTGATATTGATTGCGTGAACTTGTCTCCCAAATCTTCAAGAGCAGAACTGAGGGCTTCTACGTCTACTTGAGTATGGTCAATATGGGCAACTTCAAAAGGACGCGAGCCGTGTGGTGATGGGTATTCCTCCTCTGCGCCTTGGTAGAAAGGTTCGTGAGTATAGGCTGCTCGCCGACCTTTCCGTTTCGTAGTTTGTTCATGGATATCGCCTCGATTCACTGTTTGACGAAACCATTCAGAACTCACAGGTTTTAATCCCTGTTTTTCGCACTCCTCTGCAAAGAGA
Source organism: Leptolyngbyaceae cyanobacterium bins.302 (assembly GCA_033764965.1). Classification (GTDB taxonomy): domain Bacteria; phylum Cyanobacteriota; class Cyanobacteriia; order Leptolyngbyales; family Leptolyngbyaceae; genus JSC-12. Next base: position 34,278 of record JANRIN010000013.1, on the reverse strand, counting down.
CCATGCACTACACGAATTGACAGGCTCTTGACATCTTTGTATTTGTTCTCCATAAACCACTCAAACAGGTTTTGAACCCGTTCATCCAGTTTTGGCAGGCGATTACCTTTGCTTGAGTGTTTGGGTAGCAGTTCTATGTAACCTCGACGGTACAGTGCTTCTCCCCTACGGTAGGCTGCAATCCAGCGGCGTATTGTGCTGTTTGGTTTATCAGTTGCTTCACCGTTCAGGTACTTTACAATAATTTCATACCGAGCATTAGCCTCCTTAAAAGCCTCAGTACTAGTGCTGCTAAGGATTTTCTTAACTTTGGGTCAAGATCAATGCTCTCCACTTTCTGCAATCCAACAATCTTCCCCTCTTTAACCAAACGCTTGAATAGCAGATTTGGCAACTCAATGTAATGTTTGTCCGATCGCAGTAACGCAATTGCTGTCTCACCAGTATTAATGATTTCCCAGAGTTCCCCATCGTATGAAACACAAGTGCCAACTCTAACATCAACTAATCGAACAGAATCCGAAGCAGACGGTGCAGAAACCTCAAGCAGTCTGCTGTAAGCTAGAGCAATCTCCTTATCAAGATAAACTTTGACCTCTTCGGGTTTATCCAGTGCATATGAGTTTAGATCGACGTAAACTTGTCGTACTGCGATCATGAAATTGAGATCATCAATAGTTACACCTGCGATCTTTTCAAGTAGATCTGAAAGTAAAACTCCAGGATCGGCTCCTACAAGAGAGAGAACCGTTGCTGCAATTTCTTCCCTGACAGAAAGAGGCTTCTTCAGATAATCCTCAAGGTAAACAAAGTTCTTCTGAAAAATCCAATTTGTCTCGGCAGACGATCTCAACCTGTAGTATAAACCGACTTGAGCAGCATAGGCTTCTCCTGGCGGGCAATGCCAAAGCATCCTTTAGACCTCCTCAAGTTGATAACGATTTGGACTTTCTTCTGACAACTTGAATAAGTCGTCCTGTGTTTTACACTCCTCCCATCCCGCAGAGTTTTGTCGAATCACAAAGAAGTCAGGCGTATGTTGGTGTCGAGTTCGCCGTCCTTTCTTGCTCAAATAATCAAGCTCAATTGGGGGAGGTTGATCATAATATTCCAAAACGTCTTCGTCAAATTCGTACTCGTAGATTCGAGCTAGTTCGTTGCGATGTGATTCAAATTGAATGGTGAAGCCCATTTTTTGGCTTGGATAACGTCCTGTGACATTCTTCCTACCACCTCCAACACGACGTGAGGGATTAGAGGAGCGAATTTTATCAATTAGCAATTTTGCTTCATTAGGAATCTCTAAACGAAGACACCAATCATTAAACTCGTTCTGTGTCAGCATAGAATCTTCACGCCTAGTAGATGTCTATTGATTTTCAATGTTGTTGTGATTGTTCTGTCTAGCCGGAAGCGATCGCAAGGCTTCGTTTTCGATTAAAGCTTCCTGAAATACGGATAAATTTTGTCTAGATTTCTTGATACTTTGACAGTGCTGTTCACGGATTCTAATGCTTAATTCTTGAACTTGAATCTCTGAAAGCCCTGCGAAGCTTGAGTGGTACTTAGAAAAGCACCGGAGCCATTGTCCTTGGACATAAACCCAAGCATCAGCCAAATTTTCGGGATTAAATCTAACCTCAACTTGTTGTCCTTGCAATTCCAAATCTCTAAATATCGGATGCCAGTAGTACAAATAGTTAATCTTCACACCTTGAGCAGCAATAACTCTATACGAAATTGACGGAGCTAGAAAAGGCTCCACCACATCAGGCAAAGCTGATTGATGAGCGGATGAAAATTCGGGAGAGTGGATGTCAACAGATTGTTGGGGTTTCCCCAAAATGTGAGTCTGCTGATTATAGTGGTTGTCAATCCACTCCCATAACAGTTCATGCAATTCTGTGAGTGTTAGCATTTTTTGCCTCCAAGTTATTTTCAAGACACTTGAGCCAAATTTAGAACTTAGAAATGAACTGTGAAAACTGCTGAAAAATGGTTTCTACCTTTCCTTTGGAAGAATCGGAAAAGAAATTCATGACGATCCCGAAGTGGCAGATTACTTGATCTATTCGGAGAGTTTGAAATTCTTTTTTAGAATCAATAGAAATAGATTTCGGTAGCTTTCCATAGCGATAGAAATAATCACGTAGTACACTGAGAAAAGAACGGTAATCAGGATTGTTGAAAGATAAATGAGTTGCGACAATCTTTCGAGTATGAGTGTCGAACATTACAGTTAAGTAGGGGCGACCCAACACCTCTCCGTTCAAAGCTTTACAAACCTCAATGTCGAGCAAAGTGTGGTCAATGGTAGTGGATTCGGAGGATTGATCGGTTAGTAACCTTCTCTCTTGATTGGCTTTCATGACTTTCTCCCTTGAATATCTCTTGGACATGAGTTTGTTTTCTCATTTATCCATGAGTCAATATTCGCAGAACTTTAATTCACACCGCGTACACAAAGTCCAGAATTATTGTGAATATTTTGAGTGGCAAGTTCACACCGCATGCACAAAGTTTCATTTACTCATGAATCTTGATATATACATTAGCCAAATGAGCGTTGCCATTAGCTTTCATTCCCTAACCCCTTCTTCTTGGGGAGAAGAGAAGCCGGATCGGAAGATCGGAAGTCCCTCTTGAAGCGGGCGAGGAATTTAGGGAGAGGGCAAAAATGGCTATATTCGAGGTAGATGACCTATTATCTCTATTTCACCCCGAATTGCCCCAGGGAGTAGCTTTTTGGCTAAACTTGAACTAACTTCCTAGAGTCCCTGCAACGTGAATACCCTACCTCTGAATTGATAACCTATGCAAAAGCAGCAAATTCAGAAGATTATTAATGACCTAACCAAGCGACAGAAAGAAGTTTTAGAGTTGTTCTTGTCTGGCAAATCAGATCAAAATATCTCTCAAGAACTTTGCATAGAGCAGGTAACTGTAAGGAAGAATATTCAAAATATCTGCGAAGCGTTTGGGTTCACAAATGATTTTTCTGATGAACGCCATCAGAAGCGTAAGCTTCTATACAAGCTAATCCAAGAAAACATGCCCGAATTGATTAATCAGCCCTACATATCTTCTGCTCCACTGGAGCAAGCCAATAATTTTTATCTAAAAAGGTTATCCATAGAAACTATTTGCTGTAGAGCAATTACAAATCCTGGTTGTTTGCTACGTATCCAGGCACCATTAAAAATGGGAAAAACTAGCTTGGTTGCACAGCTTCTATATAGTCAGGATATTCAAAGTTATCGAACTGTATTTCTAAAGCTTAGAGATGTGACTTTGGACAACCTTGAAAGTTTAGATCATTTTTTACGTTGGCTATGTACAGCAATTACTATTGAGCTTTTAGACGAGGGTTACTTAGATTCAGTAGATCAGCATTGGAGTAAAATTTCCGCTAACCCAAAGCTGAAATGCAAGACATACTTTGAAAAGTATTTGCTTTTTGAAAATACGCCTTTGGTTCTTATATTAGATGATCTCGATCGCCTTTTTCCACATGAACAAGTAGCTGAAGAATTTCTGGGTATGCTGCGATCAAGACATGAGGATGCAAAAGCCAGCAAGACCTGGGGACTTCTTCGACTTGTTGTAACCTACGCAGAAACTTATATTCAGATTGATGCAAATCGGTCACCATTCAATGCTGGGAAGGAAGTCAGATTGTCAGATTTAGATGCAATTCAAATCGAAGAATTAGCTAGACTGTATAACCTTAGTTTGAGTTCCACTCAAATTGCTAAACTAATGCAAGCAATAGGCGGGCACCCGTACTTAATTCAAGAAGCTTTAATTGCGATTGCACAGGAAGAAATAACACATGAAGAAATTATTAGTGCTGTTTCTAATCCAGTAAGAATTAAAGCTTTCAACGAATACTTACGTCACCACTGGAATAAGCTGAGGAATCAACCAGAACTACTAAAGACGTTAAGCAAGATTGTTCTATCTAAGGAACCAGTGGAGTTGTGTTCTGAGTTTGACCAAGACAATTTGGTTAAGCTCAATGATTTGGGGCTTGTAAATCTATCTGCTAGCGGTGTAACACCTCGCTATGAGTTATACCGTAATTACTTCAAATCTCAACTCAAAGGAGGCTAAATGAATCACACCTCCTCTGGTGATCAGTATCAGGTAGGGGGCTGTTTGCCTTCTGACGCTCCAACCTATGTTGTTCGTCAGGCAGATTTAGAACTTTATAGAAGCATTAAGGATAGGAAGTTTTGCACCGTTTTGAATTCCCGGCAAATGGGGAAATCTAGTTTACGAGTCCGTGTATCGGAATCCCTCCGCTCCGAAGGGTACACTTGCATTGTCATGGATGTACTTGAGCTATGCGTAGCTGGAATGACAGAGGAGGATTTTTATGGAGCTTTTGTCTATAGCCTGATTAGTAGTTGTGAGTTGAGTGTCGATAGTGACTGGTGGTATACCCGTAGCCACATTCCGATAAAATTGAGACTTATTCGATTTATTGAAGATGTTTTACTTCAGCAAATCCCAAACAGCATTGTTATATTTATCGACGAAGTCGATCACTTACTTAATCATAAATTTAAGGATGACTTCTTTATCTTGATTCGTTCCTTATTTAACAAACGCGCAGATTATTCACAATACAATCGTCTTACCTTTGTACTTTTGGGAGTTGCAACACCGTCTGACTTGATTTCAATAACATCAAAACGCACACCATTTAATATAGAACTTCAGGAAATTGAGTTGGCAGGTTTTCAATTAGATCAGTTAGAGCCACTAGAGCGGGGGTTGGCTGGAAGAGTTTGTAACCCTAAGGCGGTACTAAGGGAAATTATAGATAGAACTGGTGGACAACCATTTCTCACACAATGGCTGTGTGAATTAATTCTAATGTATCCATTAGAACTAGAGGAAGGAAGTGAAGCAGAATGGGTAGAAGGTATTGTAAGGCTAAGGATGATTGAAAACTGGAAGATCAACGATCGACAAGAACATTTCCGAACAATCGCTAATCGATTGCGAAGCAATGATCAATACGCTATCTGCTTGTTAGATATTTATAAGCAGATTTTGAAGAACGGGAAAGTTGAAGCCGATGATAGTTACGAGCAAATGCAATTACAGTTGACGGGATTAGTCGTCAAGCGTAGTGGAAAGTTGAAAGTTTACAACCGTATATATAAATCCATTTTTGATCAATCCTGGATAGAAAATTCATTATTTTCTGTGCGCCCCTACAACAGCCAGCTTACTGATTGGTTGGCATCCAACTGTCAAGACGAGTCAAAATTGCTTCAAGGCGAAGCCCTACGGGATACTCTAGCTTGGGCTGATAAAAGAAGCTTAGGTACTCAAGATTATCAATTTTTGACAGCGAGCCAAGCTCTGAATTTAGAAGCAGAATCTGAAAGTTTTTCTAAACAGAGAGAACACCTTCTATGGATTCTCATATTTTTAATAATAGGATCTGTACTTGGTGCGGCACTAACTCTAGTGACGGGGAGTGCTGCTTATCGAAGTCAGGCAAGAGTGCAGGCTGCTTTTGAGTTAGAAAGACAAGCTGCTAATGCACTTCAGCAGTTCTATACAGGAGGGCAGGAGATTGAAGCGTTATATGATGCGATTAAGGTGGGACAGGATTTGCAGTTGATGGCTCCAAATGCTTCTTCTTTGACGGATTATCCAGCTACAGGTCCAATCAAGGCATTAGAGGAGATTCTTAAGAATATTCGCGAAGTCAATCAATTCAAGATTTCAGGAGGCTGGTCGAATGGAGTTTTTGATGCAGAAGGTCGTTATTTTGCCACTACCGATGGTCAGCATGTAGTATCCATCTGGAATCTTGCAGGAGTTCAAGTTTCTGAACTACCCCATCTTTACGTTTTAGCTTTAGCCTTTAGTTCAGATGGACGGATGATAGCTACTGCTTCAGTAGATGGTCTGGTTAAAATTTGGGACTCTCTGTCAAGTAAGCAGATTGGTGAATTTAAACAAGACCATGCTGTTACTAATCTTGCTTTTAGCCCAGATGGTAAGTCTTTAGCTGTTTCCAGCCAGAATGGTAAAGTCGTTATTTGGGATTTCTCAAGTCAAAAATTCGTTTCTTTCTCAAATTTTAACGAGCAAATTGTCGGCATCACCTTCAGCCAAGAGGGAGAACATCTTATAACCACGGGAAAACTAGGCACTATCCGAACTTGGGACATGACTGGAAGACTAATTTCTGAATGGCAAACGTCACAAGTTTTGGATTTACCACGTAGTGTAAGTCTTAGCCCAAATGGGAAGTATTTAGCTTTGCCAGGGTCGGAAAATTCAGTGCAAATAATAAGCCCTTCAGGGCATTTGGTAACTCAGTTAAAGATATTCTGGAGCGACACTTCATTTATGAACTTTAGTGCCAACAGTCAGGAGTTAATTACAGCCGGAGACGGACTGATAAGGCTTTGGCGAATATCAGGGCAGAAAATAGCTGAATTTAGGGGACCTCAAGGTGCTGTAAGAAATTTGCATTTCAATTCAGCAACTAAAACCCTTGTTACGGCTGAATGGGATGGTACGGTAAGAGTTTGGAATCTCAGCCGCAGCTTTGAGCGATCAACAGTAGATACACAAGTTGAAGCTTATATAAGCTTAGATGGGTTGCTGGATAATGGTTGCCTTTGGCTTAAGGATTATTTTGTTACTCACCCTGACAGTTTACAGAACTTACAGGTTTGTAAGGGAGCTAAGTAGTTGTATGGCATACATAGCCATTTACCCTGAATTAGGTCATGGTGGATAAAGTGTAGGTGGCAGACTTTGGCAATGACAGCACTTGGGGATGTCAGGAGTTGAAATGTGAATACTTCCCGCCAACCGATGCTCTAGATCTCCATTGATTACTAGATCAGGAATCTTCTCTAATAGCAAATCTTGAAGTCGATCGCGCTTCAGGGCAATCGACTGCTCATCTTCTCATCCTGTCTCAGCACGATTGGACACTAGTTGAACAGGCTCCAGTTAAGCCGATTCGACGGGGAGTGACGATCGCACCCGAAAGAACTATTCACTTCGTTACCCAGTAAATTCTTTAGAAGTTGCCTGATGCAGGTAATCCGAACAGGGTTGTCATACTGCACTGGAAGGGCGATCGCTAGGATCAAGTTAAGTATTACTGTTCCCCATCCTCCACTGATTTCTAAGCGATGCCGCAACCCTGTCAACTTTGCCAGCGAGAGATGTCTGCTCTCACCGAACACCACTTAGTCCCTCGTCAAAAGACGAAACGCAAGGGGCTTGACCCCAGCCCCACGATTCAAATTTGCTCTGCCTGTCATCGACAAATCCATACGCTCTATGACAACTCCCATCTGGCACTGCACTTGAATACGCTGGAGAAGCTGAAGCAAGATCCGCAGCTACAGAAATTCCTGTCCTGGGTTTACAAGCAAGACCCGAATAAGCGGGTGAAAATGGATCGAAAGCGTTAAACCTTGCTTGTAGCCGTTACAATCAGTTCCAGATTGGCAATCTGTCGCGGGTGAACTGGAGTAGTGAGTTTTATGGCTTCAGTTCACCTCACTAATCAAGGAAAGCGGGTTTGATTGCATTGTTTGGAGCGATCGCCGAGAAGAAATTGCTTTTCACTTCTGATCATGAATCGCTAACTTCGCGATATTGGCTAGATTTCCAAATCCTGAAGATTGTTTTGCGTTACACCAGTAGATGGTGTTTGGACGTTGGCTGAAGCCTGTGAAATTGAACTATAGACGCTTGGGACTCCTGGTAATCGCGATTCTGTTGATTGTTTCGTCCTGGTTAGGAATCGCTGTCGCCCACTCTGGACTGGATATGCGATCGTTCCAAAAAGAGGGAATTCCTCTGCTCTACCTAGCCCCTAAAGGGGCGAGCGAAATCCCAGGAGTGTTAGTTGCACACGGGTTTGCAGGCTCCAAACAGTTGATGTTGGGGTATGGACACGTCCTGGCTCATGCAGATTATGCGGTCATGCTCTGGGATTTTGATGGACATGGCGCGAATGGAAGTCGCTTACAGCGTTATGAGCTACAGCAGAATCTGGATGTGGCTTTACAAGCTCTCTTAGAACAACCCCAAGTTGACCCAGGTCGCTTGGCATTGCTGGGGCACTCGATGGGTAGCGGCATTGTGATGAATGCTGGCATTCGTAACCCCGATCGCTTCGCTGCAACCGTTGCGGTTTCTCCAACGGGGGCGAATGTAACTCCCCAATCTTCCCGAAATCTGCAACTACAGGCAGGGAGTGGAGAAGGAGGATTTGTGGGCAATGCCGAACGATTGCTGGCACAGGCGGGGGGAGAAAACACGAACCCGGCAACAGGGCAGGGGCGAGAACTGGTGGTTATTCCGGGTGTTGAACACATCACAATCCTATTTAGTGATGCGAGTCATCAGGCAGCATTACGTTGGCTGGATACAACGTTTGGGAGAACAAATGGTAGCCAGTATCGCGATCGCCGCATGTCCTGGTATGAACTACACCTGTTGGGTTGGTTAATCGGGTTAGCCGCAATCTCACCCCTCCTGACTCACCCTCCATTAATCGTCACCAAAATAGCTCCTATCCGACGATGGGCAGGCTTAATCGTTGCGCCACTGGCGGCAACCGCAGGCTTGGTACTTCTGAGCCAGCGGTTTGACCTCCAGAATCTAGGCGGTGTTCAAGTCGGTGGAGCGGTTGGAGTCTGGTTTTTTATTGCCGGGTTAGCCTGGCTGGGAGTGCTGGCGCGTCTACCTCGCCCTACCCTTCGTGCCGTTGGGCTGGGAGTTTTGCTGTTTGTCATCCTCTGGATTGCCTTTGGTGCATTGGCACAGGTCATTTGGCTTCAGTGGTGGCTGATTCCAATTCGACTCAGAGTGTGGTTGCCAGTGGCGATTGCCTGTTTTCCCTGGTTTCTAGCGGCGGGAATCGTGCAAGAGCATATTGGAATCGGTAAACGCCTTCTCTGGTGGCTGGGGCAGAGCGTCGTTTTGATTGGCGGCTTCGTGTTGACGCTAAACTTTTTACCTCAATTGGGATTTATGTTTTTGCTTCTGCCGCTATTTCCGCCACTGCTGGGGATCTTGTCTCTGATTGCAGGTCTGTTAAACCAAGCATGGGTCTACGCGATCGGCTCTGCTTTATTCTTCAGTTGGTTGTTGGCAGCAGGATTTCCTCTCTCTGCCTAACCTGCGTACTCTAAAATTCCTCCTTGAGAACCAGCCATTGCCTCAAATGATCCACCAGCTTGGCGATCGTCTGCTCTCAATTGAGGGAATTGTGGCGATCGCTTTGGATGGTTCAAGGGCAAGAAGCAACCATCCAACTACATCAGATGTAGTCACGAAATTCATGTAAGTAATACAGTTTTTCCCTTCTAATCATTAAGTAATCAATTATTAATATTCTATTGCTCCCAAGGCTCTTAGGTTAACTTTTTCTACTTCTGATAAACCTTGTACACCCGTGATGTTCATCCCTGCATAAGGTTTATCACTCTTAAATGTGTTCATACATTCTCCTGTTTGGACATTCCACAACTTAACCGTCTCGTCTAAACTACCACTAGCAATAACGGCTCCATCCGAACCAAATAGTACTGAATAAATCCGTTCTTTATGCCCTTGCCAAGTTCTCAGGCATCCTCCAGAAAATACGTCCCAAATCTTGATTTTTCCATCAAGACTGCCACTCACTAACAACAGTCCATCAGGACTAAATGCTACTGATTCTATTTGATTGGTATGACCTTCTAAAGTTTTAGTACACAATCCATTCTCCAAATTCCACAAGCGAATAGTACAATCACTACCACCGCTAGCAAGATGCATAGTGCTGGGGTTAACTGCGATTGTCCATATTTGACCATTATGTCCTTGTAAGGTTTTAATATTCTCTCCTGTTTGAACATTCCACAATCTAATCGTTGTATCACCACTACTACTAACTAAGCTAATTCCATCAGAAAGAAAAGCTGTTGAAGTTATATATCTTGTATGTCCACGCATATCTTTTAGATTTCTGCCTGTACAAACATCCCATAACTTGATGATTCCATCTCCATCACCACTAGCCAATATATTATTTTGACTAATGGAAACTGATCTTATCCATGATGAATGTCCCTTGAGAGTTTTCAAGCACGCTCCAGTCTCTATATTCCACAACTTTACGGTTCTATCAGCACTAGAACTAGCTATTATTCCTTTATTAGGGCTGATGGCAACTGATTCTACCCAATTAGTATGACCATGCAAAATTTTAGGTCTTTCTTGGGATTTGGTATTCCATATTTTTAATGTGTGATCATCGCAACCACCTACCAAAGTTAAGCCATCTTCAGTGATTGCTAGTGAGTGTACTCCACTAGTGCATCCCTGCATAGTTTTGATGCAATTTCCTGTATGAATATTCCAAAACCTAATTGTTTGGTCCTCACCGCAGGTACCAAGCGTTTGTCCATTTGGGCTGATTGTAACGCAACCCACTGAACCAGTATGACCTTCGAGAGTTCTGATACATTCTCCGGATTGGACATCCCATAGCTTTATTGTTTGATCACTACTACCAGTGGCAAGTAACTTACTGTCCGGAGTAATTGCAACAGAACGCACTGAGTTAGTATGACCTTCGAGAGTTCTGATACATTCTCCAGATCGGACATCCCACAATTTTATCGTTTGGTCTCTTCCACCAGTGACAATAATTGTTCCGTTAGCATTAAAAGTGACTGAATTTACACTGCTACCATGCGCTTTAAGAGTTTTGATGCATTCTCCAGATTGGATATCCCACAACTTCACTGTCTGATCATTACTACAGCTTGCAATGAGATCGCTTTCAGGATGAAAAACAACTGATTGGATGCTACCTCCATGCCCTTCTAAAGTTTTAACGCACTCTCCAGACTGACTATTCCAAACTTTTACTGTTCGGTCACTACTCCCAGTAGCAATAAGAGTTCCTTTAGAATTGAAAGTAACTGACTGCACAGAACGAGAGTGTCCTTCCAAAGTTATAAGACATCTCCCAGATTGAACATCCCACAACTTCGCTGTTTGGTCGCTACTTCCGGTAGCAATGTTGGTACCATCAGGACTAAAGGTTACTGCCCTCACCCAGTCAGAATGCTCCTTGCAAACAAAAATTTGTTTGTCTAAAACTTTCCACAAACGAAATTCCCCATTAGTATTAGCGGTTGCAAATAATTTTCCATCCGGACTAAAAGCAATAGAAAGAGCATTACTGAAGTTTTCTACAAAATTAGAACTATCAAGATCTGCTTTATTAAAATCCGTATCTCGAAGACAAGCATTTGTAAGATTAGCCCCTCGAATTACAGTCTTACTCAAATCTTGCTTTTCAAGAGCGGTTCTATCAATTTCCATTAATAGTGTTGTTGCATTTCCTCCAACATATCCAACCTCTATTTGGGTTTTATTACGAGTCGCAATAATAGCCGCTAGCAACGGATGTTCACTTACATAGTTATGGGGAACCAGCATCGGCACCAATAAATCAATAACAGCTTTTGTCAAAAGTGCCTTCCCAAACGTAGACTTTAGAACTTCCAATGATTCTTGTGTGAAACTTCTTAAGGGAGAAATTGATGTAAGCTGCCCTACTTCATTAAGTTCATTGCTGAAGTAATCTGACCAACCGTAGTCCTTTGCTACTGTGTTTGTATCTAGATAAGATTGCTCTCGTGCCAACTCCAGAAAATCAGGAGCTAATGCACCGAGTTCTGCTGCAAATTTGTAAGCAACAAAGAACTCTAGGAGCGATCTATGGGCAGGTGTGTAATCTCCATCTGCATTACGAATCAGCATCGTTTGTCCCATCATGTCGTAATGCCAATGGTCTAAATCCTTCTCCTCTTGTACTACATTGCCGAATAGACGACGAATGCGATCGGGAAATAGACGATAGTTCAAACTCATTTGATCAGTAGACAACATTTCCCAGGACAACTCGCACAAAAAGTACAGCTTGTCTGCGAGAGAGGTAAATGTGCGTTCTGCCTTAATGTCCCGCTCCATCTTGCGCCGCACTGCATAGAGGTAAACCCGTGACATATCAACAGGCTTACCTGCTTCAATCTCTGGCAAAGCCTCAAGAATTAACTCTGTCATAACCGGACGACGTGCCAGATCAACAAGTTGAGCATTATTGACAACCTGCTCCACTACTTCAGGTCTTGCTTGTAATGACAATACTTGCCGGATTTGCTCGTCGTTAAATTTCTCTAATTCCAGCACCTCAAATTGCGGAGTCTCTCCAGTCAGGCTGGCTGTAGAAGCCTGCAATTCTGCATTAAGCAGCGATCGCCCCTCTTTGGCATCCGGAAAATGTTCTGTCCGGCAGGTCAGGATGACTTTGGCTCCTGGTACAACTACCTTTGCCAGTTCCCAAAAATTGTTGATCATTTGTTGGCGATCGACCTTAGCTGCCATCTCATCAAAACCGTCAAAAATGAGTAGCAGCTTACCCATGCGATTGAGTTGTTCAAATGCAGAATATCCAGGCAGGGGAATTTCATGTTTGCGGAAGAAGAACTCAGAGAAAAGAGATTCAACGCTAACCGCTTTAGCATAGTCCCGTAATGGGATCACCAGGGGCAAACGGGGTCGTTCCAGTCCCCGTCGCTGTGCTTCTCGGTAGCGTTGTAAGGTTTTCCAGGCATAATGCAGGGCAAACCAAGTCTTTCCCGTTCCAAACTCACCCAAAATTGAAATGTGTTCTTTGGCAGGGTCGTCCAACCATTGATCGATGTAACCATCAATCCAACCGTCTCGCTCGTCATAACGGCTAACTGCGAGACGCTGTTGAGTTACCGGATCTACTTCTTCCTTGGTGCAGGCAAGGGGGACATATTTCTGCTCTATCTGCCGTCGCTGAATTTCTGCTTCTAACCAGTTGAGGTAGCCGCTAAAATCAGCATCCTGATCTAGCAGTTCATCAAAGGTGTAGCAACCCAGATGGGAATTATGCTCCTTATCCATCTCGTCTCGTGCTGCCCGGCTGATACGACGAGTCGTGACCAACCATCCCTCGTCGGTATGCTGCACCTCTACTGATTGACGCAAAGCCATCACATCTCGGATGCCTGCTTCTCCTTCCATCCCTCGAACGAGAATGCGATCGTACCGACCACGCCGGACTGGGATATTAATGATCCATTCAAAGTAGTCATCCTCCCAAACCTCGTATTTCTCAAAGCGGTAGCCCAATGTTTCAAACCACCCTCGCATCTGTTGTGCTAAAGCAAATGCTCGGCACTGTTGCGCCTCTGAATCAGTAGCAGCTGGCAACGACAAATTGTTTTGGGCGGAAAGCCTTGCCATCTCTGTCCGTAGACCTTCTAGAGTTGGCAAACGCTCAATGCGCTCTAGAACGATCGCCAAGTTGCGGTGAAGTGAGCTAATCTGTTGGTTCGTCAAAACCTGAGCAGGGGTACGAGTTCGTTTTGCAACCTCCATGAATATGGTGGCAAAAGCAATAAACTCTCTTTTTGGATCTAAGCCCAGGTCATGAATCTCATTGCTTCGGGGTTGTTCGTCAAGGAAGGATTCCCCAGCTTTCAAAAGGATCGAAAAATTCACCTGCTCAAATGCTTGCCGAAACGCCTTCTGAATTTCAGGTTGGCGAAACAGTTCTAGGATGGCTTGAGGCTTGCCAACCCCGTACTCCACCAACGCATACTGGTAGACTCCGGTGAAATCGGCAGGTGGATGCTCTGGGTCAAGGTTAAACTGTTTGAGCAGCTTGATTACGGCTTCGCTGCGCTCCAGCTTGTTCTTAATCATTGGGGTAGCTGGACCAGCGATTGTCGTGATTGCCTTGATGACCAGATCAAGAGGAACCGGGGTCATGACAAAACTCCCAAAGCATCGAGATCAAGCTAACTCAAAAATTATGGCTTCCACAAGGGAAAAAAGTTAAAAGTCTTCAGCACTACAGTCTTGGCTACTGAGTTGGATTCAATCCCTCCTCTACGGCTGGTACTGAGTTTCTCCCAATAGAGCCGGAGTGTGAGAGGGCGCACGCAGGAACGTTATATCCCCTGGTCTTTAAGGTGAACTCTGTAAACTTCCCCTAAAGAATCTGTTTAAAGATCTTGCGAAAAGCTACAATCATAGGGTTTAAAGATATAGTAAAGGATCGGCGTGATTACTGAGGTACTAACCCAAACTCAGTTGAAGGGATTGGTTGTCCGGTTTGCCCAACAGGACGACCTGCCTGATATTAAGGCTTTAGCGGATGCCCATCGGCATGAGCTTGGCTTTGTTAACCGAGCAGTTCTTGAAAAGGCGATTGAAGAGCAAGAGATTCTTTATATCCCCGGTAAAGGTTTCCTGCATTTTCATCACAGACGAGATGGTATCTCTACTCTCTATCATCTTTGCGTTTCACCAAATTACCGTCATCAAGGGACTGGTCGTCAGCTAATTAATGATTGGGAAAAGCTTTGTCGTAGCCCTGAAGCTCGTATTAAACGCTTGCGCCTTAAATGCCCAATTGACCTTAAAGCCAATGGATTCTATTCTCAAGTGGGCTTTAACCGAACCGGGGTAGAAGCTGGAAAAAATCGTAGTTTGGTTGTTTGGGAGAAAAAATTACTTCCTGACGCTCCTCGTAAACCGGATTTTTTTGCATCACTTAGTATGGGTGGCGGCGATCTCATGCGGTTGCGAAAGTGGTGGAATTCTGGAGACGATCCCCGCCAGCGAAACCCGTTTGAGAAGGTTATTTACTCCCCTATCTCCTGTCCACCATCAACGACAGATTACCTACATAAATTACGGCACTCTAGTAAAACTAAAAAGCTTGAAAGAGTTAAAGAACTTTGGTTTGATTGCGGCGCTTATCAAGTACAACAAGGCAAATTTACATACGATGAGCTATTGGAATTCTTAGGGAATTTTTATCAGAAAAACCCCTGGGCGGACGGCTATGTGCTGCCAGATATCGTTCCTTTGTCCACAGACTCAGATGAGATTGTGGATTACAAGGTTAGAGAAACTCTCTTTAACTGCCGCAAGTTTTTTGAGAGCTTACCTGAATATGTTCAAGAAAGAGCGATCGCCCCGATCCAAGGGCGCACGGTTAGCCATGTGAGCCAATGTATCGAAGCCTATGCCCAACTGGGGATCAAACGAGTTGGCTTCGGTTCGTGGGGTACATGTGGACCCAATGGCAGCGTCAACATGCTGTCAAAGCAAAGCCTTGCTGTATTTCAAAATGTCTGTGATATGGCTCTCGAACACGGTATGGCTGTTCATTGCTTCGGGATCGGGGGACCCAATAGCTTAAACCGTCTCTTGGACTACAAAGCAGTCCCCCACTCTCTCGACAGTACAACTTGGTGGAAGGCAGCAGGATTTGGGGGAATCTTCTTCCCACATCGCTCTCAAATCCAAATTACTGTCAGACGGGGGGTTGAAACGACTAAATTAGGATTTGATGAACTTAAAGCTGAAACGAAGCATGAGTGCAAGTTCTGTCAAAATCTTGAGGATTTGAGGAAATACCGCCACTACCGCATTATGCACAACTTGTCAGCTTGGTTGGATACCTTAGAACAGATCGATGGGTAAAAAACTGACTTTACACCTGCAACAGAACACAACTTTGGAAAGGGTTGTCTCAATTGTTGAGTTTTGTAGCCAAGGGGGAACAGATTTAGACGAATTAGGGGGTACTTGCGGTTTGGGGGCATCTGTCCTCCAAAAAGTGGTTTTTCCATTTTTGCGAAGCGTTTCAATCCTTTCAAAGAAAAATCCTCCCACATTAACTGACTTAGGCTGGGTTGCAGCTAAAATCCATCAGGAAAATCCTGCAATTTTAAGTGAATTTTTTCATAGCCTGATCTATAACCTGCACTATCAGGAACCGGATAAGCGATTCTCCTGGGTATACTCCACCGTTGTGCAACAGCTTTGGCAACGGAAGGAGGTTGTTTTATCTGTAATGGAGAAAAACTCTCTGGTATCACAGGTGATTGAAGCTGCGACTGAGAAATTTGACTTACCCTCAGATGAAATCGCCTTTAGTAGCAATAGCATCACTGGGGTTCTGAACTGGCTCCGCGCACTCGAACCATCTGTTGTGGATGGCGGTAGTAAGGCAGAACATTTTAATTTGCGGTACTTCTGTGCAGCCCCAGCGATCGTGAAAGCGGTAGACAATATTTATCAGCAGGGGGATCGTACTTACGGCGTTAAGATTTTTCTCCGTGAAAATGTTCAAGACGCGCTTTGTCAAATGCTTCTTCTTGATCCTAGTGGTCTGCCAGGCGTACTAGATAATGCGAAAGCTACTTATGACTACGATGAGGGTAGCTTCTTTGACTGGGGATATGAGGGAGGTTATGGTCAATGGGTAATGTTGAACAAACCTGTTGATTGGCTTGAACTTATCACCTGACGGCTTGTCCTATTAATGTCGCTCTGTGGGAATTCTATGGTTTATGAGCCGTCTGGTTGAGTTCCGTAACCGTATTTACCATCGCTTTAGGCGGGAATGGTTGAGTCCTTCACAGGAGCAAGCCTATACCCGCCTCAAAAATCTGCTTGTCTTTCAAGATGCGATCAACTTGTATGGACCATCCGGTTCCGGCAAAACCTTTATGACCTGGGTGTTGGCGAAAGAAACATCCAGTCCTATCCGCTTCCTGACACAGCCAAAGCAGATAGTAGAGCAGTCTGTAGCAGAAAATACGGTGGCGATCGCTGATCCTCATTCACCAGAACGTTCAGCAATCCGCACAACCCTTACCCAATGTCGCCAGTTTGGGTGTAGAAAAGTTATTTTCATCTCAGACGAACCCACAACCGACCAAATTCCAATTTGTCAACTGTTTTTAACAAAACAAGACCTGGAAAAGATCCGCCAGAACTGGGAAAGTATTGCTATCCCGGTTCAGGAACTACAGGAGGCTACTGAGAACTTAAATTTACATATGGCTTTACGGGAAATAGCTCTTAAATCGCTTAATCTGACAGGGAGATAATTAGCTTAATATGAAGCGGTTACTAGAACAGTTAGACGCAATTAAATCGATTCTAGATACTGTCACCCCTGCTCAGCTTGAAACAGACCCAGAAGCGGTAGAGAGTGGCTATGAAGTTTATGCTCAAGCGTACAACCCAATTGAGCGCGTTAAGGATCTCAAGGATCGGTTAATCAGTGAGATTCGGAAAGGTAGACCTGTTAATGGCTATTTGAGTGCGGGCTATGGCTATGGCAAGACAGCCACGTTAGTTTATCTGTGGCATGAATGCCAGAAAAAACAGATAGCTGCTGTACCGCCCTTCAAATTTAGAGAAATTGGCGATCTTATGATTGCCAGCTATGGGTGGATGAAAAAATGCCTCTCACACAGCCGTCCTGACTTAATTGCTCAGGTAGATAAGCTGTACCAGACTTATGGATTGAAATCGCAGGAAGCGATCGCCGCTCGGATTGCTAAGGAAGACAATATTTCTGAATCAAAAGCCCTCAAGATTGTCAGCCGATTAGTGAACTATCAGCAAGCTATCAACGCTGATAGCTTACTCAGTTTTTGGCGTGAGAGTGTTCCAGTTTTGAAAGAAGCGGGCTTTGTAGGTTTAGCTGTATTTGCAGATGAAAGCCAGGAATTTGTCCGAACTGAGGAAGGTTCTAGTGCCCGAATTCAAATTTTAAGCGATTTGATTAAAGGAATGCGAGGGATGGGGGCAACCCCTGTCGCGTTGATCTTGAGTATGCCAACTGATCCCACTGAATCAGTGATTGAGGAGCAGGCAGGAGACATCATTCATCGGATGCAGGAACAGAAAGTGTCTTTGCGCTTGGCAGACGCTTATAACCATGAATTTCCGACTCAGCTTTGGGACTACTTGTGTGAAGAATTCCTGGATGACAAGTCTCAGGGGGACGAAATTGCCCACCCTGCAACCCTAGAAAGCTTGGGACAGCTTTGCGATCGTAAAGACTTAAGTAATGGTCCTCGCGCTGTAATTGAAGTGTTCAAGCGCATGGTGCATTTTGCACAGGATAATAAGCGCCCATATACTCCTCTCGATTTAATTGATGACTATTTGTTGGGATGGATTGGATTATATGGAACAGAACAGCATCGCATTGGTAATACCATTAACACCCTTGAATTAATTGACACAGTTAAGAAGCAATCTAGAGGACGTGATGTCATTAAGCTATTGTCAATCTTTCCTGCGGGTGTCTCACGAGAAATCGCAAAAGAGTTTGGTTTAGAAAAAGACTTAAAGCGGCTGGCAGAAGACGGCAATCTTATTGGGCAACATATCACCTGCCCACAAGATGGCTATTATGCCTTGGTTTCATTAAATGAGAGACAGACAAATTTAACTGCTCTTGATGAAATTCTGAATCGATTTCGTCAACGCTGGTTTGGCTCCTGGAGTGATCAAGAGAAGGCTACGACTGCAACTCAAATCTTCAAAACAGAAGTTTTGCCTCTCCTGTTACCCCCTTCTAAAGCTGGACAAAAAGCAAACTGGACGTGGCGTTATAAAGAGACCTGGAAGGAGACACCTCATGGTTCCTATAACTTCTTAACGGGTGCGCCAGAACGACATTACGGAGAATTTCCAAATCGATCTCTAATTGTGAGTGTTGGTACTAATGCCTCAAAATTAATGCAGTTTCAGTCACCAGAGGAAACGCATTTAGATTGGCGTTTTCATCTAAGTTATGACCGAGAGCAGTTAAAAGGACAACAGCGAATTAGAGCGATCGGGGGAATGGGTCAACTAGATTTCCATCTGGAACTGGGGCGAACCTTTCAGAAGGAGTATCCGACTGCATTTGGATTGCTACGTAAAGTCATGGCTCCAGATAAATGTTCTGCTGCAACGCTGTTGACGCTGGTCGCCTACATTCAAGGTTGGCTAAATGACCACCCGGAAGCCAGTCGTGCAGACCAGCAGCGACTAGAGCAACATCAGCGGGAGTGTTTACGCTACTCTCTTCAACTGTTGTTACCAGAATTCGATTCAGAGAACTGGCTTGCAGAAGGAATAAAAGGTTTAGAGGGTACTGAGGTTCGTTTGCTGGAATCAATTTTCGAGCATCAGTGCCGTCAACTGTTTCCTGAATATTTGTCTTTCGCTAATAGCCGTACCACGCTTAAAACCTATGAGCTTGCCCTTCGGAAAGTTCCTCTTGCGGCTCGACGAGGACGACAACCTTATCAAGCCTTAAAGGAGGAATTTGAGGAACTCTTCAAAATTGGTGGCTCTGCATTGCCGAACTTGCTTTCTACTCTAAAGAAATGTCATTTAATTGAGAATGAGAGCATCGCTGGACGACGGGAAGATTTATCTTGCGTTGAGTTCACTGAACATCCTCTAGAGGAATTTGTTCGTGGCTACTTAGAGAGGAAAGGGCATAACCAACTTATCAAAACTCATCAGGGTAATGAAGAAGTAAAAGCTTTGGATTACCAGGAGCTTTGGAAAGAGGCTAAGCGTCAGGGTTATCTTGAAGACGAGTTTGAAGAAGCGTTGGGATGGGCTGAGGCACGTCGGTATATTGAATGGGATCGTCAAAGAGGTACGATTCGTCAGGCAGTTGCCGAGCTTGATCCAGATGATCTTGAGGGGCAATTGTTAGAAATTAGAGATCAAGTAGTTCAACTTGCTCAAATCTTTGGTGAAACTGAATTAGCTGAGATCAATACTCAATTAGCTCAAGCACGGAAGAATTTGGATGAAAATCGCCATGACGAGGTGGCATTAGACTTGGTGCAACGCAGTTTGCAGTCCTGTCGCGATCGCATTGAGGGACTTTGCAGTGGGCGGCGATCGTCTTTACAACAGGAATTGAAGCAGCTTAGACAAGAATTGGATAATTTCACAAGAGACTTTAACTTAGTGAAAGTAGGGGAGTTAATCCTTGGTAGCAGTGGCTTAGAACCAACGCTTAACGACTATCGTAAGCAGCTAGAGAAGCGAATTAGTAAGTTAGAGCGGGATTGCAAGAATCTTGCCAGTAAATTAAAGCTAGATGAAACTGATTTGCTTGCTCTCAATACCCAATTGAAACAGGTCAAACAATCGCAAAAGAAGTTTACTGCTGAGAAAGCGGAGCTTCAACCGCTTGTATCAGGTTTAGAACAGTGGCGAATTATCGTCTCAAGAGCAGGAGGATTACGAGACGGATTGAGTGTTGATCCGGATCGCCTGAGACGTTATGACGATGATTTCCTTGATCGTGTCGTAATTCATTTTGCCAAGAATCAAGTTGATGGTTTCAAACAGTGGGAGCTTCTCAAGGCACCTCTTGATCAGTTAGAGCAAGAAATTAGTAGTGAACGGCGATCGCGCCGAGATAAGTTTGACCAGTTACGTAGCCAGTATGAAACGTTGGTTGGGCGGGTTGACTCAGCCGGAAGGCATCTACAAGATTGCCGTTTTGATGATGAAGACATTGAAGGTTCTTATGAAAGCCTACGTCGGGTCGTCCTCCAAAAACTAGAGAATTGGTGTAGTAGCAAATCTCAAGAATGGAAAAACTTAGAGCGAGATCTGGCTTTTCAGGCGCAAGAACGGGAAGAAGACGTAACGGACTTGTTAAATCAGATTGAAGCCCTACAAGCTGAACTCAATACTGAAAATCAAGCACTTCCTGTTGCTGTGCTTAATTTGGATGAATTAGAGCAGCGAATTAGTAAGCTGATTGAGCTACAGCAAGATGGAGCAGGCATCCGTAAGGAATTGAACAAGCTTCAATTCCAGAAGGGGGAACTAACAAATGAGGAGAAAACAGTTCTAGAAACCTTACGCCCTGGGGAAAGTTCAGTCACTATTAGCCAATTGCGTCAAAGGGTTTCTTCTACAAAGGATGTGCTGTGGACTAAGTTGAAGAACTTATATAAAAAGGGACATATCGAAATTATCTTACGGAGACGTGATTAAGGTTTAGAGGGGGCAGTGGTGTGAGTGATGATTGGGTGGAGGTATCGTTGGATAAGCTTCCTGATTATCTGGAGGCGGGACCTATTATGGCTCAAATGCATCCACTGTCCCTGGCATTTTTGCCGATCGAGCGGTTGAAGCTAAAAGTGTTTGATAGTGCAGCGGAATTAGTTGCAGCACTTGACAACCCAGCAAACGAGTGTAGCTTAGATGCAATGTTAGCCCTTAGTTATGATGCCAATCACAGCGATCGCTTGCTCTCGTTAAAAATCAACCATCAACCTCTTACACCCCAACTAAATCAATATTTGAAGGAGCGATGGGAACTGATTTGCTCTACTTTGCTCTGCCAGTCCCATCTTGCTGAACTCATTGCTAAGGAAGCATCGGCTGAGTGTATCGTTTTGATTTTGGTGGATGGACTATCGTGGGCAGATTTTTCTAAGTATTGGCAGGGCACTGAAATAGAGGCTCAGCCTGTGGTAGTAGACGGAGCTTCTACTACAGAACAGGGAATGAAGCGAATAGTCGGGAACCCGGCACTTGCAGAACGTCTATTTGCCAAAGGATACGAGCGCACCTATGGTTTCTCCTATTGGACTAGAGATGATAATGCACTAACCGATCATCTCTTCAATCGATTCAGCGCAAACGTAAACAAGGTTCGCTCTTTCCAAGATGTGCTGGAGCAGTTGAAGAAATTTGACCTGATGGGAACCTATATCCAAATAGTACGGCAGGGCTTGGACGGGCTATGTCATAGGCATCGCGATCGCCCGAACATTGAGCATTACGTTCATGACTTAGCTCAGGATTGGGCTGCACTCCTCAAGCTTTTGAAAGGAAAAGGCATCTCAGCCCAGGCATTTCTGACCAGTGACCACGGTATTCTTTGGAAAGAAGGGAATACTGACTTTAGAGTTCAGTTCTTAGGTAAACATACAGACCCGCCCCGCTATTTCAAGCAAGCCTACCCTAGTCCTCAAACCCTTGAGGTTTCTTTTGAGGGTTCAACCTATAGTCTTCTGACATTTCCTAACCTTCGGAGAAATTTCAATGTTAATGAATGGGGAGTGCATGGAGGACTATCTTACGAAGAGAGCGTTGTACCGCTGCTTAAAGCCAGAATCCTTCACAAGGATTAGTATCTATGCACTACAAGATTAAGTTTATTCTAAAAACCAACCTCATTGACTGGCTCCACTCATGATTTTTCTTGGGCGCGATTTTGAAACTGAAGAACCCATCTATGTTGAGGCGGATCGCTCGCGGGCAATCTTAATTTGTGGGAAGCGGGGGAGTGGAAAGTCTTACACGATGGGTGTCTTTCTAGAAGAACTCTATGGGCAAGAGGATTCGCTTGTGATCGTCATTGACCCGCTTCGGAACTTCTACACGATGTCTCGCCCAAACGATGACCAGGAGGAAGCCCTATACCGATGGAATCTGTCGCCTCGATCAGTTCCAGTTCGCTTACTGATTCCAGGCGATCCAATTAAGCGATATGGGGAGAAGGTGATTGATGCCTTGAAATCTCAGGGAGTTCAGGTCGAGTCGTTTCGGATAAACCCAGGCGACTTGACCCCTGATACCTGGTTAGATCTCTTTGACCTCTCACTGACCGAACCAATGGGCTTGGCACTCTACCGAAGCGTTAGCCAGTTGCGGCATTCGGAGGGCGTTAATTTTTCTCTTGAGGATTTGATTGAGAAGGTCAAGAAATCTAGTCGTAGTAAGGAGACAACAACCGAGGCACTGTTAGCAAGGTTAGAGGTAGCTCTAGATGAGTGGGATTTATTCTCCAACTACTACAAGGAGGTTACGGAGATTTTTGATGTTCGGGCTGTGAATGTCATTGATGTGGGGGTTCTTGGCTCCTCCCGGTTTGGACTTCGCAACCTGGTTGTTCTCATCCTGACCCAAGACTTGTTCCGTAAACGCAGTCAAGCGCGACTCCAAGAGGAATTAGGTCTTCCAACGGGAGTGCCCAGGGTATGGCTGGCGATCGACGAAGCTCAGGAGTTTGTCCCCTCTGGTAGAGCTTCTCTCTCCAAGGAGTCTTTGATTCAATGGGTCAAGGAGGGAAGGCAACCGGGCTTATCCTTAGTTGCAGCAACCCAGCAACCTGCTGCTATCGATCGAGAACTGTTGTCTCAGTGCGACTTAGTTCTGGCTCATAAAGTAACGACCAGTGATGACGTGGATGCCCTCAATCGTTTGAGCCATAATTATATGGCAAGCGAATTGAAGCAGTATCTCCGGCAGATCGATCGACGAGGTGAGGCTTTGTTAGTAGACGATGAAGAGGAATCAGTAAGGGTGGTTCAGGTTAGACCGAGGCGATCAAGACATGGAGGAGCAGAATTGAGGTAGAGAAGCACCTTTAATCTTGTAATCTTGGTACTTGCTGTACCTTCTTCTGATTGGTTGAACCTCAAATATTTTTATAATTCTTCAGGTTAAAGAATGTCGCTACAGAAGTATTCTAATCTCTAGACAGATTTGCAACTAAGAACGAATTTAGTAGTTCAAATGAATTAAAAGCAATTCATTTGAACTACTAAATTTTAGGATGTTTGAAGTTCTGCAAGTAAATGCGTTTTTGCTCTTGACAAGGGAGATTTTTATGTATATGCAGGAAAGTAGGGTGATTGCATTAGCGCCTTTTACTTTTCCACCTTACTGGGCAAGAACATTGTCACTAGGTCGTGAGGACATTGCCGAATTGTATGAGAAAGTGTGTCAAGCACTTGATGAATTAACTTGTTTGTATAACCTGGTAAGTTCTTGTAATAGTATCAACCAAACTCTACTTAATGCCTATAACAAAGAGCCAAGAGCAATAAGAGAAGTAGTTGACGAACTCAATAAAATTTCTAGTCCAACTGATTATGGTCATACAAGGTGGTTGAATAAGGCTCGTATTTTTGCAGCTTCTACTAAATTAGCTCTTCTAAATTGCTTTTATATAACTAGACAGTTAATTAATGATTCGGATTCTTCTAAAACAGTTTTAATTACCAGAGACTATGTTTCAGTATTGGAAAATGCAAAAGAGCAAGCTGAGGAACTAAAAATTCACTTTGACAATTTTATAGCGATACTTTCCGATAATGGTGAAAGTAATCAAGAAAATATTGTAACTACTCCCCTTTCAGATATTGGATATAAGGATGAAAAATTAGAGAATGCTTCTCAAGATAATCGCTTGGAGCAGGATAGTAAGGTGACTCTTCTTACTCCTTATAAACTTTCCTCTCATACAGACCTTTTCTCGCGCTATGAAGTCGGTGTAGGAAACTTAAGGCAGATTTTGGAGGAGAGAGGGTGGAATAAGAATAATGATGAGAAAGACGAGAAATATTCACATTATAGGAACTTATTACTACTTCAAGGACGTTTAATTGAAAATATTAGTTTTCTAAAGAGAGGTGATAATCAGCAAGCTGAACGAAACAGTATTATCGAACAACTGAATGATATTTGTATGAAAGTATTAGAAAGGTCTTTTCATGACTTATGTGACAGTCCATATTCTAATGATTAGAGATACTTGTGAACCATTTGTTTGATAACCAGTCTTTGCTGTCACGTGATTAATGCTGCTAAATTTTCTTTGGAGAGCCAAGTATGGCTGCTCATCCTCATGCTGAAGAATTAAGGACAGCAATTCAAACAACTGGTGAAGCAGCAGAAGCACAAAGTAGCAGAATACTTCAATCATTAAGAGCCATCGCTGATCAATTAGAAACTTGGACAACGCCTGAACAACCATTAGGAAATGCTACAGACTTACCAGCGGAAGGAACTGTAAAAGAAATATCTGATGCTTTGAATGAGTTAGTAGATTTATTTGATAAGTTTGAGAATTGGCTAGAGAAACGGAATCTAGAGAAGCACTGTTGGTCTGAGCTTCTAAAAAGTCTACCTGATGCTAAGAATAAGCATTTAACAGATTCAATGAGAGCTAAACTGGGGGCATATTATCGTTGGCTTAAAAGAACTGAAGGTAAGGAGATTCCAAGAGATGAAGAACTAGAACGGGAAGAGGATCGGCTTGAAGTTTCACGCAATATCAGACTGTTGGCTAAATGTATAAGAAGCATAGTTGATCAAGCTGAAAGGTGATGATTTGTCTTACTGACATTTAACCAGAATTATGTCCCCCGCCACAGCGTACTCTAAAGTAGGGGTTTGCCCAATATTGTGTTGAGATGCCCACAATTTAACGCCGTTAACTACATATCTGTTAGTATCGTGGACACTAACAAAGCCTTTTTTATCAAAATCAGCTTTACCACTTAAAGCCTCTAGAAGATAATGAGTAAATACGCTTCTTTCCTGTGCTCGCCATTCGTAGCTTAATTGACCTTGTTTGCAAGAAGCTAAGATAGCAAACCCTTCTGCTTGCTCAAAAACACGTTGAATAAATTCAGCAGACATTTTCTTTGGTCCTTTGCCACCAATATCAGCCCCTGAATGGCAAGCATCTAGAATAATTACTTTCGCACGGGCTGGAGCTTCTTCCATAATTTGCTTCACTCGTGAAACAGGAACCGCAGTATCACTTAAAACCGGGTAGTGACCATCACGGACAACTAAATAACTTTCCCCTTTTACCTCATCTCCATGCCCACTGTAATAAAACAACAGTAGATCGTCTGGTTCCGTGGCATCGGCTGTAGCTTTGAGTGCAGCTAGAATAGTGTTTCGCTTAGGAATTTCATGGGAATCATCAGTGATAACGCGAATTCTGTCAGAGTTAAAGCCTCCCTCTAGTAGTTGGCTATGAATAGCTTCAGCATCTTTTACACAGACTTGAAGTGATCCGTAGTTATGCTTGTCCTCATACTCATTGGCTCCAACTAAAATAGCCCACTTCTTCCCAGTACCAAACTGAATTTTTGAACCTGAAGCATCTCCATCTCCTTTTTGACCTACTTTCTGTTTGGTGGGTGGCTGTTCTACCTGAGGTAATTGTTTACCTAAACAAAGATCTACAAAGCTGACTTTAGCAAGTTTTAGTGCAAGAGGATTTAGTTTGTCGATGATACGATTTCGCTCATTTTGGAGGGTATCTGTACGACCAAAACGCTCTTCCTCACGCAAATTACCAAGCAATTGTCCTTTGTAAAGCTCAAAGTCACGCCAGTCTTCTTCACTCTCAGAGCTAACAAAGGATTCAAGAACCTGCAAACCTCGTTTGTAGTTCATAATGAGACAATGACAAAGACTACACGTTAATATACTTCCTTTCGCAAGAAATCAGCTTTAGTTATAGGATTTTACAATCATCAAGATACAAAACTTGACAAATATAGCACTGTATCAATTTTACGGTTTGTGTGGCTGATCCCAGCCTAGTACAGCAGGATGTGAAAGATTCCGCTGTAAATGCATCTATAATCTCTCGTTGCTGCATTAACTTATCTTAAGAGTTTCTAAGAAGTTCTCGTGTTACTCCTATATCTTGCAGGGTAGCTTTTCTCTAAAGACCCTTAACTTCAAGCTAAGCTATTGTTATAGATAACGCTGTATCAAGCCATGTTACTCCCCTAAGGCGGCTTGCGATTTTTGAGAGCGCGACATCATAAGGATTGTCGTATGAATGAAGATAACCAAGAATTCAGTAATCGACGGGACGAATTTCTACTGCATTGGTATGACAAATTATGGGAAAGTATAGATAGAAAGGAAAGTGGCTTATGGCAGTTTGTTGTGGTATATGCAGCGATTGCTGGAGCGATCGCAACAGCAGCACAAAATAAAATCCCTCCTGATATAGCAATCTTTTTTAGTTTGGTTGCCTCCTTTTGGGGAGTAAATGTAGCGATTAATTATGGTGGTTGGTATTACAGAAACTTGCTGATCACAATCAACATTGAAAGAGAATTTTTGGACTTACAGAAAGATCTTGGACGAATTATTCCAGAAAAGTATCATCGTATAAAGCCAAAAGTACTAAGTGGTATCGGAAAAATTCACATTATTGGATTCTCTTTCGCTATTGCTGGAATAATGTGGTTAAGCTGGACTACGAATAACTTCTTACTAGCACTCTTCCTATTGATTATTGGCTTGTTTCTCACTTACATAAACTACATCATTACATCTAAAAGCTTAGAAGGCTTCATAAAGGAGACATCCTTTGTCAAATTTGAGAATTAGTAGAAACTGCACAACTCGCTGTGTTTGTTCAATTAAGCTAACGAGGAATATATTCCCCTTTTCAAGGGAACATAGCTTGGCTACTCAAATTGGGTGTATCCACTTCATGCATAGTCGGCAGGTCGCCGGAGAAGCTTAAATGGATTCATGGGTCTAATCTCATAGCCAGGATGTTGCGCTTGAGCAACGTCTACTGTTGCTTGCCATAAAGGATGAGTGTCCTGCCATAGAGGGTGCCTTTCAATCAGGATTCTCCGCACGTTTTGTCCTTGCTTCACATATCCTCGTAAACTTGCAAACTGTACTGGATCGCCATATCCTAAATTTCTGAGAATAGCTGGAACAGGAGCACTATCGCCTTCTAGCAGATTCCTCCAAGGATTTCTTACCCCATTCCAGTCTGAAACTAAATCAACGGAAGCGTTAGGTGATGTGGCAAGCCGTGCCATGTCTAATGCCAGCCTCCAGTCTAACAATCCGTGATAGGGCAAGTTGCCGAAGTCCCGCAGGCATAAGTTGCATGAGGTATCGCACTTACTACCATGAGGCTGTGCTCCATCAGGATCAATAATAGATGCCATCCATCGTTGGGCAATGCTATCTGGATTGCCCGGTTCTGACAATTGCAACAACTCAGCAAACTCCCCTGGCTGTGCCAGTAAGCGACAATACCCGGCTCCATTCTCAAGCTGGTCACATAGAAAGGCTTGTCCAATAGGCTGACCATTTGCTCCGGGCAATGAGCGGAACCCTGCTTGTAGCTCAAGGGCATCTACATCTAATCGATAGCCAGCAGCAATCCTTAACCAGAAAGCAAATGAGTACCAGGCTGCCCGTCCCTCAACAGTTGTTGGGTCTGCAAACACTCCGGGTGCCCACTGATCGATATTAACCAGCAAAATATCAGTCTTGCGTCGTGAGATGAGTGCAACACGATAAGTGTTTCCAGATACCGTTACCGAGTCCCCTGCATCATCAGGATCAGGAGCAACAGCATACGCTCCAGGTTTTGGAGAGTTGTACACTCTCGTATCTCGGTAGAAATCAAAGCCACCTCTGCCATCATTGTCGTTAACAGAGAGAATGCGATCGCTCAAGCTCGCTACAGAACAATTACCAACCTGTGCAGCATCTTCGACTTCTGCACCAATGCTTAAAGTAGGACGAGTTGAACGAGGTTGCCATTCAAACTGCCCATCAAAATCTTCTGGCTCCAAGTCTGTAAAAAATCCTTTTGGTTCTCGAACATCTAATGGGCGAAGGGAAGGCTCTGAGTGATTGCAGGTTGGACAGATCCTCTTGGCTGCTTCCTGACCACCCGGCAAAGGAGCAGGAAAGCCTGATGCAAACTCAGGAAAGTGATCTTTTAGGGGCACAACCGCTTGGCAGTGTTCACATAAACCAATTGGTTCTGAGTTCCCATCAGGTAAGGCAGGATATAGCCCTGGCTCAACTTTGAAAACACCACCAACTGGTTTAAGCTGAACTACCCCGATCGCTGTATGAACAGCTTTATCTTTGACTGTTTGTGAACCGGGAGCAAATTGGCTCAAGGCTATATCGAGATCGCGATCGATCACACCCTCTGGGGATTTTCCTGGTACTGTTCGATTCAGCCAACGGGTGTAGAGCGATCGCACCCTGGTTGGGAAACCAAACATAGGCAGTAGTCCTGCGTTGGCAAGGCGCTCACTCAACGCATCTTGGGTATAAGAGTCATCTTGAGCGATCGCAGTAATCGCATCTGCCAACTCATGACGCAGATAGTTCAGCATTTCGTGACGGAAATCTTCACCTGCTTCGCCTTGCCACGGTGTTTCTAGGCTCAGAGCTTGCATAATTTCGAGGATAGTCGTTTCGTTCTGCGAATCCTGAAGCCAATCCTGAATATCAGGTGCAAATTCTGGAATACCCTGCTCCTCATCCCCTAACCATTGGGTGATCGTCCCAAACTCACCGTGTACGTTATCACCCGGATTAACGTCGGTTAACAAGGCGGTCTCTGCAAAAGCTTGACGTAACACCTCCTTGATTAAAACCCGCTTGAAAATAGGCTCGCTCTCCATATCTACATAAGGCGAAGGTGGGGCATCCCCTGTAATGCTCTCTGGGCGCTGATAGTAAAAATCATCATGGCTTCTTCCTCGGCAGAAGGTAATTGCCAAAGACACTCCACTAGCCCGTCTGCCCGCTCGACCCACTCGCTGTTGGTAGTTAAACCGTCGAGGTGGCATATTTGCCATCATCACAGCATTCAACGACCCAATATCAACCCCTGCTTCCATTGTGGTTGTGACACTCAACAGGTCAACACCAAGAACTCTTCTTAAGGGAATTTCCTCTGCTACAAAAACCTCTTGGAACCATCGCTGACGTTTGGGACGTTCATCACTATCGGTTTGTCCAGTCAATTCCTCACAATTCATCCTGAAGCAAACAGCATCAGCCCGATCAGTCAGGGTTGTGTAGTAATCGAAATCCGTTGGGGCTGGACTTGGTTGTACAGGAGTAGATTGGCTACACTCAGGGCAAACTCTAACGTTATGTAAGAAGAAGGCATTGCATTGTGGGCAGCGGTAACCATTAACTGTACCATCTTCATTAGGTAAGGTTGGAACCAACATTAACTGATCTGGTGATAAAACCAGCCCTGTTTCGGAGGGTATGCCTGCACCAGATTGCAGTAACTGTTGTTGAACCTCTATGTTGGTAATTCCAACTCTGGTGATGTACTCTCGACAATAACGACGAAGGTCATTATTTTGTCCGAGTTGTCTTTGTACCCAAGAGGAGTAGCGGTGAAGTTTACGTACTCCAAGTTGCCGGATAACTGCATCTACTATGTCGATTAATGCTTGAGATGGATTATTTTGAGGACGATAGCTGACCCATCCCTGTCCTAGTCCCTCCAATGTTCTGGCAAGGTGGGGAAACAACGCATACATCAATTCCTCTGTTAAAAGATCTTGTAAACGAGTAATATGACTTTGTTGTTCTGGGCTAGCATTAATTTGGCTAAGAGGAACTGAATTAGACCAGTCATAGCAAGTGAACCACAGAGATCGGTTTCTCCCTCTAGGCGGATAGTATTTAGCGTTAAAAGTCGATCCGCCAGGACAAATCCCAACTCTTAGTAAGTTGTCCCGAACAGTTCCTCGCAAGTTTATCACTGGAACTCGCCCTGGATAGGATTGAAGGAGCGCTACCCATTCCCTCCTTGCAGCTTGGTCATTCGGTTGCATTCCCATTAACCACATTAATGCTTCTGTCATCAACTGGCTATTGGCAGCAGCAAATCTTTGCTGTCCCTGCATATCTTCCGGCGTTGGATATGGAATCTCAGTCACTCTAGAGTGAAGGGTAGGATTGAGAGATTGGAGGATTGATAGATTAGATGGATTGGAGGAGAAAACAACTCGTAAATAGGAGACTAAATCGTCCCAGTATCTTTGGAATGATTGGATCAGAGCAAGCCTAGACATATCACGGTAATGATCGCGCTCCATACCCGCCGCCAGTTTCGCTGCATCTTGGCGGCTATCGGAAAAGATTACAAGCTTACGTGAGGGAGATGCGCCACCTACCGCAGAACCCATCTCCCGTAACGTAGCACTTGCTAAAACCTGGCAAGCTTTTTGAAATCCCGTTCGGTGACTGCGTAAAGGTGTTTTGAAAGTTTTACGTCGGCTGTAGTCAGCATCACAGCGAGGGCACTTTGTCGGCATTGAAGACTGTTCAGCAGCGTGATTACCTCTTACTTGATAAAGCCATCCGGGAATTTCATTAGAACGTAAAGCGGCTCTATCTGTTCTAAGCAGTCCTGTAACCCGGTTAAGCTTTGCTCTAACCCATCTACGGGAAATACCATCAACTGTCCATTCCACATCTTGAGGTTCTAATGCTGGCTCGTGAGGCATTGCCCAAAATAAGGCATATTCTCCATACCGCTGCCTCAGATTTACGCGATCGGGCATTCCTTCCAAATCTGGTTGATCTGCGGTCAAGATGAAGAACTCACTTCCAGTAGTTGTGGTGAAAGGACGTTTATACCCGCCTAAAAAAACATCTCCACAAACTTCACAGACAATCAAATCCAAAACTCGTGAGCCACAGGAACAGGAGATCCGATGGGTATCGTGAATTGCTCCAATCGTTGGTT
Source organism: Leptolyngbyaceae cyanobacterium bins.302 (assembly GCA_033764965.1). GTDB lineage: Bacteria > Cyanobacteriota > Cyanobacteriia > Leptolyngbyales > Leptolyngbyaceae > JSC-12. Next base: position 3,020 of record JANRIN010000013.1, on the reverse strand, counting down.
GAGTTGTCGGGTCTGCTTGTGATCGTGCTTCTTGATTAACCAAATCATCAGTACACTCCGGATTGCTACAAGCCCAGAGGTTTTGTAGGTTATGAAAAAAGAGATGACCTCGAACGGGTTGAGGAGAACGACCCGTAGCAGGTTGTTGAGACATTCCCATTGCTAAGAGCAAACCGCGCATTGCATTGGACGCGATCTCATTCTCAAGAGAATTGGCACCAGGAAATAGCTGTTGATCCAACCTTTGTATCTGGGCTGGGCGAACAGTGCTATCTGTTGCGACTGTTTTACAAGCATCTCTTATAGCATCTGGAACTTGAACGGCAGTTAGTGCTTCTCCTAACCTCCGATAAGCTAAAACTCCTGGAGTGTTAGTTTGTCCTAAACGACTTGCCAGTTGGTTCATTGCTACCTCAGCACTGGCTGGATCAGGGGGAACAGAAAATTGGTTAGTCTGCTGACTAATATTTTCAGCAAATTCTTCAAATGCAGTTCGGTATGGAATTAAAAATGTTCTTGAACCTGGTGTTGGTTCTGTTTGCTGGCTGCCAATGAACTCAAATTGATCGCGTCCAAAAAACTCACGTAAAAAAGTACGTCCATCAGCATTATTTTCCAAACTAGCTGTCGTTGTTAGAATTCGCAGCTTGGGTGAATCAGGGGTTAACCCAAGGCGGTAAAGCAATAAGCGTAGAACATAAGCAACCTCTGTACCTGGAGTTCCTCTATAAGCATGAAGCTCGTCAATGATTAAAAAGAATTCTCGTTCTGGGTGCCCTGGTTCTGCCAACCATTCTCTAGTTTGCTCAAAAATATTATTTTCAATGCTCCGCATCATCATGATGTTTAGCATTGAATAGTTAGTGATCAAAATGTCAGGTGGAGTTTCTTGCATATCCCAGCGTGACCACATTTCACCCCCATCTAATCGCGGGAAGTAGTATTGCAAATCAGGATTGCTATTGGGATCATTCTGCAAGGCATTCATTACATCTTGCCGTTGTTCCTCCATTTCTCGAAGGATGCGGCGTAAGCGATCGCTACTTTGAGGTGTCTCCCTACCTGATACGGGAGTTAGCCCTGTGTAGCGCCCAAAAGTAATTCGGTTGCCACCACGTTGCTGGTCTAACCATTGACGAACTTCATTATCGTCCAATGCTGTTCGTAATCTACGCAGTTGATCTTCTACGAGGGCATTAAGAGGATACAGAACAACTGCTCTTAGAGCGTGAGGACGGTTTGAATGTGCCCATTGGGATACCCGCTCGCCTCTATCAACCCACCAGTGTCGATTGGGGGTAGAAGAACCAATCGGACTCCACGTAGCCGATTCCCTTGCTAATTGAGCAAATAACGGTAATAAAAAACACTCTGTCTTGCCGGAACCTGTTCCTGTTGTCACGACAATATCGCGATGGTTCCGAATAGCTTCATCTAAGCTTTGCCATTGATGGCGGTACAGTGGAAATGGTCTACCTTCTTGATCGGTAAATAGCTTACGCCCTAACGATGCCAAATCCCTAAACTCGGATGGAAGTTGCTGGGCAGCCGCTGATAGATTCAGCCCGGAAGTAGGATAAACGGGAACTGTTTCTACTAAAGGTGGCTGGCTTAGAACACCACGACGCTCTAAAACGCGATCGCGCTCTGCACTTAAAACACTAGAACGTAGAGGAAATGCACTTTTGATGTAAAGACGGTAGAGCCGTTCGAGACGTTCGTAAGCTCCTAATAAGTCATGCACAGGCGGACTCCTCTTTAAGGCTAACGTGTAATTTACTTGTAAGTTGATAGGCAAGCTGTGGATTGATTGATTCGTAGATTAGCCAGCCATCGTTATAGGTTGGTAATCTCCCAGATGCCAGCACCAAAGGACGTTCATACAATTCAACCCATCGCTGGGTAAATGGGATCGCGAGTTGAGAAGTTGTAGGCTGATACCGAGCTATCAAAGGCATACCCAAATCGTGAAGGGCAAGAAATCGCAAACCGTACCAATCACCTTGGAGCCAGCGATCGCTTCCTTTGTCGTAAAACAAGGTGTAGCGTGGATAAGGATCAGACTCTTCACCCCAAAGCTGATACAGTCCTGTCTCTCCTTGAAATATGCAATCCACAAAGTTAGTACCGTCAAAACGTTTAACTTCGTAGCTATGTGGTAAAACTCCTGATAGGTTAGCTAATCCTTGTTTCCATATAGCCATATCAGGCAAAATATCTGAGAGGCGGGTTGCGGCTCTCCCAGCATCTACAACTTGAAATCGATCGCCTAACTGTTTAATAGCATTGTAGAGACCATTAGAGCTAGGCAGTCTAAGTCGGACATAAGGTGGGGCAATATTGCCAGGTTGGTCAATTGAACTTAAATCGCCATAATTCTTCAATTCTTCAATCAACTTTGCATTGCGTTGACCGCATATTACGAACTCTGAAGATTCCTGCTTTGTTCCAATTACAGCAATAGTGGTAGGAGTTGTAGACCACCGAGAACCATTAGCTGAAGATTCCAGATGTCCTAGCAACTTGAGGCGACGGAGAATTCTTCTAGGTTCTTGTAACCTTAAAGCCTCACACGCTTTTCTGAAAGCATCCCACGTACCACTGCCAAGGGCTGACAGCCAATACAACAATTGCTCGTATTTCAAGGAGTCTATTTGGGAATTTTCAGTTATTTCAGAAGGCTGTGTTCCTAGCAAATCAAATGGGTTAGACTCCTTAACAACTAGCGTAGGGTTGTAAGGAAGTTGAGTGGTATAAGCATAAACATCATGAGCAACACCCACCATCGGTTTGATCTGCTCATAAGTAAAGCCTGTAGTACCCTTGATTGGAGCGCGAAAGAACTTAAGGTGTAATAGCTGTGACTGTACTTCTGGAGGTACTTGCCCGATTACAGAACTTTCAATAGCGATGAAGAAATAGAATTGCTTTCGAGGTTTTGCTCCCTTCTCAATCCGTAAAACTGGAACAAATCCACTAAGATTGTGGCTTTGAACTTGTTGAGAAACAACGGTGACCAG
>JANRIN010000303.1:0-5104 GCA_033764965.1 Leptolyngbyaceae cyanobacterium bins.302 | reverse complement strand
TAGTAAAACTGTTGGAGGATTTTTTGTTGTCAGGCTTACGGGGTTTGGTTAGAGATAACACTTCATAAGTGTCGAGAAGCGGTCATTCTGAGCGAAGTGAAGCATCTCTGCGATGCTTCACTTCGCTCCGCTTGTTCAGGATGACCAACTCCGGATGTTATTTACGTCACGCCCTTAGCAATTCTCATACCAAATCTTAGTTGATCGTCTGCTCACACGCTTGCCAAAATTGAGCGATCGTAAGGGGGCGATCGCTCAACTGGTGATTCAAATACTGAGCAGCTTCTAAGCCTGATAAAAACGCACTTTCTACCCGCATTCCGCCACACCAATCGCCTGCTCCCACCAGCGGCACGATCGCATTTCCGACCCAGTATTTTGTGGCTAAGGGACGACTGGCAAAGGCATAGCGCCAACGGTGCGCTTGCAGCCAGTCTGGGTGAGCCAGCCAGGGTGTGAGCATGGAGGCAACCGACTGTAACAGAGCCGTTCCCGCAGGCATTAAATCCTGTGCATCTAAATATTGTTGGGCAAAATCAGCCGTACTCTGCACCACAAACACAGGCTGCGATGCCGTCCGCCGCTTGCTGCTATCCAGTCCAATCCAGGCGATGTCAGAATGCTGCAACGCGATCGCCTTTACCTCGCCGTATTGCGCCTGCCACTGTTCCAGACACTCCGTGTGATAGCCTGCCATCACAGCAATGCACGGTTTAAACTCAACAGCTCGAAGTTGTTGCACCGATTCTGGAGCAACCGCCGAACCAACCAGGGGCGTTACCAACTCCAGAACTTGCGGGGATGGTGCGGTGAGCAGCACTGCTTTTGCCGTTCTGGTTTCAGTTTTTGCTCTACCATCGGAAGAATTCGTTGATTCCAGGGTTAACTGCCAGGATTGAGATGGATCCAGGTTTAAGCTGGCTACTCGCTGATTGAATTGAATGTCCAATCCAGGGGTGAGAAATTTGGCGATCGCGTTCATACCATCCGGGGCAACGTAACGAGGCGATCGTTCCTCCGGTGTGTGCAGCGTTCCATTCTGCCCAATTTCATCAATGCGATCAGTCCACACTTGCACAACTTCTTGCGCCACCAAAGCCTGAATGAATGCCTGAAACAAGTCTCCTCTGGGAGAGAGATAGCAAGTCCCGTGATCCGCGCGAACATCATGCAAGCGCCGAGTGGACAACCGTCCCCCGACTCCCCGCGATTTTTCAAAAATGGCAACTCTATAACCTGCTTGGTGCAACACTTGAGCACAAGTTAAGCCTGCAATGCCTGCCCCAATAATGGCAACATCTATTTGCATCCGTTAATCTTCGTAGCGCATCAGCTTGCGGTAGAAGGCTTGAGAAAAATCGGTAAATCGTCCCCGCTTAAAATTTAGGATGACATCAATCAAAAAATCAATAAACTCAAAGTTCGCCATCATCAACTCGTAGCTGAGTTCCGAGTTGCCATCGAATTGCAGACGGCAGCGGGTTAAATCTGCAGGCAAGGAGGACACATTCCAGGTGGCAATAAACGGGATACTCTCGCCACCTTCAATTTTGCGTTCACCTTCTAATGCGCCTTTCTGGTACAGGCTAATGGCGTAGGGCAGAACAGTCCGTTTACCCTGCTGCGGGTAATAGGGGGAGTAGACGTTCACTTGTTGACTGGGTGCGGGTTGCAGTTTATCGATCGCCATATCTACAGAATTCCTAAAGCTTTGAATATCGCTCACCTAAATCTAAAGTTCAGCTGTCAAGAACGCCCTAAATAAATGTATTCAGTGTCCCGCTTCTGCTTTGGTTAGCTGCATTGTACCTTTCTCCGGCTAGTATTCCCCATTTTCCGTAGGAGGGCACACCATTTCCGCAGAAATACTTGTGTTACCTCACGCTAAGAATTATTGTGGTTGTCATTGAAGAAGATGATCAAAATCTAAAGATCTATGGCTCCTCTGGTTGCAAATTATTACCTGACCTACCGATGCAATGCTCGGTGTCATTTCTGCGATATATGGGCTTTAGAGCCGAAGCAGGAAGCAGATTTTGAAACCATTCGTCGCAATTTGCAAGATTTGCGGCGGTTAGGAGTGAAATATGTGGATTTCACGGGTGGAGAGCCGCTACTCAAAGAAGGGGTGGCGCAGATTTACCAGGAAGCCAAGCGTCAGGGCTTTACCACCAGCATGACCACCAATACCATCCTGTATCCTCAAAAAGCACGCGAGATGCAGGGCTTGATTGACTTCTTGAACTTTTCTCTGGATGGAGCCGATGCCGCGACTCATGACCAATCCAGAGGCGTGAAAATTTTCGATACTCTGGTGCGATCGGTGGAGATTGCCTTGTCTTTGGGGGAATACCCAGTCCTGAATCACACGGTGACGGCTCAAAACTACGATCGCATTTCGGAAGTTGCCGAGCTAGGGCAACAGCTTGGCGTACGGATCTGGTTGAATCCTGCCTTTACTGCCCACAGCAACTACAACTCGAAAAAGAATCCTACTCCAGATATGGTGACCGCGATCGAGCGTGCCGCCAAGCAATACGATAACCTTGGCTACAATAGAGCTGCCCTTGCTTTTATCGAAGCGGGGGGGAATGACACGGATCATCCTCGCTGCAAAGCCGTGGATGCGGTCATTGCGATTTCTCCCCACGATGAGTTGTTGTTGCCCTGTTATCACTTTGCTCAGACGGGGATTCCTATCAATGGTCGCTTGTATGAGTTGTACAAGCAGTCTGAAGAGGTCGAAAGCTATCGACAATCACAGGGTAAGCTGCCTGTTTGTGAGGGTTGTACCGTCTGGTGCTATCTCATTCCCAGCTTTTTCAAAGGTTTAGACAAATACTGGTGGTTAAATCAAGTGACCTATGCAGGAGAGTTCCTGGCAAGAAAGCGATTCCTTCAACGAACTACAGCCGATCAGCGCTCTGCTAGCTGACCTCGCTGAAATTCCCGAAGACGACCTCGAAGAGCTTGACTCTAGCCTCTATCCAACTGGAAATCGACGGCGGAGAGCAGCGGTGGCTCTAGTAGCAGTTTGGAGCGGCACCTTTGCGCTGCATTGGTTTGCCTGGGGCTACTGGTTCGTGCTTGCCCTCACGACCCTGGTGGGAATTCATGCAGTCCGATCGCTGCTGGCACGTCCCCTACCCGCACCCAAACCCTTAGACGCTGCTAATCCTGAAGCAGTCCCATTTGTTTCAGTCATGGTGGCAGCCAAGAACGAAGAAGCGGTGATTGAGCGCCTGGTCAGCACTCTTTGTAATTTGGATTATCCCGCTGAACGCTATGAGTTGTGGGTGATTGATGACAGCAGTACCGATCGCACCCCGACAATCTTGACGAACTTAGCCCAGCAACATCCCCAACTGCGAGTTTTTCATCGTGCTCTAGGGGCAACGGGCGGCAAATCGGGCGCATTGAACCAGGTATTACCTCTCACGAAAGGGGACATCGTTGCCGTGTTCGATGCCGACGCTCAAGTGACCCCAGACCTGTTCCGACGAGTTGTACCGCTATTTGATAAGCCCGACCTTGGAGCCGTTCAGGTCCGAAAAGAAATTGCCAATGTCTCCAGCAATGCCTGGGTGCAGGGGCAAATTGCTGAAATGGCACTGGATGCTTTTTGGCAACAACAGCGCATCGCCCTTGGCGGCATTGGTGAGCTACGAGGAAATGGACAATTTGTTCGTAGAACTGCTTTAAACCAATGTGGCGGTTGGAACGAAGCCACCATTACTGACGATCTGGACTTGACCTTCCGACTCCATCTCAACGACTGGGATATTGATTGCACGACCTATCCCGCCGTTCAAGAGGAGGGAGTTACAACTGCGATCGCCCTCTGGCACCAACGGAATCGTTGGGCAGAAGGGGGATATCAGCGCTATTTAGACTACTGCCAGCCCATCTTGCGGAACCGTTTGGGCTTTCGCAAGACGATGGATATGTTTGTGTTCTGGATTTTGCAGTACATCCTCCCAACAGCCACCATTCCAGACACTGTCATTGCAGTGTTGCGCCATCAGCCCATGCTGTACACTCCCCTGGCTAGTGTTTCTGTAGCAATGTCGCTGGTTGGCATGACTTTGGGCTTAAGGCGAATTCGGCGAGGGGATAGAGCCATCTCAGGTGCCAGTGATCTCCATGCCCAACCCGCTAAAATTCTGCCATTTCTGTTCTTGCTGCGGGCGGCTTATGGCACCCTGTATATGCTGCACTGGTTGCCTGTTGTTGCCAGCACCACAGCCCGGATGTCAATTCGTCCTAAGCGGCTCAAGTGGGTGAAGACGGCTCATTATGGTGCCCATACCCATCCAGCAGAAGCAGAAAAGGAAAACCAGGTTTAGTGAAAAAACTGAACCGTTAGAACGGAAGGTCTTCATCGTCCTCTTCTGTATCCACTGGCGCTATTGACGCATCCTTGTTCCAGGGATCCGTCGCGGCTGTGGAGAGAGGTTCCTCTGGGCTGGGAGGCTCATCTTCGGTGGACTTAGTGTCCGATTGCTCCAACTCATCACTCAAGTCCACGACCTTTCCGGCAAAGAATTCTGCCAGGTTTTTCGCGGCTCTTGTGACCTCATCCTCCATTTCCCAGGCTTTACTTGTTGGAACTGGATCGTGGGGAGGGGGAGGTGACTGATCGGCTTCTCCTGGTTTTGCAGACGGCTTAGCGCGATCGGGCGAGGCAGGCGTTGCTGAACCTGAAGCCCGTTGAGGCGGTGTATTAGGGGGAGCATTCTGAGGCGATGAAGGGGGGGGAGGTACTGTGGGGGGTAGGTCAGGAGCTTGAGTCTCAGGGGTGGGCGGTGTGGAAATGGCTGAAACTTCCAGCACCACATGAATTTTGCGGCTAAATACCGTCTCAAAAGCGGCTTCGATGTTGGGCAATTTTGCCTGCGCCATTTTCAGCAGTTGTTGAGTGCTGACAGCGATTTTTGCCTGTTGCCCGTCAAAGCTTTTTAGTTGGCATTGCTGCCTCACCATGACCTGGCTGGAATAGGGGGTCATGACTCGGATAATGTCCTGCCAGATTTTGTCCAGGTCAGAGGTTTCAGGGATCGCGCGATCGGGTTCTGAGGGCGTTTCTGCGGTTGGGGGTTGGGGG
>JANRIN010000302.1:0-20613 GCA_033764965.1 Leptolyngbyaceae cyanobacterium bins.302 | reverse complement strand
CAACCTCCTGACGCATGAAAAGTCATCTAAAGGTGGGGTCAAGGCAAAACGACTCAAAGCTGGCTGGGACAATGATTATTTGGTGAAAGTCCTTGCTCAATAAGATGCGTTTGCCCTGGGGATTTTGCTTAAGCGTTGAATCCTGCCTGACGAAATCTGCTATGATACATTACCGAATGATTGGAGAGATGGCTGAGTGGTCGAAAGCGGCAGATTGCTAATCTGTTGTACGGATCGAAAGGCCGTACCGAGGGTTCGAATCCCTCTCTCTCCGTTTTCAAGGTCTGCTTAATCAAAAGAGCACCTCATTAAACGAATGGGGTGCTCTTTTGATCTGTCCAATTGCTGATGGGAGTTGGATATGACGCGCCTGCGATCGCGCTAGGATAACACTCTGATTTCTATAATCAGGAATCAAGCATCAAGATTTATTTACTGTGCAACGTCGAGGAGTTTGGCACTGCCATGAGCAAACTGGTTTCCCCCCATCCACTGCATCCGTTCAAGGCGATGTCCCTGGCGGCGATCGCCCTGTCCCTTGGTCTATTTGCTGCTGCCTGTCAGGAGCAAGGCTCAACCCCAACGGGTGGCACCACCTCATCCCCTGCTACCACAGGTGGACTCAAAATTGGCTCTTTGCTCCCCGCTACAGGTGACCTGGCTTCGGTGGGACAACCCATGCTGGCGGCAGTGCCAATGCTGGTTGATACGGTGAATCAGTGCGGTGGTGTGAATGGTGCCCCTGTAACATTAGTCCCCAATACTGACGATCAAACCGATCCCACGGCGGGTGCAGACGGCATGACCAAGTTGGCAGAAGTGGATAAGGTGGCTGGGGTGGTTGGCTCTTTTGCCAGCAGTGTATCCTCTGCTGCAGCACCGATCGCCACTCGCAACAAGGTCATGCTGATCTCCCCTGGCAGTACCAGCCCAGTATTTACGGAGCGGGCAAAGAAGGGTGAATTTCAAGGCTATTGGGCACGAACAGCACCTCCAGATACTTATCAGGCTCAAGCGTTGGCAAAACTGGCTTACGACAAAGGCAGTCGCAAAGTGGCAACGGTTGTGATTAATAACGACTATGGCGTTGGATTTGAAAGAGAGTTTGTCCAGGCATTTAAGCAATTGGGTGGCACAGTAATTAACGAAGCCAAGCCAACTCGCTATGACCCCAAAGCAACGACGTTTGAAACTGAAGTGCAAGCAGCCTTTGGTGGCAAACCAGAAGCCGTGGCAGCCGTTGCCTATGCTGAAACCGGTGCCTTGTTGCTAAAAACTGCTTATGAGCAAGGCTTGAAGCAAAACGTGCAGATTTTATTGACAGACGGTGCAAAATCCGATCAATTTCCAGTCCAGGTGGGGAAAACTGCGGATGGTCAGTTTATCCTCACGGGTGCTCTGGGAACCGTTCCCGGTGCCGATGGCAAAGCGCTAGCTGCCTTTACCAAAGCATGGCAGGCGAAGTTTAACAAACCTGTGGTTGAATATGCACCCCAGGCATGGGATGCCGCCGCATTGCTGGTGTTAGCCGCCCAGGCAGCGAAAGCGAACACAGGGGAAGCCATTCAAAGTAAGTTACGAGACGTGGCGAATGCTCCTGGCGAAGAAGTGTCGGATGTATGTCAGGCGTTGAAGTTGCTCCAGGAAGGAAAGGATATTAACTACCAGGGAGCTAGTGGTAATGTGGATGTGGATGAAAACGGGGATGTGGTCGGTGTTTATGATGTTTGGCGGGTAGAAAATGACGGCAAGTTGAAAACCGTGGATAAGGTCAGGTTGCAGTAGTCATGAAGCCTTGAAACACTGCAATCTTGCAGCAGTTGCAGAAAGAGCCTGGAAATTTAATTTCCAGGCTAAAAGCTAACACTTGTTAAGAATCATGAAGTCAATAACATCCGGAGTTGGTCATGCTGAACAAGGGGAGCGAAGTGAAGCATCTCTGCGATTCTTCGCTAACCGCTCAGAATGACAACTTCTCAAACACAAGTAGGGAAATTACTCTAAGTGGTCGCTTTTGTGAAACGATAGGATCTTGTGGGTTAAGAGTTGATTCAAACCTTGCACCATTCTCAACTGAACACTCCGTCTTATCAGGAGTTTATTTCAGGGCGATTGTTGCTCCATCTATCTTTTGCTTATGCCGACCACCGATCGCAAACCCCTACTGCTCGATTTTGAAAAGCCTCTAGCAGAGTTAGAGGCTAGAATTGCACAAATTCGTGAACTTGCGGATGAAAATGAAGTCGATGTCTCTATCGAGATTCGTGAGTTAGAGGCTCGGACTGTGCAGCTTCGTCAAGAAATTTTTAGTAATTTGTCGCCCTTGCAGAGATTGCAGGTAGCGCGTCATCCTCGTCGTCCCAGTACGCTTGACTATATTCAGGCAATTAGCGACGAGTGGATAGAACTGCATGGCGATCGTTTGGGGTTTGACGATCCAGCCATTGTCGCAGGAGTGGCTCGTTTGGCTGGTCGCTCTGTCGTAATGCTGGGACATCAAAAAGGGCGAGATACCAAAGACAATATCACTCGCAATTTTGGCATGGCAGCGCCTAACGGTTATCGCAAGGCGCTGCGCTTAATGGAACACGCCGATCGGTTTGAAATGCCCATTCTTGCGTTCATTGACACACCCGGAGCCTATCCTGGACTGGAGGGAGAGCGCTTGGGGCAGGGGGAAGCGATCGCTTATAACCTACGGGAGATGTTTAAACTCAGCGTACCCATTATTGTCACAGTATTAGGAGAAGCGGGATCGGGAGGAGCTTTGGGCATTGGAGTGGGTGAGCGGTTGCTGATGTTTGAGCATTCCGTTTATTACGTCGCCAGTCCAGAAGCCTGTGCTGCAATTCTTTGGAAAGATGCGGCAAAAGCGCCCCAGGCGGCAGAAGCCCTAAAGATTACGGCGACCGATCTCAAGTCATTGGGCATTATTGACGAAATTTTGCCGGAACCAGTCGGGGGTGCCCACAGTGACCCCTTAGTGGCGGCTGAAACCTTAAAGGCAGCGATTTTAAGAAACCTGGAAGACTTGAGCCGCTTATCCAATCAGCAACGGCAGGAATTACGCTATCAAAAGTTCCGAGCGATCGGAGTTTTTACAGAAGTTTCGGCATAGAGCATTGCCAACTTTCAATGCCAAATCTGAGTGGTATAATCAGGTTAGTTACATTTGTTTACATTCGCAAATGTAATCCGGCATACAACTGAGGCACGGGGAATTGTGATGGTTTTTGACATATCAGCACCGCAGATGGGCTTACTGCTTTGCTTACCTCAAATCTCATCAGTTGTTGGTTTCTCTTTTTGCGTTCTCTAAATTCGTTAACTCATTTTGGAAGCAGCTTAAAACTCTTGCCCGTTTTGTATCTCACTGCCCTCTAAAGGTATTCAACATTCATGGCATCTCAAACAAAGCGCCGCGCTCTGATCACTGGAGCAAGTAGTGGAATTGGCAAATCCACTGCGATCGCGTTCGCTCAAAACGGATTTGATCTGGCTCTGGTCAGCCGTAACCAGGCTAAATTGGCAGAAGTAGTTCAGCAGGTGGCAGAGTACGGGATTGAAGCACAAGCTTACTCACTCGACCTGGCACAAGTTTCCCAAGTTAAAGCTCAAATGCATGGGATTGTTGAAAAGTTTGGTGTGATTGACACCCTGATTAACAATGCTGGCATGGGTTACACCGGAAGCTTACTTGATACCCCGTTGCAAGATTGGCAACAGGTGCTCGATCTGAACTTAACCAGTGTGTTCCAGTGCATTCAGGCGGTTTTGCCCAGTATGCGGCAGCAGCATCGGGGAACCATTATCAATGTAGCGTCGATCGCTGCCCATCAAACCTTTCCGAATTGGGGTGCTTATTGTGTCAGCAAGTTTGGCTTAATGGCTTTAACCAAAACGCTTGCGGCTGAAGAACGTGCTCATGGCATTCGTGTGGTTGCCATTTCCCCCGGTTCAGTCAACACCCCAATCTGGGATACTGAAACCGTGGACGCAGATTTCGATCGTTCACAGATGCTCACCCCAGAAATTGTTGCTCAAACAATTCTTTATGCCGCGCTCTTGCCTGAGCAGGCGGTCATTGAAGACCTGACCCTGATGCCCAATGCAGGCACCTTTTGATGGCTCTCATGGGTTCAACAAATCTTTCGCTCAGTTTGTCCACGTTTATTTCCTCTAACTCTGATTTATCATGACTATTGCTTCTAATGGTTCTCTCTCCAACGGTTCTACCCCTAACAAGTCGAGCGCTACCGCCAAACTCACTGTTGAGGCATCCACGCTGCAAACTCGTCCCGATCGCAACACGCTCAATGGTGAGTTGGAACCGAATCTCCGCAAACCCTCCGAAGACCAGGAAGACCAGATGATCGGTGCTGTGCGCGATATCCTGCTGGGGGTGGGAGAGGATCCTGAACGGGAAGGCTTGCTCAAGACCCCCAAGCGGGTTGCAGAAGCCATGCGATTCTTAACCAATGGCTACCACCAATCCCTGGAAGAAATCGTGAATGGAGCCATTTTTGACGAAGGACACAATGAAATGGTACTCGTGCGTGACATCGACGTATTCAGTCTTTGCGAACACCATATGCTGCCCTTCATGGGTAAGGTTCACGTTGCCTACATTCCTAACCAAAAGGTGGTGGGCTTGAGTAAACTGGCTCGAATTGTGGAAATGTATTCTCGCCGCTTGCAGGTGCAAGAACGCCTGACTCGTCAAGTAGCAGAAGCGGTTCAGACGATTCTGGAACCTCAAGGGGTTGCGGTTGTGATGGAGGCATCCCATATGTGCATGGTGATGCGAGGGGTGCAAAAGCCCGGTTCCTGGACAGTCACGAGTGCTATGGTGGGGGTCTTCCAGGAAGAGCAGAAAACCCGCGAAGAGTTTTTGAACCTGATTCGGCATCAGCCCTCGTTCTAGGCTTCAGAGGTCTTAAATCTAGGAGTTTTCAAACAGTGCCTCAAGCGCGATCGCCTGTGCTTGGGGCATTTGTCCGTAGGTGAATACATAGGGGACATTCCCAGGTAAGTGAGGCAAAAAGTGCTCCAGAATGTAGGGACTGCCGTAAATGACCAACGCTTGTAACTGGTTAGTTTTCAATAGGAAATCAAACCAATTCTGTGCCGTTTGGGTTAGTCCGGCACTACCGCGAAATGGATTGCCGCGAATGAAAAGTTGGAGTAGGGTTGGGCAATCTTGCGCCAACTCAGTCAAGGAAAAGGTTGGAGTGTGCGAATCGACAATTTGAAGCTGATACCCGTTCTGGGCTGGAATTGTGATGGCTGGAGTGTGTAACCCCACTTCATCACTTGTTAAAGCATCATCCAGAATGAGCAAGTTGCGGAGAGATGCCTGAGAAGAGCGCATGAAGCGAGAAGACACTGGACGATGAAAGCGAAGGGACTTTTGCAGGATGGCATGGCTCACCGCGATCGCCCCAGGTTGTGCAAGTTGAGCAACCACCTCCTGCACTTGCACAACAGGAGTCATGGTTTCCCAGGCATGAGAGGTTTCCCCTGCCAGATTAGGAGAACAAACCCGTTGTTTTGCCTGCCAGATCCGCTCTACCGATGCCCGAATTTGATCCGCCGGAATGCGTCCTGCTTCCACGGCTTGACACACGGCTTGAATGGCACCTGGCGGATCGATTGGCATCAGCAGAATGTCAACCCCGGCTTCCACGGCTAACACCGCCGCTTCGTTGGCTCCGTAGCAATTGGCGATCGCCCCCATGATCAGCGCATCCGTGACGGTTAATCCCTGAAAATCCAATGTTTGTCGCAGTAAACGGGTGAGGACACGATCCGATAAGGTTGCGGGATAGGTGGCATCCAGGTCTGGAATTTGCAGATGGGCACTCATCACCGCATCCACCCCTGCCGCGATCGCCGCCTGGAAGGGAGGCAATTCCACTTGTTGCAGGCGCTCCAGAGTATGCGGAATGACGGGCAATTCCAGGTGAGAGTCAACGGCGGTATCACCGTGTCCGGGAAAGTGTTTGGCAACAGTCAAAACTGGAAACTGTTTGGCACCCTGGATAAACGCGATCGCCAGTTGACTCACCTGATCCACCGTCTCGCCAAACGATCGCACATTGATCACAGGATTAGCTGGATTATTATTTACATCCACGACGGGAGCCAGTATCCAATTGAGTCCGATCGCGAGTGCTTCTTGAGCAATCACCGCTCCCATTTGTTCGGCATATTGCCGTGCTTGTTCCGGATTGTGTTGGGCGATCGCTGCCAGCGCCATTGGGGGTGGAAACCAGGTCGCTCCCGCAAACCGCTGTCCTACACCCTCTTCCACATCCGCCGCTATGAGCAGAGGAATTTTTGCCCAACCCTGCAATTGATGGCTACGAAGCGCCAGTTCTCCCGCACTCCCTCCCAACAAAATCACCCCGCCAACGCCTGAGTCCAACCAGGAGCGGAGTGTTTCTGCGGGAGGTTCCCAGGCAGGATAGCGAATTTGATGATCGAACAAGTAACCCGAAGCCCGCACAACCACCATTTGAGCAACTTGAGCAGGCAAGGAGAGGGAATCGATATCAGGCAGCAGGATAGACATGAGTAGACAGTAGTTAGAGCTTGTTAAAAAACAACTTCACACTTTCGACTAGCTGTTAGCTGTTGGCTATAGCTAACAGCTAACAGCTGATTGTAGTTATTTCTTAACGACTCCTTACCTCTCATCAAGATCATCAAGGTTTTCATCAAAATCGTCCTCAGTGTCGAAGTTCTCCGCGTCTTCGAGTGAATCAGAGTCGATGTCAGAGTCTTGCCGTTCCTGGCTGATGCGGTTGAGGAGGGAAAGAACCCGATCGCCCCGCTCCAAGGACGTGTCTTCCAGAAACACCACCTCCGGAGTGCGGCGCAGGCGCACCCGTTGCCCCAGTTCGCTACGGACAAAGCCTGTTGCAGCTTTCAGACCCGCCATTGTTTCCGCCTTTGCCGCTGGAGTGCCGTAGATACTGACAAAAATTTTGGCGTGTTGCAAGTCGCCGGAGACATCCACATCAGTCACGCTCACCATGCCAGCGCCCACTAGATCGTCTTTGATGTCTTGGAGCAACATTTTGCTGACTTCCCGCTTGATCAATTCTGATACGCGGGCAACTCGCCGACTTGTAGCCATAGTCTATCCATCCTAAAAAAACCTGAACGGTTGCAATCCTGAAGTTGCACGCTTAAAACGATTGCAAGCCCAACATTGCCCGTAGTGTGAAAGAGAGAAAAGCGAAACCACCCACAAAAATACCAACAAGGGCGATCGCAGTCACAGGATTTTTGAACAAGGGTAGTAAGGGCTTGATTGCCCCCAAAAATACACTCAGCAGTGCGCCTGCCAAAAAAATTGGATATTTGGAAATCGTATTCCAGAAACTTTGCATAGCGTCAGTTACGAAAAATGTTTCTATCTCTTTGATTTTAGGGCAGTGCGCGGAGTTTAGGCGTTCAAGATTAGTAGTACAGAAACTTTTTCTACTTGAGAAATCGATTCTATGATGGGAAGATGCAGCCTCAAGTTTTGTGTTCCATCGAGCCTCGACCCTTTCTCAAATGGGCAGGCGGAAAAGGTAAATTAATCCCCCAATACAGCTTCCATTTTCCTCAGAACTATTCGACCTACTACGAACCGTTCTTAGGAGGCGGCGCGATTTTTTTCCATTTGCAACCTCGTCAGGCGTTGTTGATGGATATTAACTCAGAATTGGTGAATGTTTACCAATGTGTGCGCGATCGTTTGGCAGAACTGATCGAATTACTCAAATCTCATCGAGATGCCCACTGCCATGCGTATTACTATCAAATACGTGCCTGCATTCCAACGGCGGCAGTTGAGCGGGCTGCCCGTTTAATTTACCTCAACAAAACCTGTTTCAACGGCTTATATCGAGAGAATTCTAAGGGACAATTCAATGTGCCGATGGGCAGTTATAAAAACCCTGGAATTTTTGACCCAGCGTTGTTAGTTGCGGCATCCCGATCGCTGCAATC
This sequence comes from Leptolyngbyaceae cyanobacterium bins.302, assembly GCA_033764965.1. Classification (GTDB taxonomy): domain Bacteria; phylum Cyanobacteriota; class Cyanobacteriia; order Leptolyngbyales; family Leptolyngbyaceae; genus JSC-12. The sequence continues at coordinate 12,609 of JANRIN010000302.1, read as the reverse complement.
CGCAATCATCCAACAATCAGCATTCGAAGCTATCTTGACCCATGCTAAAACCAGTCAGGATTTTGTTTACTTCGATCCACCCTATTTCCCAATCAGCGCCACCAGTAACTTCACGGCTTATAACCGCTACACCTTTAAGCAAGAAGACCACATTCGATTGCGAGATACTTTTGCGACGCTGGCAAATCGCGGCGTAAAAGTCATGCTGTCCAATTCTGATTGTCCCTTTGTGCGAGATTTGTATCAGGGCTTCAATATTCGCCTGATCACAGCCGCCCGCGCCATCAACTCGAAGGCAACCCGGCGAGGCAAAATCACAGAACTCTTGATCACCTCTTACTAAGGAGATTTCTGGCAAACAATCTACCCGCTGCCTTCGACCCCACTCAGCCAGCCTGCACCTTGAGCGAAGTCGAAAGGTAAACTCTTTTCTGGAAATCGCTTAAAAGTGGTCAAGGACTGGAAAAGAGTTGAACTTTGTCATTCTGTTCAGGGCTAATTAAGCCCAGTGGAAAGATTTTTGGGGCAGACGTTGCCTCTTCAGGACTGAGAGTGGATACTGTAGCGGTTGATGCATCTGGCAGATCATCAAACTCCACTGAACCATCCGGGTTTTGTCCAGTGAAGACTCCCAACGAAATGCAAAGTTCTGTGATTTGAGAGAGATCCCGTGGGTTGCTGCAATAGTCACGGTAAGCCACCAAATTTGTAGACTGAGGCGATCCTAAAACCTTGGGTTGCTTACGAGGAAAGGCTTGCAGCAATGTCTTTTTGGTTGCGGGAGTTGCGTCAACGGCTTGGGCTGGGATGAGCGAAAACGTTCCAAACAAATATCCGGCAACGATCGCTCCTGCCGCCGTCCAAAAGATTCTTTTCACCAAACTGGGCATCGTTGGCTTGGGGTCGAAACCAGATACGGGAATTTGACTGACCATAGTTAAGGGCTTGAAGTGCTGTGAATCAGGGCTTTACGTCCTTACCTTAATCGTCTAGCCAGAATAGCTGTAGAGTAAAATCACTCATTCCAGGCGTTTAATCGCTTAAAAGATCCTTTTATTTCAAGCGCCGATACCATGCAGCGAGTCGCTTAGGGGAGATGCCAAGGTAGTATCCCAATATCACGATTTGATTGATTGTGGTGGTTTTGACCACACCAAGACGCTGCCAACGCCGATTTGAGGTGTGAACGACAGCAGGGACGATCGCAATTTTGCCCAAACGTTTGAGCTGTTGCACCAGAACAAAATCTTCCATGATGGGCAGATCAGGAAAGCCCCCCAAAGCGTGAAAGGTTTGAGCGGTCAAAAAAATGGCTTGATCGCCGTAGGGAAGCTGGCAGAAGCGCGATCGCCAGCGCACGCCCCACTCCACCCAGCGCAACCCCTTTTGAGCACCGTTAATGTTCAGATCAAACGCGCCTGCCACCACACCAGGTTGGTTCAACGTGTGTTCAACATACTGAGCAAAATTTGCAGGTAAGAGCGTGTCTCCATGAAGAAAGAGTAGGAATTTGCCCTGGGCGATCGTGGCTCCGGCATTCATTTGCTGCGCTCGTCCTGGTGCTGTCTGGATCACAACTGCCCCAAATTGTTTCGCAATGGCGATCGAGTCATCCCGGCTCCCCCCATCTACCACAATCACTTCAAGCTCAGACTTTTCCAGGTTGGAACCTAGAGCGATCGCAGCGAGGGTTGCAGGTAGATTAACCGCTTCATCGCGAACGGGAATGATGACTGAAAGCGTGACCACAGTAAGAAAAAATGCAACTCCACCCTAAAGCTTCAGCAGCCTAAAGCACCTTATGGGTATATTCGTGTTGCTTCACGTTGTCCTCTTTCCGCACACTGCGTTTCGAGTTCAGCACTCGTTTCCGTTCGGTGGAGTAATTAAAATCAGTTTTCGTTGTTCCGGCTGGAATATGAGCCTGGGCAACGGGACGCGCTTTGTAAGTGCGAGTTGCAGCGATCGCTCGATTTACAAAGTCTTCACACAGTTGTGTTCCAGTTGGAAAGTTCTCAGGCAAACGAGGAGAACCATCCGGCAAGACAGTTCCTAAAGTGGTTGCGATCGCCCATTCGTAGGAGGTGGGAATCCCGGTTACGAGAGCTTCCATCGCTGCGGATGGAATGGGTTCAGCAATTTTGATTTCCAGCACTTCCCCTTCTTGCTTCAGGAAACAAGTAGCAAGCCCAATCACAACATAATCATCGGCTGATAAATCAGGAGTGTTGGCAACGGCAGCGATCGCAGTCATAGCACCATCCAAACAATTCAGTACATTTTTTCTATCCGTTGAATTGTACCAAGATCTGCCGAAGCTCCTGTCCAGTCTGGCGGGCTTGTTATTCATTCTTAATGGCTGCGGTAGAAGAATGAAGTTGAGGTTAATAGTCCGGAGCGGGCTTTTTGGCTTGAGAAGTAAACCTGTAGCCAACCTTGCTCATACAGCAAACCAATAACCGATGACGAGTGACCAATGATCAAACAGCCATTAACCCGCAAATGCTACGTTTCAAGTGCGCCGACCATAACGCTCGGAAAGTTCTTCAGAAATTGAATTCCTGGCGTGTGTAGTTTCTTAATGATTAACCCTAATCAATCCTTTCTTAGTGATTAGTTCAGTGCTTGCATTAATTTGCTTGAAGTAGCTGATAGCTTGTCAGGTCGATGGATTTGTTCCTTTTCTCTGACTGTCTAAATAACAAGACACCTGGGTAAGTGACACAAAATCGTCTTCAGTCGCCTCTTCCACTCCGTACAGTTAAGTCATAATCCACTGTGAGAATTGCATGAACCTTCGCATGTTTCCGGTGCATTCAAATCAATCTAGGCGATTGCGTCGTGTTAGTGCATCGTCCGACGTGGCTCATGTCTCCAGCGATCGCCCTCAACATCCTCTCATGAGTAGTGAAGTCCAAGCCTTAAAGGAAGCCTATCAATTGGTTAACTCCACATCCCAACGGAACCGCTTTGAGTATCTGAGCCAAAGTGATCGCGAGGTGCTAATACGCCAACAAGCAATGGATAAAGTCCAGCAAGGAGATGTGACGGCGGCGATCGATTTATACACTCAACTGATTCGCTACAACCCCCATAGTGCCAGTAACTTCAATAATCGAGGGCTGTTACATTTTCAAAATGGTCAACCTCAACTGGCGCTCTTGGACTATCAGCAAGCGCTGCTATTAAATCCTAAATTGGGCAGAGTATATAACAATCGAGCCAACTGCTACGCTGCGCTTGGGAGTTTTGATGCAGCGATCGCAGACTACGAAACAGCGATCGATCTTGATCCGACGGATATTCGCGCCCGGTTGAATCTTGGCATTACCTTACGCCAGCTTGGTTGCTATCACGAGGCGATCGAAACCTTTGAAACCGCCCTGCAATGCAGCCAATTCTTAAACATTGCCAATCTGATCAGCACATCTGCGGATGAAGGACACCTTTACGCTGAACGCGGTCGTACCTATCATTTGCTGGGTGACTGGAATTGTGCCGTTGCAGATTACAATCGCGCCCTGGAACATTTGCCCCTCTCCGGCTCTGCTTCCAGTTCCTCTCATCGCCTGCGTACCCAAGTCAGAAACTGGTTAAACCAACTATTCAGCCCTTTGAAGAAGGCAAAATAACTCAGGCTCTGCACCCTTCTCAACTGAAGAAGTTACTTACCAGAGAAGGATTTTTCTGGCTAGTTGTTGGGTGCTACTGGAGCCTGAGGTTTAACAGGAGCATTGGTTGCAGGAGCCTTCCAAATAACTTTTCGTCGATTGGGATCAATGCGATCGGTGAGTTCCTGCATATTCTCCCGCGCTTGATAGGGATCGAAGAAATTTTGGAACCGAGCCTGAACGTTTTGAACTCGATGGTCAGTGGATTGAAGCGCTGCATCTAATTCATGAATTTTGCCTTCCTGGGAAGAGCGATACGGCAGCAATTTAACCAAAGCCGTTACCGCCGCCACGGATAACACCACATTCACGACGAGCTTTGCAGTTGTCTCAAACGCGATCGCTTGGTAAGGGCGACTACGCTTACGAGGTTTTGCCCTACGAGCAACGCGGTTAACTCGGATGGTGGACTGATCGGGCTGTGGGGGTTTCAGTGCATACATAGCGATACTCGATGCGGATGTAGAAGCAGCCAGCGTAGAAATGTGAATCAATCTACTCACTGGAGTCAGTGGAATACAGGCTCAAGTTTTGACCTACCCAATCTACAGGAGTCAGCCCAATTAGACTATTAACTTTCTTTAAAGCAAACAAGCCTGCCTTGAGATACCTACAACCTGTTAGGGCGCTTTCATCTATAGAAAGTATACCCCGGTTGATTGTAGAGCTAATCTGCAAAACAGGCGAAATTTATTTATGTCAAGCGGAACAGACGTTTATTTGTAAAGCTCTGTGGATAGGCGAAACGCCAAAATTCCAGGAATTAGAGCGACTACTAGCGCCCAGTAGACTTGAGCATCCGAAATATTCATCGTTTTAAGACTCCTTTATTACAGATGGGTAAGACATCTTGAGAGATCTATCGTTCCTTAATGTCCGTCAAAGTGCCGTTTTGGGGAATAACTTGTTACAAGTTGCAACATCTCAAGACAGAGAAATGTCATAATCGTGATCTGTGCTTAGATCGACGCTTTAGAGCAAAATTAGATCAAACCCACTGTTCATGCAGTTTGGCTTTGAAATTACCGGATGATAGACCACCTTTTAAATTTTTCTCCTAATTTTGGACTCGATACGCTGTTGCTGTTGCCAGTGTTGATTGCGCTGGAGGCGGTTTTGTCTGCCGATAATGCGATCGCCCTTGCCGCCTTAACTCAGGGGTTACACAATCCCACCCTCCAGCGTCGTGCCCTCAACATCGGTTTAGTGCTGGCGTATGTGCTGCGAATGTCCCTGATTCTGACCGCAACCTGGGTCATGCAATACTGGCAGGTTGAATTAGCCGGGGCGCTCTACCTGCTGTGGTTGGTGTTTCAATACTTCACCTCTGGTTCCGACGACGAAGGGGAACATTCCCATCACGGACCACGATTCAACTCGCTTTGGCAGGCGATCCCGATGCTTGCCATCACTGACCTGGCATTTTCCCTAGACAGCGTGACAACGGCGATCGCAGTTTCCAAAGAAATCTGGATTATCTTGCTGGGTGCCACGATCGGGATCGTCACCTTGCGCTTCATGGCAGGGTTATTTATCCGCTGGCTAGAAGAATTTACCCATCTCGAAGATGCAGGCTACATCACGGTTGCTTTTGTAGGGCTTCGGTTGCTCCTTCGGGTGGTGAATGAAGATTTTGTTCCCCCAGAATGGTTGATGATTACAGCGATCGGGCTGATCTTCTTGTGGGGCTTCTCCAAGCGCAAAGCGCAGAACGAAGACTTAAAACCTACTGAGGATAGTCTACCCGTGGAAACATCCCAGCCTGAAATTAAAACGGCTGCTTCCTCAGAATCCCTTGAAGCAGCCGAAGAGCCTGTTGAAACCACAAAATAGTGGATTGCTCGATAATTGTTTTGTTTACTCGTAAATCCAGCCCGTGATGCTAGGTTCCCAGGCTACTAGCTCTTCCGACTTGAACCAGAGCTTAATCTCTTGCTCGGCGGTTTCGGGCGCATCAGAACCATGAATGATATTGCGCCCCACATCCACACCAAAATCCCCTCGCAAGGTGCCTGGTTCTGCATTCAAAGGATTCGTTGCGCCAATAATTTTGCGGGCAGAGGCAATCACTCCCTTGCCTTCCCACACCATTGCGACGACTGGACCAGAGGTAATAAAGTTCACCAATCCAGGGAAAAAAGGCTTTTCTTTGTGAACTCCATAGTGGGTTTCTGCTAATTCCCGACTGACGCTCATCAATTTCAAGCCAACCAGGGTAAAGCCTTTTGCTTCAAAACGACGAATGATTTCGCCAATGAGTTTGCGTTGTACGCCATCTGGCTTGATTGCCAAAAATGTTCGTTCCAAGGTTGACTCCTAAAATGCGCTCAATATCACAGCATCCAGATTAGCAGAATAGGGAGTAAGAGGAGGGTGAGTGGGTGAGTGGGTGAAGTGGATGAGTTTTGTCCTCTGTACTTTCTGTTCCCCGTACAATGAAGCAAGTGGGGGCGTAGCATTGAGGCAATGGCATGAAAGAAGTAGACCCATTTGAAAATCCAGAGGCAAAGCATCTCAAGCTGTTTTTGTACGTAGTTCCAGTCGTGGGATTTTTTCCAGCCCTTTGGTCGCTGTATTACCGGAGTGGCACAAAGCAGGAGAAGGATTTGAGCCGAGTGGTTGTAACGCTGACGCTGGGTTGGTTGGTTACTTATATTCTGCTGGGAATTGGCGCGGAAACATCTGAGTCATTGTCCGTGCCGTTGTTGATTTCCAGTAGTGTGCTGACGTCTGGCTACTTCTTGACCAGTGTTTGGCTGATGGTGCGCTTGTGGCAACGTAAATCAGTCAGGTTGCCAGGGGTGAGTCAGGTGGGCGATCGCTTACCATAAACAAAGCTCAGGTCCGAATGTCTGACCTGAGCTTTTAATGTTATAAGCCAGTCTTGTATGGAGCGACTGACGGCTTTTATAAAGGAGCATCATGCTCTGTTTATAAAGTAAACCATTAGTTAAGTGAGTGTTCATTTCTTCATATCTGTATGAGTTTCTTTTTGTTACTTCATGATTAATTAGAGTAGTCTTTGGTGAATCTTACTGAATGAGTAACACTCGATCGATGAATTTTGTGATCAGGGCGTTAGCGATCGCCGTATCTTGCATACTCTGCAAAATTTTGGATAACTCGTCATCTCCATCCAGGTAACGGGATTGATAGCGAGTAATCCGTAGAGCTAAATCTTCTGTATCCACTTCTGGGTGGAATTGGAAGCCATAAAAAGGTTTTCCTGCCATTTTGAAGGCGTGATAAGGACAGCGATCGGAAAAAGCCAGCAAAATAGCGTCTTCTGGCATTGTCACTGCCCGTTCTTTGTGCCCAGAAACTGCCCAGAAGCCATTTGGCACATCGTGGAAAAGCACATCATCAGTGGCAGCATCCGTTAACCACAAGGGATAAGTCCCCATCTCCAGGTTTTCCTTGTCTACAATCACTTTGCCGCCCAGCGCTTCCACTGCCACCTGAAATCCAAAGCAGGAGGCGAAAACTGGAATATTTTGCTCCCAGCAGTATCGAATTAACCGTTTGGCAGATTCCACAAAAGGATACTTCTCCGGTTGAGTCACTGAAGCATCGCTGGAACCACCCACAAACAGTGCATCGTAGCCATGCAAACAGGCAGGCGCAAATTCTGGCACTTTGAAAACATCTAATACATCGATTTGCTCTGGCTCCAATTGCCCGTAGCGCACAAACTCGTTGAATTCTTCGATTCGGGTCAGTTCATCATCCCGAATTTGCATCAGCAGGATTTTGAGTTGAGTGCGTTGTTTTGGCATGAAGGGCGAAAATAGTCAGAAAGGGCAGAAGACGAGGTAGCCGCAGACCTAGAGGCAAAGATAGCATTCTATTCGTTACTCTAGAGTCAAGTCCGTCATCTGGAGGGATTGGAGCATGAAATGGTTTCTGGGAAGGTTGGGCTTGAGTTGGGCGATCGCGATTGTTCCAGTTGTTCCTGCGATTGCCCAAACAACTCCTGAGCGCCCAATTCCACTAGATTGTTTGGTGGGCTATCCAGACGGTTCCTTCCGGGGCGATCGTGCCCTCACTCGCTACGAATTTGCGGCGGGACTGACAGCTTGTTTAGATCGGCAGGTTCAGCAATTTGAAACCAGGAAAGGCGAATTTGCCACCAAGCAAGAAGTGGAGACTTTACTGCAAACCCAGCAGAACTTAAACCAGGAAATTAAGCAACTCAATCAACGAGTGCGATCGCTGTCACATGAGTGAAGTTCTGACAAAAGTTAGACGGCAACCAGGCGCAATCTCACCACACTGGTAAGCGTAATCTTTCGTAAGGATTTCATGGAACCCACTGTTTTAATTACTGGCGCATCCCAGGGAATTGGCAAGGAAACTGCTTTTTTGTTTGCTCGGCAGGGCTATCGAGTGGTGTTGGCAGCAAGAAACGTTGAGCGGTTGCAGGCAGTTGCCCAAGAGCTACGAGAGGAAAACCATTCAGCGATCGCGATTCCAACCGATGTGCGCGATCCAGTACAGGTACAAACACTGGTGGAGAAGGCGATCGATGCGTTCAGTTCTATTGATGTGTTAGTGAATAATGCCGGAATTTATATTTCCGGTCCCGTTGAAGAATTCACACTAGAAGATTGGCATCAGACGATTGACACCAACCTCTGGGGCTACATTCACACCATTCATGCGCTCTTACCCCATTTTGTGGGGCGGGGGAGTGGCACGATCGTCAATGTGGGATCAGTTGGTGGCAAGTTGCCAGTACCTTATTTAACGCCTTACACCACAAGCAAGTTTGCCATTACCGGGTTAACCGAAGCATTGCATTCCGAGTTAGCACCGAAGGGAATTCACGTCTGCGGGATTTACCCGAATCTCATCAAATCAAACTTCATGGAGCGAGCTATCTTCAAAGGCATTCATGAGACCGACAAGCAAGCGCGACGGCAGCAACTGGAAGATATTTTGAAACTACCTTTTGTAGAGAAACCAGAAGACGTTGCCAAAGCAATTTGGGATGCTGTGCAACATCAACGAGAGAGTGTGGTGGTTGGTTCAGCCAACTTGTCCGTAGCCTCACACAAACTTTTTCCGTCTCTAATGCAATGGCTTTTTCAGAAAACATTTCAGCATCGGGATCAAGCTGGCTAATCCCCGGCAGCAGTTAATACAATCGACTACCGCCTCCGACTCGTCGCCTCGGAAGCCCAGGTTTTCCGGTGAGGACGTTGGTAGTGGAAAGGAAGTGTTCAGCAGAAGTGGAGTTTATTTTTGATGAAGTTGCCTGATGCAAACCCGACGGTTGAGCAAGGACTGCTGTTTGTGAGAATGCGATCGCGGTCATTGCTAGCAGCAGTGAATACATCACGCTGGTGTAGTTGGTAATCATGCACCTGATCCTTGATGACAAAACAAAGTGGAGACCACAAGAATTATTCAGCCTTCCTACACGTATTATGCAGAACGACGAACACCTCAAGGTAGGTATTCCTACTAGAGTTGACGTAAAGATACATCTTGTGGTTCCACGCTTTATCCTTTCACACAAACCACCTGTTTCAAGGTCGCCACGACTTCAACCAGATCAGACTGATTCGCCATCACTTGATCGATCGACTTGTAAGCTGCTGGAATCTCGTCCAAAACACCACTATCTTTTCGGCACTCCACTCCCTGGGTTTGTTGGATCAAGTCATCCAGTGAAAAGTGCAACTTTGCCTTATTCCGGGACATTTGGCGACCTGCTCCGTGGGAACAAGAGCAATAGCTGGCGTGGTTGCCCTTCCCTTTCACAATGAAGGATTTTGCTCCCATTGAGCCAGGAATAATGCCGTAGTCTTCTTCCTGGGCACGCACCGCGCCTTTACGGGTAACGTATACATCTTCGCCAAAATGCACTTCCTTTTCGGCATAGTTGTGGTGACAGTTGACGGCGAGGAGCGGTTTGGTTGGCTTACCACCCGCTAGATGCTTCTCCACAACTCGCTTCACCCGCTCCATCATCACATCCCGGTTCACCCGCGCATAATTCTGTGCCCACTGCAAATCATGCCAGTAAGCATCGAATTCTGGTGTACCTGCGGTGAAGTAAGCCAGATCAGGATCTGGCAGCTTGTTTCCTGCCAGTTTTGCCAGGTGCTTGCCTGTGTCAATGTGGCATTGTGCCAGCTTGTTGCCAATATTCCGAGACCCAGAATGCAGCATAATCCACACCTGATCTTCTGTGTCCAGGCAAATTTCGATGAAGTGGTTGCCGCCACCAAGCGACCCCATCTGGCGCATGGCTTTGGTTTGCAAGTCTCGCACACCTTTGTGCAGATCTTTGAAGCTCTGCCAACCCTGCCAGTTGGAGACGCTTTTGTCTGCGTCCTTGTTTTCGTTGAAGCCAACAGGAACGATCGCTTCGATGTCCTGCCGAATTTTCTTCAGCTTGCCCTCCAGTTGCTCCGCAGTAAAAGAGGTTTTGATGGCGCACATCCCACAGCCAATATCAACGCCTACTGCGGCTGGCATAATGGCATCTTTGGTGGCAATCACAGAACCGACTAAAGCACCCTTGCCCAGATGCACATCCGGCATCAAGGCAACGTGCTTGAAGACAAAGGGGAGGGAAGCCACGTTTTTTGCCATTTTGGTTTCTTCCGCGCCCAGGTCATGGTTCGCCCAGGAGAGAACGGGAGTTGGCGTAGAGAATTGCAGTGCTTCATAAGGCATCGTGTTTGCCTCCTCTTAAATGAAATAAACAAAGACTGATGGATAGGGACAAGACCATCACCTGCCATAGTACACATAATACAAAATGTAGTATACCTGCGTCAAGGGGAGATTCAGGCATTCCCCGTTTGTAAAGGTTGGCTCTCAGTGTTGGGCTGGACTTGAGCGGCTTTGGGTTGCCAGCGATTGGCGATCGGCATCCGCCAACCGACCCCAAAAGCGCGATCGGTGACTTTCAGCACGGGAGGTGCTTGTCGCCGCTTAAACTCAGCCCGCGCCACCAGCCGAATCACCTGATTCACAACGTCCGCCTGGTGCCCCGCAGCCACAATCTGATCCGGAGTTTGATGGTTGTGGATCAGGCGTGCCAGGATGTCATCCAAAATTTCATAGGGTGGGAGAGAGTCTTGATCGACCTGTCCTGGTTTCAGTTCGGCACTGGGGGCTTTGGTCAGGATATTCGCGGGAATAACTGGGGGGTTGGGGGTTGGGGGGTGGGGGTTGGAAAGTTGGGGTTGGGCTTCGACGTGAGCGTTCAGCCGAACGGGGTTGGGGGTGAAGGGGTGAAGGGATGAAGGGGTGGACTGATTCAGCCATTCGCAGATTGAATAGACGCGGGTTTTGGGAACGTCGGCGATGACTGCCAAGCCACCATTCATGTCGCCATAGAGGGTACAATAGCCTACCGCCATCTCAGATTTGTTGCCTGTAGAAAGGAGCAAGTAGCCAAATTTATTAGAAATTCCCATTAACAAAGTGCCACGGATGCGGGACTGAATATTTTCTTCGGCTAGTCCAAACTTGGTTTCGGCAAACAGGGGCTGCAAGGCGCGATCGAACCCCTGCATCAGTTCACCAATGGGCAAGGTTTGAGTGGAAATGCCCAAGTTTTGGGCCAGTTGAAGAGCATCTTGAATGGAGTGATCCGAACTGTAGGGCGAGGGCATCAGGACTCCCAAGACGTTTTCTCGTCCCAAAGCTGCGGCTGCGATCGCGGCAACCAGAGCAGAATCAATCCCACCACTGAGTCCAATCACGGCTTTAGAAAAGCCACACTTGCGGGCATAATCCCGGACTCCCAATACCAGGGCACGCCAAATTTCCTCGTCTTCATTGGCGGGAAGAGGCACGATCGCCTGGGGTAGCGCCACCAGATCTTGCTGATCCTCGTCGTATTCCACAAACACCAAGTCAGCCTCAAATCCTTGAGCACGGCAAACAACTTCACCACGACGATTCACTGCCACACTATGACCATCAAAAATTAAGTCATCATTTCCGCCCACCTGATTGACGTAAATGACGGGTTGGTTAAACCGAGTTGCAGTATGTTTCAGAATGGCTTCCCGCAAGGATTGCTTGCCCACAGCAAATGGGGAGGCGGACAAATTCACGGTTAAATTCACCCCAACCTGGGCTAAATCGGCAATGGGGTTAATCTCATACGTCCGCTTGCCCCAAAATTCCTCATCATTCCAGAGGTCTTCGCAGATAGTGACACCAATCCGAAGGGAAATGGGGGTTGGGGATTGGGGATCTGGAACAGCTTGGAGGGGTGGAATCTGGAAATGATTGACCGTCTCTCCAGGTTCAAAGTAGCGATCCTCGTCAAACACGTCGTAGGTCGGCAGCAGGCGTTTGTGAAACAGGTGTTGAATCTGTCCGCCTGAAACCAGAGCGACACTGTTGAACAGCGGTTTGCCCCCTTCGATGCCAGCATTGGGGTTAAGGGTGACGACTCCAACCAGGGCGATCAGTTGGCTGGGAAGTTCTGCGGCGAGTTGGGCTAATCCTTGCTGCATGGAGTCGATGAAGTCGGGGTGCATCAACAAATCGCGCGGTGGATAACCAGACAAAGATAATTCTGGGGTAAGCAAGACCTGAGCACCCTCCTGCACCGCTCGTTGGGCTGCTGCTAAAATGCGTTCGGCATTGCCAGCGATGTCTCCAATGGTCGGATTCAGTTGGGCGATCGCAATTTTCATGGTGATGATGATGAGCTTTGTTTGGTTACTTTAGATCTTGCACCATTCTCAATAATTGCCCTGAACTAAGGCTTGGGCTAAAAACTCAAGTCAGTTCAAACTGACTGGAAAAGGGTTTTAACCTGTTTTAATCGCTGAGGGTCAATTCCCCGTGGCTTGCCACGCCAGTGACGTAGCGGAAGTGCGTCCCGCAGGGAAAATTCCGTAATGCCTCGTCCGCTTGCGGCGAGGATAGGAATTTTAGCGCTCCGCATCTTTCTTTACTG
>JANRIN010000301.1:0-87274 GCA_033764965.1 Leptolyngbyaceae cyanobacterium bins.302 | reverse complement strand
AGTCGTGTGTTCCCTGTTGATGACTCGGCTTTAGTTGAGTCTCCTTAAGTATGTCTGGAGTTAGAGGCGGAACGAGCGATCGGAATCAACTTTCCTTGTGATCTTTATCACAGTACAAATTAACAAAGCTCCTGCCTGAGTCAACCATTAATTTCCGTTTAGTCTATGAATAAAGCGTGAGTTAAGCCAAGGCTGCGATCGCCACGCCAATCAGTAATACGAGTGCTCCACATAACACCGTAGAGCCTGGAATTTCAGCAAACAGCACAAAGGCAAGCAGGCTGGAGAGGACTGGCTCAAATAGCAAAATTAGCGTAACGAGGGTGGGAGATAGCCAACGCACAACCCAGTTAAAGCTGGTGTGACCAATTAGCTGAGGAATCAAAGCGGTGAGCAGAATATAGCCATACACCGTGAGGGAGTAGTGGGTGTAACTTGCTTGAGCCAGGAATGGCAGCGGGACAAGGACGATCGCGGCGGTTGTATACGCCACGGCAACATAGCCTCCAATGCCTAAACCGTTCTTTTGTGCCTCTCGTCCCAGTAGCAGGTAAAAACTAGCTGCCCACGCTCCCACCAGGGCTAGTCCATCCCCCAGCAGGGGTTGACTTCCAGTACTCGTTTGATGAATTCCGCCCAGCCCAATTAACAAGGCACCCGTTAAAGCAACGCCAATGCCAATCAGCAGCTTGAGGGTGGGTTTTTCTCCCATCCACCACCAGGATAAAAGGGCAATCCAAATTGGGTTCGTGGTGACGAGGGCAGTTGAAGCCGCGATGGAGGTAAAGGCAAGGGAGGTAATCCAGGTGGCAAAGTGAATTGCCAGGGCAAAGCCAGCCGCGATCGCATAGCCAATCGCCCCGGACGTGGGTTGTTGCTGATACAGGGTGCGCCAACTTGGTAGAAGTAGCACCGATGCCAGGAGCAAGCGGGAGGCAGCTAACACCAGACTAAAGCCAACGGAGCGATCGGCAGCAGCATCCATTGCCAGCCGGACTAAAGGAGCCGCCGTGGACACAGCCAGGATGCCTGCAACCAGAATCAAACCTAGCTGCCAGGAGGCGGGGCGAGTTGTTGGCAACATAAAACCTTAGCTACGTCCGGTGACGGATAGCCCACCCACAATAATCGAAGGCGTGTAGCAGGAGCCGTTCCAATCGGCATCTCCTCCTAACTCGATTAATTGCTTCAGGGCGGTGTAGACGTTACCCGACACCATCGTGTCTTTGACTCGTCCCAAAATTTGCCCATGCTTAACGCGATAGCCCAAATCCACATTGATCGAGAACTCGCCAGAGATTCCGGCACCCCCTCCCAGCATTTGGTCTACGATTAGCCCATCTTCCATACTGGCGATTAATTCGTCTAAAGACTTTTTGGCTCCCCGCGATCGCGCTCCGGGTTCCACAATTAAGTTAAACAAACCTGGAGTGGGATAGCTCCCTAAACCGGGACGAAAGCCATTTCCTGTTGTGCCGCTGCCCAAAAGTCTGCCCGTGGTGCGATCGGCATAAAACAGCTTGAGTACACCACTGTCAATAAAAGTGATGGGACGGGTGGGAGTGCCTTCATCGTCAAATGGGCAGCTAAACGGTCCGCTGTTGGGGTGCTGGAGCAGGGTCAGTTCTTCTGACGTGACCAGATCATTCAAGCGATCGCTCCAGGGGGAAGCACCTTCAATCACTTGTTTGCCGCTGAGTGCCGCCTGCACTGTGCCCCACAGCATATCAGCCGCCTTGGAGGTGAACAAAATTGGAACTTTGCCACGCATGGAGCGGGTATTGTTTTTTGACCAATCCAACCGCAGCAGGACTTGTTGCACCAGTGCCTCTGGATCAAGGGTGCCGCGTTGGGTTTGCCCATCGTACACACTCAGAAAGTCATCCCCGCGAATCCACTCTGCCGAAAGCGAACAACCCAAAGTGGTATCGGTGTAACCGCAGTCTAAACCCTCCGTGTTAATTAAGCGCGTGGTTTCGGCTTCGCACTCCCATTCCGCTTCACAAATCACATCTGGGTAAGCATCCCGCACCATCTCGATCGCTTGCTTCCCCCATTCCACCAGTTGACCGACCGATACCGTTTCCCCCAAATCGGGATATTCCACCCGCGATCCCTCTGCCAGTTCGATCGTTTCAGGTTCATTCAGTTTGCTCAAAGCCAGGGCGCGATCGACCAGAAGTTGAGGTTCGACTGGACCATAAGCAACGGCTAATCCGGGTCGTCCATCCCGCCACAATCGCAAAGCTACGCCTTCCGCCTGGGCGCTTTCCAGTTGCTTTAATCGGTTTGCTTCAAAAAAAACCGGACGTGCCAGCGATCGTGATTGAAACACTTCCGCTGCTTCTGCTCCTGACCTCACGGCAAGGTCAAGCAGTTGCTCTACCAGACTTGATGGATGCAATTCCTCCGAACCCATAACGCTCGAATCACCAATGGTTAGCCATGAATCAGCAACAAAGATAAGTAGGATCAATCTAAAATACAGGAGGAGTAAATCCCTTACCTCTCAACACTTCCAGACCCCTTACATCCTGCTGATGTCAGCTACCAATCACTTTACGCCAAAACGGTCTCCTGCAATAACCAGAATCCAGCAAAGGCTTCCGTCTCTGGATTGGTTTGCACTGCCAGGAAATGAACCCCGTTAGCTTGCTGTTTTGCGGCTTCAAACTGCTGTGCTTCGGCTAAAAGCTGAGGATTATTCAAATTGGCAAGCACCCAGCGATCGTTAACACCCGTTTCCAGCATCAGGCGCGGCGTTTCCGCATCCACTGTGAGAAAGCCCAGTTCCAAACCCGACATCCATCCCGCCATTGGGATAGCCCGTGGAGAAAAAATCACCAGTCCCGGAATTAGTGTATCCGGCTGCACACTGGTCAATGCCAGCGGAAAAGCTTCCCCAAAATCGATCGCCCATTCTGCCATATCATCAAAGGCATTTGTTTCCAGGCTCACGAATGCCCATTTTTGCCCCTGAAGCGCATCGGGCAACCGCTGGGCGGCTGTTGCGGCGAAACTCACCGATGGATTGGTTCCGGGTTGAAACCCTGGATGCTGGGGATAGTCTTCCTGCATCCGCTGCTGCATCCAGCGGTTCAGGGCGTAAGTACGACGGCTCATCACGGCTGGAATGCCCAGATCGTTGCAGGCTTTAGCAATCATGTTTTTCATTGCCTGCCGGAAAAAACGAATCCGGTCAGGAGTCGCCCCTGCTTCAGCGATCGCTGCTTTTAACACCTGCATCAACCGGGCAGAATTCACCTCAGAGTTCGAGCAATACTCGGCATACCGAAACAAGGGGGCAAGTTCAGTATTGATCGTGGTGGGGCTTTCACAAATCAACACTTCCCAGACCTTTTTGCCGTTCTCATCCAAAATTGGACGTGAATAAAAATCGAGTTCCCAAATTTTAGTCATGTATTAATCATGTAATAGTTGGTATGAAAGCGGTTTGTAGGAGTAATTTCTATACCTGTAAAACCCTATCACAGTCAGCTTTGCATCGTCTGAGGAACAAATCATCTGGCAAGACTTCAATGGTTCTGTAGATCACGCTATCGTCATTCTCCTTTCTAGCCAATTCAGAAACATCGTGGGATGATAAACCCAGTTAGAGTCCGGGAAAATAAGTTCGATCCAGGGTACGAGTGGGTTCTGCCGTCACATCCGTTACGATGTGCAAATTCGGTGAGCTAAACTCGCCCATACAGTGTGCGGATTTATTCAATCCATAATCCTAAGTGAGTAGGATAGAGAAGTGACTTTAGAGCGTGCATCGCCAGAATATTGGTGCTCGATGCCCAATGTCCTGATTATTGCTCGTTCAAGTTGTAGTGTTCAGCATATTCTCGCGTGTGACGGAATGAACGTTTTACTGCTTTACCCCCGGTTTCCAAAAAGTTTTTGGTCTTTTGAAAAAACGCTGGCACTCCTTGATCGCAAAGCCATGTTGCCACCTCTCGGCTTGGTGACAGTGGCAGCCATCCTACCCCAAACATGGAATTTCAAACTGGTTGATCGCAATATTCAAACCGTGACCGAAGCGGAATGGGCATGGGCAGATTTAGTCATCCTCTCTGCCATGATTGTGCAGAAAGAAGACTTGTTAGCCCAAATCCAGGAAGCCAAGCAACGGGGAAAAAAAGTGGCTGTGGGCGGTCCCTATCCAACGGCTCTCCCCGAAGAAGCCAAAATGGCAGGTGCAGACTACCTGATTTTGGATGAAGGGGAAATTACCCTTCCTATGTTTGTGGACGCGATCGCCAGAGGAGACGGCTCCGGCATTTACCGCTCCAACGGAGAAAAACCTGATGTCACCAGCACGCCCATTCCGCGCTTCGATCTGCTGGACTTCGATGCCTACTCGGAAATGTCCGTGCAATTCTCTCGCGGTTGCCCCTTTCAGTGCGAATTCTGCGACATTATTGTGCTGTACGGACGCAAACCCCGCACCAAAACTCCCGCCCAACTCCTGGCAGAACTGGATCGGCTGTACGAATTGGGTTGGCGGCGCAGCATCTTCATGGTGGATGACAACTTCATCGGCAACAAACGCAACGTCAAGCTGTTTCTCAAAGAGTTGCAACCCTGGATGGTAGAGCATGGCTACCCCTTCTCCTTTTCCACGGAAGCATCGGTCGATTTGGCAAAAGATCAGGAACTCATGGATGCAATGGTGGCTTGCAACTTTGGGGCGGTGTTTTTGGGGATTGAAACCCCGGATGAAGCCAGCCTCGCCCTGACACAAAAGTTTCAGAACACACGAGATTCCCTCAGCGACGCCGTGCAAGCGATCGCCCGCTCTGGCTTGCGCGTGATGGCAGGTTTCATCATTGGGTTTGATGGCGAAAAAGCAGGCGCAGGCGATCGGATTGTGCGCTTTGTGGAACAAACCACCATTCCCACGGCGCTGTTTAGTATGCTGCAAGCTTTACCCGATACCGCCCTCTGGCATCGCTTGGAAAAAGAAGGACGGCTCCGGAATCAGCTTTCCAACGGCAACCAAACCGCATTAATGAATTTTGTACCCACTCGTCCCCTGGAAGACATTGCCCGTGAGTATGTGGAAGCCTTCTGGACACTGTACGAACCCAAGCGTTTTCTCGATCGCACCTACCGCCACTTCCTGTTGCTGGGGGAAGCCACCTACCCCAAAAAAGGGAAGCGTGCTGGCAAGAAGCTGGATTGGGTTGTGCTGCGTGCCCTTTTGACGATCGCTTGGAGGCAAGGTGTTGTGCGCGATACTCGCTGGCAGTTCTGGCGCAATTTGTGGAATATGTACCGCCTGAATCCTGGTGGCATCAGTAGCTATCTCTCCACCTGCGCCCAAATTGAACATTTCGCGGAATATCGAGAGATTGTACGCCGCGAGATTGAAACCCAAATTGACCAATATCTCCAGGAAGAGGCTCGACTACAAGAAAAGTCGGCGATCGTGGACGCAGCTTAATCTATTCTCAGGAATCAGCCGTAGGGAATAGGGAGTAAGCTATCGATTTGCTATTCTCAAGCAGTGAACCCTACGCCGGATACTCATGTCACTGATTACCGTTTTGACCGAAGGGTTGTATTGCGAACCGGGTGAATTCTTTATCGACCCCTGGCGCGGCGTAGATACTGCCCTGATTACCCATGCCCATTCGGATCATGCCCGGTATGGTTCCACTCACTATGTGGCAACTCGCATTTCGGAGGGAGTGCTCAAGAAACGCTTGGGTGAGGGTATGAGCTTGCAAGCGGTGGAGTATGGCGAAAAAATCAAATTAGGCAATGTGTGGGTGTCTTTCCATCCAGCCGGACACGTTCTGGGGTCAGCTCAAATTCGAGTGGAGTACAAGGATGAAGTTTGGGTCGTGTCTGGTGACTACAAACGCTGCTATGACCCCACCTGCGACTTGTTTGAAGTCGTTCCTTGCGACACATTCATCACAGAAGCCACATTTGGCTTGCCGATCTACAAATGGCAAACGGGCGCAGAAATTTGTCGTCAGGTCTACGAGTGGTGGCAAAGCGATCGCGATCGTCCCTCCCTCCTTTTTTGCTACGCTTTTGGCAAAGCCCAGCGCATCCTGGCAGAACTGCGAAAGTTCACCGACCAACCCGTTTACGTGCATGGTGCCATTCATGTGCTAACCGAAATTTATCGCCAAGTGGGAGTCGAAATGGTGCCAACCATTCCCGCGTCTGAAAAACCGCGTGACTACAAGTTTAAAGGGGATTTGATCCTGGCTCCCCCGTCTGGACATCGTTCCAGTTGGATGAAACGCTTTCAGCAACCCCAAACCGCCTTTGCTTCCGGTTGGATGGCAGTCCGAGGGGCACGCCGCAGACGGGGTTACGAACGAGGCTTTGTTCTTTCCGATCATGCCGATTGGCAAGGTTTAGTCAGTACGGTGCTCCAATCTAGAGCCAGCACAGTTTACGTAACGCATGGGCAAAGCGATGTTTTGTCTCGTTATCTAAATGAAGTGCTGGATATTCATGCGCTGCCGTTGAAGACTTTGTTTGAGGGAGAAGGGGATATTTAAAGGGGTTGGGGATTGGGGGTTAGGGGTTGGAGGTTAGGGGTTAGGTTGCTTTGGGGCATAGCAGTACTATGCTCTTACGAAACGAAACCTTTCTCTGTTTCATTTTCCGAAATGTGGCTGTCATTTTGTGTAGGGAGAGGCTAGGCTAGCGGGTAATTTAAGTGCATCTAACGGCTGAAAATTCTTGTAGCAAAGCTTTTTGCGATCGCGCTTGTTAGCCCAAATCCATTACTCCTAAATTTTTATGGCGAAAGAACTGGCAATCCGTACCCATGACCTGACTAAGCAATTCGATCGCCAGGTTGCGGTTCACGACATCGATTTGCAAATTGAGGCGGGTGAGGTTTACGGACTGATTGGTCCCAATGGGGCTGGAAAAACCACCCTCATCCGTATGTTGGCAGCCGCCGAAGAACCGTCTTTGGGGGAAATTTATATTCACGGCGATCGGCTCCTGCGGGATCAGGACACCCCCAACCTGAAACGGCAACTGGGCTACCTTCCTGATGATTTTCCGCTTTATGATGACCTCACAGTTTGGGACTATCTCGATTACTTTGCTCGGCTCTACAAGCTGCAAGAACCCCATCGCAGCCATCGTTTACGAGATGTACTGGAGTTAGTTCAGCTTACTCACAAACGCCAGAGCCAAATTTCAACTCTGTCGCGAGGGATGAAGCAACGCCTGAGCCTTGCCCGCACGATTATTCACGAACCTTTAGTGTTGCTGCTGGATGAACCTGTTTCGGGGCTTGACCCGATCGCCCGGATGCAATTCCGCGAAATCATCAAGGTGCTGCAAGAGGCAGGCATGACGATCTTAATTTCGTCCCATGTGTTGAGCGATTTGGCAGAATTGTGTACGTCGATCGGCATCATGGAACTGGGCTATCTGGTCGAAAGTACGACGCTGCAACACCTCTACCAGCGTTTGGGGCGGCAACAAATCATCCTGTCCACTCTGGGCGATCTAAATGACCTCACGGCTGAACTACAGAATCACCCGCATATCGACGGCATTGAAAAGCTGCCAGGAACGCAGCAATTGAAGGTTTATTTCTCCGGCAGCACCGAATCTAGTGTGACCCTGCTGCGATCGCTGATCGAAGCAGGCATTCCCCTCGCCGAATTTCATCCCACGCAAGAAGACCTTGAATCCATCTTCCTCAAACTCGGACACCAACAAGCTTCTTAAAGCAGACCCTTGCTTTCCCAACCCCCCCTTCCCCCTTCCCCCTTCCCCCTCGCCTATTTCCTCTCTGGAGTTTTCCCATGATTTCCAATCTATTTCTGCGCTTCTCCGACTGGAATCCGCAATTTTTTCGAGAAATCAAAGGACGATTGAAACCGCGCAATGTCGGGCTTACCGTTCTCACATCGTTGCTAATTCAGTCCCTGATTTTGCTGTACTTTTGGATGGCTTTACCAGGGCAGAAGATCGCTTCCAGCCGCTATTGCACTGGCGAAACAGAGTACTCTGATTGGCACAGATGCTTGCTGAACGCGATGGGCTATCCCAAAATCGACTGGCAGATTTGGTGGTTTGACATTTTCCAGGCTCTAAGCTGGCTCCTACCTTTTGTGCTACTCATGGCAGGAGTTTATATGCTGATTGGGGATTTGGGCAAGGAAGAACGGCGTGGAACATTAAACTTCATTCGCCTCAGCCCTCAAACCAGCCGGAGTATTTTGGTCGGTAAATTGTTGGGAGTTCCCTTGATTCCCTGGCTAGGTGTAGCACTGGCAATCCCATTACAAGTTTTGACTGCCTTTCATGCTGAGGTGTCGCTGGCAGAGGTGGGAAGCATTTACCTGATCACGATCGCCGCTTGTTGCTTCTTCTACACGGCGGCTGTGTTTTATGCCTTTTTAGGCGGGGCACACGGCTGGTTAGGCGCGGTCATCGTCTGGTTCAGCTACTCCATCGTATTTCAAATTTGGCAGGCAAGCCGCTATTCCAAATCCAACAGCTACCTATACTTTGGGGAATGGTTCCACATTGAGATTGGTCAAAGCCTGGGCTTGTTCGTCACCTTCACCATCACGACATTAGCGATCGCCACCTTCTGGAATTGGCTGGCAATCAACCGCCGCTTCCGTAATCCCAATCAGGTGCTACTGAGCAAGCGCCAAAGCTACTGGATGACCCTTTCCTTCCAGCTATTCATCTTCGGTTTCGTCTTTCGCACCTACCCCACCTGGGACTATCGCAATTCATTTACAGATTTCTCAGCGCTGATGATTGTGAACCTGTTCTGGTATCTTCTGATGATTGCGGCGCTTACTCCCCACCGCCAAACTCTGCTGGATTGGGCACGGTATCGTAAAGATGGAGCCGCTAAGAATCAACGCAAGCAGTGGAGACGCGCCCTGCTCAAAGATTTGCTTTGGGGTGATAAAAGTCCGGCGATCGTGGCGATCGCGCTCAATCTCGCCATCCCCATCGTTCTATTCACACCCTGGATTCTCTCCTGGACTGACCAAAGCCCCAAGATAGTGGGGTTCAGCCTGATTTTTAATGCTGCCTTCTTGCTCATTTGCGCCTTAATTGCTCAATCCATTCTCTTTGGCAAGTCAAAACGGCAAGCTATTGTTGCAACAGGAGTGATGGGAGCCATCATTGCCTTGCCCCCGATCGCCATGACGATGTTCGGAGCCTATCCCCAAGCCAAAACTTCATTGCTGTGGCTATTCTCTGCCTTTCCGTTTGCAGCGATGGAGTTTGCGTCTATGTCCGCGATCGGCTTTAGTCTGCTGGCATACCTCGCCGTATTCACCCTGCTCATGGTGCGCCAAACTCGTCAACTGAAAAAAGCTGGAGAATCAGAACTCAAAGCACTCATGGCGCATCGAACTTTGTTGTAAAGGTCAGGCATCAGCATAAATATTCCGCCGATGACGGATAGAGAGGGCAGAGGATGATCTGCCCTCTTTAAGCTGCTTTCAATTCTCTCAATCCCACAACAGACAACACATTCTCAAAACCTAGAGATTGCTGCCTGGTTGAAGTCAACGCCTGACTGTTCGGGAAATACTTCTGGAGAAACGCAAGCACGTGCTTCAGCGTTGAAAAATCCCATTGAGCACGATACCGGACTTCTCCATCTGCACTCATCTCTAAAATCTGTAGCTGATAACGACCTTGAGGGTGAACACTTCCACGAAACCGAATGGTATGGCAGTAATGTTGGGGCTTCATCGTTTTGACTGACCTGTATATGAACCTTACTCTTTCATCTTCCAGGAAATAACCAAATTCTGAAGTGAGGCGAACCAGGGACAACCACTGATGTCAGGCTCAAAACCAAGTGAGAACAAACGGTATTTCTGCTGATTGAAATCACACAATAAAAATCCCACAACCAGGAACCATACACCCCAATCACAGCTAAACAAAAATCCCTCCTAGCCAGTAATCGGGTAAGAGGGACGGGTACCGTGGGAAAAACTAGACGTTACAAGCTGAACTCTAAAGAAGAATCGGAAATTCAAGCACTACGCTTCAGGAAGCAAGTCACTAGAATAAGCATCCAGGCTTAGAAGCGCAGCGGGAGTGCGAGTACCGTAGTCGATGCGCTTGCTAGTGATTGTTTCAGACAGTTTCTCGAACGACTCAGAACGCCAGTTACGCTCATGAATTGGCTTAGACTGCTCACCCAGGAAATAAGTCATGGTGCCTAACACAGCAACTGCCAACCAACCGACAACGAACAATGCAGCTAGAATAATCATCGCAACTCCCTGTAAACTTCTGTGTCAATCTGCAAATAAATGTAACGCAAGGTTGTCAAAAAAAGCAACTTGATCGCTGGTAGGGACAACCGAACTTTTTTGATATCAAACAATTGAAATCAAACAATAAAGCTTCAGAAGATAGGCTCCTGAAGCTTCGGTTAAATAAATTGTTGACTCAGTTAGGGTGCGTTGTAAGGAGCAACGCCACTGAACTTGAGCTTGGCGGGGTCAGGATTTTTGCCGATATTGCGGGGAACGCTGTTCACGGCAACACGTCCAGGGTTGACCTTTTCTGGGTAAACACCATCTGCAGGATGGAGGTATTGAATTTCTCCATTCGGAAAGACCCGGTAAATCTTGTAATCGATTTTGAACTTGGTCTTCAGTTGGGTTCCCAGAGCCAGACATTGCTCTTTGCGAGCCAGGTACAGCAAGTTATCACCTTCCCGCATGACAGCAGCGCCAGCGGTTGGCATTTCGAACACCTGCTCTTTAGAACTTGACCAGGTAATTGCGTATTTTTCTTCAACAAGTGCTTTTGTGAGTAGCCCACCGGTGCTGCCACCGAAAGCAGGCGCTTGTCCAGTAAGAGTATCTGCCATTGGAGTTCTCTCTTAGGGTTTTACGGAATCCTATCACTCCGTCTGTGCCTTGCTACGGACTTCTTTGAGATCTGTAACAGTTCTTTAGAAGGGACTTGGCACATCTGGTCAGGAGTCGCTGATGGAGAAAAGTTTCCAGGAGTCAAGTGAAGTAAATCACGAATGTCAGTAAACTTGCTAGAGCGATTGTTGGTAGATCAAGTTCTGGTTGGTAAAGCGACAGACGGGCAAACCGAGAGGCATACGCGAGGTAAGTCAACCATTCCGTCATGGCTAAACTAATGATGACACCCACATAACCGCCCAGGTAATACCCTACTGGCATGGCAATGAGTTGAATTGCGGTGTAGACCAGGGTGAGCGCCATTGTCCAAAAGGTTTCCCCTCTTGCTAGCAGAATGTCTCCATAGGTGATGCAAAGTACGCGCCCCAGGAAGCCAACGGAGAGAACTCGCAAAATCCATCCTGCTTCCGAATAGCGATCGTCATACATGAAGTCGATTAATGGTTTACCAAAGAACACCAGAAAGATGGCACAGACAGCACTCAAGCCAATGAGGATCAGGCGGGCTTTTTTTAGAGAGTGGTACAGTGCCTGGGGGCGCTCTCGAATTAGCTCCGCGTAGGATGGGAACAAAACTTTGCTGTTCACCTGCTCAACAATTTGTTCCACGACACTAGATAGACCCAGGGCAATGGTGTAAACGCCCAGAAATCGAATATCGAGCAACCAACCCAGCACCAGTCGATCGCTTTGTAGACCGAAAAAAGCAATGATGGTACTCAAGAAAATCCAACGCCCAAACTGACGAATCCCTTGTACCGCTTCTTGATCCCAGTAGAATCGGTTGCCTGCTCCTGGAATCAGAACAAAACTGGCGCACGTCTTCAGGCTGGTGTGTATGATTCCACCGATCACAAATACCCAGACCGATCGATAAAACCACGCCATCACAACCATAAACATTAAAGTTAAAATCGATGTGCCAAGTTCGATCAAGATGAGGCGTTGAATGGCGAGTTGGCGATTTGCTGTTGCAAACTTTGTTGAAGTCATGCCACCAATTACGCTGGTGAGTGCCGTCACAGGCAGTAACTGCATGAGCAAGGGTTCTTGATAAAGATGGGCGATCGGGGCTGCAACTACACAGGCAACAAGCCAGATGGCAACACCTCGAATCACTTGAATCGTCCAGGCGGTATTTAGAAAAGCGGGTTCGTCTCCTCGCTTGCTCTGAACAATGCTAGGAAAAATGCCAAAGTCGGAAAACATATTGAGTCCAGCTAGAAATGTTTGAACCAGCGCCATCAGCCCAAACACTTCTGGAGCCAAAAGCCGAGTGAACACAAGATTACCTGCGAGGCGAAGCACCTGCCCCGAACCATATCCTGCTAACGTCCAAAGGGAACCGTGAATGGTTCGCTGTTTGAGGGATGGTGGTTGGGCAACATTTCCGGGTTGTTCGGTTAATTGATCTAATTCGTTATCAGGCATGGGGTTGCCTAATCCATTGCTTTAATACTGAGACCATTGATAAATTGTCCAATTTATGGTCGGGATGTTCAGCGCTGCAACAGCCCGCACGGCAAATCTGCCAACGCTGTAACCATGATCTGCCAGAAATTCCATACATCCTTTGTGATCGGGCAGAGAAAGATATTCAAAACAAATGATGGAAGGCTTAATTTGCTCGAATGGAAAATTTTTAAGAATTTCAAAGTCGTAGCCCGGTGTACCCAGCATCAGAAAATCCAGATTTTTGACATTGTGCTTTGCCATTAGCGATTGAATCGTCAGGGCTGGAACTTTCACTTCCACGATCGCGCTATCTAGGTCATCTGGAATGCTGTCTAACTGTTTGTTATGCTTCCAGTAATACAACGCGCCTCGCACCCTTTCGCGATCGAGGCTGGAAGATTGGGACAACCAGAACGGTAAATTGGGAATATCATCACGAACTTGGTAGAAGCTTGTCGTTCCATCTTCAGGAGCAATCACTGCTTGTTCAAAAATCAGTTGAGGGGCTTCCTGATAGTTTTTAACTAATTGGTTGAACGGATACGGTTGAGGTTCTACTAAAATACCGCGCCACTGATATTTTTGAATTAACTTTGTGGCTGGATCTGCGGATGAACCATCATGGGCACCAATTTGAATGAAGAAAAAATCTGAATGGGTTTTAACAGTATGTTGAACAACAAGTTCCAGCAGATCAATGCAGGGATAGTCAAGTAATTCAGAATGATTGCCCTGAGCTTGAATTTTAGAGAGTTTGTACCCAAATTTATTAATTACCTTGTGAATAGTTTTTCCTATCATGATCTGCCAACCTTAAAGCCAGAAAAGACCAACTTTGGAAGAAACTATCAGCTTGAGATTAAGGAAGCATTAAAACGTTGTTAATAGATTGAATGATGTAAGAAATTGCTCACTTTAATTCGAAAAAATTGGCAGCGTGAGGTGAAATTTGCTGCCTCGATCTTTTCCTTCGGATTCTGCCCAAATTTGCCCACCCAGACCAGTGATAATTTGGCGGCAAATGGCGAGACCTAAACCAGTGCCGCCCGTCGATCGCCGCAGGGCGCCTTCTTCTTGATAAAAGCGATCAAAGATAATCTCCAGTCGGTTTGGCTCAATGCCTCGTCCCGTATCTGTAACGGTTAACTCCAGCATCTGTCCGCCGTTGCGGCTTGCCTGAATCCAGACTTTGCCCGTAGGGTCGGTGAATTTGCAGGCATTATCCAACAGTTTAGATAGCACCTCCACAACCCATTCTCCATCTGCTTTCACCAGGGGCAATTCGCCAGACACTTGGGTTGTGATTTCGGGGAGCGGCATCTCTGCTTGACGTGCCCGGAGGCTACTGAGAGCAAGATCAACGCACTCCTGAAGGGGTAAGGGTTCCAGGTGCCACTGCACCCGCCCGCTTTCTAGTTGAGACAGGGTGAGAAAATCCTGAATTAACTTCCGCATCCGCTCGGCATCAGAAAGCGCAGAACTGAGCATGACTTGCTGCAATTCGAGGGGCATATCGGGTTCGCTGGCAAGGCTTTCCAGGCAAACTTGAATCGTGGAGAGGGGAGTCCGAAGTTCGTGTCCGGTGATGGCGATTAAGTTGCTCCGAGTTCGATCAAGGGCTTCGAGCTGTTGATTGAAGTCTTCCAGGTTAGTGTAGGCTTCTGCCTGAATCAGCGCTACCCCAATCTGAGCCGCGATCGCCTCAATCAGTTCCAGACTTGCCGGACTCCAGCTACAGGGCAACCCGCAATGATGCACTTCCACGATGCCCAGCAAACGATTTTGATGTAGCACAGGCACCATCAGCCACGAACCGATGTGCCACTCTTCAACCTGAGTCGCGGGAGAAGCGATGGGCTGACCATCCAATAACCAGGGGTCAGTCTGGGCATCTTCAATGAAAATCCGCTCTTTTTGGCGAACCACAGCTTGAAATAACGGATTGTTGTCCAGGTTCCAGGTTTGTCCCTTAAGCGACTTCACATCACCCGTCAGATACTCGTGCTGAATCTGAACCGTCGAGTCAGTTTCTTTACAACAATAGATTAAACAACGACTGGCACGGAGGGCACGCCCTAGTTCTTCAACCGCAACACGCAAAATGTCATCCAGGTTGAGCGATCGCCGAATGGCTGCCGTGATTGAGTTGACCAACCGTTCTTTTTGCTCCTGAGAAGCAATAGACCGATAGGCTTTCAGGAGTTTGTATTGCCCCGCTTGCAGGTAAGTCACCAGGCGTTCTGCAAAAGGGGCTGGATCAACGCTATTAAAGCCTGTGGGAGCTTGCCTCAGAATGGTTCGTTTGGCGCGACTAATTTTTTTGGCGAGTTCTGGGCGATATTCCAGAACGCGATTCAGTAAAAGCTCTGTGGCAATGCTGACCACTTTACGATCGAACGTCCAGATGCCTTCAAATCGCCTTGCTTGATCAAGCCCCAAAAACATCGGCATTTCTTCGTCTGTTGAAGCGCTTTGCCGTTCTCGACAAATTAGACAAGACGCATAAGCTGAACCCAAAACAACCAGGTGCCATTCTTGAGCCAAACTGTCTGATGGATCAAAGGCGATCGTTTCATAATGATCCGACTGATTTTTGAAGTCAGTCTCCGGAGCCGCCAGAACATACACTTGGTCGGTTTGTTCGGAAATTCGCAAATAACGATTTGCCTCTTGTCGATAAAACCGTTCCCGCTGAAAGTTGGCAATCACCAAAGGATGATCGCGTCCTGCCAAAACCTGATCCTCCATTGCATGAGAAAGAGCCGTTAAGGACGGCTTAAAGTAAATTTGGGATCTAAGTTCTGGTAAGGCGTTCAGCAAGTCTTCCAGAATGGAGGTGGAGTTACTCATTCACGAAAATCTACGGATGACTCCAGGTGTGGTAGCTTCAATTTCTATTGTGAAACAGCTTGCCGCGATTCGCAGATCCAAATTTGTTTCTTAGAGCTTGTTTTTAAGAATTTGCTAGAACTGGAGCGGAATAAACGTTACTGCATCAGTAGTTTTTTTAAGAAATATGTCGTGGATGTCACTCTGGTCTGTGTTACCGATTTCCAGCAGTTGGATGCGGTGGAATTTGTTTTTGGCATTAGTTCCGTTGGCGCTCAGTGTAATCCTGTTTCGTTTGGCAAACCGACGATCGTCTCTTTGGTGGGTAGGAGTATTGGTTTTTGTGGCTTTTCTACCCAATGCACCCTACATTCTGACAGATATAATTCATTTAGTAGAGGATATTCAAATCACTGAGTCGTTATTAGTCAATACATTAATTACCGTTCCCAAATACGCCATGTTCATCCTATTAGGATTTGGGGCGTATGCGTTGTCCCTGGTAAATTTGGGGCTGTATTTGAACAGTCAGGGCTTGAGCCGCTGGGTGTTGCCTGCCGAACTGATGCTGCACGGCTTGAGTGCGATCGGAGTCAAGCTGGGGCGATTCGAGCGCTTCAATAGCTGGGATTTGCTCGTTCAGCCAGGTCAGGTCTTGCTGGGGCTATTCCAAAACCTGACAGAAAATCAATCACTTTTGTTTATGGTCTCTGGTGCAGGAATTATTGCTGCATTGTATTGGGGATTTAAGCAAATAATCCTGGCACTCATGCTGCGTTATCAGTTCATCTTTTCGGAACCGTCTTAAGATGGGAACAGTCCAAAAAATTGTCTCCAGCATCAGCGCGTGGTATGAACCCAACGATGACCCAAGCGATCGAGCTTGATCAAGAATTATCTAAACGCCACATTGACCTCGATCCAGGTGGCTACTTCATTATTTATGTGGATCAACAAGAAAAACTAATTCGTGCCAAGCATTTCACAAACTTCATTGACGATCGTGGTTTAGCCTGTGATCCCGAAACCGGTAAGCCGATTCCCTGCGATGGCAAGGTCGAGCGTTTTCCCACTCAGGTATTCAGTGGTAGAACGGCTAAAGAGATTTGTGTGCAAATTTTTGAGCAATCAAATCCTTGCCCCGTGACGCGGCTCGATCATGCGTCTTATTTAGGGCGAGAATTTCAACGGGCAGAAGCAGCGTTACTTGGCAGTCAAGACTACATTCAGGATTAGATCACCCATTGGGTTAGCAGATGGGCATTCAGGCAAAGCCTGAATGCCTGAGTATTTTGTTTGTCAGAAATCTCCTGATGCTGGTCTATGTCCTAACCTTGTGCACTAGCCGCTTCTATGGGGAGAAAACGGTTGGGTGTTGGTGGCTTACCCGTTTCCACAAATGCTTTCTGAAATTGGGGATACCACTCTGCTAATTCTTCGGAGGAGGAACTGAAAATAATCGGTGCATAGCGGAAAGCCGTTAACACTCCTCGGAGTTGAGGAAATGTCCATCGGCGACTTAGCCCATCCTTGAAGAACTCTGCCAGAATGCGGCGGGTGGTCAGAATGTAGAAACGGACGCGATCGCGCTGGCGATCGTTGGAATATCGTTGCACACAAACAGCCTGGTTCAAGGATGAAAGAGTCGTCACAATGTAGCGAGACAGTCTGCCACTGTTGCTTTGAAAGTGATGCAACTTCGCATTACCAGCTTCCAACAGCATTCCATGAGCAGACACTCGATAGCTGGCATCCATGTCCTCATTCAAAGCGTAATACAGCAGCAATGGCTCAAAGCGTTCCTTTACAATTACATCCCGGCGGAACGTCATTCGGCATCCATGAAAAATTCGAGCAAAGTAAGTATTGAGCCTTATCAACGCTTCCGGTACTTCGTAATGAGGAAAGTCCCCGTAATAAGGAATACAGGTGACTTCGTTATTCATCAAAAAGATGTGCTTCCAGACAAAGTGCTGTATCCCGCTAACGTTCACAGTCCATTGATTCTGCTTCCAACCCACAGGTTTGGTTGAATCCTGAACCTCCATTTCCGATGGCATCGCATCTGATAGAGAGGCTTGAACTCCCATCACTTGATGTTCTGAATCTGCCTCATAGATCTTCATGATCTGCTCGGCACAGTCTGGATACATCAAAGAATCGTCGTCCAGTAAAAACAAAATGTCCGCTGTCGATAGATCGATCCCCTGATTGCGCTGTAGTGGAAGACCTCGCTGATTGGCAGATACATAAACCCAGCGGATGTGGGGAGTAGTTGAAGCAATTTCTGCAAAAACTCGATCGCGCGTGCTTTCCCAGTTCTCGCTTGCATCAACCACAATCACTTCAGCGGGGGGGCGAGATTGTTCCACAGCTAGCTTTAAGCACTGAGGCAAAATCTTTTCTCGCTGATAAGTTGCTACAACGAGTGCCCAAGTCAGGGATTGATTCATAATTCTGCTTACTCAACCGCAATGAGGATAACAATCAGGCTAAGTTGCCTTGCCTTAGAGTAGACAAAAGGTTAGGGCGAATTAACTGAAAGCAAAGAAATTAAAGTATCTTTATAAAAAGGCTTGCTCAACACACACAACTTTTATTTAGAGCGTGTACTAGGAGACAACCTTACTGCTACTGCTGCATTTACGCTTCTACCGATAGACAGGATTTGAACTGTCTACTTCAATGGACTTGAGCTATCACTCTAGAATTCATTTCAAGGCAGTTGCTGTGAGAACTGCAAGGTGTCGAATGGGTTAATCTTCGCCGCATGGGAGCTACCTTTTGCGTCCTGTCACCTGGTTGAAGTGGCGACGCTCTTGCTCTTGCTGAATCAGCCGCAAACTAAATTGCAATGGACGACCAAGGACTTTCCAGGGAATAAGTTGTTGCCTCCATTGTTCATACCCAATGGCAACAGGCTCTGATAGCAAATCTCGCCAGAGTAGGGCGATCGCGTCGGGGTTAAAGCTTTTGGCTCGTTGCCAACCGTTTTCGATCATGGCTCGATACAGATTGGGATTGTTTTTAAGTTGCTGTAAAGCCTGGATAGCATCTTGAGGGCTGTTCACCTCAATGTAGTCCAATTCCGATCGCCGCAGTTCTTGATAAGCAGGCTCAGAACCCAGCAAAGCAGGGCATCCCGCCATCCAGGCATTAATCAGCTTGGTGGGAGGTTTGGATTCTAGATATAGATCTGATCGCTGCCGAACTGCCAGCAGCGCATCGGCATTGGAGTAGTCAGTCCAGCTTTGTAAGTCAACGTTGTAGTCAGCATCGGTGGTAAATTGAATCCCGATCGCGTCAAGTTGGTTGACAAACTCGCTGCTTTTGTACTCCTCTGGCAAGTAATACCACCGCCCTTTGAAGACTAAGTTCTGAACACGATCGCCCCGTGCCGGATCTCGTACCTTGAGATCGGGTTGGCTCCAATGGGGCAAGTAATGATCCCGACTTGTCAGCACGTTTAATTGATTTTGGACAATTCGATGTTCGCAAATGAACGGACGCGGACGATCCTGCTGGCAAACAACAAGATAGCTTTTAAACGGCAAACTTTTGAACAAGCGCCGTTTCATCAATTCCTCCCGCGACACGACACAAATCGTATCGGGGACGTAATGCGGCACGAGATGCACATCCAATCCCCGACCCTTGAGTTGAAGATAGGTTTGCACAATCCAGGAACTGCTCCCGCCCCACTCGGCTCGATAAAATTCCTCAAAAGGCGGCATTTGTGAAACGTTCGCAAACCTCTCGCACAAAGCGGGATCATTGCGAACAAAATAAACCGGATGAGGCAGGGGCGCTAACATTGACAATTGCTCAGCGGGAGAGAGCCATCATCCTATCACGCATACACTTTGCGGTAGTAAGCCTGATATTCCTCGGACAGCAGCGGTTTCCACCAGTCTTCGTGATGCAAAAACCATTCCACCGTTTGACGCAAACCTTCCTGCACGGTGACGGATGGAGTCCAGCCCAATTCGGTTTGAAGCTTGGTTGAATTAATGGCATAGCGGCGATCGTGCCCAGGACGATCTTTCACAAAGGTAATTAATTCTTGGGCAGGGCGAACCGGTAAGTCGGGAGCCATGTC
Source organism: Leptolyngbyaceae cyanobacterium bins.302 (assembly GCA_033764965.1). Taxonomy (GTDB): domain Bacteria; phylum Cyanobacteriota; class Cyanobacteriia; order Leptolyngbyales; family Leptolyngbyaceae; genus JSC-12. Next base: position 67,960 of record JANRIN010000301.1, on the reverse strand, counting down.
GTTCATCAGGTCGCACAGCAGATGTACCAGATCGAGGTTTTTCACCTCGTTGTTTCCGCCGACATTGTAGGTTTCACCCACTTTGCCCCGCTCCAAAACGGCATCGATCGCGCTGCAATGGTCTTTCACATACAGCCAATCCCGCACGTTCTGCCCATCACCATACACAGGCAACGGTTTCCCCATCAAAATGTTGATACACATGAGAGGGATGAGCTTTTCAGGGAAATGGTAGGGACCGTAATTATTTGAACAATTGGTAATCGTGGTTGGCATCCCGTAAGTGTGATGATAGGCACGCACTAGGTGATCGCTACCAGCTTTAGAGGCAGAATAAGGGCTGTTGGGCGCGTAGGGAGTTGTTTCAGAAAAGGCGGGATCATCCGGCTCTAGACTGCCATACACTTCATCGGTGGAAACGTGGTGAAAGCGGAAGTCAGTTGAGCGATCGTGCGCCAACCAGTGCTGCCGAAATGCCTCTAGTAAGGTGAACGTTCCGACAACATTCGTTTGCACAAAGGCACCGGGTCCTAAAATGGAGCGATCGACGTGGGACTCAGCCGCAAAGTGGACAATCGTATCGATCGCTTCCTCTTGCAGCAACACATCAATCAAGGGGCGATCGCAAATGTCTCCTTTGACAAATCGGAAATTGGGATGAGAATCCAATGGTGCTAATGTTTGTCGATTTCCAGCGTAGGTTAAAGCATCTAATACAATGACTCGATCGTTGGGATATTTAGCACACCAATAATGGACGAAGTTAGCGCCAATGAAGCCTGCTCCCCCGGTGATGATTAAACGACGCTGTTTGTCGGCAGACTGATACTGTGCGGAAAAAGTCATTGTTCTACCTGCTTTGTTTAAACTCACAAAAATCAACAGTTAAAACTCACGAATGAATGAGATGCCCCACTCTCATTCGCTCTATCTTGTTCAAATAGTGACAGAAACAGTCGGTTCTACTTGAATCTCTCGCTGCATTGCGAGTTCAGTATAAATTTCAACCATCTGTTTAGCTTTGGCACTCCATTCAAATTCTTTGGCTCTCTCAATTGCCTGCCTCGCCATTTGCGATCGCAAATCCGTATCTTTAACCAGGCATTGGATTTTTTCTGACATTTCTTGAATCACATAGTCACGAGAAATAGGTTTAATCTTGAAACCTGTGCCCTCCGTCACATACTCGGCGATGCCACCATTGTCTACGACAATACAAGGCAAGCCACACGCCATCGCTTCCATCACAACGGCTCCACCAAATTCACGCACAGATGGGAAGCAGAAAATGTCAGCCTGACTGTAATATTTTTGGGTTTCATACTGTTTAACCCAGCCAACAAAAGTAACTACATTTTGTAGATTGAGTTCCTGAACACGTCGTTCCAGTGCTTGCCGTTCAGAGCCATCACCAACGATCGTGAGCGCAAGTTTGTTTCGCAAAGCTGGCTCTAGTTTGCCCAGTGCTTCAATCACTAGATCGGCTCCCTTATAAGGAACTAATCGCCCTACAAACAATAAATTCACCTGGTCAGAAGGTCTTTTTTGCCTATCGGACTGTAAGAAATTGTTTGAGATACCATTTTCAAAGAAAAGCTCAACTTTTCCATCATCAATCCCAAACAACTGCTTGAGCATATTCAAAGTGTAAGTTGACCCAGACAAGATGCGATCGGCTCTCTTGTAAGTCTCGACATAGCCTGGAATTAAAAACCGACCAAAAGGCTTTAAGAAGTTCCAAAATGTTTTTTCCTTTTTGGCTGTTTCGCGGAAACCTTCAGGGAAAGGCACACCTCCATTTACAGGACCAAGAAGAAAAGGGGTATTTTGACAAGCTTTGATAATCGCCACTGGGTAGCGAGGCATCATGGGAGTGATGGAATGAACCAAATCATAGTTTCCTGCTCGCACCTGATCCCCAAACAGTCGATAAACTTCCCGATTAAACTCTGCATAAATTGGGTAAGACAGAGCAAGATACAGGGGCCAATTCGCCTGACCTTTTGTAATGAGTCCACCAATCAGTTTGTGATATTTCTGAGCAATTTCACTTTCATCAATATAAGTAATGTTTGAGTGCTGTTGATTAGCTTCAAATGCAGCGCGGTTCCTTCCATGAGTAACAAGTGTCACATCAACAATTTGACTGATTTCTTTGTAGAAGTTGTAAGCCACCAGAGGCACAGAAGCCCAATCAGGGTTACATTGCTCAGCAATCATTAATACTTTCAGACCACCTATACTCATCAATACGCTCCTACATTTTTGCTAACAATTTCTAGAACAATCGAAATGTGATTTGTGAACAAACGTCTTATCGTAACCCTTACTTTTATTGAGGTCTGGTTAATATAGATAAGTTGGTTCGGTCTAACGTCTATTGAGTTCGTAATTTGACACAGATTCGAAGGAGTTTGCTAACTGGTCAAGCACCCGCCCCATTTCACATCCGACTGCCTCGTCAGAAAAGTGTTCCGCCGCATAAACACTGGCAGCCTGCCCCAACCGATTCCTTAATTCCCCATCATTCCAAAGTAGCTCGATCGCATCTGATAATGCTTGTACCGATCCTGGTTCCACCAGGAGACCCGTTTCTCCGTGAATGATGTAATCCTCAGCTCCATTACAGCGAGAGGCGATGGTTGCCCGTCCCATTCGCATTGATTCGACGATCGTAACCTGTCCGGCGGCAGTCACCAATTCATCAGCTTTTAACGGAATAACGTTAATACGTGCCTCCTGAGTTAATCGCATACAATCCTGTTTTCCAATTCCAAGAGGAGCTTTGACAGAAGATGGAATATCCAGCCCAGCCAGTGCCCGTTTACCAGAAGCAACAACCGTTGGAATTTTGAGCTTCTCAACAACTGTAAAAAGCGTGGGAAAATCACGATGAGCGGAGCCAACAGAAACCAGAAAAGGATTTGTTGTGTTTTCCTCAAAAAGAATCGGAATATCTGCCGATTGAAAAGGAATAAACTCAAACCGTTCTCTAGAAATGCCTAACCATTGACTGTAGATGTCACATTCACGGCGAGAGTGGACCACAAATCGACTTACATTTTTAACACTCGCTCGGGCAAGGTGGCGACGGAGACCGGGATAACATTTGCCGACATTGAATAACCAGGCAACGATCGGAATTTGCTTCCGATAAATTCGCTGATATATTCCTACCGTTGAGGCAAGCTGAGGAAAAACAGTGATTACACCTCCTTGAGTTTGTTTAACGGCTTCCTTACCCTGGTTGAGGTAATGAAACCAGCGCTGATAACTTGTGACTGGAGAGGATTGGTTGTGCCAGTTCGCCAGAGGAGTGCCGTGTGGAATAACGGTGAATTGATGGCGATCTCCTGGAACATAGGGAAGCAACCAGTCTCCATCAACAGTTGGATCATGAATGAATGGGGCTGCAACGGTCCAGTGCATGAGACTTTAAGCGAGGAACTAGAGGGCAAGTGAATTCAACCAACTTTAACTTAAAGTTCCCCGACCTTAAAAGAATCCTACACAGATTAGAGATTTGATATTCTTCTTCCGAAGAGCGACAATGCTGCATCTATGCTTAAACAGCAGGCTAGAAAGAAACACCACCGATCAAACTATCCATTGGTAGATACAAACCCACACAAAACAACGGTTGACTTGCTCAGTTAAGCCAATTCAATTTGAGAGTCATCTCCAATCATAAATCGGAGCGCTTTAGGGCGCTGTGGCGCTAATTTAAGCTGTGCTCGTTGACCAACTACACTGTCAACAATCCGCTGATGAATTCCAACAACTTTTGCTCCACGCAAAATAACACTATGCTCCAAATCAGCATCGATTAAAGTCACGTCATCAGCAATACTGCTAAAGGGTCCGATAAAGGAGTTTTCCAGGTGGCAATTGTCTCCAATGACAACCGGTCCGCGGACTGTGCAGTTCACCAACCGAGAGCCAGTGCCAATTTGAACTCGTCCAGAGATTTGACTACGATCGTCAATGTCTCCATGAATGGCGGATTGTAAGCAGGTATCAAGCACAATTTGATTCGCTTCTAACAAGTCATCCTTTTTACCCGTATCCAACCACCATCCTTCAATTTGCCGAGCTTCTACCTGTTGCTGATGGTCAATCAAGTTTTGGATAGCATCCGTAATTTCTAACTCGCCTCGTGCAGAGGGTTGGATGCGATCGATCGCAGCATGAATTGTATTGGCAAAGAAATAAATTCCGACTAATGCCAGATTCGAAGGAGGAACTTTGGGTTTCTCCACCAAATGCAACACTCGTCCTTGAGCATCAACTTCAGCCACTCCAAATGCAGTTGGATTGGGCACCGGACGCAACAAAATCAGCGCATCCATGTGTTGCTCTTTGAAGCTTGTCATGAACTGCCCTAACTCATTTTGAATCAGGTTGTCGCCTAAATACATCACAAAGGGAGAATCACCTAAAAAGGAACGGGCGATTTTAACCGCATGAGCCAATCCAGCAGGTTTATCTTGCAGGATATAAGTGATATTTGCCCCGAAGCGATCGCCATTACCTGTTTTTGCCTTCACTTCTTCACCCGTTTCCGGGCTGATGATGATGCCAATATCAGTGACTCCTGCCCTGACAATTGACTCAATGCCGTACCACAAAATTGGTTTATTTGCCACAGGAACTAACTGCTTGGCTCCTGTATAGGTTAGAGGGCGAAGGCGCGTCCCCTTACCACCACTGAGAATAATCGCTTTCATACTGAGTTCTCGGAATCGGGTTTACATCAGGCATACACATCTGCCAAGTTAAATGGCTTACCAGCCTGATCCTTGGGAGAAAGGATCGGCTCATCCGACAGGGACCAATTGATTGCTAAATCGGGGTCATTCCATAAAATGCAACGTTCGTGCTGAGGAGCGTAATAGTCTGTTGTTTTGTAAAGAACTTCCGCCACTTCTGAAACGACTAAAAAGCCATGAGCAAATCCGGACGGCACCCAAAGCATCCGCTTATTTTCTGCACTTAACACGCAGCTTACCCATTGCCCAAAAGTGGGAGACGATTTGCGGATATCCACTGCCACGTCAAGAATTGCCCCGGCAATGCTGCGAACAAGTTTTCCCTGAGCCTGTTCAATTTGGTAGTGCAGTCCTCGTAGCACGTTCTGCGTTGAGCGGGAATGGTTGTCTTGCACAAACGGCGCTGTGATTCCAAGCTTTTCAGCAAACGCTTTACCGTTGTAGCTTTCCAGAAAAAAACCACGGGCATCTTCAAAAACACGTGGCTCAATGATTAATACGTCTGGAATTTCCGTGGGAAAAATATTCATTTCAACGTCCTTCAACCAGTAAATCTGACAACTGCATAAGCATCTTAGCGGGTTAACAACACAACCTTAGAACGGAACTTCCACGAAGGGCACTGCTAGGTTTATAGCCTGAAAACTAACCATTCCTGGAGGAGACAGGTGGAACTTTACGAAAAATGAATGTTTCAGCATTTCGTTTAGCAAGTCAAAAAAACTACATCGTCTCTAAAAGCAAAACAATTGAATTTATTTATCAGCGTTGACCTATCAACAAAAGAAAAGGAGATAGTGCGGAAACACAGGGAACAAAAGATACAAGCTTATACCGAAATAATCAGTAGATACCTTGAATCTGGAATGAAACTATATTAAAGATTCATGGGATTGCTTTGATGGTTGACAACGTGAAATCAGGGCAAACTAGCAAAACATACTCTTAGAATTCCCAGTCAAACTTCAAAGTAACAAGAGCGGTTATTGTTCTGCTCTTTCTAATGCAAGTTGGATGAGTTGGTTGACTAAAGTAGAAAATGGAATGCCGCTTGCAGCCCACAATTGAGGGTACATACTGGTGGCAGTAAAGCCAGGTAATGTATTAATTTCGTTAATCAATATTGCCTGAGTTGGCTCAAGGTAGAAAAAGTCTACTCTGGCGAGTCCGGCTGCATCCACGGCTAAAAATGCCTGGATTGCCATCTCTTGCATTTTTTGAGCGATCGCGTCAGGCAAGTTTGCCGGAATCATCAAATCCGCTTTTCCCTGAGTGTATTTGGTTTCGTAATCGTAAAAATCGCTTTCGTAGGTAATCTCGCCAATCACCGAAGCCTTGGGCTGGTCATTTCCCAACACAGCACACTCGACTTCTCTAGCGGTTACTCCCGCTTCCACGATGATGCGACGATCGTAGCTGGCAGCATTGTCCAGAGCCGCTTCTAGCTGAGTCCGATTTCGCACCTTCGCGATCCCCACTGATGATCCTAAATTCGCAGGCTTGACAAAACACGGATAACCCAAACTGGCTTCAATCTCGTCACACAGCTTTGGGTAAACGCAAGGGTTAGACCAAACCTGCGATCGAGTTATGGTGCGGTACTCTACCTGCGGCAACCCAGCTTGAGCGAAGACCTGCTTCATGGCAATTTTGTCCATGCCGATCGCGGAACCTAACACTCCAGAGCCAACAAAGGGCACCTGCATCAGTTTGAGCAAGCCTTGAATCGTGCCATCTTCTCCGTTGGGTCCATGCAGAATCGGAAACCATACGTCTACGTCATTGACTTGAGTGGGAAACTGCCAAAGTTTTTGCTTCTCAGAGGAAGAGATTGTATCGGATGAATCACGATCGGGCTGAGTCGGGGTGCCAGATTCCAATACCCGTTGAGCAATGTCTGGTTCGCACCAGGTGCCATCTTTTTGAATGTAAAACGGTAACAAATCGTAGAGCGCTTGATTGGTTGCTGTAGTCAAGGCGCTGGCGATCGCCCGTGCTGACGAGATGGACACCTCATGTTCTCCCGAACATCCACCAAATAAAAGCCCAACTTTTTGCTTGCTCATACCACGCCCCTAATTTTTACTCGTTAATATGGAACTAAAACACGATGAAAGCCCCAATTTGACGTAAGTTTACAATCTTATGTCAAATGTTGTGCAAGCTGCCGAAATCAGCTACGTTTGTGATTTAGTAACAAAAGGAGAGTATAGGAACCCCCTGCCTAAACCCTTCTTGTCTTTGCGTTGTCTTTCTCCTCAAAACTGTCCTGATCAGGTTACAGAGCACTGAATGGATAGATGGTCATTGCTAGTCTAAATATGAATCAGCTTTCTCATTGGCATCAGACTTTTACAGCATTCAAAGTAGAAACTCAAGCCTTGATGCGTCAAGCAAGAGACTTAGCAGAAGATGGCTTCTACGAACAAGCCTTGACCATCTACGAGCAGGCAAGCGTGATTGAACCTGGAAATGATTTAGTCTGGTTTTACACTGGAGATGCCTTAGCAAACCTGGGGCGTTTTAGCCAAGCGCTCAACAGCTTTGACCAAGCCCTGGAATTAAATCCCAACCACAGCCCCACCTGGACTTTTCGGGCAGTTGTGTTAATTCATCTGGAACAGTATTCTGAGGCGTTGGCAAGTTGCGATCGAGCCATTGCCATCAATCCTGATGATTCCGAAGCCTGGTTATTCCAAGGAGTCGCCTTGCAGCGGTTAGGCAAATACAAACAAGCCTACGCCAGTTTTAAGCGAGCAACACAGCAGCTAAAAACTCCTGACTAGAAACTTAATTTCACCAATAGTTCCCGTCTCAAACTGACAGCGATGCCCAAGCAGCGACCCAAGCAAACTTGTGTTTCCTTGTTTCTAAAGCTTCCTAAAACCGCTCTTCAGCTTTATCGGTGAACTCGATTTGAGGACGTTCGCCCTCAATTATGAGGTGACGAGTGGCATCATCATGCTTCTCGGTTAAGGTTTTAGAGGAAAAATCCTTAAAAGAGCCAAAGGAAGGGGGATGATATTGCCCCAACTTCTGTTTAATCAGCAGCCAGAAAAATGGCAAATCTTCTACTAGATAGCGTTTCCAGAGCCGTTTGGGATCAGCATAAATTCTGTAAAGCCACTCAATTCCAAATTTGCTCATCCAAACAGGCGCACGTCTTACTGTTCCAGCTTCAAAATCGATCGTTGCTCCCACAGCTAAAAAGATTTTGACGTGCGTAAATTTATCTCGATATTTACTAATCCATTTTTCTTGCTTTGGCGCGCCAACGCCCACAGCTAAAACGGTCGCTTTAGAGCGATTTACCATATCAATCAGTTCTAAACATTCCTGCTCGTTCTTTTCAAAGCCAAAGGAAGGAGAATGAGATCCAATAATAATTTCTCTGCCAATCTTACTATTAATTCGTGCTCTTGCTCGATCTGCCACACCCGCCGCGCCACCTAGCAGAAAGACAGTCATCTCTTCGTTATTGCGATGAAAGCGGCAAAAGCTTGGAAACAGATCGGATCCAGATATCTTTTCCTTTAAAGGTGTGCCTAAGAAACGAGAAGCATACATTAAGATCTGGCTATCACACACGCGATAGTCGGCATCTAAATAAGTTTCAAAAAACTCTGAATCTTTCTGTAGCTTCATTAAGTGGTCAACGTTTGGAGTAAATACAACCCCCTGGTGTAAGTTCTCTAGCAATTCAAGAATTGACATATTGTCAAACGAAACGTTTAGAATGCCAACTTGACTGTTGTGGGCGGTAGAGGCTTGTGGCTTATGGAGAATACGCATAGGACTGGAGAGCATATGGAAAATTGTTTTTACAAGAAGTTTGAGGTCCTGATAATGAGTCCATCGGTCAATGTACGAGAAATCGAGTTCTAGAACCTCTTCAAAACTCATGCTGTATTTGTGGCGATGGATTTGCCAGAGTCCTGTTAGTCCTGGTTTGACAACCAGGCGTTGCCAATCAGTTCTGGAGTAGAGTTGAATTTCATCCAACGTGGGAGGGCGGGTTCCAACCAGGCTCATGTCTCCTAACAGCACATTTAGAAATTGAGGCATCTCATCTAGATAGAGAAACCGCAGAATCCTGCCAATAAATGTAATGCCTGGTTCATTTTTTGGATCGAACAGTTTACTGCTTTGTTCGTAAGCGAGTTTTAAGCGTAGTTTTTCAGCATTGGGGGTCGTTGTCCGAAAACGCCATAGCAGGAAGTGTTTGCCTCGCAATCCCACACGAGGCTGGGCAACAAAAATAGAACCGGGTGAGTTGAGATAAATGGCGATCGCGATGAGGGGAAACAGAATACTCATCAAGCTCAACCCGACAATTGCTCCGGCAATGTCCGTCAGCCGTTTACGCAAGCTACACGTAGATCGGTGCGGTGAGGCGTTGAAAAACTCCAGGTCGTAGAGTTTAGCTTGCCTCTCCAGAGCGCCTTGAAGATCAGTGCGGGTAATTAACCCAGCTTCTATCAAAATCTCTCCAAGTAGCTGCCATCCAGTGAGTTTACTTTTTCGTATCTGTTCTTCTAACGCGACACTTAGCTGGCTTTCAGTGATCAAACCTTCATGCAGCAATATTGAGCCTAAGGAGTACCTAGCCATGTTCTCCAATCTCTGGGATAACTCGCCTGGAATGGTTTTCTTCGCTTATGCCTATAGTGCCCAAAGCATTTTTGAAAATGTGCACTCCAGACGGATTGCTTCGTGGATCAAATCAAGATGATCAAAATTGAGCGATTTTGCTATCGGTCGTGACATAAATAACATCCGGAGTTGGTCATGCTGAACAAGCGGAGCAAAGTGAAGCATCTCTGCGATTCTTCGCTCACCGCTCAGAATGACAACTTCTCGATATTAGTTAATTGTCATCCCTAAATAGTTTTTTGCTTGCATGAAGAGCAAAATTTTGTATCAACAATGACACACCTGATGCAATAAGTACACTCGAAGTCATCGTAGGCATTTCCGAAGAACTTAGTACGAATTTTACAAAAGATTCATTGAAAGCCGACTTCCATTAAATCTTTGCCTCAGGAGGTTGCGATCGTTAATACGGTGTTGGTGAGGGGATGTTGTATTCAATCAGTTGGGATGGTTGCTTGAATAACCGACCCCAGTAGAAGCGGATCTGCCCTTGTGCCTGGGGGAACTTTGCCAACATACAGGAGGCTGCAAACAATCGGGCATCCTGGCGATCGCGCCCGATTTTGCAGGCGTATTGATAAATTCGGTAAGTCATTAAGGGATAGCCCGCCAACAGTAACAGACTCAAGCCGTGGGTTGGCAAGGCAGCCAGCCAGCTAATAGCGGGGATAACAATGCCCCAAAGCCGGATACTACGAGTTTCCTTAACCCAATGCTGCTCCGGAGGCGCGCCGTGCAGAAAAGCGCCTTCTGCGTAGGCATAACCTGCCCGTACCGATCGCTTCCACCATTGGCTGAAGCGAGTCATTTGAGCATCGTGCAACGTCATTTCTGCGTCAATGCGGAAAATTTTGCCTCCATTTTGCCGCAATCGCACACATAGTTCTGGTTCTTCCCCCGCAATCAGCGTCGGGTTGTAACCGCCAACGGCTTGAAATGCAGAAATTCTCATCAGAGCATCACCCCCGCAGGCTTTCGCTTCTCCGACAGGAGTATCCCATTCAAGGTCACACAGGCGGTTATAAATGGTTGCTGCTGGAAAGCGCTCTCGTCGTCGCCCACACACCACCACCGCATCAGAGTTGGCATCCAGTTCTTGTTGTGCCCGATCTAGCCAGCCTGAGACTACTTCGCAGTCGCCATCCACAAACTGCACGTATTCCAGTTGCGGATTGAGTTCTAAAAGTCTTGCAAATCCGGCATTGCGAGCACGGGCGGCAGTGAAAGGAATGGATAAATCTAGCTCCACAACTTCTACTCCGAGCGATCGCGCCAATGCCACGCTTTGATCGGTAGAACCTGAGTCAACGTAAACAACTTGAGCAACTTGCCGCACAACCGATTCCAGGCAGTGCCGTAATCGCTCTCCCTCATTGCGCCCGATAGCGACTAATCCAATACGACTCAAGCCCACCTCCCAGATATGATGAATGCTTCGATTAGTGTTCCCTCGCTTTTAGTACAACACAGCCTCAGTTCAAATTGAATTGAGGCTGTGTTGCGATCGATAAAGATTGTGTCAAGTTTTGCCCTAATGTCCAGAATGCTGTGACGTAAAAAAGAGGTCACGATCGCGACCTCTTTTCTGGAAAGCCTTAAATTCAGGCAAAGAGCTAGATCAGCTTCAGGTGAGGATACTCAACCACAAGATCATCGCGCGTTAGAACATCTCCTTCTGCTTGGGGTGTCCAGAGAATTTCCAGGGCTAACAGGCGATCGCTGGAGATGCCACCCAAGATGCCTAGTGCCTGACGTAAATCCTCTGAGGAATTGATGGCTGGCAGTTTCAAAGCACCCTGGCTACCAACCAGCAGACTCACTACGATGTACTCGCCTGGATCCGCCAAAGGTTGAGTCGTTAGAGCGCCACCATCCTCATTGCCGACCAAAACCGCATCGATCGGAGCTTGGCGCAACTGATTATTGACGTTAGAAAGAGTTTCCCGACTAAACTTGCTGCGTTCTGCCAGCACCAGACGATTGAACTCTGCCTCTGCACTTGCCAAACGAGCCTGTTGAACATTGGCGTTGGCGTGAGTCCAATATTCAGGATGGCGCAACAATGCCAGGGTTGTTTCTTGCAAAACTTGAGCTAATCCTGCAGAGGAGCCAGTGTTTGCTGACATTGCCAACTTGTTGAGATCTGCTTGCAGCTCTCGTGCATTTGCCAGTAAGCCAACCTGCAAGCGGGATACGCTAATGGTGGGGTTGCTGACGGAGTCATAACCCAGGCTGTCATCGTTCCGAGTGCGACGAAAAGTTTGCACTAGAAAACTGGCAACCGCAAAGAAGACTAGGAGCGTCAGCAAACTGCCGCCGCCACCCCAGAAAAAGAACGGAGGGAACACAAACGGCATCCCAATCCCACCCCCACCTGGGTAGTAGCCACCGCCGGGAGGCGCGTAGGTGCGGGGTGCAGTGTAAGTGCGGCTGGGCATCGGAGCGCGGAAAGACCCACCCCCAATTCGCCCCCCCCCAGCACTCGCAGCTAGAGCATCGTTGGCATGACCCAGAGTTAATGTAAGGACTAAGGCTAGAGCAAGTAGCGGCTTTAGCCATGACTTGAGATGTGAAATCAGCGTTTTATACATAAGACAGTGCCTACCCAGACGTTTTACTCAAGCTTTGTAATGTAGCTTCTACTCTACAAGCTTGAGTGAGGTGTTCAGGAATCCTTACCCTTTTGTTAAGAGTTATAAATTGGGATTCCTCTATTAATCTACCGCGTCTGAATCGGCATGAGAGCAATCGCAGGAGTGAATTTGGGTCAAGGTGCCCGTACCGATTAATACGGGTTTCCGTTGAGCTAAATGATTGACGAGACTCGATTTGTTTCTACAATAGTGAACAAGATGAAGAAATGTAACGAATATTTTGCGGCAAATGCTCAGGGGTCGTGTTGGACTGGTCGCGTTTACGTTCTTCTTCTTTTCAGCAAAGCGTTTGCATCAATGAGGTAAAAGGTATGACTCAACAGCAGCCCACTGTTTCACCCAAAGTGTCTGAGCCAAAGTTTGGCTTTAATGAATATGCTGAACGTCTCAACGGTCGTGCAGCAATGATTGGCTTTGCTTTGGCTCTGGCGATCGAGTATGCCACTGGGCAAGGATTACTGTCCTGGTTGGGCTTGGGTTAACGATTGATGGTTGTAGGGAAGCTGTCCGTGTCTTCCCTACAACCACTGAAACTGTTAGGTTGTCTCCGGCAATACTTGAACTCGAACAAACTTGAGTCCTGTTACGCCCTGGAGAGGCTCAACAGTGCCGTGGGTAACTTCATCACCAATCAGGTTTTCTCGCATCAGGTAATGCAGATATTGCTGATATTCTTCTAGCTCCTCAGAGGTTGAGTATACTAGCGTTATCATTCCCGGTTGGGTAATACGGGTTTGAGTTTGCTCATCGATCGCTTTATCAATCCGCTTTTTCACAATTTCGTACCGGGTATCGCGAGTGCCGCGCACATCAAACAGTTTTTCGGTGGTTTCGTCGTGGAAGATGTCCACTGTGGAATCTTGCACCAGTAGTAAGTGAGTGACTTGCAGTTTGCTTTGAGTTTCTGCCTGCACCCGAAACGCCATCCGCGCACAGTCACACAACGCACGAAGTTGCTCGTAGCGCAAACTGCGAAGCTGAAATTTACCAAATTTGGGATCGATGGATTGTCCCGCGTAGATCATGTGGTCAATTCCATCCGTCGTTTCAATGTCGCAGTAGTGGGGCGTGATTTGTTGCATCCGTTGTTGCCAGCGTTCCCAGGTTTCTCGCAGGAGGGCGTTGATTTGTCCGATCGCCTGGTCATACTCGGCACGGGCAGTGTATACACAGTCATGCTCGTTATTGCAGGCATCTCGGTAGGCTTGGATTGCCGCGATCGCTGCCTCGCCACATTGAGAAAAGTAGTCAAAATAAGCTTCCAAATGGTTGTTCAGATAGCGAAGTTCTGTCACTTCCGCATCCACAGTGATTTTTTCTTCTAATCGCTGCATTCGCTCCAGTAAATCCAGTTGTAGCTGTTGAGCTAGAGCGCCTGACTCGGCTTGGCACACCGCTTGCACCACCGCTAAACCTAGCCGCAACTGAGCCAGCAAATCCGACTGAATGGCAATGTTACGAGCTTCGGATGAACCACGAATATCAGAAATTCCGTATAAAGGATAGACCTGATTAAAGACGATCGGTTCCGCTGGCAACCCTAAACTACGGCGTTCAGCTTCTTGCAAAAACCGCCATTCAACAGCGGGGTGAATATTGGTAATAAAACGCTGTTGCACCAGTTGGCGTTGAGCAGAAGTCAAGGCGCGAGTGAAGGCGGGGATCAATTGCTTGGCATGGGCACAATCCAACCCATCAAAGTGATTTGGTCGATCGCTCATCAATCCAACTAAGCCCACTATTTGAGATTGCGGTGTGGCTTCATGACGGCGGGAGAGGGGTTGAGTAATCAATGGAATCAGCAGCAGCGATCGCACCCCTTTTTGCAGCAGTTGTCTGCCTATATCCGTGCGAGTGTCGAGGGCGAGATCCCGGATTGCCAGCACCTGGTTTGAATTCAGCGCCCGCATCACATGGGAACCTTCGATCATTGCCAGGGGGTAAGTGGTTGTGTCGATGTCGTGCTTCACGCTACCCATGAATAACCGAATTTGATCTTTTTCGACCGTGAGAATAATGGTGAGATCGGTGCGAAACAGCGATCTCAACTGGCGGTTGACTTGCCGAAATTTGTGAGCGTGCAAAATTGAGTCGCGATCGATGAGCAATTGCGTGATGCGGTGGATCGTTTCTCGCACGGTTACATCTAATCCTTCCAGCAGTAACCGCCCCTCAACCCGATAATTCGATAAACAAAAGCGCTGCTCTAGTTCACCTAGCTGCTCTGGGTCTGCTAATTTCATCGCCCACTGTTCCGGCGAGAGGTCAGGCAGATTCAATTCTGCAAACTCGTCCACCTCAAGATTGAGGCGCGTAATGTGCAGATCTTGAGAGCGTAGCCAAAATTCCACATATCGAGGTTCTGTGTGGTGGGGACTGGGTAGTGCAACCATTGCGGGTGTTTCCAACAAACGGCAACTACTGGGATCAACCTGATATAGCTGTTGCAGCAGAAAATGGAATAGATGGCGGCGGTAGAGTTGCAACACCGCAGCGTAATCGTTTTCTGAAAGAAGCTGTTTTAAGAGGGGTCTCAAATAAGGTGTGGGCGCGTCTGGTGAGGCGTTGGCAACCGATGCAATGTTCAGCAATTGACAGCAGTATTCGTTGGCATATTGCAAGGTTAAACTCAGGGGATCGATCACCGCAATCAATAACTGGCTGGTTTGATGAAAAGTTGAGAACCAGGCTAGGTGGTCAATCCATGCTTGCAGTTGGTGCAGTTCGGGAGAGTCTGGTAGCTGGGCTTGCAGCGTTTGGAGCGATGCTTGCATCTGCAACCAATCGAACTCCTCTGCCTTCCGTTGATCAGGCATATTGTTTAGCGAATCTTTGATCTCCGAGAACAGAGCAGATTGATGGCTATTCATTGCAGGAGGAGCTGTAAGAAGTTGACGATCGCCGGAACAGATTTGCTTTTGTAGAGTGACACCCATGACTTATTGTTCCTCTTCAAATAAATGAAATCAACGTCAAGTCATGAATGAAAACATTCGGGACGCTGCGGGATTCGGACAAATCAAGGAAAATCACTCAAAAGTGGGGGTTAAACTTGCTTCGCCCTGTCACACCTTGCAACACGTTAATCTAGGAGGAAAGTGATTGTAAACTTGTAAGTTACTATCTGTTGAACCAGCCAAGGTTGCAACCCCATCCCCTACCGAACTTTACCTACTATGTTTGAAGCGCTTTCCGATCGTCTAGAGTCTGCCTGGAAAACCCTGCGAGGTCAGGACAAAATCTCCGAATCCAACGTCAAAGAAGCCGTGCGAGAAGTCCGCCGTGCCTTGTTGGAGGCAGATGTCAATCTCCAGGTTGTTAAAGACTTTGTGGCAGAAGTTGAAACCAGGGCACAGGGCGCTGAGGTGATCAAAGGCGTTCGTCCAGATCAACAATTCATCGAAATTGTTTATAACGAACTGCTTCAGGTGATGGGAGAGACGAATGCGCCTCTGGCTGAAGTGGAGCCAGCTCCGACGATCGTCCTGATGGCGGGCTTGCAGGGAACCGGGAAAACAACCGCAACGGCAAAATTGGCGCTGCACCTGCGAAAAGAAAACCGCACCACCTTACTTGTGGCAACGGATGTCTATCGCCCAGCGGCGATCGATCAATTAATCACTCTAGGCAAGCAAATTGATGTTCCTGTTTTTGAATTAGGCAAAGATGCCAATCCGGTTGAAATTGCCCGTCAGGGTGTAGAGCAAGCCAAAGCCGAAGGAATTAACACCGTCATTATTGACACGGCGGGTCGGTTACAAATCGACCAGGACATGATGGCAGAACTGGCACAGATTAAGCAAACCGTTCAACCCCACGAAGTGCTGCTGGTGGTGGATGCCATGACGGGGCAAGAAGCCGCAAACCTGACGCGCACATTCCATGAACAGATCGGTATTACAGGCGCAATTCTGACCAAGATGGACGGAGACACCCGTGGCGGTGCGGCATTGTCGGTTCGGCAAATCTCAGGACAGCCCATTAAATTTATTGGAACGGGTGAAAAAGTCGAAGCGCTACAACCTTTCTATCCCGATCGCATGGCATCCCGCATTTTAGGCATGGGAGACGTGCTGACTCTGGTGGAAAAAGCGCGGGAAGAAGTGGACTTCGCCGAAGCTGAAAAGATGCAGGAGAAAATTCTCACTGCTAAATTCGACTTCACAGACTTCCTGAAGCAAACCCGCCTGCTCAAAACAATGGGTTCCCTCGGCGGCATCATGAAGCTAATTCCGGGGATGAACAAAATCAGCGGCGATCAACTGGAGAAGGGTGAATCTGAGTTGAAGAAAGCTGAATCTATGATTAATTCCATGACGATCGAAGAACGGAAGAATCCTGATTTGTTGGCAAGTTCTCCCAGTCGCCGTCGCCGCATCGCGCGTGGATCTGGCTTTAGCGAGGCAGACGTTAGTGATCTGGTCAACAAGTTCCAAAAGATGCGAAACATGATGCAAATGATGGGCAAGGGACAATTTCCCGGGATGCCCGGAATGGCAGGAGCGGGTGGTATGAACCCAATGGGTAACCCCTATGGCGGCGCACAACCCGGATGGCGTGGTCAACCCGGAGGAACCCCCAAGAAAAAGAAGAAAGAGAAGAAGAAAAAAGGATTTGGCACCCTGTAGGCAGCACGTTAGCCAGATCATCAGCGAAGCGTAACAAATAACCTTGCGAGTCTCAGGTTACAGAAGCGAGATAACTTACTACGCTTTCGCCAGGTTCAACGTAGCTTGATTTAGCATAACGGATTCTTGATGAGTGCCAGTCATCGCAGACTATCAAGCTCCTGCCTTTTTACGCCCTCTAGTCGTGGTGGGCTTGCTGTCAGCCGTAGCCACCGTGGTGGAACGTCTTCGTCTGGTTGCAGGCTGTTTTACTGTTGCCTCTGCTTCACTTCCACTTTTAGCCTTGGCTGCTGTGGTTGCCTTACCTCTACCGCGCGGAGCTTTTGCTGGTGCTTTAGGAGCCTTCTCCTTAGATGCTGCAACGGGTGCTGTGCCATTTTTTGAATGAGTTCCAGAGGGTTCTTTCGATGCCTCCAAGGAAGCTACTGCAATCTCTCCAACCTCTGCTTTCGACTTCCGCCCCCGCTTAGGTGCAACTTTGTCTACCTGTTCTTTTGTGCTGCGTCGGCGACCAGAAGGAACATAGTTTTTCAGCGTAAACGCACTGATTCTGATTCCTTTTTCTGTGAGCATTGCAGCTAATTCTTGATAGGTGTAGCCCTTTGCTAAGGCTCCCCGCACAGAATCACGCATTTGCTCAACCGCTTCCCTCAAGGACAAGTCTTCTTTGGGTTTTTCAGGTAAGGATTGCAGAAAAGCATTTGTATCTTTGATTGAAGCTTGTTTCACTGCTGAAGCTTTCGGTCGCTTAGTTGTTACTGCCGCCATTTTTTATCACCTTAGAGTGAGTTGTATCTAAACAATTTTATGCCCAAACTCTTGACTTGGATACAACTTTCTAATTCATTGGCTCAAAAGTTAGAAAATAAAGGCAAATGGATTGGAACAAGATGAGGTTAACTGAATAAAACCCTGGTCTGAACGTGGCACTTATCCAAATATTCAAGTAGACAGTGAAGTGTAAAAGTCGTCCTAAATCCATGCCTGTATTCATTTGAAGTAATGAAGGCAGGTACAAATTTTTTGTCACAAACTCATCATGTTCTGTTTAGGGTAAAGAAAACCAACAATGAAATTAACTTGGAGTAGTTCGTTTGTATTAAAAAGCTTGAGGTTTAATCTTGAAATTGTTGATTTCGTGACATTGATAGAACGCATTTAAGAGATTGCGAAAGCGAATCAAAATTTTGTAGGCAACCTTGACCTAGAATGACTCTAGTTCGGCTGAAGGTAGTAAGCCAGCAGCAGCAAGCAGAAGTCTCCATAACATCCATTTCTAAGATTGCTATGCTAATAAAGCTGCGATCGCCCAATGGTTCTTGTTGTGACTCAACCCGCCCGACAACTTGCATTTCTGACGCTGCGTGCCATTCAACGAGGAGCATTTGCGGATGTGGCACTGGATAAGATGCTTCAGCAAAATTCTCTTCGTGCGATCGACAAACGCTTACTCACAGAACTGGTATACGGCACCATTCGCCGCCAACGAACTTTGGATGCGCTAATTGATCAACTCGGAAAGAAGAAAAGTCAGCAACAACCTCCGGATTTGCGGTTGATTTTGCATTTAGGACTCTACCAATTATGCTATCTGGATCAGGTTCCAGTATCGGCTGCAGTGAACACTACGGTTGAACTGGCAAAACAAAATGGATTTGCCAGTTTATCCGGAGTAGTGAATGGACTATTGCGGCAATACGTGCGGCTTAAAGATAGTAGAGCAACAGATGCGATCGCGCCTCTGCCATCTCTATCGTTTGATCCACTCATTCTTCCGGACAATCCAATTCAACGACTGGGAATTTTTTACAGCTATCCAGATTGGATTGTAGAAAATTGGTTGCAGCAGTTTGGGCAGACGGAAACGGAAAAACTGTGTCAGTGGATGAATGAACCCCCATCGATCGATTTACGGGTTAATCGCCTGCAAGCGACCGTTGAACAGGTAGAAACGGCTCTGCATCAAGTTGGGGTTCAAACTCAGCGAATATCATTTCTCCCCTATGCCCTTCGCTTGGGGAATCATGTTGGCAGTATTCAAGCCTTACCAGGTTTTGCGATGGGTTGGTGGGTTGTGCAAGATGGCAGTGCTCAACTGGTCAGTTACTTGCTCGATCCCCAACCCGGAGAAGTAATCATGGATGCCTGCGCGGCTCCGGGTGGAAAAACGACTCATATTGCCGAATTGATCAGTGATCGCGGAACGGTTTGGGCGTGTGATAAAACGCCTTCTCGCTTGAAAAAGCTGGAACAAAATTGCGATCGCTTACACCTTCAATCCATCCGGATTCAAACTGGTGATAGTCGTCGCTTGAGTCAGTTTCAGAACCGCGCCGATCGCGTGTTACTTGACGCTCCCTGCTCTGGTTTAGGAACTCTGAATCGTCATGCTGATGCTCGCTGGCGACAAACTCCTGAGAGTGTTGCTCAACTCGCTCAGTTGCAAACTGAATTACTCAATCAAGTTGAGTCTTGGGTAAAACCGGATGGAGTTTTGGTCTACGCTACTTGCACGCTGCACCCAGTTGAAAACGAACACCAGATCGATCGCTTCCTCAACACCCATCCCAACTGGCAGATCATGCCCCCTGATTCAAACTCTGTCGCTGCTCCATTTGCAACCCAGGAAGGATGGTGCAAAGTCCTGCCGCATCAACATCAAATGGACGGCTTCTTCATGGCAAGGCTGGAGAAGAGGGGGTAGAGGGTAGAGGATAGAAAGATAATACCCGTAAGGGCGGTTCGCGAACCGCCCCAACCGACTCATCTACCCACTTACCCCCTCACTCTTACCCTCCTCCACTCCCCCATCCCCCTTCTTCCGCCAATCCCTAAAACTTATGGCGATTTTTCTCGCACTTGGGTTGAACTGGCTTACTGTTATGGATAACAACGTTTTGAATAAGGAGAGGGTGACACGATGACAGCCGCCAGTTCAGATACGAAAACGTTAGTCAAAATCTTGATTGGAACTGCCTGGATTGATGGCAAGATTCAACCAGAAGAGCGGGAATACTTGCATCGCATTGCTAGAGAGAAGGGCGTTGCCGATGAGCCAGACATTCAACCCTTGCTCTATGAATTTAGACCCGTACCTGCTGCGGAGTGCTATGAGTGGGTCAAACAATATTTAGGCGATCGTCCCACTTCTGAATCCTGTCAGCAATTGTTGGAAGCGATTAGCGGACTAATTTATAGCGATGGCACCGTTGCGACTGAAGAAGCCAAGCTATTAACAGAATTGCAATCGTTAGATCCTGGCAACATCAGCGGTGAACAGGCTAGTAATTCTGTCATTCGAGCAATTCGCAATTTATATCAACGGTGGGTTGCCAAGCTGGAATAAGCAAAATCAGGTGCAGGAAGACTCAACATCGCCTTTCCCATCACCTGATTTTGAGTTTTATTCTGACTTTTTATCGAATCATCTGAGAAGATTTCTGGTGAACAATCTACCCACCGTCTTCGGCTCCGCTCAGCCAGCTTGCACCTTGAGCGAAGTCGAAAGGTAAACTCTTTTCTGGAAATCGCCTTACACGCCAGGATTTTCAGAATCCTTCACCTCTGGAACGACATCGGGGCGTGCTTTGTCTTCCCAACCAACAGGACGCTTAGAGTTGTACCAGGCGATCGAGCCAATGCTGACAGCCGCAATAAACCCGACCACATACACCAGGGTAAAAGAAAGGGGAAACTGCCCACCTTGCTTGGCTGGAACTTCCATTAACAGGTTCGATAGCAGATTCATGGGTACAACTCCTTCAGTTCTAAAAGTTCTGTTGAATCTTTAACAGAGTACAAATTTGAGTATACCAATCCATCCCCTAAGAGTCTGATTCTTGTCTCCATCTGTAGAAATAAGAAACCTGACACGGCTTGACCGAATCAATTCTCACCATTAGGATAAAGATTAGTGACTTTGAAGGTTTTTGTGACTCAGCAGTTTTCTCTACACCGAATCGCCAGCCTAGCGCTAGGACTGCTGCTGCGCCTTGCGCGCAGATAACTTTTACATACCTTCAATCAAGTTTTTTGTAGTGACTCAAATTTTTCCATTTGTTGACTGGGCAACCTGTCTACGCAGTCTCGAATGGATTAGACATCCAAGATTCGTGAATTTAATAATTTAGGACACCTGCATGATGTTGAACAATCCAGCGGTTAAGTACCGTCCGTTTGCGCCTGTCAATTTGAGCGATCGCACCTGGGTCAGCCAAACCCTCACCCATCCTCCAATCTGGCTCAGTACCGATTTACGCGATGGCAACCAGGCGTTGATTGAACCGATGAACGTTGAACAAAAGTTGCAAATGTTTCAGATGTTAGTCAAGCTTGGGTTTAAGGAAATTGAGGTTGCATTTCCTTCTGCCTCCCAAACGGACTTTGATTTTGTGCGTCATTTAATAGAACAAGTCTTGATTCCGGATGATGTCACAATTCAAGTTTTGACTCAGGCACGGGAAGATTTGATTCGCCGCACATTTGAGTCGCTGCGCGGAGCCAAACGGGCGATCGTGCACGTATACAACGCCACTTCACCTGTATTCCGCCGCGTGGTGTTTGGACTCGATCGAATCGGCACGATTAACCTTGCCGTTTCTGCTGCCACACTGATTAAGGACTTAGCCGCAGAGCAACCTGAAACCAATTGGCGGTTTCAATATTCGCCCGAAACCTTCACAGCCACGGAACTTGATTTTGCCAAAGACATTTGTAATGCAGTGATTGAGGTCTGGCAGCCAACTCCAGAAGCCAAAGCGATTATCAATTTGCCCGCAACGGTGGAAGTCTCAACGCCAAACGTGTTTGCCGATCAGGTGGAGTGGATGCACCGCAATTTAGCCCAGCGCGATCGCATCATTATGAGTGTGCATCCCCATAACGATCGAGGCAGTGCGATCGCCGCCGCAGAACTGGCTCAATTGGCAGGAGCCGAACGAGTGGAAGGCTGCTTATTTGGCAACGGTGAGCGCACTGGCAACGTGGATTTAGTCACCCTGGCACTCAATCTCTACACCCAAGGAATTCATCCTGGACTCGATTTCTCTCAAGTTAACGATGTTGCCAGAACCGTTGAGGATTGTACTCAATTGCCCATCCATCCTCGCCATCCCTACGTAGGGGATTTGGTGTTTACAGCCTTTTCCGGTTCTCATCAAGATGCCATCAGAAAAGGCTTTGCCGCCCAAAAACCAGACGCGGTTTGGGAGATCCCCTACCTGCCTTTAGACCCCGCAGATGTCGGTCGCAGTTATGAGTCGGTTGTGCGCGTCAATAGCCAGTCGGGTAAAGGCGGCATCGCCTTTTTGCTGGAGCGGGAATGTGGATTAGTGTTGCCACGTCGTTTGCAGATCGAGTTTAGTCAGGTGGTACAGCGAGTGATGGATGCCGATGGCAAAGAAATGACGGCAAAAGAGTTGTGGCACTTGTTTGAGCAGGAATATTTGCAAATTGCATCTCCATTTAAATATAGAGAGCATGACAGTTCAGAGTTAGCGGGTAGCGAAGCGATCGCCGTTACACTGGAACTCAACCACCAACCAATCACCCTAACGGGACAGGGCAATGGACCGATTGATGCCTTTGTGAATGCGCTGGGCATGGATTTGCGAATTCATCACTATGAGGAGCGATCGCTGGAGCAGGGTAGCGCTGCCAAAGCCGTTGCGTTCATCGAAGTTGCCGCAGACTTTATGCCCACCCCTATCTATGGCGTAGGAATTCACACTAACATCGTCTCTGCTTCTCTGTTAGCAGTGCTCAGCGCTGTTAACCGTGGCTTGCAGGGATCAGGTGAAGCGACGAGAACCGAAGCGTTAGCCCAATTGCAGCATCAGTAAGGAGTGAAATACAATCGCTCGTCCGCTACTGCCCCTCAGCAAACCATGCGTCCAAATCAGACAGGCTGGCAAAATCCAGTAATGCTTCTCCTAGCAACTCTAGTTGTTCGATCGGAAGTTCGCTGATTTGAGATCTGGTCGCGTCAGGAATTGTCCCAACTCGGCGGGCAAGTTGACGTAAGACGAGCGATCGTTCCCGCTGCAACCCCTGCTCAAGACCTTGTTCAATGCCTTGTTCAATGCCTTGTTCAATGCCTCTTTCTGTCCAACTCGTGACAATTTCCATAATCGTCTCTTGCGATGTTAGGTCTAGTCTATCAATTTCCTCCCAAAATACCTGCTCCTCCTGATCGCTTAACCGCAGGTAAGCATCCACAAATTTAGAAATCAACTGAGTTCGGGCTGGATTAAGTTGCAATGTTACCAGCATTCGCAGACACTCTGCTTTCACCTTGGGGCGATCTTGAGGCAAAATTCTCATCTTCGACATTAAGGCAGCAGCAACCGGATTGGACTGCGCCAAATAGTCTCGCCAGTTGAGTCGATTCAATTGAATGGGGCGAAAGTTGAACTCTACAACTTTCAAATCCTCAAACTCGACGATGTAGCGATCGCTCTCCTGCCGATGAGGTTCATCAAACGAGAACACAACCACTGGATAAATCCGCTGCAAATATTTCTGATGTAGTCGAGCGAAGTAGAAAAACATGCGACGGGCAAAATCAGCTTCACTGGATGCTTGAGTTTCAACATGAATCAAAAATCCCGCCGGTTGATTGGCTAATTGCACGTTTGCCAATAGGTCAACAATCCTGGTTTCGCCTGTTGTCAAATTTGCAAAATATTCTTGAGGTAAAAACGTTACAGAGTCACGATCGATTAAGCTGGCGACTTGTGGTAGAAACAGTTCCAGAAACTGAACGAAGAATGTCGTTAGGAGTTCTTTAAACAAACGATCGTGGTCAATCATGTCAACACCCTATCATTTATCTAAATCTCGGAGACGGCTACTGCAAGCGGGACTTGTCGCTGCCGTACCGATCGCTGTAGGACAGCAACAATCCACCAGCGCTCAAGCCACTCCTGTCTTGAAACCCCCAGTCCTACGACCAGGAGACACCGTGGGAATGGTTGCGCCTGCCAGCAATGCTTACGAACCGGAAGAAATTCAGATTGCGAAGGAAACAATGGAGCTTTACGGCTTCAAAGTTGTGTTGGGTAAACACATCAATGCTCAAAACGGCTACCTGGCAGGCAGTGACGCACAACGAGCAGAGGATTTAAATGAGATGTTTCGTCGTCCCGAAATTCGCGGGATTGTCACCTTTTCTGGTGGGTACGGATGCAGCCGGATTTTACCCTTCCTGGACTATGCCCAAATCCAGCGATCGCCCAAAGTGGTGGTCGGACATAGTGACATTACAGCGCTCCTGATTGGGATCTATCAAAAAACGGGATTGATCACCTTTCACGGCTCCTCCGGGTTAACGGGAGTCGGCGATTACGCGATGGAGCACTTCCGCCGCGCCATTATGACCCCTCAAACCATTGGGGCGATCGCCAAGCCACCCAAACCAGAACCCGGCACCGTTGAACGAAATAACCGCTTGATTACGATCGTGCCCGGACGCGCCACAGGTCAGATCATCGGCGGCAATCTTACGCTCGTCACCAACCTCATCGGCACTCCCTACGAACCCGATACCCGCGGCAAAATCCTGTTTCTAGAAGACATTGGCGAGGAGCCTTACCGGATTGACCGGATGTTGACCCAACTCTGGCTGGCTGGAAAATTGCAGGATGCCGCCGGAATTGCTCTGGGTCGGTTTGTGGATTGTTACCCCAAAGAATTTCGCCCTTCTTTCTTCCAAACGATTAGCCTGGAAAACGTGCTGCGCGATCGCCTGGAATCCCTCGGCAAACCGACGCTCTATAACTTAATGTTTGGGCACGTTCGCGAAAATGCTGTTCTACCGATCGGGGCAACTGCAACCCTGGATGCCACGGCAAAAACCCTGGTCGTGAATGAGAATGCAGTTACACCCTAACCTCCACTGGCTTCCAACCGCTTCTGCAAGATCGTTCGGTTCTGTTGAGCTTTGGCATCATCCGGATTAATTTCCAACACCTTATCAAAGCAGGCAATCGCGTCCGCAAGCTTGCCCATGCTGACTAAGGTGCCACCTCGGTTATTCCAGGCACGATGATCATCGGGGCGAATTTTCAAAGCCTGATCGTAGCTGGCGACGGCATCGGCTAACCGATTCAAGTTCTTCAGCGCCACTCCCCGGTTAAACCAGGATTCATAGGAATCAGGCTTCAGGGCTAAAACTTTGTCGTAGCTGGCGATCGCGGGTTCAAAGCTGCCCAATTTGAGTTGAATCCCTGCCTGTCCATACCAGGCTTCCCAATCAGAGGGCTGAACTGCGATCGCCTGTTGATAGACAGCCACAGCATTTTGTAAGCGTCCAGCCTGCTTCAAGCACGTCGCCTTATGCAACAAGACCTCGACATTATTTGCGTCCAACTCCAAGGCTTTATCGTAACTGGCGATCGCTGCCTCATAATCTGCCAACTCCTTCAAGGCATCACCCCGTCCCAGTAAGGCTTCCTGATAATTGGGTTGCAGTTCTAGGGCATGAGTAAAATGCTGTACTGCCCCTTCGTAGCGGTGGGTGGCATACAAACAAAATCCCTGGCAGTACCAGGTATCAGCACAGGTGGTTCGCTCTTCCAAGGCGCGACGAAAATACCCGATCGCCTCCTCATATTTACCCACAGCGTAAAGCGTTAGACCGATACAGTAACAAGCATCCGGAAAATTGGGATCTAACGTGAGCACCGTTCGGAATTCAGACAAAGCTGCCTCATAGTGCCCTGACGAAAAAGCCGTCCAACCCAGACAGTATTGAGGAATTGCTGCATCTGGCTTCAACTCAACTGCCTGCTTAAAACAGGCGATCGCGTCGGCTGAATGACCCATCAAATTCAATGCCTTCCCTTTCTCAACCCAAACGTCCCAGAGGTGGGGCTGTTGCTCAAGAATTTGATCAAATGCTGCAACTGCACCCGCATGATCTCCTCTTAGACTCCACTCCAACCCTTGCTGAAGTTTCTCATCTAATTCAACGGTCTCTATATCGATCGTTTGACTCACAGGATCGCTCCTACGCCGAACTGTTTATGCTTAATTTTCAATATTCCCCACTTCAACCCTCGAAAGAACGCTGATCCTTTACAAGTTTGCAACGTTGTGTTGCAGTATTCCCCACACTTGTTTCCTGGGTTTAGTTGGAGGGTGTAAGGACTCGTGTCTAGGAGCTTCTGACAGAGTGAAGTTATGTAAAGAATTTACAGGCGATCGATCCGGAATCGTAAAAATCTTATTTCTATGAGAAAAGTCAAAAATCTTCTATGAAGTTATAGGTTTTCTACGTGAAAAGCGCATGAGTCAAATTTAAGTTCTCAGGTTGAGAGATAAATGCACCGTGAAGATACGTAGACAGGGTGTTGAAGTAACGATAAAGTTGGACGCTACCACAAAATTCCATGCAATGATTGCGTCAAGTGAGTAGGTAATCTTACTGTTTGTTTTCTATCAGTAGAAATTCTCATTTTTTTGTAGTGTATTTTCCCTTATGCCTTCACAAAACTTTCTAGTTTAGACTAAGGGGATCTACTAATCAGCCGATCAGGGTCTAGCGATTGCTCCTACGTAATACCAACCAAGCCACCAAAAGCTTATGAAGTCAATCATCGTCGGTAACGCAAACAAAAAGACTGATAAAATCTCGGCAGCTCAACTTGATCCCTTTTTCCGCAATCGTCAACTGCTTCGACGGGAACTTGGGCTGACCTTCACCCACATCCAGGCAGTTTCCATTACAGAGATCAAGCAGGCTTGCCAGAATATCAATGCTGACGTGGAAATTTTGTTTGTTCGACCTGATTGGCGCGAGAGTGCAGACGAGGTGGTGCAAACCATGAAAACCATTCATACTGCAAATCCGGGTCGGAAGATTTTCTTCATTGATCCGTGGGATCAGGTTAGCAGTCGGTTCTTCGGCGTTTTGCCCTATGTCGATAAGCTGCTGAAATATCAACGCCTCAAAGATGTGCAGCAGTATAAAAAGCCCCTCCTTGGTGGAACAATGATTACGGATTACCTTGTGCGGGAGCAAGGCAAAGATATTTACGACTGGCACGTTGGCTCTCCAGTCCCTAATGGCTATGAAGATCGGATTGGAACGGGTTGGAACGTTGTCACTCTGCGCCAGTTTGAAACCCTGCTCTTCAAACCTTTAAGCTGGAAACTCAGCAATCGGCAATTTCGTCGTAAGCCGAAAGACGTTGATGTGTTTTGTCACCTGTCCTACAGTTCCATCCACGATAAAGAAAGCTGGTACACCGAGTACCGGATGGCATCGGTTGAAGCCGTAAAACAGATGGGATCGAAATATCGTTTAGCGGTTAGTGGCGAGTTCCCTGAAGCGCGTACCGTTTCAAGCAAGCAGTATCGTGATGAAATCGAACGTAGCCGAATTGTGTTTAGTCCCTTTGGGTGGGGTGAGACAACCTGGCGCGATTACGAAGCCGTTTGCTACGACTCCCTGTTGTTGAAGCCGAACATGGATCATATCGATACGGCTCCCAACATTTACTATCCCAACGAAACCTATGTGCCTTTGAAGTGGGATTTTTCAGATTTAGAAGAAAAATGTGACTTTTACCTCCGCAACCCGGATGAAGCAGCCCGGATTATTACGAATGCTCGTCGAGTTTTGGAGGGGTACTTTAAGCAGGGTGAATTCGTGAAAACGATCGCTGATCTCGTTATTGACAAGAAAACCAGAACCCCTGTCACGGCTCCACTAACTTCTCAGCAACCAGCTACATCCCCAGTTGGTTAACCTGATCCAACATCTGCAATCCGTGAATGAGGGACGCGCCGCCCCGGATTGCAGTCGCAACATGGATGGCTTCGGTCATCTGTTCTAAATCTGCCCCTTGCTGTAACGATTCCTTGCTGTAGGCATCAATACAGTAGGGGCATTGCACTGTATGAGCAACCGCCAAGGCGATCAGGGCTTTCTCCCGACTGGATAGAGCACCCTCGGCAAAAACGGCTCCATAGTAAGCAAAAAATTTCTCGGCAAGCTCTGGACTGCCTTCACCAATCTTGCTGAAGTTGGGCAAATGTTCGGGTTTGTAGTAGGAATCCATGATGGGGAGTGGGGAGTGGGGGTGAGGGAGTAGGGGAGTAAGGGGGTGGGTGAGAGAGTGACGAGTGACAAGTGACGAATGACGAATGACGAATGACTAGGTGAGTGGGTGAGGGAAAATCTTCTAAACTAAGGAGTAAATGATCGCTTTTGCTGGTCGGGCTGTTGATTTAAGTTTGATTTGGATATAGTTTATGACGCTTTCCTCGATCGCACCTTCTCATTCTGCTTTATCCCTGGTGGAATTGGCTCAACAAACCAGAGCCAGTGCGCGTTTGCTGGGAACACTGCCAACCGCGGCGAAGAATCAGGCGCTGGAGGCGATCGCGCTGGCACTGGAAGCGGCGACTCCGGAAATTTTGGCAGCAAATCGAGCAGATTGCGAGGCAGCACAAGCAGAGGGGTTATCCGATGCCTTATACGCTCGATTGAAATTTGATGAGTCGAAGCTGAAGGGCGCGATCGTTGGCGTGCGAGATGTGGCAAAACTGCCTGATCCCGTGGGAGTGGTGCAACTCAAGCGAGAACTGGATACGGGATTAGTGTTGCAGCGAATTACCTGTCCCCTGGGAGTGTTGGGCGTAATTTTTGAAGCTCGTCCCGATGCCGTGGTACAAATTTCTAGTTTGGCAGTCAAGTCTGGCAATGGCGTGATTTTGAAAGGCGGCAAGGAAGCAATTCGATCGTGTGAGGTGTTGGTCAAAGCCATTCGGCAAGGACTAGAGCAAGCCGGACTTGATCCAACCGTGGTGCAGCTTTTGGCGACACGGGAGGAAACATTGGAACTGCTGAAGCTGGATCAATACGTGGATCTCATCATCCCCAGGGGTTCCAACTCGTTTGTGCGGTTTGTGCAGGACAATACACGCATTCCGGTTTTGGGTCATGCAGACGGAATTTGCCATCTATATATAGATGCAGCAGCAGATATTGCTAAAGCGATCGCCATTACCGTTGATGCCAAGACTCACTATCCCGCCGCTTGTAATGCGATCGAAACCTTACTGGTGCATCAGGATATTGCGGCTAATTTTCTGCTGGAAGTAGTCAGCACCTTGCAAGCCCAAAATGTGGAATTGCGGGGGGATGCTCGCACTCTAGAAATTTTGCCTATTGCTCCTGCTACGGAAGCCGATTGGTCAACCGAATACAGTGACTTGGTTTTGGCAATCAAGATCGTGAATCATCTGGAAGAGGCGATCGCTCATATCAACACCTATGGATCGCGGCATACCGAGGCGATCGTCACCGAAAATGCCGCAACCGCTGCCACTTTTATGGCACAAGTTGATGCAGCGGGAGTTTATCACAATTGCTCCACCCGATTTGCCGATGGATTCCGTTATGGCTTTGGGGCAGAGGTGGGCATCAGTACCCAGAAAATGCCACCTCGCGGACCCGTTGGCTTAGAAGGTTTAGTGACCTATAAGTACCAATTGGAGGGAAATGGTCACATTGCTGCCACCTACTCCGGCGCGGATGCCAAACCCTTTACGCACAAGGATCTATAACGCAGTTTCCAGCCAATCAAAAATTCGATCCAACTGCTCTATCGAAACTAACCCATACTGCCAGAGCACCATCGGGAAAAGGTTGGGCGCTTCTTCGTGGCGCATCGCCATTTGAATCGATTCGGTGGGAATCAACAACTCTTCTTGCAAAAAGTTGATTAAACGGGTAAGGAGAGGGGCGTTCATAAGACAGTGTGGGATTGACGACCAGGCTTGCTTGAATCTATGACTCAGCAAATCTAATATCCCTGATCCGCCAGGATTGAGACGTGATTGAAGCGGGAGCGATCGCGTGATCTTCCCACCTTCCACCCCTGACGTATATCAACGTAATCGGTGATCGCTTCACCGAATTAAAGTGATTTCAATCACAAAAGCGTTTGGGCAATTCCTTCGATAACGCACTCAATTTCGATGGACAATAGCATTAGAACAAGCACGCTGATCAGGAGAGTTGTCCGTGGTGAAACCAATTCGGATTCTGCTGCAAACCACCATCCCCACAACCGAGGATGACTGGAGCATTGCCCGATTTTCACTCTTGCACGAGTACTTGTCTTCTTTGCAGGACGCAGCGGGGAATCAGTTGTGTGAGGTTGTCGCGCGCGATCGCCAGGTGAATGAAGACGGGGATGATCCTGTCCTCAGTTCTCTCTACGATTCAGATTTTGATGAGTTATGGTTGTTTGCGGTTGACACCGGAGATGGCATCACTGAAAACGACTGCATCGGCATTAGTCAATTTCGGCGGCGGGGGGGTGGCATGATGGTGACGCGCGACCACATGGATTTAGGTAGCTCTGTGTGTACCCTGGCAGGCGTGGGAGAAGCCCACTATTTCCATAGCAAGAACCCCGACCCAGATCCCTCCCGTCATTGCATTGACGACCCCTACACCACCTATATTTCCTGGCCCAATTATCACTCTGGACGCAATGGAGATTGTCAAAAAATCACTCCGATCGAACCGATCCACGAGTTACTGAAAAATCAGGCATCTCCCACGGGTATCATCCAATTTTTGCCCGCCCATCCCCACGAGGGCGCAGTTGGTGTACCCGATGGCAATACCGCTGCTCGTGTCATTGCCACAGGACTCAGTAAAACGACTGGACGATCGTTCAACCTGGCAGTGGCATTTGAGCACGATCGTGACGAAGAGGGCAATTTGTTAGGCAGAGCGATCGCTGAATCCACATTTCATCATTTCTGCGATTACAACTGGGATGCGACTTTAGGATGTCCTAGCTTTGTAGATGAACCACCCGGAGATACGATGCAAACTGAACCCAATGCACTGCCAGACTTGAAAGCTTATTTACGAAATCTGGCGTTGTGGTTGGCTCCAAATAAAACATGAATGATTAGAAGTTATTGGTCATTGGTCATTCGTCACTCGTCCTTAGTCACTGGTCATTGGTCGCTCGTCCTTTGCCAATGACCAATGACCGATGACCAATGACACTTCTATTGAAGTCATCTAGTTGCGTCCCATTTATGTGTCAGCGAACAGATTTGAAGTTATCCACTTTTTGCGTGAAGCCATCTACAAAGATAGACATGATCGATCGCTGCCGAATCTTGATATTGGCGCTGACAGACATCCCCGATTGCAGCCGCAGATCGCGACCGTTGTTTTTCAGTCCGCTGGTGTCGTCTAGGCGCACTTTTACCGGGAAGCTGTAGAAGGGGCGTTCTTGAGTAGGTGGCAAAGCATCCGAGCCGATCGACTCCACGACACCTTTTAGATCACCAAATTCACTAAACGGGAAAGAATCAACTCGCACATCCACAGGTAGTCCCGTTTTGATAAAGCCAATATCCTTGTTGGGCACAAACAGTTCCACTTTGAGGGCATCTCTGGGGACAACTTTCAACACAGGTTCCGCCGTGGTTGCCACATATCCCGCACCAGAAGCTTTCAAATCAAACACGGTGCCATCGACTGGAGAACGCACTGCTTGATACTTTAAAGTCTGCTCGGCTTGCTTGAGTTGACTGTCAATTTCGGCGATTTTCTTTTCATTTTCAACGATCGCCTTATTCAACTCACTGTCGATGCTGGCAATATTTTTTTCATTTTCCGCAATTTTGGTGAGTAAATCCTGCTGTGATAGTGCTACCGTATTTTGTAATTTTTGCTTTGCCTGAGCGATCGCAACTCTCAACCGTCCCTGCTCTTCCTGAAGCTGTTCAACCTTTGCCTGACTGTTCTTTAGTTCCTGTTCTTGCCGCAGATACTGGATTCGTGGCACTCCACCCTGGTTAGCAACTTCCGTCAAATTGTTATAAATGCCGTCATTAATTCGCAAAATTTCCTTCGCGGTCTTGAGTTGCACTTGAATCTGAGCCAGTTGCCGTTCTAATTGCTCGACTTCTAACTGAGCAGTGCGCTCACGAGTCGCTACCTCCGCCGAACTCGATTGCAAGCGTAACCGTTGTTCGGGTGTCAGGCTAATTCCTTCCGTGGAACCCGTCAGTTGAGCACGAAACAATGCCGTTTCTGTCACCAAACCCGCACGGCTTTTGGTTAACGCCAACATTTCCGGTGGCAACTTATATTCTGCGATCGCGGCAACTTGCTCCGACGTTTGGTTACCCATCTCTTGCCGATAAAACAGGGTTTCAGCTTTGAGGGCATCTCGAATTTTCTTGAGTGAGGTCACTTGAGCATCAGCAGTCTCTTGCTCCAGCGTTAGGAGAATGGTTCCTTGAGTGACACGATCGCCATCCTTGACATTGACGTTTTCGACTACTCCATTGATGGGAACCCGAATATCGCGCACCGTTCCCTGCGGTTCCAACTGTCCAGTTGCGGATACTGCCTCTTCAATTTTGGCGAGGGTTGCCCACAGCACAGTGAAGGTAGTGACCCCGACAATGCCCCACACGACTGCCCGCGACCACTTGGGCGATCGTCGTAGAATAACGGGTTGGTCAAACTGGGTACTCATGGTGCTGGATCACTCATCGTTTGTCGGATTCTTATGCAAGAATAACCTACTTACCCTTTGGAGTATTTGCAACCCCGCAAAACTATGCAGTCATCTCCCATGCTCACCCTGACCCAACGGTTAACAGGCGATGCGGAAGTTCCTATCGCCCAAACATTGTTGTTGACCGCAGAAGAACGAACTCGATCGCGCCACCGCTTTGCAACAGCAGATGGACAAGCGATCTTTCTCCAACTGCCTAGAGGCACCATGTTGCAAGATGGAGACATTCTGCAATCAGATGATGGCGTGAAGGTGCGAGTGGTGGCAAAACCGGAGCCTGTTTTAACCGTGACCGCAGCATCCCCATTGCATTTGCTACAAGCGGCGTATCATCTGGGCAATCGTCATGTGCCTTTAGAAATCGCTGCTGATTACCTGCGTTTATCTCCCGATCCAGTTTTACAAGAAATGCTAATTCATCGCGGCTTGGCGGTTTTGGCAGAAGTGCAACCGTTTCAACCAGAACGCGGCGCTTACGGAGGACACCACCATTGAGTCAGTTGAATCAACCCAGCCTACTGCGATTGCTGCAACTTGCTAGTCCCGCCTTACCTGTAGGAGCTTATAGCTACTCGGAAGCATTGGAAACATTGGTAGATGGTGGAATCATTTGCAATCAAGCCGCTTTGGAACATTGGATAATTCGAGAACTCAACTATGGGGCAGTGCAGTTAGAAGCGGGCATTTTACTGCGGAGCCAACGGGCGATCGCTGCACAAGATTGGCAAGCATTAGAAAGTTGGAATCTTTGGCTCTCTGCGGTCAGAGACACCGAAGAATTGCGTTTGCAGAGCTGGCAGATGGGGCGATCATTGCTCAAGCTGTTACGAGATTTGCATCCAGAACTATCTGAAATTCCTGCAATTATAGGTTTGTGGGAAGATAATTGCAACTTTGCAGTTGCCTTTGCGATCGCGGCTTTCCATTGGCAAATTGACGAAAAACCCGCGCTTCTGGGGTATCTGCACAGTTGGGTTACGAATTTGGTGAATGCAGGGATTAAACTTATCCCTTTGGGACAAACCGCTGGACAACACACCCTGATAGCGCTCCAACCTCACTTAGAAGACACGGCAGAAAAAATTTTGCCCCGATCGGACACAGACTTGGAAAACTGTGGTTGGGGACTGGCGATCGCCAGCATGACCCACGAAACCCAATACAGTCGATTATTCCGCAGCTAAATTATTTCATAGCTCAATCTATAAAGTCGAAAGAAAGTAAGTAGGAATGCACAATTATTTGTAGGATGGGTTAGCGACAGCGTAACCCATGCGGGCGTTGGGTTTCATCCCTCAATCCAACCTACACCATTGAATGATTAGAAGTAGGTTTGTGGCTTACGCCAGTTTTGGTTAAAACCTCGGAGGTTTAAGCGTCAACACTGGTGATTACGCCTCGTTTCTGGCAAAACCTCCGAGGTTCGCGTAAGCCCCAACTAATAAATTTTTCTAATTACTTTAATTAGTCAAGGCTAACGAAAGAAAAGTTTAAGAAAGCCTGATGTTTGTTTACATTGCTTTACCTTAAAAGAGTGCTTGTATCCTTAGCTACTAAATCCCTCATCCGGAACTTCCTGTGCTGAGGGTGGTTTTGGCATGGTCTTTTGCTGTTTACTGAGGTTGTTACTTTCGTTGTCCAATGCAGAAGTTAAGTTCGCAAGAGTTACTGTTTCAATACAAAGGTGGAAAGAGAAATTTTGACAGTGTTGACTTAAGTCAAATTGATCTCTTTGAAGCCAACTTATCGCAAGCTAATTTCTCTAATAGTGACTTCACGAATACTCATTTACCCTATGCCAATTTGAGTCAAGTCAGTTTTCAGAACACAGCTTTAAGCCAAGTAGAATTAAGCAATAGTCAACTTTATCAAGCCAATTTTGCTCAGGCAGATATGCGTCAGAGCAATCTCTCTAGAGCCAATTTGCGATTTGCTGATTTTTCTAATGCCAATTTAGCAGGAGCCAATCTACAAGCCGCCGATTTATCCTATGCAAACTTGAGTGGAGCAAACTTGAGCGGGGCTAACCTTGCCAATGCCAATCTAAGTCACACGAGTTTCGCTGGAACACAGTTGGCGGGAGCTAATCTTTTTCGTGCTCAGAATGCAAACATTGCCGCAGCCAACATCGATGCTGCAACAACTCTGCCTGATGGACATCGCCCCACTGATAGAGGAGAGAGTTAATCTTGCTCAAACACCTTTCCCAGAGCAGCCGGGGGAGTGCTGTGAACCGTTTGTGCTGCGAAGCGACCCACTTGAGGCGGTAGCAATTTCAGCGATCGCTCCACCCATTCGCTGGAAGTCAGTACCAGAAACAAAATCATTAAAACAAAGGGTGCCACGGTGAATACCTGGGTTGGCACATTCGGAATCGTACTTTGAGCCACGCTTGCCATCGATTGCAACACCCCAAACAGGTAGCAACTGAGCGCAACTCGCAGCGGATTCCAACCCCCAAAGATAACGATCGCCAGGGCAATCCAGCCATAGCCCGCCGTGTGTCGATGGCTCCAACCCGCTTTAAAGTCTAGCGAAAATGCGGCTCCAGCAATCCCCATCAGCGCCCCACCAAACAGCGTGTAGCCATAGCGCATGACTACGACATTGGTGCCACGAGCAAAAGCCGCTGCAGGCTGCTCACCGATCGCTCTCAGCATCAATCCGGCACGGGTGCGATAGAAATAAACGACTGCACCCACAATTAGAAAATAGCTGAGATAAACCAGCCCATCACTCTGGAAAAGTAACTGACCGAACAGCGGTATATCTTGCAGAATCGGGATTTTGAAGCTGGGAACCGTGGGACCAGGAATCCGCACAAAAGGATTTCCCAAAAACGAAGACAAGTCGGCACAGAGCAACGCCAGCACAAAGCCGATCGCCACCTGGGATTGTTTCAACGTCAGAGCACCAAACGCCACAATGAACGAGATCGCCGCTCCCACCACTGCTGCGCCTGCAAATCCCAATAATAAACTCGGTGCTGTTCCTAACCCTTCTGTCGTTTTAGCAATGGCAAAACCCGTCATGGCACAGAGCAAAATCGTGCCTTCTGCCGATAGATTAATGACTCCCGCTCGTTCGGTGAAGGTTTCCCCAATGCAGGCAAACACCAAAGGCGTAGAAGTGGCGATCGCAACGGAGAGAATGGAGATGAGTTGGGTGGAGTCCATATTTAACGAGAGGAACTAACGCGAAAAATTTAACGGGATAAAAACTCAACTTTTGGCAAAATCGGGTCTTGTACCATGCCAATGCCGCTGAAATTCCAGCGTTTCATCAAACTTTCGAGTTGGCTACCAGGGATCGATTCCACCGCAAACCGATCGGCGATGTCTTTGCCATGCGTGTTGAGGTAGGTGAGTGCCTCGAAATGTTCGCGAAACATCAGGAGATAGCCCTGGCTAGAGGGATTTTCCGCCTTATCTTTCAAGTTAGCAACTAAGTACTGCCCATCGGTTTTCGATCGCACGATGTAGTAGGTTTGAGAAAGCATTAGCCGTCATCTCCTAACTTAATGCGAGGATCAACGACTTTCAGTAGCAAATCTGCCAGAAGATTGCCCAGAATCAGCAGGGCGGCTCCCATCATCAGGCTTGCCATCACCAGGTAAATATCTTGAGCCAGAAGCGCCTGGTAAATTAAGCGTCCCAAACCGGGCCAGTTGAAAAAGTACTCGGTGATGAAGGCTCCACTCAGTAAGGCGGCAAATTCAAAGCCGAGCAGGGTGATGAGGGGGTTGACTGCGTTACGAAGGGCATGGACATAGATCACGCGATTTTCGGGAAGACCCTTGGCACGAGCCGTTTGAATGTAGTCCTGCCGCAATACATCCAGCAGTTGCCCGCGTGTAATTCGTTGCAGTCCTGCAAACCCCGTGACACTGAGGGCGATCGTGGGCAGAATCATGTGCCAGCCAATATCCAGAATTTTGCCCAACAGGGTGAGGTCATCAAAATCGATGCTGGTCATGTCCCCGACAGGAAACAGAGGAGTGGTGTTTTGGGCGAAGATCAGCAACAGCAGGGCAGCGATGAAACTGGGAAACCCCTGCCCAATGTAGCTAATCACTCTCAGGATGCGATCGACCAGCTTGTTTTGATTCACCGCCCCAATGATCCCCATTGGAACGGCGATCGCCCAGGTGAACACCAGCGACGAAATCGCCAGGAGCAGGGTTGCCGCGACTCGCTCCCAGAGCAA
The DNA here is from genome assembly GCA_033764965.1 of Leptolyngbyaceae cyanobacterium bins.302. Taxonomy (GTDB): domain Bacteria; phylum Cyanobacteriota; class Cyanobacteriia; order Leptolyngbyales; family Leptolyngbyaceae; genus JSC-12. The sequence continues at coordinate 31,481 of JANRIN010000301.1, read as the reverse complement.
GGAAGACACCGAGCGGTTATAGACAAAACTGGTGCCAAAATTTCCCTGGGTCACGACTTGCCGCAACCAGAGTAAATATTGTTCATGCCAGGGTTTATCCAAGCCAAACTGCTGGCTGAGTTGTTGCAACCGTTCGGGCGAGATTTTGGGATTCTCTTTCAGAGCACTGAGGTAGTCACCCGGTGCAATCTGAATTAGCAGAAAGCACAGCATCGATGCCAACAGCAAGGTAATCAGTCCTTGCAGCACCCGTTTGACGATATAGGCGAAGGTGTCACTGGTGAAAAATGCCAGTAGCCTGTCCCAGCCAGTTTCCAATCGATTCCGAGCTGAACTACTCATTTCCTGGTGTGATCTCCTGGTGCAATCTCTGGGGAGTGGTTTCCAGTTTAATCCCTAAGTTCTGGGAATGCGCGATCGCCAGCCCTAATCCCCCAGATATTCAACCAACGTAATAATCGGGACGTTGGGCAGCTTTTCCCGTCCTTTCAAGTCCACCAGTTCAATCACAAAGGCACACCCCACCAACGTTCCCCCGGCTTGCTGAATCAGTTGGGCGGTTGCACCGGCAGTTCCCCCCGTCGCAATCAAGTCATCCACCATCAGCACTTTTGAACCGGGAGGATAAACCGCATCCTGATGCACTTCCAGGCGATCGCTGCCGTATTCCAGGTCGTATTCGATCGCGTGTACTGCCGCGGGGAGTTTCCCTGGCTTGCGTACCGGAATGAACCCCGCACCCATCTTGACCGCCAGGGCTGACCCAAAAATAAACCCCCTGGATTCCATCCCGGCAATATAGTCTGGCGCTAAATCAGTACACTTCTCCGCTAGACAATCGATCGTGTACTCAAACCCCTGAGCATCCCGCAACAGGGTTGTGATGTCTTTGAAGGAAATTCCGGGCTTGGGAAAGTTGGGAACTTCACGGATGAGCGCTTTGATGTCCATAAAATCCTGTCTTCTGGGATCGTGTAATACCAGTCGGTTTATACCAGATCTTGTGCCCCCATGCTGTATAAGCAGCAAGCAGTCAAAACCTACTTCTTGCCGAATTTTCTTTGCACATTAGTCTAAACTTCAGTAAATAGAAGAAATTGCATAAGATATTGAATGGTTGAAATCTGATTTCAGTCGTTCGTCCCTAATCCTGATTTGCTATTCATTATCCAATGACCGCTATTCCTAAAGCTCATCGATCGATTCATTATTCTCAAAAGACGCTACTTCGGGCAGAACGTGCGATGCGTTGTGCTCCTTTTCAGTTACATTTATTTGCCGCAATGGTCTCGCAGAGTGTTGCTCTCAAAGCGATCGCTCACACGGCTGGCGTGCAAAACCAATACACCTTTCAGCCCCTTTCTGAATTGAGGGCAGAAAATGATCTACTTTGGCTGATTCAGGTTGGTTTGCTCCGTAGAGAAGTAGATGGACAGGGATTAACCGATAGTTTTCGGGTGACTCCCCTGGGACGGCAACTTGTAGAGAAGTGGCAACAGCATTCTGCTCAATATGCGCCAACGTTGCGCGATCGTCTCTACAATATGGTGATCCGCTGGTTTCGGCTACCGTCCTAAAAGCATCATTACTTTGTCATTGTCCTCTACTGTTTCCATAGGAAGCCTCCATGAAAGCCATGATGGTAGTGGGAACCACCTCCCACGCAGGTAAATCTCTCCTGGTCACTGCAATTTGTCGAATTTTGAGTCGGCGAGGGTGGCGAGTTGCTCCCTTCAAAGGGCAAAACATGGCATTAAATGCTTACGTAACCAGTAGTGGCGGCGAGATGGGACACGCTCAAGCAGTACAGGCGTGGGCAGCGGGAATTGCCCCCATGATTGAGATGAATCCGATCCTACTCAAGCCGCAAGGGGATATGACTTCTCTCGTGATTCTCAAAGGCAGGGCAGCAGGGCGAGTCAATGCGGCGGAGTACTACGAGAAATATTTTGACCAGGGTTGGCAAGCCATTCAAGAGTCCCTCAAACGCCTATCAGAAGACTACGATCTTTTAATTTGCGAGGGGGCGGGCAGTCCGGCGGAAATCAACTTGAAGCACCGTGACCTGACCAATATGCGGGTTGCCAAACACCTGAACGCGCCGACCTTGCTAGTGGTGGATATTGATCGCGGCGGTGCCTTTGCCCACATTGTCGGAACTATGGAGTTGTTGGAACCAGAGGAACGGGCACTGATCAAAGGCGTTGTGATTAATAAGTTTCGGGGGCAGCGATCGATTTTACAATCGGGGATCGATTGGCTGGAAGAGCGGCTGGGCATTCCAGTGGTTGGCGTGATTCCCTGGCTGGATCAATCCTTTCCCGCAGAAGATTCTCTCAGTTTGTTAGAACCCCGCAGTTCCAATTCCATCAGTGATATCAATGTTGCCGTCCTGCGTCTGCCTCGCATTTCCAATTTCACTGATTTTGATCCCCTAGAAGCAGAGCCGTCCGTCTCAGTAAAATACATCGCCCCTAAGCCCCCTCTGGGACATCCCGATGCCCTAATCATTCCCGGCTCCAAAGCCACGATCGCCGATTTGATTGTGCTACACCGCTCTGGCATGGCGGAAGAGATTCAAAACTATGTCGCCGCCGGAGGCACCGTTTTGGGCATTTGTGGTGGCTTCCAGATGCTCGGCAAAATTCTGGCAGATCCAGAGGGCATTGAGGGACAGGAAGGGCGATTCAAAGGGTTGGGGTTGCTTCCCATTAAAACCGTAATCGCTGGACAACGGGTTGCCCGTCAGCGCACTGTCACCTCCAACTTTCCCCAAGAAGGGCTACCTGTAACGGGCTACGAAATTCACCAGGGGCGATCGCGCTTGATGGAAGATGCCACTGGCACCCATCCTTTATTTGATGACACCAACCTGGGCATTGTTGATCAAAATCAGGCAGTGTGGGGCACTTACCTGCATGGACTGTTTGACAACGGACCGTGGAGACGCGCCTGGCTGAACCGATTGCGCCAGCAACGAGGATTAAAGTCTTTACCCACAGGAGTAGCGAACTACCGAGAACAACGGGAAATAATGTTAGATATGCTGGCTGATGCGGTAGAACCGCACCTGAATCTGGCACCTTTTCTGCCTCACGAAGCAACCTAGAGAACTCACAGAGGAACCGTGAAATCACGGTGATGTAATCTCGTATTTTTGGGGATGACACACTTTCCATGAATGCTTAAGCTATTGTCAAAACTCGTCAAGCGAATCGACATGGTGCATTCAGTGAACTCTTCCCATTCCACTCTGGAGCAAATGGTTAGCAAAATTACCGAATCAGGCAAAATTAGCCGTGCTGACCAGCAGCAGTTTATGGCGACCCTGCTTTCTCAGAACAAAATTAGTGCGGCTGAACAGGCACTGGTAAATCGAGTATTTGAACTGCTCCGGGCAGGGCGGTTACGAGTTGTTGAATAAAAGAAAAGTAGAATAGTCATTTTTATAAATAAAAATTCTCAATAAGCTTTCAAGCCTCTGATAAAAATTCAAGAAAAAGGGACTGATCTATTGAGATCAATCCCGCCTGCCGATCCTTCAGAGAGGAGAACACTTGAGAAACACTATAGATTTATTGCGACTCACTGTCAACTCTATTGAAAACCATTTGCAATAGAGTTGGGCGAGTACGATCGTCCTGCCACCATTTCATCCGTGCTCAAGAGTCTAAAAAATCAAGGGGTTGATTACCTGATGCAAAAGGAAGAGAGTATGATGATTCAAATTCGATTCCCAGAGCCTTTTGACTGCTATGACTTTGCAAATGCGTGTCTATGTACCGCCTCATCCCCTCATCAAGCATTGGTTGGCGATCGCTCGACAAGCCTCCACTCCCTCTGCCATCTTCCGTACCGCGATGACCGAGTTGGGGCGCTGGTTAACCTACGAAGCGATTCGGGACTGGTTGCCGACCCAAGACACCACCATTCAAACCCCCCTGGCTCCCTGTCCTGCCACCCTGATTGATGCTGATGTGCCTTTAATGCTTGTGCCAGTGTTGCGGGCAGGCTTGGCTCTGCTGGATGGCGCACAAACCCTGCTCCCCCTGGCTTCGATCTATCATTTGGGGTTTGTCCGCAACGAAGAAACCCTGGAAGCAAGCTGCTACCTGAATAAGCTACCCGAAAAACTTGACCCCAGAACCCGCGTACTAATTCCTGAACCCATGCTGGCGACGGGGGGCACCATGCTTGCCGTCATGCACGAACTCACCAGTCGAGGCATTGACCCTGCCAATGTGCGAGTGATTGCCGTTGTCACGGCTCCTCCCGCATTGCAAAAGCTTAGTGTCGCCTATCCCGGTCTAACGATTTATGCGGCTGGCATTGATGAGCAGGTGAACGATCGCGGGTTTATTGTTCCAGGGTTAGGCGATGCGGGCGATCGCACCTTTGGCACTTGAAATGTTACGCTGAAGCACGAAGTATTGAGTAGTCAATCCCATCAGCAACCGTTAAGCTGAAGGGGTGCTCCTCACCTAAGCAGGCAAGTTGGTAAGTGATGAGTCAACGAGACGGATTTTCAGGCGGATTTGTTTTAGGCACGATCGTGGGCGGGATCGTGGGTGGTGTGGTCGGGGCACTGCTGACCGCCAGACAATTTACCGCTGAAGAGGAAGGGCAAGAGCAGGGCACCCCAAACAAAGCATTGAAGCCTACCAAACCGAGCCGTAAAAGGGGCAGCATCAAGCCAGGGCGAGAAGGCGTAGACATGGAAGCAGCTCGTCGCAGTTTGGAAGACAAAATCGCGCAGTTGAATGATGCGATCGATGATGTGCGCCAGCAACTGGGAGGCGAAAATGAAAATGCGGCTGAAACGGTCAGCCAACCAGCAAACCCGCCGGATAACCGTCCTTGAGCCTCCCCCTGCAATCCGCAAGCAAAATGGTAGACTGGTTGGAAATTTCAAACCTTCAACCATTCGCTAGACTAAACTTAACTTCAACTAGCTTCAGCGCTGAGAGGAATTAAGCCGTTTATGAACTCGTTGCTTCCCTTACTGGTCACTACATTAGCGACTTTCATCAGCATTTACACCGTGCTGATCTTCATTCGGATTTTGTTAAGTTGGTTTCCCAACGTCAATTGGTTCGATCCACCTTTTTCGATTCTGAGCCAACTCACCGATCCTTACCTCAATGTCTTTCGCAATATCATTCCTCCCCTGGGCGGGCTGGATTTTTCCCCGATCCTGGCAATTCTGCTACTTCAGTTCGTCCAGCAGGCAGTCACGATGGCGGCTCGCTCTGTCACTCTTGCCATGATGTAGTCCGGTGTAGAAGCTAGATTGATAGCGCTTCTACGATCGTCCGGTTTATCGTCTTACTGTTCCAGTGAACCCAGCCGCTTTGAACTGTTCTAGTTTGAGGGGAGTGGGCTGGTTCGCTGGAACACTAATGCGAAGCTCAAAATCGCTAATGCCTGGAGGGATTTCCTCAATCGCGCCCAGGCGAGTGCGGTTCTGCATCACAGAATCATTGTTGGCATCATAAATCCGTCCAAAAATGTCGGCATTAATCACAGGTTTGCCAGATTTGTTTTCTGCCTTGCCCGTCACAATGAAACAGTTAGCAGACATGGTGGTGCCGCCGCTGGTTACAGCCCCTTCAGCCAACTCAGCCGGACATTCGTGATAAGACAAATCAAACAGCCGAATTTGCGTCAGTGCATGAGCAACTTGACTGCATCCAATGGCACACCAGATGCAACCCGTTAGCAAAAATGCGGTAACTGACTGGATGGAGAGCGATCGGGCGACCTTGAGTGTCACCTTGAACTTAGATAAAGAGTTAACCATAGAAGTAGGCAAAGAAAAGTTGACAGACGACTTTCAGCTTATCTTGAATTCGGAGCGAAATGGCTGTTAAACGGTTGTTGCAAATTTTGTCATAATTGGGGATCAACGATTCATTCGTCGATTCTTATTCAATTTTTCGCTAAAGGTTATGACCCCTGACGAAATTGAGCAAGCGCTCTGGCAAGCCTTTGAGCAGTGTGAAAAAGCCGACATCATGCTAACAACTCAGCAGAAGCAAATTTTGCAGCAGGCGTTAGGGGTTTTAGGCGAAGGGAACAATCCACTGGCTCAGCTTACTCTGGACGAACGCCAGACCTTGCTTGATTTCATTCGAGACCAGGAGGCGCAAAACCGTTCCTGGAAGATGAGCCTACTGAATGATTGGCTTAACGGGCGAGATTCAGGAGCAGTGCAATTTATCCGCGATCGCTACGGAATGCAGTGGCTGGAGCAGGTGAAAAATATTCACCTGGCAGACTATGCCGAACCAGAACATGGGTTAGCGTTCCAACTCAAGGTTGGCGATCGTATTGAAGTCAGCAATGGATTGTGGGAATGGGTTCAAGATAGTGGTCCCTGTAGTCGGGAGTGGTTTCGCTGTGTTGTGAGTGGGGTTCGGCAAGCCACGGACACAGCCGATGGATTGCATCGCCATGCCAGTTGCATTGTTCGTTTCGAGAGCGGAGCAGAATACGAAATTCAAGGCATTTATGAATGGAATCGCCCAAATTGGCGTTGGATAGAATGATGGTGAGTCTGACTTAAGCGATCTATCTAAAATGCTGATGGATCAGCGGCTTGCCGGATCTGCCCTTTAAAATCAACATAGTTTCTCTAGCAGTCGCCTGTGATCAATCTCTACTGGCTCGATCAGATTCCCTCAGACCAACTTGGGGCAGTAGGGTTGAAAGCAGCTTATTTAAGCCAATTAAAGCGATCGGGATGTCCTGTTTTACCAGGGTTTGTAATTTCTAATCAGGTTTTGCAAACGGTTTTAGAAGGGGTGAGATGGACAATTCCGCTATTTGCCGACTTTCCCAGTTCATCCTTGCGCTTAAATATCGACAACGCCCAACAACTGCAAACGATCGCGCAACAACTAAGGGCAGCGATTGCTACAGCACCGTTACCAAAACCGTTTCTAGCAGATTTAGCAACTGCTGCCAATGCCCTACAGTCGCCCACACTGATTTTGCGCCCCTCCCTGGTCGTTGAACTGGCGAACCCTACATCAGCTCAGATTTCTGTAACCGACCTTGTTTTTAATAGTTCTGGTTTAATCGCCAGTCAGATTTGTAATGCTGACCTGGAGGCTTTAACTCAAGGTATCAAGCGCCTTTGGGCAGATTTTTTTGGTGCAAAAAGCTTGTTCTACTGGCAACGGTTAAATGTTCCCTTGCAACAGGTCAAGCTTGCGATTCTGGTTCAACCGATTCAATCCGCGATCGCTGCGGGCACCGTTCGTTCTATCGCTCATTACCTGGAACTCAGTGCCACGGTTGGGCTGGGGACTGCAATCGATCGAGGAGAAGTCCTGCCCGATGTCTATCAACTTCAACCAGACACTGGTGTGATTCTGTCTCAGTCTCTTGGGCAAAAAAGTGTTGCTTATCAAATCGCCCCAACTACAACACCGCTCTCCAGCAACACACCCAACAAAATGGAAATGTATTTGCTAGATGACCACCAGCGATCGAATTATGCGTTGACCGAGGCTCAGGTGCGTCACCTTGTTCAACTGGCGCATACGGCACAAGCAGAGATGGGAATCGCGATCGAGTTGGAATGGGTATTATTTCCCGACACAACAGGAGCCATCAAACAATACATCACCCAGGTCATGCCCCAATCCGCTTTGCCTGTTTTACCTGTGCCTTCCTCCCAAAGTGGGCTGACTTCCCCCAGAAGAGGCGTTGAGTTATTTCCAGATGCAACCCTAATCGCAACTGGACTTGCGGCCTCACCTGGGCAGGCGATCGCGCGGGCAATTGTCCTGGCTGACTCCACAACTCGACCAGACCATGTTCAGCCCCATACCGTGTTGATTGCGCCAACCCTGCCGCTGGATTGGATGCCTTTGTTGCAACAGTCGATGGGCTTAATTCTGGAGCAGGGCAGTTTAACCAGTCACAGCGCGATCGTCGCGCGGGAAATCGGCGTGCCAGCGGTGATGGGCGTGGCAGAGGCAACTCAACACATTCGATCTGGCGAGTTGATCTGGGTGGATGGCGATCAAGGAAGAGTGTATCGCTTGGCGCAAACAGCCATTATGCCTGAGCCGCCCACCTTAGCAACCTCCTCAGCAAAATCGATTTCTGTCGAGCGATCGTCCACTCGAACCCAGCTTTGGGTCAACCTGAGTCAACCCGACCAACTGGCTTATGCTGCTGATTTACCAGTAGCCGGAGTGGGATTGCTGCGGGCAGAATTATTGGCACTGACGATACTAGACCATCAACATCCAGCCCTCTGGCTGCAACAAAACTCCAAAGCAGAATTTATTCGACGCATGGCTGCCGCGATCGCTGAGTTTGCAAATGCTTTTAGCCCTCGTCCTGTCCTGTACCGCTCCTTTGATTTGCGCTCCCATGAGTTTTCTCAGTCTGTTCGGTCGGTTACGCCCCCAAGCCATCCAGCTTTGGGAGTGCGAGGAACCTACAGCTATGTAAGAGATTCCACTTTATTTGCCTTGGAATTACAATCCCTGCTAACTGTGCAACAAATGGGCTACTCCAATGTTCGCTTGATGCTGCCTTTTGTGCGAACCGTGGAGGAATTTCAGTTTTGTCGCCAAATGGTTCACCAAATGGGATTGATGCACCAATCCAGTTTCCAACTTTGGATGATGGCAGAAGTTCCTTCCGTGCTGATGTTGTTATCGGATTACGTAGCGGCTGGGGTTCACGGAATTTCGATCGGAACGAATGATTTAACCCAGTTATTGCTGGGAGTCGATCGAGATGATGCGGAGATGGCAACAGCATTTGAGGAACGTCATCCTGCCGTACAGCGGGCGATGGCTCAGTTGATTCGAGCAGCGCGATCGCTGGGAATTTCTTGTTCGGTTTGTGGAGAAGCAACTGCTCGTTATCCTGAACTCATTGCCAATCTGGTTCAGTGGGAAATTGACTCGATTTCGGTTGCCCCTGAAGCAGTGGGGGTAACTTACGAGGCAATTCTCAAAGCAGAGCAGGATTTGTAGCCGTCACTCAAAGAAATAGGGCACCTGAGATACTGAAACGATGTACTCTAGATGCCCTATGCGGTGCTATTTCAACGAATCAGAGTGATAATATCCACTCATTAAAATGTTTGGGGAACAAAACATCTCCAACCTTTCATTGACCAATAGTTGGGATAATTGTCTGCTTCTGAAGTGAATTCGGGTGCCCAATGCTGGAGATTATCTGAATTGATCCCGATCGCTTCCGAAGATCGCTTTACCATACCTTGTGCCATAGCGTTCAGCCTCTGTACCAGTTTTTCCTAATGATTAGTAATTATCTCAATTTCAGGCTGACAGGAATTCCGCAATAACCCTGGCTCTTTGTGGCAAGCTTACGGGTGAATGCCTATAAAGTCCTGATAAACCATACATTCATTCTATTAAAAATCGGTAAAGAGCAAGCAAAAGAATTGTAAAAACTCACGAATGCTCAGAAATAATACTGTGCTGTTTGTTACCGTCAACGGGTTTTCATGTCAGAAATGGCATCGCGAGCCATTGACGCGATCGCCTGATCCGTCGCTTTGGGTAAGTGATAGTACTTACCTCCAGCCTGTTTGGCTAACTCTTTCGCAAATCCGGTAGAAATAAATTTATTTTCCGTGTCGATCACCAGTAGCTGAAAGCCGATGGCTCGGATCTTACCTGCGATGTCCAGCAATTCGGCTTTGATGTCTGGCTTTTCATCGTCTGGAATGGTTTCACCCAGAGATTTTGCCAGGGGTACATTACCGCGTCCATCTGTGATGGCTACGATCACGACTTGCCCAATATCACCGGATTGTTGGGCATTCATCCCCACTCGCACGGCTTGAGTCAACCCATGCGCTAAGGGCGACCCGCCACCACAGGGCATTCGATCCAAGCGTCGTTTCGCTGCCTCGATTGATCGCGTAGGCGGTAACAAGACTTCTGCCTGCTCACCCCGGAAGGGAATTAAGGACACCTGGTCTCGATTCTGGTATGCCTCGGTCAGCAAGCGCAAAACCGCACCCTTGGCGGAATTCATTCGGTTTAGTGCCATTGAGCCGGAAGCATCCACCACAAACACGACTAATGCCCCTGCTTTTCGAGCCAACCGTTTAGCGCGAATATCGGATTGTTCCACAAAAACTCGTTTGCGTTGTGGGGATGTAGGGATGAGGGGGCGGGAACTTGGTGAAAATTGCCCTGACTCCTGACTCCCAACTTCCGCCCTTTGCCGTCTGGCTTTTTGATAAGGGGCTGCCGATCTCAGGGTGGCATCAACTGCAATTCGGCGAACCGTTCCACGGGGCAGAACCGGTTTAATATAGCGTCCGCGATCGTCGGAGAAAATCATGGTGCGGCTCCCAGACTTGCCGCGCCGGGTTGCCATCTGAGCGAAATACAACACCTCTGGGTCGAGAATGACGCCTTCTGGATCAAACACGAATTCTTCCGGAATGGTGCTGGGTTCCTGATCGGGTTCGGTGTCGTCTTCGTCTTCTTTTTCGTCTTCCTCGTCCTGCTCCTGTTCCGACTGGTCTTGAGGTGGTGGCGGCGGCGGCGGTGGTGGTTGCTGTTCGTCGGGGGGAGGTTGCAAAATGGTCGATCGCGGAATGATGACTAGCTCCACCGCCCGCCGCAAATCATCCGCGTTGACTTCGGTGCGTCCATCTAAGGCGGCGTTGGCTTTGGCAACTCGCACCGCAAAGAGTTCTGCCCGATGTCCTTGCACAGCACCCCGCACCGCTTCGGTGACGAGATATTGAATTTGGTCGTGGCTAATTCGCACATCTTTGAGCCATTCCCGTGCCAGGATGATTTGAGTTTTGAGATCTTCAATATCGCCGGCATACTGACTCAAAAATGCCTGGGGAGAGTTGGCGTAGTTCGTTGCCTGATCGACTGCCTGAACTCGATCGTCCAATCCCAAAACTTGATCTGCTGAGAGCGCGATCGCGATCCGGTCTAACAAATGATTCCGCAAATCTCCCTCATCCGGGTTATAAGTCGCGATCAGCAGCGGTCGGCAAGGATGGCGAAAACTAATGCCTTCCCGCTCAATCTGGTTCCAGCCATCGGTCAGCACGGTGAGCAACAAATTGGCGTTCTGGTCATCCAGCAAATTCAGTTCATCCACGTACATCACCCCCCGATGCGCCTCTGCCAAAAGTCCCGGCTGGAAAACGGTTTCCCCCTGCTTAATCGACTGGCTCACATCGACTGAACCCAACAATCGATCTTCTGTGACTCCCAGGGGAATCTGGATGAAGGGAGCCGGAATGATTTCTGTGGCGATAGGGTTGGGGGTTGGGGGTTGGGGGTTGGGGGTTGGGGAGGCTAACTCCTGAATATGAATTCCGGACTCTGGTTGACTCCGCTTTATGGTTTCGTCATCCCATTCTTCTGGCAAATTGGGATCACAATTGAGGGAATCTTTGACGATCTCGATCGGGGGAAGCAGGGCATGAATCGCACGCGCCATCACCGATTTGGCAGTACCCCGTCGTCCCGCAATCACAACGCCACCCAAGCCTGGATCGATCGCCGCCAGCAACAGCGCTAATTTGATCGCTTCTTGCCCTACAACGGCAGCAAGAGGAAAGGCGATCGGGGGCTGAGAGGTGAGCGTTGGCATAGGACAAGGATGAAAGGTCTGGGCAAAGGAAGCAAAACAACTATCCGGATCTCAGCATACCAAGAGACTGACCTTAGAAAAGCTGTCTCAGTCGCCGCAAACTGGTTTGAAGCTGTTCCATTTCATCAAGGCTCAAAGCGCTCAATCGTTCTTTTAGATAGTTGATATGAATCGGAAAGATTTCCTCAAACAACTCTTGCCCTTCTGGGGTGAGCATCACAATGAAGCAACGTCGATTGTCTGGTGGAACTTCTCGCCGGACTAAGCCTTTTTGCTCCAGGCGATCGACAATTCCAGTTAAAGTTCCTTTTGTGACCAATGTTTTTTCGGCAAGCTGGCTCATCATCATGCCGGGAGTGTTCCCCAAAGTGGCAACCACATCAAACTGCGGCATGGTTAACCCCAGTTGCCGAATATGGGCATCGTCGTAACTATAAAACGCCTGATAGGTTTTTACCAATTCCCGCAACACGGCTAAAGCTGGTTCTCTTGAGGCTTTTTGGGCGGCTTTTTGGCTGGGAGTTAACGGACTTTCTGATTCAGTTTGAGCTGTGGAAATTGATTTTTTAGCCATTTCAAAACTAAGTTTCGTATAAAAACTAAATGTGTACAAACTATGCTAATAAAAACAATCAGAGTACAAAGATTCTAACCTGTTTTAGAGGCTAAATATTTCATTGAACACAAATAAAATATCAAGCAAAAAATTAAATGACCGCTATTTTTTCCTGGCTCTAACCGAACCCCAGGACGATTTGACATACGCCACAATGAAAGCTGGAAGTATCTTACCCTTCCTAAATCCCTGAACCCTAATCCCTAATTCCTTCCTCATGGACTGGCAAGAACTGTATGGCAACTGGGTGTTGGTGCCCGATCGCCCGGTGGCAATGATTCATTTTCTCGGTGGTGCCTTTGTAGCAACGGCTCCCCAAATTACCTATCGCCGGATGCTGGAGCGGTTGGCGTTAGAAGGGTACGTGATTGTGGCGACTCCGTTCGTAAATACGTTTGATCACAGAGCGATCGCTCAAACCGTATACCGAAACTTCAACCGAGCTGTAGAACGCTTATTTGAAACAACTTTACAGCGGCGCTACCTGCCGATTTACGGCATTGGGCACAGTATGGGCTGCAAATTGCATCTCTTGATCGGGAGCCAGTGTCCAGTGGAACGAGCCGGAAATATTCTAATTTCGTTTAATAACTATGCAGCACGGGATGCAGTGCCATTAGTAGAACAGGTGACTTCCTTCGTTTCCCAATTCTCGACCCTGTTTTCCAACGTTCCCCCAGGATTTGACGTGGAATTTACTCCTTCGCCGCTAGAAACCAATCGCATCATTGCCGAAGGTTATCAGGTGCCGCGTAATCTGCTGATTCAGTTCAGCAATGACACGATCGATCAAACCCGTGGGCTGACTGCTGTACTGGAAAAACGCTTTCCGGGAATGGTAATCGCTCAAACCTTATCGGGCACCCACTTGACCCCTCTGGGACCCGATGTGAGATGGCAGACCGGCGATGTGTTTGCTCCGTGGGATGCGATCGCCCAGTGGATGCGGCAAGAAGTCTACCGCGATCTACACCAGTTAGAACGAACCATCATCCGTTGGCTCAATCCGATCGGGAGCTAAGGCACATCGTTAGCATCTCTAGATTTTGTCGGGATTTCACAGTGGGATAGCGTAGATGATTCAAGGGGGTGAAGTGGGATAGCGTCAGGGAAGACTATTCTGTAAACAGCAAACTGTTATCTACAGAACATTTTCTTTCCTTCGTACAGATTAGGTGAGCGTCCTCGATCGAGTCTGGCATGTCCTGTTTCAACTTACTCCTGATAGTGATAGCTCTTTTTGCATTAACCTGTGCTTTGTGCATCATTACAGGGTTCCTGCTACAACTTAACCCGTTCCTTGCCGCTGTATTCCTTTTCGTTGGGACGTTAGGAGTCGTCGTGATGGTGGATGTTTTGCAAGCTTTTTGGGTTGGGTAACGCCTCACTCTGTCTGTGTTAAGATTTGCGAGTCCAATTTTGATAATAGAAAGTGTATGGATTTTGACCTGGGGCTTGAACAGGCTGGGCTGATGGACATTGAGGCTGTTCAACGCACACTAAACCGCTCTAGAGCTTCGATTTATCGCTACGCCAATACCGATCCGAACGATCTGAATCCTCCCTACAATCCCAAACGTCTGAACCCAGAATTTCGCACGACGAAAGATGCCATTTTGATGTTTCACCCCAACGAAGTTGCCCGGTTTGCCAAAGATGTATTGCGAATTAAGCAGGTGACGATCGAAATTCGAGAAACTCCCAAAGGTCAAACTCAGCAGATTCTGGAAGCTATTTTGATTGAGCTACAAAGTATTCATCAGTTATTGCGAGATCGTTCCTAAAAGATTTTTAGGAGATTTCTAGCCAACAAAGTACCCAGGTAGGATGGGCAAAGCCTGAGTGCCCATCTGCTAATCTGACTTAGGATGGGCACGGCTAGGAACCTTTGCCCATCCTACAATGAGGCTAAGTTCTTTATTGGAAGTTTCCTTAGAGAACAAATATCTGTACGGGCAGGTTTTGCAATTGCCTTAAAGAAAAATCCGGGTAGTTTGAGCCACCCGGACTTTTTTGCTTTATGCCAATTAATACGACTTTGAATCGATCAATCTATACCTTCAATCTCTGTAGGAACGAACCGCAGTTCGCCCCTACCTGATCTGTTACGATTGCAATTCAACTTGGTAACTACACACCAACTGCTTTTCTGGCAACCTGGTTCAGTTCACCTTTGGCATATTTTGCAGCATAGTCTTCCAGAGACACTTGCTTGATCTTGCTGGCTTGACCGGCAGTCCAGAATTGTTGGTAACGATCGGCACACACTTTCTGCATGTACTTGATGGAAGGCTTCAGGAAGTGGCGGGGGTCAAATTCCTTAGAGTTCGCCGCCAATGCTTCCCGCACCGCAGCGGTGATTGCCAAACGGTTATCCGTGTCGATGTTCACTTTGCGAACGCCGCTCTTGATCCCCTTTTGGATTTCTTCTACGGGAACACCGTAGGTCTCAGGAATGGTTCCACCGTACTGATTGATCAGTTCGATCAGGTCTTCGGGGACAGAGGAAGAACCGTGCATCACCAGGTGAGTGTTGGGCAAGCGGCTATGAATTTCTTCGATGCGGCTGATTGCCAGGATTTCACCGGTGGGTTTGCGGGTGAACTTGTAAGCCCCGTGGCTGGTGCCGATCGCCACTGCCAATGCGTCTACCTGAGTCCGCTCAACAAAGTCAACCGCTTCATCAGGATCAGTCAACAGCATGGAGTGATCCAGTTCGCCTTCAAACCCGTGTCCGTCTTCAGCTTCCCCTTTGCCGGTTTCCAGAGAACCCAAGCAACCCAGTTCGCCTTCAACGGAAGCCCCGATCGCGTGCGCCACTTTCACCACTTCGCTGGTGACAGCCACGTTGTAGTCATAGCTGGCGGGAGTCTTTGCGTCTGCTTGCAAGGAACCATCCATCATCACGCTGGTGAAGCCGTTCTTGATGGCAGAATAGCAGGTTGCAGGCTCATTACCGTGATCCTGGTGCATCACAATGGGAATATGGGGATAGGTTTCCACAGCCGCCAGGATCAGGTGACGGAGGAAGTTCTCACCTGCATACTTACGGGCACCGCGAGAAGCTTGCAGGATCACAGGGCTGTCGGTTTCGTGAGCAGCCTGCATGATTGCCTGGATTTGCTCCATGTTGTTGACATTAAATGCAGGAATGCCGTAACCGTTTTCTGCCGCATGATCGAGCAACAGTCGCATAGGTACGAGCGCCATAAAGAGTCCTCCTGGATAGTTTTGATTCAGTCTTAAACAAACTTGATTCTTAAAAACATCTTAAGATACTTTATCCCCTTCGTAAGAGGCGGGGAGCAGTTGAACCGCCAGCTTAGGCAAAAATAACTATTTAATTTACTTATAGGACATTCAACTTACGACAAATGCCCGTTCTGAAGAGCAGCCAGCGATGCAATGATGAGCATGAGCAGGCAAATCAATTTTTTTGTTGAGCAATTTCCACAACTATGAATCTGGACTCTGAACAATCGTCAACACTACCGCCGATCGCGGCAAAACACCCCCAACTTTTGACGGCTCACGGAGATGAGCGAGTGGATGAGTATTACTGGTTGCGCGATCGCGACAATCCAGAGGTGCTGACCTACCTGGAAGCCGAAAATGAGTACACCAAAGTCAAAATGCAGCACACAGAAGCATTGCAAATGGCGTTGTACGACGAAATGTTGGGGCGAATTCAGGAAACTGATTTGTCAGTGCCTTACCAGAAAGGAGAGTTTTACTACTACACCCGCACCGAAACCGGCAAAGCTTACCCTATTTTTTGCCGCAAGCAGGGAAATTTAGACGCAGCCGAAGAAGTTTTATTGGATCAAAATTTACTGGCGGAAGGGCATGATTTTTTGGAGTTGGGCGTATTAACTGTCAGCCCTAATCATCGAGTTCTGGCTTACTCCATTGACACCAGCGGAGCCGAGCGGTACGTCTTACGATTCCTGGATCTCAAAACTCATGATCATTTTCCAGAAGAAATACCGGACACCGCCGCTGTGGTGTGGGGCAACGATAACCAGACCGTGTTTTACGCTCAACTGGATGAGGCGAACCGACCTTACAAACTCTGGCGGCACCGATTGGGCAGTCTGGGAGAGGATGAATTACTCCATCACGAACCAGATGAATTTTTCTATCTGAATGTGGGTAAAACTCGCAGCGAAGCTTACATTCTGCTCAGCTTAGAGAGCAAAGTCACTTCGGAAGTACATTTTTTGGATGCGAACCAGCCCCAGGGAATGTTTCAGGTGATCCAGCCCCGATCGCAGGGAGTGGAGTACGGCGTAGAGCATCATCGCGAGCATTTCTACATCACGACGAACGAAAATGCCTTGAACTTCAAGCTGATGCAAGCACCTGTTTCTGCTCCCGGCAAAGAAAATTGGGAAACTGTGATTCCCCATCGGGAAGATGTGCTGCTGGAAGGAGTCAGCGCCTTCGCCAAACACCTGGTCGTCCACGAACGTAAGGCGGGACTGCCCACGATTCAAATTCGCCAGGTCGAAACGGGTGACTCCCACTACATTGCGTTTCCTGACCCTACTTACAACGTAGGCGAAGGGGCGAATGCGGAATTCAACACCAACATTCTACGGTTCAACTACACCTCTTTGATTACGCCCTGGTCGGTGTTTGACTACAACATGGACACGCAGGAGCGGGAGTTGAAAAAAGAAACACCCGTCTTGGGCGGGTACGATCGCAGCCAATACGAGAGCGATCGCCTGATGGCACTGGCAACCGACGGCACCCCCGTCCCCATTTCGATTGTTTATCGCAAAGGCACCGATCGCAATGGAGCCAATCCCCTCTTGATGATGGGCTATGGGTCCTACGGTTATAGTTTTGATCCAGGGTTCTCATCCAATCGGTTGTCCTTGTTGGATCGGGGTGTGGTGGTGGCGATCGCCCATATTCGAGGTGGCTCTGAAATGGGGCGACGCTGGTACGAAGATGGCAAGTTTTTGCAGAAAAAAAACACCTTTACAGACTTCATCGCCTGTGCCGAATACCTGATTGATCAGGGTTGGACTTCTTCCAGCCATTTGGCAATTTTGGGCGGCAGTGCGGGTGGGTTACTCATGGGCGCGGTGATCAATGAACGTCCCGATCTGTTCCATGCTGTGGTTGCGGATGTGCCGTTTGTCGATGTGGTGACAACGATTTTGGATGACGATTTGCCCCTCTCTATCCTGGAGCGGGAAGAATGGGGTGATCCAAATGACAAAACCTACTACGACTATATGAAGTCCTACTCGCCTTATGACAATGTTGCGGCAATGGATTATCCCAACCTGCTGATTACTGCGGGCTTAAACGATTCCCGTGTGGCGTACTGGGAACCGGCAAAGTGGACGGCAAAACTGCGATCGCTCAAAACCGACTCGAATGTTTTGCTGTTGAAAACCAACATGGGTGCGGGACATGGCGGAGCATCTGGACGCTACGAAAGCTTAAAGGAAATTGCTTTTGAGTATGCTTTTTTGCTGGATCAGTGGGCGTTAGCGTGATCTTCAGAGCCGTTGTGTGGAGGCGAGTCAGCCCGCCTACCCAATAATGGCTTTACAGCTTTGCCTTGTTCTGAGCCTTTTGACCAAAGCGATACAATCAAAGCAAGTCTTTCTGTTCCAGCTATGAACTTGAAGCTAGACTCTATTCCTCAAACCAATGTTCAGGAACAGCGATTCCTTCTGTCGGGTGTGACCTGGGAGCAGTACGAAATTTTGCGAGCAACCCTCGATCGCCCCGGACTGCAAATGACTTACCTGGAAGGGATGCTCGAACTGTTTATGCCATCGGAAGAACATGAGGAAATCAAGACGACGATTGCCCGGATTCTAGAGTTTTATGCCTTAGAGAAAAATATTCGACTTTACGGTTTCGGTTCTGCCACCTACCGTAAAAAAGCCAAAGAGCGGGGATTGGAACCGGACGAATGCTACTACCTGGAGACGAAAAAGGAATTTCCGGATATCGCGATCGAAGTCATTGTCACCAGCAACCTACTCGATAAACTGGCTGTCTACGCAGGCTTAGAAGTTCCCGAAGTTTGGGTCTGGCAAAACGATCAACTTTTGATTTATCACTGGCGCGAAACCGGTTATGAGCAAATCTTCACCAGCGAGTTTCTGCCCAATCTAGATCTAGAATTACTCAGTCGTTGTGTGTTAACGAACGACCAACACGATGCAATTCTGGCATTTCGCGCAGCTTTGAGGCGATAAGCACCTTTACCAGCCCCAACTTCCGGCTTCGCCTTTGAAGGGACCCACGACATCGCTGGTAATCCAACCGCCGTAGAAGTTTCCCGGTTGGGGAGTGACTTTTTCGCCGTCCACATAGCAGGCATCCATCGGCGCAGGATAGAACGCAACGTAGTTTTTAATGCTGGCAAAAGAGGGGGTCGGGTTGGGATAATACCAGGCGACATTTTCCAGGGTTTTATCTCCAACCACAACGCTGTAATAGGCTCCCTGCCCTTTCCACTCGCAGTAAGTCGATCGCGGACTGGGCACCAAATACTCCATCTGAATATCTTCGGGTGGAATGTAGTAGACGGGGGGATGGCTGGTTTCTAGCACTCGCTTGGCTTGATGAGTGTCTGCCAGAGTGACTCCGTTACAAATGATTTGAATATGTTTGCTGGTGTCCTCTAAGCGAGGCGGACGGGGATAATCCCAGACGGATTCTTGACCCGGTTGAGGCGGGATGGGTTGAGGGGGCATGGGGATGAGAGTGTTTTGAGTCAGATTACCTTCAATCTTAAAAGAGTTGTTTGACCTTTTGCCCTCTACCTCCTACCCGATCGGCAATGTTAGATTTGGAGCGTTTTACGACTGGGGATAATTTTTATGTCTACATCAACCCTGGCTCATGCAACGATCGGCACAGGCGCAGAAAAAGTCATGGTGATGGGTGGTTGGATGGGCGATCGCACCGTTTTCCAACCGATTCATTCCTGGCTTGATCGGGAGACGTTTGCCTATTGTTTCGTGGATCCACGCGGTTATGGCGAGTCGCGGGATATTCCCGGACAACATACCCTGGCTGAAGTCACCAGTGATGTGATGGCTCTGGCAGATGCCCTGGGCTGGCAAAGGTTTCACTACATTGGACACTCGATGATGGGCAAAGTGGCGCAGTACATCAGTGCCAAATATCCCGATCGGATCAAAAGCGAGATCGGGGTTACGCCAGTTCCCGCCAGCAAAAGTCCTTTGGATAGCAATGCCCAGCAACTTTTCTCCACTGCCTGGGAAGTGCCTGCCAACCGGGGCATCATTTGCAGGGTGACAACCGGAAATCGTCACACCAAAGTTTGGGAGGAGTTCATGATCCAGGAATCCCTCCGCACCACGACTCCAGAAGCCTATCGAGATTATTTCTATATGTGGTCGGCGGAGGACGTGATGGCAGAAGTCCAGGGGTGTGCAGTACCCTTCCTTGCCATAACGGGAGAACACGATGCAGGCGTACCCACGGAAGCGGTTCAAAACACGATTCTAAAATGGTTTCCCCATGCAGAGCTACACATCATGAGCAATGCCGGACACTACCCGATGCAAGAAACGCCGCTGCAATTTGTTACTGTATGTGAAGCGTTTATGAAGCGATTTGTTTGATGAATTATCCCGCCTACAGTCCACCGTTGGCGCTGCGAAGCGGCTTGGCAATGACGGTGTATATTGCGTCTCAGGGGCATCACACCTGGCAAAAAACTGTTCAATTGCCCGAACCCATCTACCAATCTCATATTTTTCAGGGTGCGAATGGGGTGCCGATTTTTGGGCAGGTTGCCATTCCCGAACATCCACGGGGCACGATCGTTGCCACTTACGGCATTACGGGCAGTCTGGAAAATCAATGGCTGCTGTCGATCCTGGGTTGCAAAGCCTTTGCTCAAAACTACGCCCTGGTGTTTTTCGACTGGCGATCGCACGGCAAAACCGCTGAATTATCGCCCACCTTCCCCTCCGATGGCATCTACGAAGGAGAGGATTTTGTGCGGATTGCAGCCCAGGCAAAGGCGATGGGCTGTCCCGCGCCCTTCTGGTTCACCAGCTATTCCCTTGGAGGACAGTTGGTTTTTTGGGCGATTAAATCGGCACAAACGCTTGCAACCTGGGGCGCAGATCTAGATTTGGATGCAGCGGAAATTGCTGGGGCTGCGGTGATTTGTCCGACGTTGGAGTCAACTCGTTCCCTCAATTACCTGACTCAAAGAACGGTGGGTCGTCAGTTAGAGCAAGCGATCGCCCGTGAGTTGAAGAATTTACTTTGGCAAATGCACACCTATCATCCCCATGCCCTGGATGCAGCCGCGATCGAGCGGGTCAACAGCATTTGGAGTTTTGATCACGAGTTTGTGATTCAATCCCTCGGTTTTGCCTCGGTAGAAGACTACTACAACGCCACCAGTAGCATTTATCAGCTACCTGACCTGAAAAAGCCCACACTGATTCTGTATGCCGCCGATGATCCAATGTTTGAGCCAGGTTTAGTGGATGATTTGCAATCCGTGTGCGCTGAAAATCCCGCGATCGAGTTGCTGCTGACTCCGCATGGGGGACACGTTGGCTACCTCAACAGTCCTGCGGCGCAGCGTCAGGCACAAGATCCCGATCCCTGGTGGGCATGGAATCGCATCCTGGATTGGATCGATCGTCAAACTTAATCAACCGCTAACGTTATAACTTGATGTTTTTGGAATGAATATAGCCCCACTGCTCATTAACTTGCACGCGCGCCAAACCTTCGGAAAATCGTCCAGCGTTGTCAAATCGAGGTGCCACCACGAGCGCTCCATTGGTGTTGATGTAGCCCCACTTGCCATTCATCTGCACCAGGGCAAACCCTTCCGAAAAATCTGAGGCAAAATCAAATCGAGCCGGAATCACCACCTTTCCCGCTGCGTTAATGTAGCCCCACTTGCGATCGATTTGCACTGCCGCCAAACCCTGAGAAAAGTCTGAAGCAAAGCTGTATTGAGGTGAAATTGCGATCGTTCCCTGACGATTCACAAAACCCCAACGCTGATCCATCCGAATTCGAGCCAGAGCTTCTGAAAATTGAAATGCACCATCAAATTTGGGCTGAATTTCTACCTGATTAGATGGATTAATGTAACCCCAAGTTTTGCCCACTCGCACAGAGGCACGCGCTTCTGAAAAACTCCAGGCATCATCATAAGTGGGAGGAATGACAAAATTTCCAGTTGCGTTGATAAACCCATATTTACCATCAAGTTTGACTGCTGCCAGACCTTCCGAGAACTTTCCAGCAAGTTCAAATTTGGGGCTAATCGTAATCTTGCCTTGCTTATTCAGATACCCATACTTGCGATTAATCCGAATTGCAGCCAGACCCGATGAGAACTGAGAGATGGAATCAAGCGGAGCATCAACTTGCAGCTTTCCCCTGCGATCAATGAGATTAAAGGTTGAACCAATTTGAACAATGGCAAGACCTTCCGAAAAATTGGAAAATGCACTCGCCTCAAAATTGGGTACGATCGCGGCTGCACCCTGCTTATCAATATAAAAATACTGACTATTCTTCCGCACCAATGCCAACCCATTGGAAAAGTCGGAAGCGCTCTCAAACTGAGGTGCAATCCCTTGAGGAAGTGCCTTAACGCCATTGCTAGACTGAGCCACAATTCGGTTTAATCCATGCGGCTGAGTCGCAGTTATCGGTTCGATCGATGCTTGGAGCGGATTCGCAACCTGGCAAGCCAAAATACTGAGTACGCAGATTCCTGGCGTGATAATCCAATAAACAGGAGAAATTGGTTGCATCACAAATCTATGCCAAAGATGAGTTTGATTCAGCTTAACACTGACCGCTTTACTTAAAGAGTCTGTAAAGTTGCCTGTTGTTCAACTGTTGCTTAACTTGCGTTGAAGCGTTCTTAACCTGCGATCGCTACAGTTTGAAGCGATGTCCGTAATTCCACGGTCTGCTATTCATTCATCTCCAACCACCCATGCGATCGCAATCATCTTTCCTCCGTCGGTTTCCGCACTTGCCTGCCTGCCTTTGGGTTTCCACCTTAACTTTGACAGGCGCGTTGCTCCCCAGCACGGCTCAGGCTTTTACCCTCAACTTATTGCACTTCAGCGATGGTGAATCGTCCTTGCTCACCCGCACCGGAACAGTTGTTCCTGCAACTACCCCACCAACCTCGTTCCAGTACAGTGGCGTATCTTTGTTTGCTGACCTAATCGATCGTCAGCGCAACCTCAGCAACACCGACTTTGACTTGCTCGTGACAGCAGGAGACAACTTCCTGGCAGGACCGCAATTTGAAGCCAGCCTGCGCCTCCCTACCGGACAAACCTTCTACGATACCGTGGCGTTGCAACTGTTCAACATTGATGTCGGCGGCATCGGCAATCACGAGTTTGACTTTGGTCCTAATGTGTTGGCTCGCTTCCTGGATCCGGAGAGCGATGGCACCAGTTTTCGCCCCTTTGTGTCGTCTAACTTGATCATTCCGGACGATAGCCCTTTGAAAACCCTGATCCAACCCAGCCAAATTGTTACGAAAACTGTGAACGGTGTGGAAGAACGAGTCGGGGTCGTGGGGGTGACAACGCCCCAATTGCGATCGATTTCCAGCCCTGAAAACATCGGAACCTTGGGAGATGTGGCAGGTACGCCTGGGTTTGATGTATTGGTGAGCACTGTTCAGGCAGAAGTCGATAAGCTGACCAGTCAAGGAGTTGACAAGGTTGTGCTGGTGTCTCACTTGCAGAACTTGAACGAAGAACGAACATTGGCAGGCAGAATCAAAGATGTGGATGTGATTGTTGCCGCAGGCAGTGATACCCGTCTGGCAAACCCTGACGATCCAGTGTTGCCCTTAGCCGATGAAACTCGTGTTCCCTCCTATCCGCTGATTTACGATTCTCAAACCGGGCTTCAGGTTCAAACTTTGGCTGAATCCACGGGTGCCCCTACCCTGATCGTCTCAGCCGATGGGGAATACAAATATTTGGGCAACCTGCAACTGGAATTTGCCGATGGCAGAATCACCAGCGTCCTGGAACCGGGAACAGGTCCAAAGCGCAATACAGCATTGGATGGCTTGACTCCACGATCGGATTTGGTGGATCAGGTTCAAACTCCCGTTAACGCCTTTGTCAACAACTTGCGGCAATCTGCGGTGGGCGTAACCAACGTTCCCCTGGACAGTGTGCGGACGAATGTGCGAGCCAGGAGCACTCTAGCAGGTAGTTTAATTGCTGATGCGGTGCGGGATGCCGCCAGAGATGGGGCTGCCAGCGTGGGATTAGATGCCAGCACAATTCTGGTGGGGATTCAAAACGGGGGTGGCATTCGCAACGATCGCCGCTTTGCTCCAGGCGATACTATCAGCGAATTCGATACCTTCGACGTTCTCCCCTTCTCCAACTTCATTTCTGTGGTCACTGGCATTACCGGAACCGAGTTATTGTCCATCCTGGAGCGGGCAGTTTCTGGGCAAACGGCTCCCGATGTGGGGGGGGGTGGTCAATTTTTGCAATTGTCTGGATTGGAAGTTGTTTATGACGTAACCCAACCCGCCCAGGTCGTGACCGCCGATGGACAGATCACCAATGCCGGAGCACGGATCATCAGCGTTTTGCTAGATCCCAACAACGATCGCTCAGGTCAGTTTTTGTTCGACGTGGCACAGGGTGGTTTTCTAGTTGATCCCAACACGGCTCTGTTTGATCTGGCAACCATTAACTTCACGGCAAATGGGGGCGATAACTTTGCTGCCCTGGCGAATATTTCCCAGGATCGCAAGTTTACTCTCAGCGGCGTAACTTACCAGCAAGCCCTAGAGAACTACATCCGGACTGATCTGGCAGGCACGATCGACGCGGCTGACATCGCTAGTGGAGAAGGGATTCGAGTACGCGACATCACCTCTGGAGTCGGTTTAGCCACGGGCGGCGAAGTGATTGTGAGTGCGGGTGGCGGTTCCGCTGAAGCCGTTCCCGAACCCACTACGATCGCGGGTCTGCTCGCGGCTGGCTTGGGGATGGGCTACTTCAAACGTCGTCAAACAAAGAAGGGTTAAAGCCCTTTGGTTATTAGTCATTGGTCATCAGTCATTGGTCATCAGTCATTGGTCATTCGTGCAGGACAAAGGACAAAGGACGAGTGACCAATGACCGTTCGGCGCGATCGCAATTTTTAAAGAGTTGCGATAAAAAAAGTTGCGTCAAACTGAAATACATCGGATAGGCTAGTGTGCGTAGAGAGCTACAAGCACGCAACCGCATCGCTTCGAGACGAGCATGACCTACTCCCCCAGTTATCACCAGCCCAGTTACTACCAGCCCTCCATCTTAGAATTGGCACGCCAAGGAAACTTTCAAGCGATCGCCTACTGGATTAACAGCATCCTGGCATCTCAGGGCATTCACGTCCAAACGGACACCGGGCGATCGGGCTGCTTGATGATAATGGTCAATTTTCCTCGCAACACTCACCCCAAAGCCTGTAACAACGCTCGACAGCGCCTGGTGCGGCATATTTGTTACCGCTTGTGGACATTAAATTCTAAGTCGATTCGAGAAGTCCGGATCATGGGGCGAGTCACCGGAAACCGAGAAATTCTGTGGCGGCAAACTATTCGCATCAGCACTCCGGCAAATACAGGTCAAGCCCTACGGCGAAAGGCTCCTGCTGCCCGTCCTCGCCCCAAATCTGGCAGAGAGCGTCAAGAACGATTTCATTTGCTGCGATCGTTTTTGTTAAACCGGATCGCGATCGTGGGCTTTTTGTTCTGCTACTGGGTGATTTACCTGGAAACCACAGGACATCAAACCGCAGAACAGCCCTCCGTTGCGGCAACTCCCCAGGAGCAAGTGCAGAATCCTGCTACCCCAAATGGGCAAGAGAAAACCGCGATCGCCCACGCTCGACCCCAACCTCAAAATTTGGTATTCACCGTTCCGCCGCAGTTTCAAGGGCAAATTATCCACGAAGCCACGCCTCCCGCCACCGCCGAGAAAGTGGTTGCCCTGACCTTTGATGACGGTCCCTGGAAGCAAACCACCGAGCAAATTCTCGACATTCTGAAGCAAAACAATATCAAAAGTACGTTTTACTTTGTTGGGCAAGCGATCCAGGAAAACCCTACCCTTGCCAAAAAAGTGGTTGAGGAAGGTCACGCAGTAGGCAACCACACCTGGCAGCACTTGATGGATGACATGGATGCAACCATCGCCGCTCAGGAAATGGGCAATGCAGCCCGACTAATATACGAAGCAACGGGGGGAGTCCGTACCTACTTGATGCGTCCACCCGGCGGCAATTTGACTGGAGAGTTGGCAAACTACGCCAGACAGCAGGGCTACATGGTCACCATGTGGTCTGCGGACTCCCACGACTACCTGGTTTCTGCGCCCCTGATTGTGGACAATGTGTTGAGTAACGTGAAGCCAGGAGGGATTGTGCTGATGCACGATGGCGGCGGCGATCGTAGCGCCACGGTTGAAGCCCTGCCTCAGATCATTTCTGCCCTTCAGCGCCAGGGATATAAGTTTGTCACGGTGCCTGAACTGATGGAACTACAAGCCAAATGGGCAACCCTGCAACCGCCCCCAGTTGTTCCAGGGACATCTCCCGCTGTGGAAACTACGCCCAATGCAGGAACAGATCCAGCTATTCCAGACCCAACAGTGCCATCTTTCAATCCGTCACCTTCAACGACCTATCCTTCAAATAATCTGCCAGTCAATGGAGGACAGCCTTCCTTTAATAGCCCATCAACCCTAGAGCCGCTACAAAATCAGCCAACTGAAATCCAACCTGGTAGCCCTGCTCCGGCTGCTCCCGTTGTACCGGAAGTACCCAATGCAGATAGCATTCCCAGCATTCCTCCCTCTAACTTTCAGGAAAATGGGGCAGTTCCGGTGCCGCCATCCCCGTTAATGCAAGATGCTGGAGCGATGCCCGTTGAACCGGAAACAGAAGCGGTGCTAGGGTATGCCCCCTGACTCCCGCGTTAGTATTGCCGCTTTCGCGTGTACCTTGTCTGATTTAGTGGCATTGGATAAAAATACGGGACAGTCAGAAAGCATTTTTCAGTTGACTAATCCTGTTATTCTGAGCGTGACGGTGACATTTTCGGGTTCAGGCGCGATCGCTCTGGTGCCCCTCTCGCCCCAGATTCAGGTCGATTTTTTTGCCAAGTCATTGCGCGATCGGCAAGAACTTGAGTTAGGCTGCGTGACTCTTACAACTCTGCCAAAGCAATTGATTTATACTCCAGCCATTTCCTTAGCCAATGGGTTTGATACCGTAGGAGCAGAGTCTAATCAAGCTTATGGGGTGTCAGCTTTGGTTCGTATTGGCGCAAGCAGCTTTCCATCTCTCATCACTGGCATGATTGAGGGGCTATTGCTACAAACTTATGATTAACACTCTGTTCACTCCTTTTAAGAGGCATATATCTGGATAATTAGGGATGGCAACTCTAAAGCAAAAACAATTTAGCTGGCTGTCCTTAGCCTTATTGCTAATTTGCTACACCTGGTTTGGCTGGTATTTAAGCGGACTAAAATCGGCACCGTGGGTGGGTTCCATTTGCCATCAAGCGTTAAAAGCTCCAGTTTCAACTCACGAGAGTAAATCTGAACTTCCGGCTTCAGAGCCAACCCCTACTAAGGAAGAAAGCGCTCCTCACGCCGCTGCCAAACCTGAACAGTCAGTTTCAAATCAATCTGAGCCAGAAGCGAGTTACATCAGGAGTGAAGTTTGTCGAGCAGTGGTGAAGTATAACCTGATGGCGGGGGTTTTTGCGATCGCCTGGATTGTCATGTCCTCAATGGCATTTATCTCGCCCCTCACCAGTTTTAATGCCTTTATCAGTCGTTGGTTCAAGTCTGATACGGTTGCCTTTGGGACGATTTTTTTAATTGCTGGAGTTGCCTCTATCATCCTGTATTGGCTGCACATTTTCCTGCAAATCATCACCATCCTGGCAGTAGACGTTCTCGCCAGAATTGATATTCAGTACGCTGGGCTAACAGGAGCACAAGCATTCTGGATTCTCACAATTGTCTCTTTCACAGGGTTAGTTCTGGGCTGGACGGCAAGCGTCATGCTTTAAAGCAAAAAGCAGCCCTTGGAGGGCTGCAACAATAGTGCATGAGGATATTTCTTAGAGTAAGGGCGAGATCGGCATCCTGGAGGCTGGTTACAGTTTTGGAAACTAAAAAGCCGAGTACTTGACCAAGGACGATCGCATAAGCGGCACACCCCTAACAACAGCCCTGAAGAACCTTCGCCATACTAAGAACAACAAGCGTTTAACTGTACCTCTATGCCCCGCAGTAGCTCGACTGTGGGGCAATTTTGTCTTTAAAATCCTTAGAAGGGGCGGAAGATGAAGGGATAGCGGAACGGTTGCTCAGGAACGTTCAAGCAATGCGCTACTGCCCATAGGGTTAAGCCCCAATGCGCTAACCACCAGATTCCACCAGCCAAACCGAAGGTGACAAATGATAGAGGCACTAAAATAATGCCGTACAACCAAACATTGAGGTGAAAATTGATCGCTTCTCTGGCATTATCTTTAACGACTGCATCTTCTGAGATAAACAGCAATGCGATCGGAACGCCGATCGAAATAAACAACCCACTAAAGAAAATAGAAGCATGAGCTAAAACAGACAAAAATTTACGCTTATCTGTTTCATAGCTTTGTGGGGTTTGCATGGTTCAACCTCATGTCTAAACAATTGTGACTACATTGCTACTATACTGCCAGCCTACAAGCCACATCTGGAGGAAAGCATCCCTCTCCATACAGGGATTCCCGAACGCATCACTCCCTCACTGTTTGGTTCGCAGATGTTCACAAATTCAAATCCTGTTCAGATAGAGACCTGGAGTTTTCCATAAGGACAGCTTCAAATCTGGACGTAGAAACGGTTTAGATCAAAACTTGCGTATCTCTACCGTATAGCCCTGGGAGAAACTTGTTTTAATCACGGTTTTTACTGTTTATCTATTGGCAAGGCTGGGGCAATTTAAATACACAAGCATTAAACCTCGCTGACTGCCACACTCCCTTTACAGATTATGGTGAACTCCCAAGAAATAGAAGTTGTCTTTTTCTTTCAGAAAGGGCTTTATCTGAACAAGCAGCACGATTATGTTTCCGCGATCGCTAGCTACGATGTTGTACTAAAGCTCCAACCCGACTATCCTGATGCCTGGTACAACCGAGGCAACGCCCTTTACCGCTTAGGACGATATCAGGAAGCGATCGACAGTTACGATCAGGCGCTAGAGTACGAGCCTGGTTTTTCTGAAGCCTGGAATAACCGAGGCAGCGCTCTGGACGATATGCAGCGTTATGAAGAAGCCGTTACCAGCTATAACCAGGCGCTCAAGTTCAAGCCAAACTACTGCTGGGCTTGGTACAACCGGGGTATCGCCTTAAGAAACTTAAACCGTTTTGATGAAGCGATCGACAGTTACGATCGAGCGATTGAGTTCAAGCCGGATTACTACTGGGCTTGGTATAACCGAGCCTTGGCACTCAAGCAATTGGGTAAACTGAGCAGTGTGGTTGCCTGCTACGACAAAGCCCTGGAATGCAAACCTGATTTTGAAGAAGCCTGGACGAATCGAGGTAACGCGCTTTACCATTTGGGTCAACTGGAACCCGCGATCGATAGTTACGATAAAGCCCTGGAACTCAAGCCCGACAATCCCAATACGCTCTACAACAAAGCCTGCTGCTATGCGCTCCAGGGAGACTACGAACTGGCGTTTGAGAGTCTGCAACGAGCCGTGGAATTGAATCCCCACGAATATCGAGAAATTGCCAAAACTAACTCCGATTTTGATGGGCTGCGCGGAGACAAGCGATTTTCAGCGTTGATTAATGGTTGCATCTGAAGTCATGTCACTCACTGACAATGGCAAAATGAAGGGAAAACCAATGTTTAATAACTGAGTCACCCTCATTTTCGAGCGTCTATGAACCCCAGCGAAGATTCGCAAATTCTTTACAGTCATGGGCACGCCCTGCGCGAATTAGCTCAGAGCGATCGAACAGTTGCCAAATTCGATGCCATTTTGGCAGAGCAGCCTCAAGATTACAAAGCCTGGAGTTGCCGAGGGTATGCTCTGGAAAGCGCAGGTCGTTATGAAGAGGCGATCGCCAGTTTCGATCGAGCGCTTTCACTTCAGTCTCGTTTTGCGCTGGCTTGGCAAGGAAAAGGCATCGCCCTGGCAAAGCTCAATCGTTATGAAGAGGCACTGGATAATTTCAATCGAGCCTTGAAGTTGCAGCCTGAAGACTACCGAGCCTGGCAGAATCACGGTAAGGCTCTGATGGGGTTATGCCGCTACAAAGATGCGATCGCCAGTTTTGAAAAAGTCCTGGAGCTAAAGACCGATAGCTACAAAGCCTGGTACAACAAAGCGGTTGCCCTAAGCTGCTTGAATCGCTATACCGAGGCGCTGTCAGCCTTAAACAACGCTGTCACCATTAAACCCAATTGCTACTATGCCTGGAATTATCGCGGCATGGTGTTAGCTAAACTTGGACACTTTGAAGACTCACTCCAAAGTTTTGACCAATCGCTCAAGGTGAAACCGAATAATGCCAATGCCTGGTACGGCAAAGCGTGTTGCTATGCGCTGCAAGGCAATAGCGATAGTGCCGTGGAACATCTCAAACACGCGATCGACTTCAGCCCCTACCTGTGTCAACTGATGGCAAAAACCGACCCCAATTTCAACAAAATTCGCCACGATCGACGGTTTCAGTTGATTGTGCAGACCCGGTAGGGAGCGTGCTACTTCCTACCCCCTACTTCCTAACTCCTGCTGTGCTTGTTGAGTCAGTTGAACCAATTCCTTCAAGGTCGGACTGTCTGATATTTGTGCCGAATCCGCCTGAACCTTCAACCACAGTAAATATTCAATGTTGCCCGCTGGACCAGGTAACGGCGACCAGGTTAATCCCTGATACCTCCAACCCAAAGCTTGAGCGGTGCTTAGAACCTGGAGGATGGCATCTGCTTGATCTTTGGGGTCACGAACAACGCCATTTTTGCCCACTCGATCGCGACCCACTTCAAACTGAGGTTTCACCAGCAGCACCACTTCTTTCGGGATTTGCAGCAAGTTCCAGAGGGCTGGTAACACTTTGGTCAGAGAGATGAAGGATACATCGGCTACGCCTAAATCAGCCCAGGGACGATCGTCCTTGTATAGTTCTTCCGGCTGCAACCTCCGTAAATTGGTGCGCTCAAATAAGGTGACTCGCGCATCCTGGCGCAAACTCCAGGCAACCTGTCCATAGCCGACATCCACGCCATACACATGAGCCGCGCCAGCTTGCAACAGGCAATCGGTGAACCCGCCTGTAGAGATGCCGCCGTCTAAACCAATGCGTCCATTAATGGGGATGTTGAAGTGGGCGATCGCTTTTGCCAGCTTTTCGCCTCCCCGTGAGACATAGGGCGCTTTTTGCTTGACTTGCACCTGCGCTGCCACATCAACCTCGGTTCCTGGTTTATCCATCACCTGTTGATTTACCATCACTTCCCCCGCCCGAATCAATCGCTGCGCCTGTTGCCGCGTCTCACACAGATTCCGTTCCACTAAAAGCACATCCAATCGTTGTTTCGGCATTGTTTGGAAATTGCAGGAGTAATATCTACAATAAAAGCGATCAATCACGTTGTTCTACCTTCCCGCTTATCATGTCGAATTCAAGGAAGCTAAAAGTAGATGTAGGCACTCTCAGGTCTGTATTAGGAGAATGTGCTGTGGAAAATGTATCAGCCTACCTTGACCGAGAGACAGGAGAAATTCTTTTGGCTCCGGATATGTTGCCTGAAGAACTACAAAATCGAAGACGATTTATTAAAATTCCATCGAGAAAAATATGGACAGTAAATAGGCAGCAAGCGGAAAATTGGCTCCAAAATACACTTCAAGCATTTGCACAGATTTATGATGCAGCATTTTTGCAAAAAGCCAAATTTCAATTAGAGCAGACGTTTAAGAATGATGATTTTTCAGAGAAAGTCCACGAAACTATTATTGAGTTAGAAAGAGAAGCTTTTAATCGCTGAGGGTCAATTCCCCGTGGCTTGCCACGCCAGTGACGTAGCGGAAGTGCGTCCCGCAGGGAAAATTCCGTAATGCCTCGTCCGCTTGCGGCGAGGATAGGAATTTTAGCGCTCCGCATCTTTCTTTACTG
>JANRIN010000274.1:0-8583 GCA_033764965.1 Leptolyngbyaceae cyanobacterium bins.302 | reverse complement strand
GCTGGACGACAACCCAAAGCTCTCAGATGAGAAACCTTACTTCTCGCGTTGCAGTTGTTGGATGAACGACAAAGTTTGCTGGTAACTATCGCGATCGCCCTGCTTTTGAAACAATTGGGCTGCTTGCTGCAAGTCTACCAGCGCTGCTTGCTTGTTTCTCAATTGCGCGTAGAGAAGACCTCGATTCCCGTAAGCCTCCGCTAGATTCGGACTGAGCCGAACTGCTTGAGTGAAATCATCGATCGCTCCCTTCGCATCCTGCAAGGCTGTCTGAGCTTTACCCCGGTTATAGTAAGCATCGGCATAGTCAGGCTTGGTTTTAATTGCCTGATCGAGGTCTTTCACGGCAGCTTGTAAATTTCCCATTCCGGCATACACCACACCTCGATTATTATAAGCTGCGGCATAATCGGGTTTGAGCCGGATTGCTTCAGTCAGATCGGTTAATGCGTTGGGTAAATCGCCGATGTCCGATCGCGCTTCTCCTCGGTTGTAAATTGCTTTTGCATTCTTGGGGTCAAGTCGTGCCGCCTGGTCAAAGTCCGCGATCGCCCGTTTATAGTCCCCTAAATCGTGATGAGCCAGACCTCGGCTGATGTATGCATCCGTTAGCTTGGGGTTGGCTTCGAGGGCAAGGGTGTAATCTGCGATCGCTCCTCGGTAGTCCTTTCGTTGAGCTTTCTGCTGTCCCCGACTTAGCAACTCCGCAGGTTGCACTTGAGACGCAGAAGCAGGTACAGACTGAGGCTGGATGACAGAAGCAATTCCAGCAGTCAGAATGAGGAAACTTAGCACGATAACCTGTTTGTGAATAACCATAATCCACCCTCCTCACAGTTTTTCTTTATTCTGACTTGTTTTTCAGAGCCAAAGCCATTCTAAACAGTCAGCTTAAGGACTGGCAGAACGAAACCGCTTCAGATGGCGTAGAAAGCGGCAAATTCGTGCTTTCAGCAGGTAAATGACGTACAAGCCATTGAAAGCCATCTCAAACTGGCTAAATTCTCGACCGTAATACCTGGGATCCCAATAGCTAACTGGGCTGTGGAAACGGATTGACCAGTTCAAGGGAAAAAGCAGTAATGGACCATCATCTACATGGGTAAAAATGTCTACAACGGAGTGAAATAGGCAAGCAAGCAGAAACCAAAATAGCCAGCGATCGACAGACCCAATGGTGCGTCGCTTCTTCCAAACGAATGCAATGCCTAACATCAGTAAGATAGGAGCATGAAGCAGGTTGTGCAAAGCAAGCCAGAAGGGGTTATGGAAGTACAAATCTGCAAACATGAGTTGCGAGGTTGCTGCCATGCTCCAGCCCAAGATGAAGTGATAGTAAACAATGCCACCCAGCGAAAGAATCCATAGAGGCAGATCTGGAGCAATGGAGCCGAGCAGAAACGCCTGCCGATGAATGGGCACTCGTGGCAAAGCTTTATCTAGAAATGTTGTCATCAGAAAGTGAGACGGAGTAAGCATTGCTTTGGGGCATCTTTGATTTGAGGTAAATTCAAGAATTACTAGATTGAATGAAATGCTGATGTTCAACCATCAGACATCGATCTTGCACTACTTTTATCCCTGTTTCAGCCAATGTCTCTGCAACAGCATTATGCTTAATCCCAGACTGCATCCACACGACCTTTGGTCTTTTTTTCAACATATCTTCCAGGTGTGCAGGAATCGACTCGGCACGACGGAATACATTAACAAGATCCACATTGAAGGGGATTTCAACTAGCTTACGATAAACTCGATGACCCAATATGTGAGTAACGTCTGGGAAATAAACCGGAACAGGAATGATTTCAAATCCCACTGAGTTAAGATACTTTGGAACGTAGAAGGCAGGCTGGTTTGATTGCGCTTCTGTTTTGATGCCAAGCACAGCGATCGTTTTCGTATTCGCCAGTAACTCCCTGATTTCTTTCAAGTCACTGATAATGTTGTTTTGCCAACTCATCATGCCCAACTGTAAAGTTATCACTGCCTACAAGCAGCTACATCTTTTTTAGCTCAACACTACGAGGAGTATCGGTTGAAGCGGCTTCCTTTGCGGCTCTCTCCTTGCGTTCACTGTAGCGATCTGTTAGGTAATCCACCTTATCCCGCAACAGCAGTGTGAACTTGTAGAGTTCTTCCATCACGTCAACAATGCGATCGCGGTAGGGTGAATCCTTCATCGTTCCATCTTCGTTAAACTCTTGATAGGCTTTGGCAACTGAAGATTGATTCGGAATCGTAAACATTCGCATCCAGCGCCCTAACAGCCGCATCGTGTTCACAGCATTAAACGACTGAGAACCACCACTCACTTGCATGATCGCCAAGGTTCTCCCTTGAGTCGGGCGAACGGCTCCTAATGTAAGTGGAATCCAATCAATCTGGTTCTTCATGATGCCAGAGATTTGTCCATGCAGTTCTGGACTCGACCATACCTGTCCTTCCGACCATAAACTTAATTCTCGCAACTCCTGCACTTTGGGATGAGTATCAGGCACACTCCCATAAACGGGAAGTTCACGGGGGTCAAAAAATCTCACTTCCGCTCCAAATTCTTGAATAATTCGAGCCGCTTCCTCTGCGGCTAAACGACTGTAGGAACGTTCTCGTAGCGAACCGTACAAGAACAAAATTCTGGGCGGATGATCAAATTTGGTCATAGATTTAGATTCAAATAGATTTGGGTGAATTAATAGCCTCAGAATGGCTGGCTGGAATGGCTAACACCTTGTGCAACACTTCAAATCGCTCTGGCACCAAGCGATAGTAAATCCAGGTGCCCCGCCGTTCTTTCTGTAGCAATCCTGCTTCATACATGACTTTGAGATGGTGACTCACCGTGGGCTGCGACAATCCCAACGGTCCTGTCAATTCGCAAACACAAGCTTCACCTGTCTGCTGGGCAGCAATCAGGCTTAAGACCTGTAAGCGAGCAGGTTCACCCAAGACACGAAAGACTGCTGCCAACTGTTCGGCTTCCTCATGATCGAGGTGCCCAGAGAGTAAAGGGGTGCAGCAGCCTGAAATGGGTTTAGATATCTTCATGTTTTATATATTGACACTCATCGATATAGTTTGGCAACATATTGACATGCATCAATATTGATGTTCATCGATACAAGGAGATTTACCCATGTCACGAGTTCAATTGGCATTGAATGTTAGCAATGTAGATGAAGCGGTTGAGTTTTACAGCAAACTATTTGGCACCGAACCCGCTAAATGTAAACCCGGTTATGCCAACTTTGCTGTGGCAGAACCAGCGTTGAAACTGGTGTTGATTGAAAATGCTGAGAAGGCTGGAACTCTCAATCATTTGGGTGTCGAGGTGGAGACTGCTGCTGAGGTGAAAGTTGCCAGCGATCGCCTTCAGAAAACAGGCTTGGTTCCTCACCGGGAAGACAACGTCGATTGCTGCTATGCATTGCAAGATAAAGCTTGGGTGGTTGACCCGGATGGTGCACCCTGGGAAATTTACACGGTTTTGGAACATACAGAAAAACCCACCCGTGAATTTCGCAATGAGGCGATCGCCTGTGCGAATTGTGCTTAAGCGTTAGCAATTAACGGCTCTGCTCCAGGCTTGAGTACTCATTTGCACCGCATCCCAAGGGCTACCGAGAGGAGGCGTGTAACTCAGGTCAAGGTCACTCATTGCTTCAACAGTCATGCTGTGGAACAGAGCCGTTGCATAAATGTCGATGCGCTTGGCAACTTCTGCTTGATAATGCCCTGCAATTTGTGCCCCTAATAACTTTCCAGTTTGGCGGTCGCCTGTCACTCGAATTCGTAGCTTGTGTGCCCCTGGATAGTAGACCTTATGATCCCAAGCTTCTGTTTCTACCGTTAAGGGATTGAATCCAGCAACAGCGGCATCCTCATCGTGCAGTCCCGTTCGAGCCGCTGCCACATCAAACACCTTAACGACTTGCGTTCCTAGTGAACCCTCAAATTCGCGATCGCCGCCCACGGCATTTTCTCCAGCAATACGTCCTTGTTTATGCGCCGTCGTTCCCAGCGGTAGATAGGTGTTTTGTTGCAGAGTGCGGTGATAGGTTTCGACACAGTCACCTGCTGCATAAATGTCTGGAATATTCGTTTCCATGCGGCGATTAACTTGAATTGCGCCACGAACACCTGTTTGAACTCCAGCCGTTTGAGCCAGTTGGGTTGAGGGATTAACCCCAACCGCGACAATCACTAAATCGGTGACTCGCTGAAAGTCGTTTGCATCTGAAACAAGCAAGCGATCGCCCTTCGGTTCAATCTGGCTCACACTCATGCCAGTCAATACTTCAACACCCCGACGTTGCAACTCGTCCTGCACCAGTTGGCTGAGGCTTGGATCAACCGTTTTCAAGATGGAATCCGATCGTTGAATCAGCGTTACCTCCAGTCCTCGCAGGATCAAGGCATCTGCCATCTCCAGCCCAATGTATCCGGCTCCAATGATGACTGCGTGTTGCGGCGATCGCTCCGTTATATGCTTGTGAACCACAAAACTATCCGTCATCCAGCGCAATGGATACACTCCAGGTAAGTTCAATCCTGGCAAGGAAGGCAGAGCCGAAGTGCCGCCAGTTCCCAAAATTAGCTTGTCGTAGTTTAAGCGTTGCTGTTGCCCATTCGGATCTTTAACCGTGACGGTTTTCTGTATTGGGTCAATCGCCTCTGCCCAGTGATTCATCCGCACCTGAATCCCTTGCTGACTGATCTCTTCTGCCGTGCGGTGCGCCAGATTGTGCCAGTCTTGCACTTCTCCACTAATGAAGAATGGCAACCCACAAATGCTGAAATTGGGAAAGCGATCTGCCAGGACGATCGTCGGCTCAACCGTCAAATCCAGTTCTCTTGCCCGTAATGCGGCACTAATTCCTGCATCACTACCACCGATGATCAGGAGTCGAGTCATGGTTACACTTTCTCTCCTGCTAACGCTTGCAGAAAGCTAGTTTGCGTCTCCCGGAGTTCAGCATTGGGATTGGTAGTTTGAATCACCTGGATGGCGCTGTCGTAGGATGAACCTGACTGAATTAAGTAAGCCGCCAACATGGTTCCCGTCCGGCGATTGCCGCTGGTGCAGTGAACCGCGACCGCATTACCTAATTGATTTTGCTGGTCAATGAAATCCTGCAACTCCTGAATTTGTTCCTGAGTTGGTGCAGTGCCACCTTTGGTCGGTAGCCAGCGATGGGGCAATCCTGCCTGCTCATACAAATCCAGGTTAGAAGGATCATCCATGACGGAGACGATCGCGCCCACTCCAGACTCTTTCAACTCAGCAAGTTCCTCAGCCGTGGGTTTTCGTACTCCTGCCAATTTGTTTGGCATTACCCACCACAAGTTTTCAGAGATTGGCTGTTCCATCGTTATGTCTTCCTATGATGCATCTGTGAGTGATTGCAAAAATGAGGCTTGTGCGGCTGGAAGCTCGACCTGTGAACTAGCATCCAGAATCGTTCTCATTGCATCCTTGTAAGACCAATCCGACTTGATCAGGTAGGCAGCTAATATTGTTCCTGTCCGATGTTTGCCTGTGCTGCAATGAACAGCAACCGCATGATCCAAACGGTTTTGGCTTTCAACGAAGCTCTCAAACTCCTGCATTTGCTTCTGGCTCGGTACAGAATTAACCTCGATCGGCAACCAGAGATGGGAAATTCCAGCTTGCTGATACAGATCCAGGTTGGAAGAGTCGTGGAACACGGAAACGATCGCGCCCACCCCTGCGTTCTTCAACTCGACAAGTTCCTCAGCCGTGGGCTTGCGAACTCCTGCCAATTTGCCCGAAATTACCCACCAGAGGTTCTCTTGAATTGGTTGAATCAGCGGTTGTTCCATTGAAGCTTTATTACCTTGACTCAATTACAGCCCTTCCGAATTTGCAGATCTGAAATAGCGGCGTTCAAACCAAAATGCCAGGTTAACCAGCGCAATTAATGCAGGCACTTCCACCAAGGGTCCTACAACAGCCGCAAATGCAGCCCCAGAGTTAATCCCAAACACCGCAACAGCCACTGCGATCGCCAATTCAAAGTTGTTGCCTGCGGCAGTGAACGCCACACTGGCGGATTGGGAATAGTCGGCTTTTATCCGCCACGCCAGATAAAAGCTAACCAGGAACATAATCGCAAAATAGATAACGAGTGGAATCGCAATTCGCACCACATCCAGCGGAATCTGGACAATCTTTTCCCCTTGCAAGCTGAACATGACGACGATCGTGAACAGCAGCGCAATCAGGGTAATCGGGCTGATTTTAGGAATAAACTCCTCGTGATACCAGGTTCTACCTTTAGCTTTGACCAGGAAATAGCGAGTCAAAAAACCAGCAATAAAGGGAATACCCAGATAGATAAACACACTTTTAGCAATCTCAGCAATACTCACGTTCACAACACTACTTTGTAAACCAAATAGCGGTGGTAGAACACTGAGAAAGAACCAGGCAAACGGGCTGTAAAAAATTACCTGAAAGATGCTGTTAAATGCTACTAGACCTGCTGTGTACTCAGTATTGCCGCGCGCCAAATCACTCCACACGACTACCATTGCAATGCAACGGGCTAATCCAATCAGGATCAGTCCGACCATGTATTCGGGGTAGCTACGTAAAAAGGTAATTGCCAGCAGAAACATCAATACTGGACCAATCACCCAATTCAATAGCAGGGATAATCCTAAAATTTTGCCGTTACGAAACACATCGCCTAACTCCTCGTACCGCACCTTTGCTAAAGGGGGATACATCATCAAGATTAAGCCGATCGCGATCGGAATGTTGGTTGTACCCACCTGAAACTGATTGACAAATTGCTCAATTCCAGGCACCAGGTAGCCAAGTCCAACGCCAATCGCCATTGCCAGAAAAATCCATAGCGTCAGGTAGCGATCGAGGAAAGACAGTTGTTTAACAACGGGTTGGGAAATAGCTCTGCTCATGTAGCGCAAGTAGGGGTAAGGTTTAATTTATTTCGGCTCAAGCACTTGGTTGGCTGGCAGGTTCAGGACTGAGAGTTGCGATTAACTTCTCGACCCGATCCTTCACTTCATCCCGGACTCTGGGGAAAATCTCTGGCTGTTCTGCCGGATCGTCTAGCTGCCAATCTTCAAACACATCCCGCACCACCCATTCTGGTGGCAAGTTCGCACCACAGCCACAGAGAGAAATCACCGCATCAAAATCGTCTGGGTGGAAGTTGCTCAATGGTTTTGAGTATTGGTTAGTAATATCAATCCCAATATCTTTCATGGTGGCGATCGCTTCTGGTCGTACTTGGCTTGCTTCCAATCCAGAACTGGTGACTTCAATTTTTCCGGCTCCCAGAGTTTTGGCAAATCCTTCTGCCATTTGCGATCGAGCAGAGTTCTTTTTGCAGACAAACATGACACGCTTCATTGTTCTTCCTCCTAACCCTGTGATGGATTAAACAAACGTTGCAAGAGTTCCCATAGAGCAAACTCAAAAATCAACCAAAAACTTGAGCCACACTCAATAGTGAATGATAAGGAAATGGCTTTTCAAGAAAGCTTGATACAGTATGCCTGGTTGGAAAGGCTTAGATATCAAGCTTTCTTTGGAATGCCACACACAAGTTACTGCAACTAAGGCTTAATTCTTTGCCTGCTGCCCTTCCTGGAAGACAGTTTGTCGCCGTAGCAGTTCAGCCACCGTAATGTTGGGTTCAGGGACACCCTGGAACGCCGTGCCAATTTCGCCGCGAGTAAATTGAATATCCGCCAACCGATAGGCATCTTCTGGCAACGGCAAGTAGCCAACCGTTTCAACTAGGCTGGGTGCATTTTTCAAATAAAACTCCACAAATGCCCGTAACTCCGGTTTATCTTGAGCCGCTTTCGAGTTGACATAGAGAAACAACGGGCGGGAAAGGGGCTGATAGGTGGCGTTTTTGATGTTGGCATCATCGGGCGGAACTGCACCCTTGCCGTTGTCGATCGGTAGGGCTTTTACAGACCCTTGACTTTGCTTGTAATAGGCATGGGGAATATATCCTAACGCTCCTGGGAATTTGGTAATTCCTTGCACCAAGATGCGATCGTCCTCACTACCCACATAGTCAGAACGAGCATTATCCGTGCCACCTGTGATGACCTCGTTGAAGTAGTCGAAGGTGCCCGAATCGGCTCCGGCTCCAAACAGATTCAGCGGTTGGTTGGGATAGGATGCCCGAACCTGATTCCAGTTGTTAATTTTGCCCTGAGCGGCTCTTTCCCACACTTTTTTCAGTTCGGTAACAGTCATGTCCTTTGCCCATGTATTTTGGGGATTGATGGCAATCGTCAGGGCATCAAACGCAACCGGGAGTTCAATGAACGCTACTCCATTTTTGATGCAGGTTGACAGTTCTGCCTTGAGAATAGGGCGAGAAGCATTGCTGATGTCCGTTTCACCCGCACAAAACCGTCGAAATCCAGCCGTAGTGCCCGCAAATTTCACTTCTATATCGGCTTTTTGTCCATCCGGGGTGCTGCGAAAGGCTTTAGCAACGGCATCCGTCACCGGATACACCGTACTGGAACCATCTGCCACAATTTTTCCAGCGGGCGGTCCGACCAGTT
>JANRIN010000250.1:0-14417 GCA_033764965.1 Leptolyngbyaceae cyanobacterium bins.302 | reverse complement strand
CATCATGCCGAATCCAGAAGCGATAGAACACAGGCTATACCGGAGCATAAATTAGATAACCTCCATCAATCTACAGTGGCTTATCGACAGAAAAATTTTTGCCGACAAGATAAAGATACTACTTTTATATCACGGAA
Organism: Leptolyngbyaceae cyanobacterium bins.302; assembly: GCA_033764965.1. Classification (GTDB taxonomy): domain Bacteria; phylum Cyanobacteriota; class Cyanobacteriia; order Leptolyngbyales; family Leptolyngbyaceae; genus JSC-12. The sequence goes on along the minus strand of JANRIN010000250.1, from coordinate 14,280 downwards.
GATACGGCAATCCCCCTGCTCTAAGTACGTTCTGCCACACCCGCGATCGCCCGACCAATCGTTACCGTAAGAACATACGAGATGTTAAACGCGAGAGGTTAGACGAGATGGCTAAAGTAGTCGGAATTGACCTGGGAACCACAAACTCCGTTGTTGCGGTAATGGAAGGTGGACAGCCCATCGTCATTGCCAACGCTGAAGGGGGACGCACCACTCCATCCGTGGTTGCCTATGCCAAAAACGGCGATCGCTTAGTGGGGCAGATTGCAAAGCGTCAGGCAGTGATGAACCCTGAAAACACGTTTTACTCAGTCAAGCGCTTCATCGGGCGGAAATACGACGAAATCACCGCAGAAGCCAGGCAAGTGGCATACAAAGTTGAGCGGGATGGTAGCAACGTTAAATTAAACTCTTCCGCTGCCAATAAGCAGTTTGCGCCCGAAGAAATCTCGGCTCAAGTGCTGCGGAAATTGGTGGACGATGCCAGCAAGTATCTGGGTGAAAAAGTCACCCAGGCAGTCATTACCGTTCCTGCCTACTTCAACGACTCCCAACGGCAAGCCACTAAAGACGCTGGCAAAATTGCCGGAATAGAAGTGTTGCGGATCGTTAACGAACCCACTGCTGCGGCTCTGGCTTACGGACTCGACAAGAAAGAAAACGAGACCATTCTTGTATTTGATTTGGGGGGTGGGACGTTCGATGTGTCCTTGCTGGAAGTCGGCGATGGCGTTGTAGAAGTAAAAGCTACCAGTGGCGACACTCACCTGGGAGGCGATGACTTCGACAAAAAAATCGTGGATTGGATTGCCGAGCAATTCAAAGCCAACGAAGGCATTGACCTACGCAAGGATAAGCAAGCCCTGCAACGCCTGACCGAATCTGCCGAAAAAGCCAAGATTGAGCTCTCTGGCGCGACCCAAAGCACGATCAACCTGCCCTTTATTACCGCAACTCAAGATGGTCCCAAACACATTGATTTGACTCTGACTCGTGCCGATTTTGAAAAGATGAGTGCGGATCTGTTAGAGCGCTGCCGCATTCCGGTTGAGCAAGCCATCAAGGATGCCAAGTTGAGTGCGTCTGATATCGACGAGGTGGTATTGGTGGGTGGTTCTACCCGCATTCCTGCGGTGCAAGACTTGGTACGTCGGATTACGGGTAAGGAACCCAACCTGACGGTCAACCCGGATGAAGTGGTCGCGGTTGGGGCTGCGGTGCAGGCTGGCGTGTTGAGCGGCGAAGTTACTGATATGTTGCTGCTGGATGTTACGCCCCTCTCTTTGGGTGTGGAAACTTTGGGTGGCGTGATGACTCGGATCATCCCACGCAACACCACGATTCCCGCCAAGAAGTCGGAAGTCTTCTCCACAGCCGTTGATGGTCAGTCCAATGTAGAAATTCACGTTCTCCAAGGGGAACGCGACATGGCAAACGACAACAAGAGCTTGGGGACTTTCCGCTTAGATGGAATTCCCGCTGCTCCCCGTGGCGTGCCTCAAATCGAAGTGACCTTTGATATTGATGCCAACGGAATTTTGTCCGTGTCTGCGAAAGACAAGGGGACAGGCAAAGTACAGTCGATCACGATCGCGGGAGCTTCTACCCTCGACAACAGCGAAGTTGAGCGCATGGTGAACGAAGCCGAGCGCAATGCCGAGAGCGATCGCCAGCGTCGGGAACAAGTCGATACCAAGAACACCGCTGATGCTTTGGCATATCAGGCAGAGAAGCAATTGGGCGACTTGAATGGTCAAGTGCCTGCGGCTGAAAAAGCACGGGTGGAAGAACTGGTCAAGTCTCTGCGAGACGCTGTTGCCAGCGACAACTACGATCAGATGAAGACGCTCACCAACGACCTGCAACAAGCTCTGATGCAAGTTGGGCAAGCTATTTACGCGAATGCCAACGCCGCGAATGCCCCTCAAGCCGATGCAGGCTCTACTCCGGGCGGCAACGATGACGGGATTGATGCTGATTTCGTTGACAGCAAGTAGGTAAGAAGGTGTTAGGGATTAGGGGTTGGGGAACAGCCAATTTCATCTATCCCCCGATCCCTAACCCCTATCCCCCATTTCGAAAAAAAGTTTGCACCTTTCGTCATTTTGCTGTTATAGTGAACAAGCCGTCGCGGGGTAGAGCAGTCTGGTAGCTCGTCGGGCTCATAAACCGAAGGTCCATGGTTCAAATCCATGCCCCGCCACCAAATTCTACATCGGTCTATGAAGCAGCAATTCGATCTTTGAAATTGCTGCTTTGTTTTTTATCTCAAATAGAACTGACGCAGAGGGAAACCTCAACTGATCGCTCGCGGGTTCAAGTGCTGGTATTCGTTTTCAAATGTGCCAGTTTGACGATCGCTCGAATTAGCACCTCTGGTTCAACGGGTTTGGCAATGTGCTGTTGAAAACCTGCTGCCATTGCTTCCTGGTAATTAATTTCGCCAGCATAGGCACTGAGCGCGATCGCGGGAGTCGTTCCCCCTTGCTCTGGCGGTAAGGCTCTGACCTGCCGCATCAGCATATAGCCGTCCACATCGGGCATTCCAATATCGCTCAAGAGTACATCTGGTTTGAACTGAGTCAGGGTGGTGAGTGCTGCGTCTGCCGTTGCGGTAGCGCTCACATTCGCTCCATGTAACTCCAGCAAGAAGGTAAGAAATTCGCGGGTATTGTCATCATCATCAACGATCAGAATGCGTAAGTCAGCAAAGGAGACAGGGGGGACAGAAATGCAAGAGCGTTTTTCCTTGCTTCCTTGCGCCTCTGTTCTCTCACTTCTCAACAACGGTAATTTGACCGTGAAGGTAGATCCCTGACCTTCCCCTGGGCTGTCTGCTTGCACGGTGCCCCCATGCAGTTCTACCAGGTAGCGGACGATCGCCAGTCCCAATCCCAGCCCACCAAAACGCCGCGTTGTTGCGGAACTTTCCTGGCGAAATTGCTCAAACACGTACGGCAGAAAATCAGCAGGAATACCTTGTCCAGTGTCGGTGATGGTGATTTGGGCACAATTGGTTATTGGTTCTGGCTCACTGGTTATTTGCCCTGGCTGCACCAATGACTGAGGACCAGTGACCAAGGATACCTCTACCCGTCCCCCTTCTGGTGTGAACTTGACGGCGTTGGTTAGAAGATTCCACACAATTTGCTGTAACCGTCCCGCATCTCCGATGACCTGAATCGGGGGATGGGAGGATGGGGACTGATGCACTTCATTGTTCACTGCAAATCTCAATTCGATCGCTTTGGCTTCTGCTGCGAGGTGAACGGTTTCCATTGCCGCCTGAATTGTGGTCACTAGATTAACGGGTTTGGTATCTAAGCTCAGTTTGCCGCGCAGAATGCGGGAGACATACAGTAAGTCGTTAATCAATTGGGCTTGCATCTGGGCGTTACGCTCAATGACTTCCAGGGCACGATCGGTTTTCTCTGCGTTTAACTGGCGAGTTCGCAGCAGTTTTGACCAACCAAGAATGGGGTTGAGCGGCGATCGCAGTTCATGGGAAACGATCGCCAAAAATTCATCTTTGATGCGATTGGCAGATTCGGCAGCTTCCCGCGCTGCTTGTTCACGGACTAAAAGCTGTTCTCGCTCGGCTTCGGCTTGCTTGCGATCGCTAATGTCAACACTCAAGCCGTACCAGGCTTCAATTTCTCCGGCTTCACTGCGGCGTGGCAACGCTCGAAATGCGTGCCAGCAATATTTCCCGTCATGGCAACGGTAGCGGACTTCCCCTTCGTAGGGTTCGCCGGTTTGCCGACAGTGTTCCCAATAGGGCAGAATTTGCGCGGCATCATCAGGATGCAGGGTGTTTGCCCAGCCAAATCCAACCGCTTCGGCTTCAGTTTGTCCGGTGAACTCATACCAGCGATCGTTGAAAAAGGTGACTGATCCGTCCTGTGCCCCCACCCACACCAGAGCCGGTGCAGCGTTAGAAATGACTCGAAACTCTGCTTCACTCCGCCGCAAATCTGCCTCAATTCGAGCGCGTTCAATCCGAATCCAGATCCGTGCTGCCAGTTCTTGCACCAGATCGATTTCATCAATCTGCCAATCAGACGGAGTGTTGCGATTGCCAGCAAAGATAAGCTGCAACCGTCCCTCTTTGATGTAGGGGGCAACCACCGTCGAACGAACCTGGAACGGTTGATAGGCGATGTCTCCCCCTGCAAGCTCCAGCATACTGACATCCTTGATCGCAACTACTCTGCCTGCTGTCAGTTGCTCGATCTGAGTGTCGGTTAAAAAATCTGTTAACCGATATTCACCGATCGCGTCGGGCACTTCCGCGTTGCGGCTGTTGTAGATGATTTGGGCACGATTCGCTGTGTCATCAAATTCAGCGAATGTCAGGATTGAAAAGCCAAAGTAGTGGCGTATTTTATCGCCGATCGTTTGAAACAGATCGTCCACGTTGACTGAGCGAGTCAGGTCTTGGGTAACGTTGGCAAGAAAGTGAGCATTCAGTTCCTGCCGTTTGCGATCGGTAACATCTGCCACAAAAACTGTCAGTCCATCCGGCGAAGGATAAACTCGATGCTCAAACCAGCGATTGTGCGGTGTATGCAAATACTCAAACTCAACGGCCACTCGATCGTGCATGGCTCGCTGCATTTCGATGTAAGCGTCTGTGCCAATGGCTTCAGGAAACACATCCCAGCTAGGATAACCTAGCAGTTCTTCGCGCAATTTACCCGCCATTGCACAAACGCGATCGTTGACGTAAGTGAAACGCCAGTTGCGATCGAGGGTATAAAAGCCATCACTGATGCTGGCTAGTAACACTTCTAGTTTTTGCTGGGTGACTTCTGCTGCCAACCTCAAAGCTTGCTCTCGTTGGGTTGCCTCTCGTCGCAGGTGTGCCAGCTTCAAGTTAACTTCCACCCGCGCCAACAGTTCACGGGCAGAGAAGGGCTTCGTGAGGTAATCATCAGCTCCCGCTGCCAGTCCTTCAATTCGGGCTTCTTCTCCCGCTCGTGCCGACAACAGGATGATTGGAATGTCCTGGGTGGTGGGATCCGCCCGCAGCGATCGCAGCACCTCAAACCCGTCCATTCCCGGCATCATCACATCGGTTAAAACAAGATCAGGCATTTGCTGCCGAATTGCTGTCAATGCGGCAATGCCATCCACAACCGCTTCCACCTGATACTGCTGACTCAACAACCGCTTCAAGTAGTCCCGCATATCGGCGTTATCATCTGCCAGCAGGATCTTGGGGGGATGGAGAGATGAAGGGATGGGAGAATGGGGGGATGGGTCAGTGAGAGGATGGGTCGGTGAGTGTTCATCCACACTCCCCCCCTCCCCCGCTCCCCCGCTCCCAGTCTCTCCCCCTGGTAGCCAGCGCAGCGCTTCTTCCACATAGGGCAATGCGCCTGTTGTTGTGGCGGTGAGGGTGCGGGTTGGGTTGATCAATTCACTTGGTAAGTGGGCAGATCCAGTTGGAATGGATACCGTAAAGCAGGTTCCCTGGTCTACGATGCTGCTGACCTGGATGGTGCCGCTGTGCAGTTTGACGAGTTCTTGCACCAGGGACAAGCCAATCCCCGATCCTTCATAACTGCGTCCGATCGCTCCCTTCACTCGATGGAACCGCTCAAAGATGTGAGGCAGTTCGTCTGCTGGAATGCCTGTACCAGTGTCGCAGATTTCTAGTTCAATGCTTGGAGGTGAGGGAATGGGAGCGGGGGAATGGGCGTCAGTGTTTTTCCTTGCTCCGGCTTCTAGCCATCGCAAACTCACCCGAATTTCCCCTTTCAACGTAAATTTGAAGGCGTTCGAGAGTAGATTCAAAACGATCTTCTCCCACATTTCCCGATCGACGTAAGCAGGTTCAGGCAGTGGGGGACAGTCTACCTGCAAACGCAATCCGGCGTGCTCGATCGCAGAACGAAACACCCCCGCTAAATCAGCTGTCAACGTTGCCAGGTCAGTTGGCTGATACACCGCTTCAATCCGACCGGCTTCAATCCGAGAAAAATCTAGCAAAGTATTGACCAGCTTCAGCAACCGTTGGGAGTTGCGGTAGGCAATTTGCAGATGTTCTTGGACTCTGCCCCGCTCCTCTTCTCCCGCTTTCCCCTGCTCCCACGTCTCCAAACTTGCCAGAGCATCCTCCAGGGGATTGAGCATCAGGGTCAGGGGGGTGCGAAACTCATGGCTGACGTTGCTAAAAAAAGTAGTTTTCGCTTGATCGAGTTCTGCCAAAGCTTCGGCTCGTTTACGCTCTTCCTCGTAAGCACGGGCATTGGCGATCGCGACTGCAACCTGTCCAGCCACTTGATTGAGGAAATCATGGTAGAGATCATCCAATCGGCGACGTGGACTGGCGACAGCGACTAATACTCCAGTAACATGACTGTGCCCTGGAATGGCGATCGGCAATACCAGGGCTTCCTGGGGCGATTCTGTCCAGGGACTACCCGGAAGCTGTCCAAACCGGGTTGGTAAATCTAGAAGCACCTGAGATTGGGCAGTTTGAACCGCACGAGTAATCAACCACTCATCGCTGCCATCCTCTTCTATCAGGTTGATGCGGACTGGACAGATGGAGCGATCGGAAATCAACTCAGTGCTGCCGCAGAGGTGGGCATACGTTGCTTCGGGATCAACCAGGTAGAGCAGCGCAAAGGGGATATCGAGCGGATCAGATCGGAGCGCTTCCAGCACCAAAGCGCATGATGCTTCAGCCGTTTTGGCAACTCCGGTTTTTGCCGCAACTTCCCGCAACAACCGAGCACGACGCTCACTTAACACGCGGTAGGTTGTTTCCGTCACAACATTAAACACCCCTTCCACGACTCCGCTTTCCCCCTGGATGGGGTTGAAGGTGTATTCAAAGAAGCACTCCTCGGTATAGCCAAATCGACGCATCGATAGCAGGTCGTCTTTATGAAAGGTGCCCTCACCGCTTGCCAAAACTCCTGCCAGTTCCGCGCCGATGTCGTCCCAAATTTCTGACCACACTTCGCGCCCAGGACGACCCAGTGCCCAGGGGTGCTTGTCTCCCACGATCGGTCGCCAGGCATCGTTATAAAGCAACACGTGGTCTGCGCCCCAGTAGATGGCAATGGGAAAGCGCGAGTTGAGGCAAATACTCAAGGTCGATCGCAAGCTTTGAGACCAATGCACTGGCGAACCCAGAGGCGTTTGAGTCCAATCGTGCGATCGCATCAGTCTTGCCATTTCACTATCACCAACAAAAACTTTCTCCGGATTATTTCGGTTCATCATTCATCATGGATCACAGTGAACAAGCCTGATTCAACTACTATGCCTCGGTTGGCTGCGAGAGTCACCCCTTCAGTGATCGTCCGGAATTTAGCCAAAACCGAGGAAGCATCAACAATCAACAGCTTACTCTGCCGATTCTTTATCACTTGACAAAAGAAGTAATCTACCTCTCGATCGAATTTATCGCTTTAGTTAGAAAGCTTAACTGGAATGATTCGTGATGGGGTGAAGTTGTCGAGGTTATGCCTTTGCTTACGACAGAGCTTTAATCACGGCAACGGGATAATCTGGATTAGCAGGATTGGGAATTAATTGCTGATTCCTGCAATCAGCGAGCAGATCGAGCTTCTCAAGAATGACTTGACCGATCAAAATTTCATCCCCGACAACTAACGCCTCATCCACCGTGGAACGTCCGGCAACTTCAACGATGACGGGTTCTGTCACCCCGATCGCTTCTTCATATCCATTGGCATAGCGGGCAATCTGCTGTCCGCGAATTCGTAGCCTCAACTGTTCCACCCGGTGGGGGGGAATTACCAGGGTTAATGCTCCCGTATCCACTAATCCCAAAGCTTCTACTGTTCTCAAATGACGCGGAGCCAGAGAACCTCGACTCACCAACGCTTCATCGATCTCGTTTGTCAACTTTACCGAGACTCGAATTGCACCCATTGTTGCTTCCGGCTTGCCCATTCCCTTCTCCTTAGAGCGCACCTGCTGGAATGGGTTCTTCGTCCAGTTCTATCATTTGCCCAGAGAGGGCGTATTTCTGCAAACGATCGATGCTGCGATCGATCAACTCCAAGCCCTGGTGCACATTGTCGATCGTGCTGAGTTGTCCCCGCAGTTCTGCTGCCCCCATGAAGCCTTTGGCATACCAGGTCATGTGTTTGCGGGCTTGGCGTACCCCGCGATCGCCCTTGTAGTCGTACAGCATTTGCAGATGTTCCCGCGCACACTGCAACCGTTCAACTGGAGTCGGTGCAGGCATCCTTTCACCCGTTTTCAAAAAGTAGTCCACCTCGCCCACCAAAAACGGGTAGCCCAGCGTTCCCCGCGAGCACATCACCCCGTCGGCTCCAGTTTGCTCCAGGCACTGAACTGCCGCTTCCACGGAAAAAATATCGCCATTGGCAATCACGGGAATAGAAAGAATTTGTTTGACTTTGGCAATCCATTCCCACTTGGCAGAACCGTTGTAGCCCTGGGCGCGGGTGCGGCCATGAACGGTGATCATCTTGGCTCCGGCAGCTTCCATGCGCTGGGCAAAATCCAGAATGTTGATTTCCTTATCAGTCCAGCCAATCCGCGTTTTCACCGTGACTGGGACATCGATGGCTTTGACGACCGATCGCACAATCTCCTCCGCCAGTTCCGGTTGCCGTAGCAAGGAAGAACCGCCGCCATTTTTGGTGATTTTGTTCACGGGACAGCCCATATTGATGTCTACCGTGTCTGCGCCTTCCCCCACTGCCATCTGCGCCGCTTCTGCCAAAAAATCGAGACGGCAATCAAACAACTGAATGCTAATCGGGCGTTCGTTGGGGTCTACCTCCATGATTTTGGGCAATTCTTTGACGTAGTGCAGCCCAGTCGCGTTCACCATTTCTGTATACATCATGGAGGTGGGAGCATAGCGCCGTACCAATCGCCGAAATACCAGATCGGTCACGCCAGACAGGGGCGACTGCAACACCCGACTGTTGACTGCCACCGTGCCAATTTGCAGCGGTTCAGCTAAACGTTGTTTGAGATCGGGCGACAGCGTAACCATGATGATTGTGAACCCACAGCGTCAGCCTTCTATTGTATCGCGTTGATAGAGATCGCATTAAATAGGCGGGAGTCAGGGCACGATGCCGAGGCGATCGAAGGGGTAGAAGCGAAAACACGCCCGTCCGATGATGTTTTCTTGCGGCAAAAATCCCCACACATGAGAATCGTTGCTGTTGGGGCGGTTGTCTCCCATGACAAAAACGTGACCTGGCGGTACTTCAACCGGGGGCAGCACATAATCCGGTGGAGCCGCAATGTAGGGTTCGTCTAGCGGTTGGTTGTCGATGTAAACCTTGCCCCCGGTGACTTTCACGATTTGCCCTGGTTCCCCAATAATGCGCTTGATGAATGCCTGATCTTTTTTGAAGCCATACTCTTGCAGGAGGCGGGGCGGGTCAAACACCACAATGTCGCCAAAGTGAGGGGGATGCAGACGGTAGGAAATTTTTTCGACCACTAAGCGATCGCCAACTGCCAGCGTCGGCACCATTGAGTCAGAGGGAATAAACCTGGGTTCCGCCACAAACAGCCGAATCAATAGTGCCAGAATGAGCGCAACGAATAAAATTTGGAAATTGTCCCACCAAATCTTCCAGGGAGATTTTGCGGCTGGGGTAGGAGAGGTCAGTTGGGGTTCAGAGGTTTTTTCAGAAGTCATAGGCTCTATTTTCGCAAGTGCCCGATGTTAATGCAATCTGGAAATTTGGCGGAAGGCGATCGAAAGGTTATGGAGAATAGGGATGGAGGGGCATTGCGCGAAACGCCCGGACAATTCAGGAGAATTTGGAGAAACAGATGAATCAGTGGATGCGTTGGTTGGGAGTTTTGCCCTTAGCCGGAATCATGGCGGGAATGCTGGGGGCGGGAAGCGCGATCGCTCAAACGCCTGCTGCTGTGCAACCGCGATCGTTTGGAGAGTGGTGTCGTCAGCGCCAAACCCTGGACAAAGAGGCTCAATTGACGGTGGATTTGTTGCTAGGAATTGCAGGCACATCTGACTGTCAGCAGGCAAACCAGGAGTTGGCAACTATGACCAGCCTGATGCTGGCGAATAGCAACATTTCAGATTTACGTCCGCTGGCAGGCTGGCAGAATTTGCAGGTGCTGCTGCTCAACAATAACCGGATTCGGGATATTACGCCGTTAGCATCCCTGACTAACCTGACTACACTCACCCTCGACACCAATCAAATCGCGGATATCAATCCCCTGGCAGCGCTCACCAAGCTCCAAACGTTGACGTTGGATACGAACCAGATTGCAGATTTGCGCCCCTTGCAACTACTGCAAAAGCTGACGAATCTCTTGCTGTATAGCAACAAAATTTCGGATCTCAGCCCCCTGGCAGCGCTTACCAATTTGCAAGCTCTGGCACTGCATCAGAATCAAATTTCCGATGTGTCTTCTCTGGCGACTCTAAAGAATCTGCAAGCATTGTCCTTGTATGACAACAACATCTCTGATCTGTCACCGTTGGCATCTCTCACGAATCTCAAGACCCTGACCCTGTTTGAAAATCAGATTTCGGATGTGTCACCCCTGGCAGCGCTGACCAATCTGGAAACGTTGACGCTGTTTGAAAACAAAATTGCCGACCTGTCGCCCTTGAGCCAACTCAGCAATCTGAATGAATTGAATCTGGGCAATAACCCGATCGCCAATCTTAAACCCCTCAGCAGCCTCAAAAATCTGCAAAAATTGGCATTGTTCAATACGCCTGTTACCGATGTCAGTCCGCTGCAAACGTCTACCCGCCTGACCAACCTGGATTTGTATAACACGCGGGTGGAGGATGTCACGGTACTGAAGAGTTTGCCGAATTTGCGGGAGCTAGACTTGCGGAAAACGCCCCTGAAGCAGAAAAAATGTCCGGTTCAACCCGCGTCCGTGTGTCGATTCTGAAGAAAGCGATCGCAATATGTGGTCAAATAATATCTGCAAGTAAGGGTATAGCACTGCTATGCCCTTACGCCATTTTTTAACAAATTCTGCCCCATTTATAAACATGAAGATGAATCGTCGTTGTGTTGTGTTGTCTGGGCTGGCGATCGCGCTGGCGGCGTGTAGTTCCTCCCCCAATTCAAGCAATTCAAGTTCTGGTGGCACCGTTACGAATGCCATTCCGATCGGCATTGGCGTAGCTCAAACCAGTAACGTGGCACTGTTGGGGCAGGAGCAAGTGGCAGGCGCAAAAATTGCCGAGCAATACTTCAACAACAAAGGCGGCGTGAATGGCACCCCGATCAAGCTGATCTTTCAGGATACCGGAGGAGACGAAGCAGGAGCGATTAATGCGTTTCAATCCCTGATCTCGCAAAACAAAGTGGTGGGAATTGTGGGTCCAACCCTATCTCAGCAAGCCTTTGGAGCCAGCCTGAACGCCGATCGTGCCAAGGTTCCGGTGCTGGGTCCGTCCAACACAGCCAAAGGGATTCCCCAAATTGGAGACTTTGTGGCGCGGGTATCGGCTCCCGTTTCCGTGGTTGCGCCCAACTCCGTCGCGTCTGCCCTGAAGCTCAATCCCAACATCAAACGAGTTGCCGTGTTCTTTGCCCAAAACGATGCCTTCAGCAAATCGGAAACCGAGATTTTCCAGCAAACGGTGAAGGATAAAGGACTGGAACTGATCACTGTGCAGAAGTTCCAAACCACCGACACCGACTTCCAAACTCAAGCCACCGCAGGCATTAACCTCAAGCCTGACCTGGTGATTATTTCTGGCTTGGCGGCAGATGGCGGCAACCTGATCCGGCAACTGCGAGAACTGGGCTACAAAGGACTGATCATCGGCGGCAATGGCTTAAATACATCCAACATGTTTCCTGTGTGCAAGCAACTGTGTGATGGCGTGCTAATCGCTCAGGCATACAATCCCGAACAAGCGGGAGACGTGAATAAGGCATTTCGGGAAGCTTACGTGAATCAGTACAAGAAGGAACCGCCCCAGTTCAGTGCCCAAGCATTCGCTGGAGTGCAGGTGTTTGTGGAAGCGTTGCAGGCGATCGACAAGACTGCAAAAGTCACGCAAAAACCCTTACCCGACTTGCGTGTTGCCCTCAACGAGCAGTTGCTAAAAGGCAAGTACAGTACACCGTTGGGCGAAATTTCTTTCACCCCCGAAGGCGAAATTGTCCAGCAAGAGTTCTACGTGGCTCAAATCAAGATGAACCCTGATGGCAGTGATGGCAAGTTTACGTTTTTGAAGTAGGGGCGGGATGTGGGCGGGTGGATGGGTAGGGGGTAAGGTCGGCGCTTACTCATTCACTCACTCACTTATCCACTCACTCACGCTCCCACTCCCTTCCGCTTGCTAGAGTAGAGACGGCAATTCACCTGACTGGTATGAAACTTGGGCATCGATTAATTGTCGGCATTCTTGTTAGTTGCTTCATCAGCTTCATCTGGACGACGAGCGCGATCGCGGCTGAACCAGAACCGTTAACTTCGTCGCCGAATGTTGTGCAAAAAGCGGTTCCGTCCCAGTTTTCCAGTCCCTTTCTCGAAAAGTTCCAGCGGCTTCAGGAAGACAAGCAATTGCAAGAATTGGTGGAAAAAGATCTGGAGCGCAGCATCGCGATTCGATCACAAATCCAGGAAGAGGTCGATCGGGCATTTAACCACACCACGACGCTGTTGAACGTGTTGCTAGCCGTGTTAACCTGCTTGCCCGTGCTGGCAGCGGTGAGCATCTGGTTCATTCGGCGCAGTGTGTTGAATCAAATCATTGCCGAAACCAAGCGCCAACTTCAGGAAGAAGTGGAAAAGCAACTGGAGGCAGAGGTCACGGCGGAATTGAAGCAACAAGCGGAAGCGTTTCAAAAAAAGCTGGAGCAAATCGAAACAGAGTTTCAGAGCCAGTTAGCTCAATTGCAAACCCTGTTCTCCGATGCCCAGAAGCAGAAGGATCAAATCATTCAAGAATTGGCGCTACTCACCCCGTCGCTGATGCGCGAGTCTGCCCATCCGGATGTGCAGGCAAAAATTCAAACCTTGACGGAACAACTGGAGCGATTGAAATCCGGCAATGCACCCCTAACGTTCACGGCAAACGATTACGTGGAGCAGGGCAAAGCCTTTTATTTTGAGAATCGGTTTGAGGATGCGATCGCCGCTTACGACAAAGCCCTGCACATGGAACCGGACAACCACAAAGCCTGGTTTAGTCGCGGAGCTGTGTTGGTGAAGTTGCAAAAAATTGATGAAGCCCTGAAAGCCTACGATCGCGCCCTGGAACTCAAGCCCGATCTGGCAGAAGCCTGGTTTGGACGCGGCACTGTTCTGGCAAAACAACAGGACTTGGCAGGAGCGATCGCCGCTTACGAGCAAGCGATCGTCCTCAAACCCGACTTTTTCCTCGCCTGGTTTGGCAAAGCTCGGTGTGAAGCTCTCCAGGGCAACCTCGATGTCGCATTGGCAAGCTTAAAACAAGCGATGGAACTGAACAGCGATCGCACCAGGGAAGCCATCAAAACCGATACCGCCTTTGATGCCCTGCGCGATCAAATTTAGAACCATGCTACTCAAAACGCTTGACAGTCGAACCCCTGTTTCGCGATTTTAAATCCAGCGGCTACAACTTGAAAGACACTCAACTGGGTGGTTAACGCTTCTTGGCGATCATGCTGCTAATTGTCATCGCTTACACCCTTACCACTGACCAGAGTAACCGAACTCGTCGCAAGCAGGTGCAGCACTACATGGGTCGAGTTACTGAACCTGGACGTGGCGGGGATTGAAAAGGGGAACAAGCCGACCAGTCTCCGGATCGGGCACATCAGTTTTCACTCCCTTAAATCCGTTTCCAAGACAAACATACTTAATTATGCTTTTTGGGAGTGGGTAGTTTTGCCATGTTAGTAGTGCGATGAATCCTACTACTGCTATTCCTAGGGTGTGTTTTAAAACCTTCTAGCCATCTCAGTGCTGAGTGGAGATCCCCCTAAATCCCCCTTCAAAAGGGGGACTTTGAACGGTTCGGCTCCCTCCTTTTTAAGGAGGGTTGGGGAGGATCAAAGGGTTTTAAAACGCGCCTTAGTACTGTTCCAAACAGAATCGACTCAAGCCAGAGGTAACTTGGCATACGTCCCCAGTTGTGCATTTTGCCTTTACCTCATCTGCTTTTTGCGTTCGGCTTTTTCGTCGCGGGTGGCAGAGGCGGCAAGGTCAGCATCCAGCAGGGTGCGTCCAGTGGCGGCAAGATACACATCATCCAGGCTGGGGCGAGATTGGGCAATGCCAAAGGTGGGCAGTCCGGCATCCTGC
>JANRIN010000245.1:0-18764 GCA_033764965.1 Leptolyngbyaceae cyanobacterium bins.302 | reverse complement strand
TAATCAGGGAAGCTTACTGTCATAGATAGCCAAAGTATATTGAGCCTGCCGATTGTCTAGATTATTAAAATCATCTGCTCCTTACTGCACCCTATCCTCAATATATTTCTCCTGCTTCAACGTGCGCTGGAGTGCCGTTCCCATATCAATTTCATCTTCAACTAACAGAACTTTCATCGCAGCCTATACAAATCCCCCTACCCAGGATTGGAAAACTCCTACTCTTAGCTTGACAGGCTGCGATGAAAACAGGGTGAAAATTTTGCGAAAAACCCTGACTCCAAATAGGTCAGAGAGCAGCGAATCATGCGGGTGCGCCTCCCAAGAGACTATGGGTTTTGCTGAGGGGCAGCCTCCTTAGCTGGAGTTGTTGATTGTGAAGGTGTTTGAGTAGAGGGTGCATCACTCGTTGTTGTGGATGTTGTCATGCGTGAAAGTTCTTCAAGACACATCGCTCGTGTACTACGCCAGACGACGTTCCGAACATGATGGGGATAGTTGGGGACTGGCGGTTTCTCGCGTAGTGCATCGCCTTTGCATTTTGTTTCTACCGCATTAGCTGGGGAAACTAATGCAACGAGTACCAAAGCAGAACTGGCAAAAGCGAGGTATTTCATCTGACTCTCCTAAACTAAAAATCCCCCTTACGGGGATAAATCCATCTCTAGTTTGGCAAGGCAGAATGAAAGTAAAGTGAAAGTTTTGAATGGCAAGGTTACAAAATATTTTTTGAGTTTTATTTGTGGATGGTCAAAGTCTTTGAAGGAATTATGGTTTGATTTATTGGCAAAGGACGATCAGGAATTGGAAAGTGCCCTTCTACTCATGAATAGTAAGATGAACAGTTGAAGTTGCCAGGGTGCTAGAACTAAACTCAGAAACAGAGCGACGATCGCAGCCAGTCCTGTAATTTCTGCTAAGTCATCACTCGATTGTTGAGAAATGACAGCGATTGCAAGACTGAAACTCATTGGAATCAAGAAAAATAATGACATTGCTGGCTCCTTCGACCTGGAGGCGGAAGTATGAAATTAACTTTGCGTTGGAGACACAGGTTGATCCACCTGTAAGGTATTCATCAGTTGAGACAGGAGATATTCCAGTCGAGTTCCAGCATCCATCGCCGACCAGTTCACAGGTCTGGGTTGTTGATCGGAACGAGGTTTGGTTTGGGTGGAAATGGTTTTGTTTGCAACTGGGGTAGATTGCAATGCTTTAGTGAATTCAACTAAAGCGTATTCCAGCGACGCATTGGCATCCGTTGCAACCCAACCCTCAGCCGTTAATTGTCGCAGTTCAAAATGGAGATTCGGTCCAGTTGCCGTGCCTGTACTCCCAACTCGACCAATCACATCTCCCTGCTTCACCCATTGTCCAGGTTGGACAAAAACTTCTGACAGGTGGGCATAGAGGGTTTCCTGGGTATTTTTCTGATGCTGTAAGGCGACAGATAACCCATATCCACTGAGAAAATCGGCGATCACAACTCTTCCGGCATAAGCAGCTAAAACGGGAGTTCCCAGGGGTGCGCCAATGTCAGTGCCAGAATGAAACCGCAAAACACAGCTGATGGGATGAACTCGCCAAACAAACAGCGATGTAATGGGTGCCTGAAGTGAGAGTGGAAAAACCAAACGGATGTTGCCGATGTTGCGGTTAATTGGTAATCGGAAACTACGAAGGTAGCGTTGTCCAGATGCTGTAGTTCCGCCCGAATAGGCAACAGCAGGATAGGAGATGGTGGGAGCATTGATCGCCCGTCGTGAGAGTTGATCAGGAGATGCAACACTTAGTCCGTGATCGCGCGGCACAGTTGGGGTAGAGGGATCAGAACGAGTTGTTGCGCCAATGTTGTACGGCGTTGAGTCAATATAAGAATCGCTAGTCTTGCTTGTATTATTAAACTGGATCGGAATATCACTTGGGGTGGTTGGCTGAATGGGTTCAGAGGATGGCAGTGGGGTTTCAACCGGAACTGAAGGAGTGATGGGGGTTGATTCTATAGTGGGTTGAGGGGATGAAGGCACTGGAATATTGACGTCATCAGTCGTCGATTGAGCGATCGCGCTGCCTCCATTCAGGAGAATCAAACCACTGAGCCAAAAAATACTTTGATACAACAGTTGGATTTGAATGAAACAACGCAAATGGCTTCGAGTTGGATAATTTCGGTGAAACATTGCAATGCTTTTGGAATTTAAGGGTTAGAAGATTGAGTCGGAGGATTGGTTGGTAAACCGCTTACGGCTCGTTGTAACGCTGCGAGGGCACGGTTATACCGGAGAATGGATTCGAGTCGGTTGCTTTCCGCACGGATCAAGTCATTGCGAGCAGTGATGACATCTAACTGAGTACTTACGCCCTGTGTGAATCGAAATTCTGCCACGTCTGCCACGTCTTGGGCTTCTCGTAAGGCAGCCGTTGCCGTCTCAATGCTACGAACATAAGATTGCAGGGTTTTATACGCCTGCTCTACCTGAAACCGAACTTGATTACGAGTCTGAGCAAACCGGGTTTCCGCGATCGCTTGATGTGCTCGTTGTTGGTCTGCTGCCGCAAAGGTTGCACCACCATCAAAGAATGTCCAACGTAGTCGCGCTCCTGCGGCATACCCGCCGAGAGTCCCAAAGGATTCACTGAACTCATTCAAAAACTGATAGTTGCCAAATAAACTAACCTGGGGCAGAACACCTGCGATCGCGGCTTTACGTTGTTGTTGGGCGATTGTGCGTTGCTCTAATTGTTGCTGAAATTCAACTCGGTTTTTGTATGCCAACAGAATGCTATCTTCCAACGATAATGTCCATTCACCAGCCTTCTGCACTGGGTCTGCGGCGCTCACATCTGCTCTCTCAGCTAAACTGAGTAACTGTGCTAATTGACGACGAGCAACGGTTTGCTGCACATCAGCATCGGTCAAGTTTTGTTGGGCGTTTGCTAGTTGAACTCTGGCACGACTCACGTCAAACTTGGTGCCAATGCCTCCTTCTTCCAACGCTTGAGCATCGGCTAAATTTTTCTGGGCATTTTTCACGGTGGCTTGGGCAATCCGCACCTGCTCATCTCCCTGTTGCACATCGTAGTAAGCATTGGTGGTATCCAGCCGGATCTGTGACCGCAGCCGTGCGACTTCCAACTTTTCATAGCGAACTTGAGCTTCTGCGGCTCGAATTTGGGCGGGACGTTTGCCCGATGTGAAAATGTCGTAACTCACTTCCACCCTGCCGCCTAAAAGTCCTGATGGAGACGCATCTTCCTTCAGGTACTTCAGATCATCTAAACGCCCCTGTGCGGTTCGCTCATATCCGATCTCAGTGTCGCCTGCCAACGTTGGGTATAGCGCGGCTCGTGCTTGTCGTAATGCTGCCTGACTGCGCCTGAGCGTCAGTTCTGCCACCTGAAGATCGCGGTTATTCCGTTCTGCGAGGGCGATCGCCTCTTGTAATGTGATGGCTTGAGTCCCTTGAAGCTTGATCTCATCTGGTTTAGTTGGCAGTTGCAACGGGTTGGGGTCAGGGTTGAGCGACGATTCTGAGGTTTGGGCTGTTTCCTGAATTGTTTGATTAGAAATTAATTCTGTAGAAAACTGAGCACCTTTTGAGATCTCTTGAGCAACCAAAATCTGAGTTGCACTGAGATTGATTGTGGCACTAAGACTAAACACCATTAAACAGCGAACACGTTGCATCATGAATCCTTGCTCTCCTCACAAAACCTGTAGGTTTTCACTCAAGGTGTTTCAGGGTCGTTCTGAAAACACACAGGCATCAACCTTTACTCTAGGGGAGTGGGATGAAAACAACGTGAAATTTTGGGCAAGGGACGAAAGTTACACCAAATCATCGGGTGCTTGAGGGCAGGGATAATTTGGGTCGCCGGACTCAATTTGTAGAGTCGTATGCTCGATGCTAAATCGACTGTGCAATCCTTCAGCCACTTCCATTAGAAAGGCATCACCAGGATGTTCGTTGGGAATGACTAGATGAGCCATGAGTGCCGTTTCAGTGGTGCTCATCGCCCAAATATGTAGATCATGAACTTCCGCTACTTCGGGTAACTCAGCCAGGTAAGTGCGAACGGCTAATGGTTCAATTCCAGCCGGAACTGCATCCGTCACTAGATTGAGCGCTTCCATAAACAGTTGCCAGGTGCCTACAATAATCACCACGCTGACAATTAGGCTCACCGCAGGATCAAACCAAAGTTGCCCCGTCAGGACGATCGCAATCCCTACCAGCACTACTCCCACTGACACAACTGCATCGGCAACTAAATGTAGAAATGCACCTTTGATATTCAAGTCGCGATCGCGTCCCGACAGAAACATCAAGGCACTACCAGTATTAATTGCAATCCCGATCGCGGCTACCACAATGACAGTCATTCCAGCAACTGGAGCAGGTTCTCGAAAGCGCAAAATGGCTTCCCAAGCAATGCCGCCGGAAATGACCAGTAGAAAGCTGGCATTCAACAATGCTGCCAGAATGGACGATCGCCTCAATCCAAAAGTGCGTCGAGCCGTAGGGGGACGACGGGCAAGTAAACTGGCAATCCAGGCAAGGATCAGCCCCAGTACATCACTCAGGTTATGCCCTGCATCTGCCAGCAATGCCAAAGAATTTGCCAGGATACCGTAAACCACTTCAATGACCACAAACGCACTATTGAGCGTGATGCTGATCATAAACGCACGATTATAGTTAGACTGTGTGTGGCTGTGGCTATGTCCCATGAATTCAGTGAGATAGAGTTATTGCTTGAAGCTAAACCGACCATTAACCTTCTTCCCGTCAATGTCTGATAGGATTGCCACCTTGTATTCACCCGGAACCGGATTGGGGATGGTTGCAGTGTAGACTCCTTCAGCTGCATTGAACTTCATGTCTAAGGACTGTTCAGAACCATTGGGAAGTTGCACTTGGGCAGTGACTTTTGCCGAGGGAATGGTTTCGTGGGAGTCACCTTTTTGCAGCAGGAAATCTAGATCCACACCGCTACCCGCTTTGTGTCCGGCAAATTCCATGTGATAGTCGCCCGTTTCAATCACTTGTCCGCCCGCTGTATGAGGATTCCCGCCGCCCTCTTTGTGGTCGTGCCCATCCTCGTCCTTGTGGTCATGTCCATCGCCTTCTTTATGCGTTTCTGTAGTGGGTGCTGCGGCGGCACTATTTGCGGCAGTCTCGGCTGGTTTATCGGCAGTATTGGCTGAAGGTGTCGCGGAGTTGTTGCCACCGCAAGCGCCTAAGAATAGTAATCCTAAACCTGCGATCGCCACGCCTAAAAATTTAATTGATTGCATTAGTTTCACTCCTTTTTGCATGAACAAAATTGTTGTATTTAGAACTCAGGAATACTGTGTGAAGTCACTAAATCAGTCTGAGTATTGGAAATCGCTGACTTGGGCACCATGAATCGCCCAAACTGGGCGTATAAGGCGGGAAGCACCAGCAGCGTCAATCCGGTAGAGGTCAACAGTCCACCCAACACAACTACGGCTAAAGGCTGCAAAATCTCCTTTCCGGCTCCACTCCCAATTGCCAGGGGCAACATACCCAAGGCTGAGGTAAACGCGGTCATCAAAATTGCT
Source organism: Leptolyngbyaceae cyanobacterium bins.302 (assembly GCA_033764965.1). Lineage (GTDB taxonomy): Bacteria > Cyanobacteriota > Cyanobacteriia > Leptolyngbyales > Leptolyngbyaceae > JSC-12. The sequence goes on along the minus strand of JANRIN010000245.1, from coordinate 13,177 downwards.
GCCAGTCGTTCTGTGGAACCTTCAGTCAGTGCTTGTTTGAGGGATTGCCCTTCCGCCAGACGAATATTGTAGTTCTCAACGAGCAGCAATCCATTGCGGGTTGCCACGCCAAACAGGGTAATAAATCCCACCAGGGAGGCAACCGAAAGAATGCCCCCGGTCAAGGCGACTGAAATAATGCCGCCCACCAGAGCCAGCGGCAAATTAATCAGAATCATCAGTGTGGAGGGGATGGATTTCACCGCGAAATACATGAGGATAGTGATGACTAGAAGGGCGATCGCGCCTGCAATCAGTAAGGTTTGACTGGCTTGCTCTTCTGCCTCAAACTGCCCGCCAAATTGAATGTAGTACCCTTGAGGCGGCTGCACTTGCTGCTGAATTCGGGCACGAATATCGGCAATCACAGAGCCTAAATCTCGTTCCTTGGCATTGGCAGAAACCACAATTAGCCGTGAGACATTTTCCCGATTAATCGTATTGGGACCCGTGCCATAGTCAATTTGGGCAACCTGTGCCAGGGGAATCTTTTTGCCATCGGGAGTATCGACCAGCAAATTCCGAATCGTTTCCAGGTTGCGGCGATCGTTGGGTGTGAGCCAAACCACCAGGTCAAAGACCTGTTGTTGTTCCAAGACCTGGGAAACCACCCGCCCGTTAAGAGCCGTTTCAATGGTTTCGGCTAAGTCTCCGACGCGCAACCCATAGCGAGCCGCTGCGGTGCGGTCGAACTGGATCTGAAGTTGGCGGACAGGAACCTGGGGTTCCACTTGCAAATCGGCAATACCGGGAATATTTTGAATTGCCGCCTGCACTTGTTGGGCGATCGTTCTTAGTTCGGGCAACTCTGGTCCAAACACCTTAATCGCGATCGCGCTTCTCACCCCCGATAGCACTTCATCAATCTGGTGGGAAATAAACCCGCCCACATTGGGAGCAACGCCAGGGAGTTTGTTGAATTCTTCCCGCAGTTTATCCAGGCTGCCTTCTCGATTTTTCAATCCTTCCTCACTCAATGTCACATCCAAATGCGCCAGGTTTACCCCCGCTGCATCCGGATCTCCCGGTGCCCGTCCAGAGCGAAACTGCACATGCTCAAAGCGCTTGTCATCCTTCAGTGCATCCTGCATCGCAAATCCATTGCTGTTCGTAGACTCCAGTGATACGCCAGGGTAGAGCAGCATGGAGTTAATCAGCGATCGCTCCTGGAACTCTGGTAAAAACACGCGCCCAAAGGAGGACAGAATCAGCATCGAGGCAATGAAACTGGCGACTGCTACCAGGATCACCACCTTCGGTCGCCGAATCGCAAATTGCAGCGCAGGGCGATAAAGCTGCTGGGATTTGTGGGAAACCCAGGTTTCATCGGAAGGTAGCCGACCATTGGTGAGCAAGAGCGCACACAGAGCGGGGGTGAGGGTCAATGCCACCACGGTAGAAGCCACGATCGAGAGCAAATAGGCGAGTCCCATTGGTGTGAAAATCCGTCCTTCAATGCCGGAGAGGGCAAAGATCGGCGCAAACACCACGACGATGATCACCGTCGAAAACAAGACACTGACCCGCACTTCGACAGACCCATCAAACACAACCTGTAACGGATTTTTGGGGTTCTCAGCGACCTGGTTTTCCCGCAAGCGACGGTAGACATTTTCCATATCGACGATCGCATCATCCACCACAGACCCGATCGCCACGACCAAACCGCCCAGGGTCATGGTATTAATCCCTTGCCCCGTCCAGGACAGCACAATCATGCCCATCAACAGTGAGAGGGGCATGGCGCTGAGTGTGATCACAGCGGTACGCCAATTCATCAGGAATAGGATCAGCACTACCGATACGATGATGAACCCATCTCTCAGGGATTCCTCAACGTTTTTGACCGCCGCTTCAATAAACTCCTCCTGCGAAAAGGTGCGAGTGACTTTAACATCCGACGGCAAACTGGCTTTCAATTCCTCCATTGCCGCTTCAACTTGCCGCGTCACTGTGGGGGTATCTGCGGCTGGTTGCTTATTGATCACGACAATCAAGGCGGGCTTACCATCCAAGCCCCCGTCTCCCTGCTTCAATTCTGCGCCAATCTTCACATCGGCAACTTGAGTTAGCAAAATTGGAGTCCCATTCCGTGCCGTGACCACCGATTGCTGAAGCTGCTCTAACGACTCAATACGCCCAACTCCTCGCACGAGTGTTTGTTGATCGGGGGTAATCAGTAAACCCCCCGGTGCATTCACATTGGCTTTTGCCGTTGCCTCTGCCACCTCTTGCAGCGAAACATTAAAGGCTTTGAGCTGGTTGGAGTTTGCTAAAACTTGATACTGGCGCACATCACCACCATAAATCAAAATTTGACTGACTCCGGGTACGGCTAACAGGCGATTTTTCACCTGCCAATCCGCGATGCGGCGCACGTCCATTAAGGATGTGGTGTCAGCAGTAAAGGCATAATGCAAAATGGTGCCAAGCGGCGCGGTAATGGGCGAAATTTGGGGTGGATGCACCCCTTGAGGCATTTGATTGCCCACTTCTTGCAACCGCTCTGCAACCAATTGACGGGCACGATAAATTTCCGTGTTTTGCTTAAACACAATTCTGACGACTGAAAGCCCTAACGCCGACGACGATCGCACGGTTTCCAAAATGGGTAGACCGTTGACCGCACTTTCAATCGGGCGAGTCACCAGAGATTCCACCTCTTCCGGTGCTAAACCCGGTGCCTCCGTTTGAATATCGACTTGAGGTGGGGCAAAGCTAGGAAACACATCCAGCGGCATTTGAGTCACTACCCGAATGCCCCACAACGAAATAATAATGCAAGCAATCACGACCAACCACCGCTGGGCGATCGACCATTTAACGATGGTATTCAACATGGTTTAAACGGCTCCTAGTCAGGCTGGCGAGGATTTCTGAGGAATTCTTCTGGTTGCGGCTCAACCGGAGGCTTCCCATGGTCTAAATAGATTTCGGTTTCATAGCCTGCCTGGGGATACAACGAACCATTGGCGAGTGCTAACCGACTGCGCCTGTTCGACCACAAAGAACCTGCCCAAAATGCTCCACCTACAACAATTCCACCCACTGGAATCATTAACCACCAGGGTAACGAGGCTCCAGAGGTCGCGGTTTCACCTTCACTATGATCATCAGCGGCTGCATTACCACCCCGGAGGGACTGGGCATACAGTTGATTTGCCCGTTGGGTCACGATTAGATCCCCATCAAACAACCCTTTTTTGACTTCCACAAACTCCCCAGATTCGCGCCCAAGTTCCACTTCGGTGAGCTGAAAGGCGTTGCCATTTTGGACAAATACCACCTGCTGGCGATCGTTCGTTTCGATCAGGGCTGATTTCGGAATTGCCAGTACCGCTGTTGAAGTCCGATCCGTTAAAACCTCTAGTTCGGCAAACATCCCTGGCTTCAGCAACCCACCTGGGTTTTCCAGGGTGGCTTTAACCGGGACAACACGGGTATCACCAGTGACCACAGCACCAATCACATTCACCCGTCCTTCAAAAGTTTTGTCAGGCAACCCATTGGCTCGGACTTGCACCCGCTGACCACTCTGCACCCGCTCAATGTCCTTCTCAAAGATATTGGCAGACACCTGAACGTCATTCCCATTGACGATCGTCATAATCCGCTTACCGGCATCCTGTCCAGACTCACCCGCTGTGGTTTCGCGGTTCGCGACGGTGCCTGAAATTGGCGCTTTGATGGTAATTGTCCCATCCGGGTTCGCATCGGCTCCCAATTGTTGCAGTCGAGTTTGGTAGGTTTCACCACTCAAGTTCATGCGTTTCTGCGCCACCCCAGCGGCGGATTGCGCCCGCTGCAATTGGGCTTGGGCTTCAGAAATTTCCAGAGCACTTTCCGCTTTCGCCAATGTTGTCTTTGCTTCTTGCAGCTTGGTTTCTGACTCCAGCATCGTTCTGCGGGGAATGGCTCCTCGTTCCAACAAGGCTTGATCTTTGTCGTAACGCTCTTGGGCAAAACTCGTCTCTGTCTTGGCTTGCCGAATATTCGCCGTGACAATTTTGCGCTGTTGTTCTAAATTTCGTTGAGCCAGTTTAAGGTCTGCTGCCGCCTGTTCCACTGCGGCGATCGCATCTGCCCGCCGTCAAATGCTTCAGTTCGCAACGTCGCCAATTCTGGACTAGACATAATCGCAACCGCTTGCCCTGCTACGACAGCATCACCCGGATTCACCAGCAACCTTGCGATCGTTCCACCAACTGGAGTGGTGATATCCACTTGCTTGTTTGGCAAGGCCTCAATTTGCCCGCTGGTTTTGATGCCAAAGGGCAACCGTTGCCGTGTCACAGGTGCAATCTTGAGTCCCAATCGCTTGGCAGTCGCTGCGTCAACTTCGATATTTTTAACGCTACCAGCATTCTCTTGCTGAAACTGGCTGCTGCCGTGATCATGCCCCGCACCTGCAAAGGCTCTGAATGGCACGGTCAAAAGTATTAATGTTAATAGGGTTCCAGTTGTTTGTCGGACTACTTTGGCAGTTGTTGGGGATTGTCGCATAGGGTTTTAAATGGCTGCGCTTTGGAGACTCATGAAAACTACACTCAGCATCCAGTTTGGCAGAGGAGAATGAAAGTAAGGTGAAAGTTTTTGCTAGACTTCAGGTTGAAGATAAATCCCGGAGTCGCTTCCCAGACTGCTGCTGCTGCCACAACCCAACGAGCAATCCTGCTATAAACAAGGCTGTAAAATACATCAAACTAATCAAGCGTGTGAGCAGGGGTGGCTCGATTCCCTCAACATCGATTTGATGAGCCACTTGAAACGGACGGAACGATCTCACAGTGCCTGCTAATGGCTCCACATACACCATCACCTGATGCAGTGCGCCATCAAAAAATTGCTCCTACCAAGTGAACTAATTCCACCACTGGCTGCAATTAATATCAGTCGCCTGGACACAATGAACTTACATTTGACCCAATGCCATCATCCGCAGTTTACGGAGTGAGTTTACGCAAAGCGGACAGTCGCAACCAAACAATGCGATGGCGGCATCACTCTCCTCATCTGAAAACTCTAAGGCATAGGGTGAGTCTTGAGGATTTGTCGCCAAGTAGATCGCCGGACTTGCCTTCACCTTCGTAATATCCTTGACTCGCGTACAGACATAGTTTGTTTGGCTATGGCTCGACTCGATACACACCTTTCTGTCTAGTGGCAATGCTTTTAGTTCAGCCGCATGAGTGGGTGACAACACACCTAAAAGGCAAGAAGCTGAACCTACTAACGACGACGAAAGTAAAGTGAGGAGAAAGCGTCTCATTGCAATGATAAAGTTAATTATGAAAAGAAAATGAAAAGAGTTTAGTCTATGGCGTGCCCCAATCGTCTTCCAAGCTTGCCAAATGTGCATCGCAGTATTGCGATTCCAGTCGAGATCACCTTGAAACGTGGTCGGATTGTATTGTTTGGGTTACTCATGGGGGTTTGGCTTGGTGGATGTAATCCTCAGATAACCTCTACTCAACCACAGCAGCGTGAAGGCTCTAACCCCCCTGCCGCCACTGATCCGGCTCGGAAAGACAAGAAAGTCATTCTAACGACGTTCACTGTGCTGGCAGATATGGCGCAGAATGTGGCAGGAGATAAGGCGATCGTCGATCTATCACCAAACCGGGAGCTGAAATTCACGGCTATGAACCTACACCTAGCGATCTGGAACGGGGGCAAGGTGCCAATCTGATTTTGGATAACGGCTTGAACCTGGAACGCTGGGCAATTCGGCTCTACAACAGTTTGCCGAAGGTGACTCACCTGACCTTGACTGAGGGAATTGAACCCGTCAACATTGCCGAAGATGCCTATCAAGGCAAGCCCAATCCCCATGCTTGGATGTCGCCTAAAAATGCGTTGATCTACGTCGAGAACATTCGCAAGGCATTAGTGGAGCAAGATCCGGCTAACGCTGCCACCTATGACGCAAATGCTAAAGCTATAGTCAGCAGATTCAGGCGATCGATGCCAAGCTGAAACAAGCCATTTCTGCCGTTCCTCCTGAGAATCGCTACATAGTGAGTTGTGAAGGTGCGTTTTCCTATCTGGCTCGTGACTATGGCTTGAAAGAAGTTTATACTGACCCGTCAATGCTGAACAGCAAGCCACATCGAAACAGGTGGAGCGCGTAATTAACACGGTGAAAGCAAACTAGATTCCGACTGTATTTTGTGAGAGCACGGTCAGCAATGAAGCACAGCTTCAGGTGGCAAAGGAAACCGGCGCAAAGTATGGCGGCGTGCTTTATGTGGATTCCCTCTCTCCTGCCGATGGACCTACACCGACTTATCTCAAGCTATTGGAATATAACATCGACACCTTAATCAAGGGCTTAGGCAGCTAGAGGAACCCTATGGATGCAATCAGCATTGACATTGAAAATGTGACCGTTGCCTATCATGGCAAAGTGGCATTGCACAGCGCCTCGCTGCAATTGCAAGCGGGAACCATCTGCGGTTTGGTGGGAATGAATGGTGCCGGAAAATCGACCTTGTTCAAAGCGATCAGGGGCTTTGTCAAACCCGCTAGTGGACGCATTTTGATTAACGGGTTGTCGATTCGTCGCGTTCAAAAAAGTAATCTAGTCGCGTATGTGCCCCAGTCGGAAGAAGTGGACTGAAACTTTCCTGTGAGCGTTCACGATGTGGTGATGATGGGACGCTATGGCTATATGAATCTGTTGCGAATTCCTCGATCGTCTGATAAGTGCGCCGTGCGTGATAGTTTGGAACGAGTCGAAATGTGGCAAATGCGCGATCGCCAAATTGGAGAGCTATCGGGCGGACAAAAGAAACGTACTTTTTTTGCACGAGCACTGGCACAGCAGGGAACGGTGCTACTGCTAGATGAGCCGTTCGCGGGTGTGGACATCAAAACGGAAAAAATGATGATCAACCTGCTAATGGAACTGCGGCAGGCAGGGTATACCGTCTTAATCTCTACCCATGATCTAGCTTCTGTCACCACATTTTGCGATCAGGTCGTATTAATTAACCGCACGATTCTCGCCTACGGTGAAACGTCAGAGGTGTTTACCGAAGAGAACCTTTCTCGCACGTTTGGTGGTTCGATCGGTGATTTGTCATTTGCGAAAAGTCGGTTAACTGAGATCTTGCAGCAGTGTCAGTAAGGGGTTGCCAAAGAGGAAAAAATCTGAAAGAAAGGGCGTAAGAAACATATGACGAACGGTTATGGAAACCATTGTCCAACACGCCCAAGGGCTAGTGTATAGCCTACTTTGTCTGATGCCTAGTGAGTACCAACAAGCCAGCCTCAAAGCCCTATTGGGGCTGTTCTTAGAAGCACAAGGGCATCCCTTACCGCAGCAGACTCAACTCAAGTCAACCAGTTCGTTGAGTCGCTTTCTCAATCACTATTTGTGGTCAACCCGGGCTGTGATTCGCACAACCCGCCAAGCGATGTTGCAGCAAGTTGCTTGGCATCGCCTGCGTCAAGACCTGCCCTTGCGAGTATTGATTGACCTCACCACTTTAGAGAAGTGCGGCAAGTTTTTACAGTTGAGTACCCCGACTGAAGACCCAAAGCAACCTGACCCTTGGGTGCGGGTGCTCAATGGCAAGCGGGGACTGCATCTGGTCATCTTATATCTGGAAATTGGTCAGTGGCGGATGCCTTGGAGTTTTCGGGTCTGGCGCGGCAAGGGGTATGTCAGTCCCGCTCAACTAGCGTGCAAGTTGTTGGCACAGGTTCCAACTGCCTTGAGCCAAGGTAGGACGGTCATTGTCCTGGCAGATACCGAGTTTGGTACGGTCGATTTTCTCGCTGCTGTCAAACAGCGTTCCTGGCGAGCGGTGGTGGGAATGCGCTGCAACCGCAAACTGGCGGATGGTCGTAGCCTCAAACAGCTTTGCCGCACAGGTAAGCGGGGACAGCAAGTCTATCTAGCAGGCATCTCCTATCCCCTCACGGTTTCCTGGTTCTGGCTCAAACGAGCCGAAGGCAAGCGAGAGTTGCGTTTTGTGGTATCGACTCATCCCTATTCTGGGGTGTATCTGATTCGTCTCGGACGCAGACGCTGGGCAATTGAGGGCTTCTTCAAAACCATCAAACATCGCTTCGGTCTCCATCGCTTTGGGCAATCAACCAAAATCGGTGTCTACCGTTGGCTGATCCTTTCATGGATTGCCTATCTCCTAGCCCATTGGATCGATCAATGGTCGTTGCCACCAATCCTGGACTGGAAAGCGGCTAGTGATTTAGCCTTGGAAATCTTGTTCCCTTCAGTTATCTGGTTTCAGCTACTCAACCTCATCCAGAGCTACACCGAAATTGCTACTCGACATGGATTCGATATTGTCCTCAAACCTCGCTCAGAGCCGACTAATCGAGAATGCTGCAAGATCTGAGTTAACTCAAAGCAATCAGGAGGAACAGTAATGGACTTGATTCAGTGGTTTACGGCTCCTTTGCAGCATGAGTTCATGGTAAAGGCAATTCTAGTCAGTGCCTTAGTAGGAGTCGTTTGCTCTGCGCTCTCTTGCTACATGACGTTGAAGGGATGGGCGTTGATGGGAGATGCTGTTTCCCATGCGGTGATGCCAGGTGTGGTGATTGCCTACGTGCTGAATCTTCCCTTTGCGGTTGGTGCTTTTGTGTTTGGCGTAGGTTCTGTAATCGCGATCGGCTTCATTAAGGCAAAAACTCGCGTTAAAGAAGATACGGTAATTGGTTTGGTGTTTACCGGATTTTTTGCGTTGGGCTTAGTATTGGTTTCTAAGGTGAGAAGCGAGATTGATTTGACACACATTCTGTTTGGTAATGTTTTAGGAATTTCGGATGCAGATATTGTTCAAACTGTTGTAATTAGCATCATTACTTTAGTAGCATTAGCGATTTTACGAAAAGATTTAATCTTATTCTGTTTTGATTCGACTCATGCTCGTTCGATCGGGTTAAACATCACGTTTCTTTATTACATTCTGCTGTCTTTGCTATCCCTGACCGCTGTGGCAGGACTTCAGACCGTAGGCATTATTTTGGTTGTGGCGATGCTGGACACTCCCGGAGCAACAGCATACTTGTTGAGCGATCGCTTTGACCATATGATGCTAATTGCAATGGTGAGCGGCGTGTTTTCCAGCGTTATGGGCACTTATATTAGCTATCATATTGACGGCGCAACCGGAGGCTGTATCGTTGTTCTGCAAACATTACTCTTTGTCGCTGCTATGATTTTCGCACCCAAGCACGGACTGTTAGCGCGAAGGCAGCAGCGGTTGAGTGATGAAATAAAATCAGCACTTTAGAGAACCGCTTGACTGTCAGTCGTTATTCCAGCCTTGTTAATATCTTCTTTGAAGAGCAAAGTACAGGAAGGCTGCTGGTATTTAGCCTAGTGGTGTTGTGCAGTTGTAGAACACAATTAGCTCTTCTCTGGTGAGCAATGTCTGATCGCCTCGAAGATATTCGTACGTTTGTTGTTGTGGTTCAGAGGCACAGCATTGCCAATGCTGTCGAGCAATTAGGACTGGTAAGTCTGCGGTGAGCCGTCGTGTGCGAGACTTGGAGGCTCGCCTGGGAGTGCAATTGCTGAATCGCACCACATGGCATCTGAGTCTGACGGACACCGGAGCCGAATTCTACGATCGCTGTATTCAACTTCTATCTGATCTTTAGGAAGCAGAAGACGGTAGTGTTCTGGGCATATGGTTTATCTTCCATAGGGATGTTACATGTAACATCCCTATGAATCCCACAACAACAGATTTGGAACACTACCAGTGAAGGTAAGGGATACAGCAAGGTTAGTTGTCCAGTATGGTGCCACCATTGAACTCATCCTTGTAATACAGAACTTGATAACGGAAGGTTTCTACATCTTTTGGTGAAGGGATATGTTGAGCTAGTTCCTCCACCCACTTGTAGGGAGAATCCGAAGCGCCTTGAGATTGATAACGGTTGATTAACCAGTCACCGATGGGTCCTACCACATCGATCAGTGCCAATCGGCAGCGTGCGATAAAGTGTTCATTTGCAATAACCCAGCTAAGAGTATGTTGTACGCGGGGTTTTAAGTCGTTTGGGATTAGTTGGATCAGATTGTGGGCAAATACTTGTCGAGACAGACTGCTGCGGAGGGCTTTGTGAATGACCTGGGATGAAATTGGTCCGAGGATCTGCATTAAGGAGCAACACAAAAAGTCCCACTCGTACTCAGTCCAGTTAAGAGGTGAGGTGGGAACAAATTCCTGAATTATTCTGAAATCTCTAATTTGATGGGGTGTTCGTTTGATGGGATATCTACCTTGATTTAAGTGTGATTGGGGTGCCATGATGAAGTGTCTCTGATTGCCAGAGCGGAAGATGTTCAGCCCGATTTGCTCCACCCGACTGCTTCTAGATAAATCAAGAATTGATTGCTAGAACCGCAACAACACAATGTGTTGACTGGGTGTTGCCAGTCGAACTGAACTGTTTGGATTGAAAAGCTTTTTTCCCATAATGGACTGTGTTGTTTGGATTCTCCTCTCTCCATTGGCGTAGCTTCGCCTTTTTTCCGCAATGGAATTTGCGTTGATGCTATTGAACAAATAAGGCTGAAAATACTTTCAAGAAGCTATTACGGCGATGTAATGTAAACTCACTAAATTACTCAGTTACTTAACTACTTAATGGCATAATCGCTTATATGGCTCTTCTGCCTTTAAGGTTTTCTGCTCGATTGGGCGATCGCTCCTCGCTGTGAGCGCCTAACGCCCTTAAAATGAGAAGTGACCTCGCTGTTTGCACCAGCTCAGGTCACTTAGTCGTTAGTCAGTCGATTTTCATCCCTTCCGGCAAGGAGAGGGTTTCTAATGCTTATGGTAACACCTCATAAAGCGGAGAGGGACACTTCCGCAGTACTTTTCTCATCTGATCAATCATGCAATCCTGACACGGATTTGCATGATCTACTGTTCTTGAGTCAGAAAGCTCTTGCAGACCTGCAATCGTCAGTTGCTTCGGTAGAGCAATGGCGTAGGTTCTTCGAGAAAGATGCCCTTTTCGGACAGCTTCATGCATACGAGGACAAGAATGGACATACGCGATGGAATTATTATCCTCACGGTGAAGACCCTCGCCCAGCAAGGAAAGATAAGCGACAATATGTGCGAATGGCGGAAGTAAGTGAATATCGGAAGGCGATCGCTTGGGGTGAGACGGCAAAACAGCTACGGGCAATTGAGCAGCAGTTGGTAGACCTTTTGCAGGAAGCGCGATCGCTTCAATAGTTAGAGTTCTTGATCATGTAGTTGCAAGCAACTTTTGCATGATCAAGAAGTCGATCTGACTGCTAAACGACTTACAGCGTTATTGAATCATGTAAAAAGCTTTCTGTTTTGCATGATTCAATAACCATAGATAAATGTACAAAGCGTACATCTCATTAAGCTGATGCTATAGCTTTATCGTCTTCGAGTAGGCTGTTTCCGCTGAGAAGTCTGCCCACTTTGCATACTTAGCAGTGCTTTGCGGATAGCAAGTTCAGCAGGCAGCCCACGCAGATACCATCGTAGTGCTACCTCAATGAGTTGGGTTTCAGTCCACTCGACGGCATTGAGCAGGGAGGTGTTGTTCTGGACGTAAGATCTCAGGAATTCCTGAATCATAGTGGCTACTGAGTCGGGACAGAGCCGACTCAACTCAGAGAGATTAAATTCGCTAAATTCATCTTTGGCTTTTGGCAACCGCAGGTGAATCAGGTCAGCAATCTCAACATAGGGTTTGTCGAGTATTTCTTGAATGTTGCTACGCAAGTTGATTCCAGGCGTTTGTAACGACAGGTTGTCAATAGTCGCTGGTAAAAGGCCACTGCGTCTAAGGTGTTGTTGCAGGAGAGTATGAGCCAGCTTGCTAGTGGATGTATTTTGTTCCTCTGAGGGTGATTGCAATTCCACTGCGGTAAATTGCTGCTTAAGCTGTTGCATTTTTTGGACAGAAGAAGACGGGTCTGGAGAAGATAGGGCTTTTTCGATCTGCTGAACGATCTTTGAGTCATGGATGGAGGCAACAACTCTTCCAGTAAATCCAATGTTAAGTGCTTTCCGAAGTCCCAAAATGAGTGCTAACCAATAGCTATCTGTACCAATCTGGTCAAAAAACCGACTGACCGTTATAGGACGTTGATCCATCAGTTGGAGAATAGCGGTAACAACACCGGGTCCATTCAATGTCCAACGAGCTTCCACAAGGGTAAGGGTGAGGATTTGAACAGATGACTTGACCGGGCGATCGCTTGAAGGTTTTGTAGTAGTCGATGCAGAGGGTAGGGGCGCGCAGCGGAGCTGATCCCTTTGGGATCGCGATAGATCCAATACTTTCCCAGGCTTTTTGATTTTGGGTAGGATGGTCGTCTGAATTGAATCGACACGAGGACGAGATGGACGGGATGGAGGTAGTTCTGGAGTTCGTTGTTCTGCTTCTGTTGCTGTAGTGCTTTGGTGGTTACAGAAGGGACACGGGCGGAAAGGCTGCTCCCGTGTTCGTTCATAAGGGCTTTCTTCCCATTCATGGGTCGGATCGACTGAACATTGCCACCAGACCGGAACAGCACTGTTCCAGGGAATGGTGTCCGCGCTGTGGTTGCCATTTTTTGTTGGATGCAGTTCTGGGGCGATCGCTCTGGCACAGGTGGAAATACTGCTAGAAAGCAGAGGAGCGGGGTGCGCTTTAGTTGGGGATTGAGTGTTTGCTACGGGGGGTAATGGTTCTGGTACTTCATCTGTAGAAGGTTGAGGGGCTGAAACAACTTCATCAGGCAATTTATCAGACGATCGCACCGTTGATGAGGGTGTGTCTGGCTCTGGTTCTAATGTTAGTTGCCCATGTGGAAGAACGGCTGGACGACGAGGATGAGAAGGATCGCAAAGAGGGCAGCCTGGATACCGGAAACGGAAACAAATTGAATCTCGCCATTCGTGTTTGGGGTTTTGGGAGCACTGCCACCACACCCGTCGGTAGGATGCAGATGTGAGTCGGTCCTTCCGAATCATGCCGTTGTGGTTTGGATGCCACTCATTAAGCAGATCAGGATGGTCAATCAACCGATCTGAAATGGCGATCTCAGTTTGGCTAGCCAGCGAGGTGGAAGAAGGCATGTAGAGAGTTTCGATTTTGAGCTTCTAATACCGTTATACTG
>JANRIN010000241.1:0-5554 GCA_033764965.1 Leptolyngbyaceae cyanobacterium bins.302 | reverse complement strand
CAAGTATGGTCAGTGTTTTGAGCTGTCATTAATTCCGCCCTGGCGAACAGATTTAATTGAGGAAGCGATTGCTACCCAAGCAAAGCAGATGAAACTCCGATTGCCCAAAGATGTCATTGAATATCTAGCAGAGGCGATCGGCAATGACATGATCCGGGTTGCGTCAGAACTCCGTAAGCTAGAAACTCACGCGAATGGTAAACCCATTTATCTAGCAGAAGTTCAAAGTCTAATTCCTTGCCAAACGCAGAGTAATTTACAACTGGCGGAAGCAGTTCGCAATGGGGAAAGTGAAGCAGTGGTGCGTCTAATCGATGAATTGCTTGCCCGTTCTGAGCCAGTGATGGTTATGGTGGCTACACTGCTAACTCAATTTAGAACCTGGTTATGGGTTAAGAGTGCAATTTCAAGCGGAATCAGGAACAACACGGAGATTGCTCAAATCTGTAATGTGGGTAATCCAAATCGGCTTTACTACCTGCGACAAGAGGTCGCAACCATGCCTATTAAATCATTAATCCAAGCAGTCACAAAGCTGGTGGATCTAGAAATGGCAATTAAGCAAGGGGCTGGTCAGGTAAATAACATCATGCCATCGCTGCTGGCGATTGCGCGACTGTTCCAGCCTGTTCATTCAAAATGACTTGTCGTAACATAAAAACTGTAGTTGACTTACTCACATCTTGATGAAGTCCGAACGGGTGAATTTATGTTACCTACTGTCATCTAAATGTATGCAAAATTATTGGGATACTCTCATACTCACCCCTTAAGCAAGAGTCAGATGGTTATTTTCTCTGTAGCTGAAGTGGAAATAGTCTTGGTAGCGTCTGCTGGTTGAGAGACTGCAAAAGCATCCCGATTTTGAAACACTACAAACGTAGCAACCGCCAAGAGAAAGTAGCCAAAGCTTTTTTGCAGTTGCTTGGCTTGAACAAATTGAGCTAGATAGGTTCCTGCTACCGTTCCTAAAGTAGCCGCAAGGGTAAATGAGCTAATCAATGTCCAGTTCAGATCCACCGTTCCGAAATAGCCTAAAAATCCAACTCCTGAATTCATTGCGATGATTAGCAGAGATGTGCCAATAGCCTGCTTCATTGGAATCTTTCCCAACAGAACTAAGGCTGGAACAATCGCAAAGCCACCTCCCACACCTACCAGTCCTGTCAGAGCACCTACTCCAAAACCTTCACTCACCAGCCACAACCAACAATGTTTACAAATTGGTCGAGGATAAAGAGACAAATCTCGTTCTTGCACAGAAGCCTGGGAAGCTGACCTAGAGCTATTCCAAATCATGAAACCTGCTGCTACCAGCATCAGGATAGCGAATAGCAGCATCTGGAGTGTACCCGTCACAAACGGCAGCGTCGCTACTTTGGCTCCTCCAAAAGCACCCAGCATCGTAGCACTTCCGAAGATGTAAGCAGTTCTAAAATTAATATTGCCATTTCTCCAGTGCCGGATGGCTCCCATCAAGCTTACTGTTCCTACAATCACCAAACTCATGGCAATGGCAGATTTTGGGTTAATTCCCATTGCATAGACCAGGATGGGAACCGCCAAAACCGAACCACCACCCCCTAACAAGCCCAAACTTACACCAATACCAATCGCTAATAGGTGTCCAACAATCCAACTGCTCATAATGCTTTTAGCCTAATTGAGAGACGAACTCAAGCAGTAGCTTTGCTGAAGGATTGGCAAATGCTAGATGCAAGAAGAACCCAGGACTAACCCTGTTTGCTGAATGCCGCATCTTTGGGCATCATGTTTGTTGTATTACCGCTCAAATTGCCACAGTGTTCGTTAGCTGGCACAGCTTCCATCATCTTTTTTGGGTTCGGCAGCTTCAAATTTGTCATGAACTCGATGAATTGCGCTCGGTCTCGCCCCGCGAACCGGGGATTGTAGCGTTTTTCCTCTCCAATTGTGGAAACGGTATGTCCTCGGTAGTCGTGGGCTGGATACACTAGCGTCTCGTCTGGCAGTGTAAATAACCGTTGGGTAACTGAATCGAACAACACGCCAGCATCCCCACTTTGAAAGTCGGTGCGACCACAACCACGAATCAGTAAAGCATCGCCAGTAAACAGCCGATCGCCATTCACCCAATAAGTCATATGGCTATCGGTATGACCCGGTGTGGCTATGGCTTCAATTGTAATGTTATCTAGTTGTAAGGTTTCCCCATCTACAAGGAAGTGATCGGCGCAACTGGCTTGGGCGTGCTCTGGTACTACACCAAGGCAACCCGTTACTTGACGAATTTTAGCGGTGCCTGTGACATGGTCTGCATGAATATGCGTTTCCAAGCAATACCGTAGACTCAACCCCAACTCTTCTAGTAACTTCAGATCTCGATCTACCTTCTCTAGCACTGGGTCAATGATTAGGGCTGCGTTTGTGGCTGAGTCTGCAATGAGGTAGGTATAGGTGCTTGATTCTGAATCAAATAACTGACGAAATAACATTTCTGCTCCACCGTAGTAAGCGTTTGGTTGTTTCTAGATATTGTCTAAACTGTTGTTTGTCATGATTAAAGCTGCTGTACTGGAAGTCCCACCGCTTTCCAAGCAATCCAAGAGCCAGGAACATTAATCACGTTCTCAAACCCGTGCTTCTGCAGGAGACTGGCAGCAATGGAAGCTCGGTAGCCACTACCGCAATAAGTTGCGATCGCTTGACTTCTATCCAACTGATCGAGATGCTCTTCCAAGTGAGCCACAAAAAGATGCTTAGCACCAGGGACAAATCCCTTTTGATATTCGTCATCCCCGCGTACATCAAGCACCGTGACATTAGCGTCATCTTTATGCTGGTTCAATTCTTGCACCGTCCACTCGCCCAAATGTTTCAGGAGCAGTCCAGCATTCTGCCAGCTTGTCATGCCATCGTGGAGGTAGCCTGCTAAATTGTCGTAGCCGAGGCGGAAGAGCTGCTCTGTCACCAGCTTTACATCCCGTTCGCTTTCCACCACAACCAGCAGTGACTGCTCTGGTTTGACCATCCACCCAACCCAGTTTGGAAACTCTGGACGCAAGGCAATATTCATTGCACCCGGAATGTGTCCACCCCCAAACGTTAGAATTGATCGCGTATCGATGACCACTGTGTTTTCATCCTGCATCTTTTGCTGAAATTCAGTGGGTGTTAGCGGTGGCAGCGTGGGAGTGCAGCCCATAATTGGTGCGCCTTTTGCATTTACCTTCTTGAGCCGAGCATAATGACGTGGGGGTTCCGGCATTTCACTCATCACCCACTCAACGAATTCAGCCTCTGAACGTTCTTTTAGCGCGGGGTTGAAAATGCGCTCATTGCCGATTGTGCTTTGCCTGCGATCGCCAATTGACTTACCGCAAGAAGAACCAGCCCCATGACAGGGGTAGATCTCAATGCGATCGCCCAACGGCAATAGTTTGTCAAATAGGCTGTGATAAAGCTCTGTGGCTAACCGTTGTTCAGTACCGCCGCCCAACAGGTCAGGGCGACCTACATCGAGATTAAACAGCGTGTCGCCCGTGAACAAACCAAACGGCTCTTCTCCTTGTTTGGAGTCATAAATCAACAGCGAAATGTGTTCAGGGGTATGCCCCGGTGTGTGTAATGCCCGCAGCGTTACACTCCCAATCTTGATCTCATCGCCGTCTTGAAGTTGATGCAAGTCAAACTGATAATCATCAGTTTTGCCACCGTAGATGGGCACATTCATCCGCGCTTTCAGCTCATGAGAACCAGAGACAAAATCCGCGTGAATGTGCGTTTCCACACTGGCAATCAAGCGTACACCCAGTTCTCTAGCTCGTTGTAAATAGACATCAACATCTCGACGCGGGTCGATAAGGGCTGCCACCCCTGCTTTATCGTCACCTACGATGTACGATAACTGGGCGAGTCCCTCAACATTAAATTGCTCTAAAGCCAGTGCCATGAATTTTCCTGCTCATTGAGACGATTAAACTGCAATGATGTGGTTCTGACAGACTTCAAATAGATGTAGAGTGTCCTGAAACGTAATGCTCAAAAAACTGCTTCATCTGGGGGCTAGAATCACAATCAAATCCCAGATGCTTCCCTTCTTGCATTGCTTCCTCTACAGTCAGCCCTTGCTGCGTAGCGACGTACATTAACGTCATTGCTCCAGAACGCATGCCACTTTTGCAGTGAATAAGAGCAGGCTTGGGCAGTTGGTCAATTTCTTGGAGAACCTGATCTGCTAGTTCATCACTCATGCCATCTGGCTTGACTGGAATATTGACGTACTTGAGTCCTGTGGTTTCTGCCTGTTGCTGTTCATCAGGTAAAAATCCTTCTTCGTTGGGCGATCGCAAGTTCAGCACCGACTTAAAACCTTCTTGGGCAGCCTGTTGTAATTCATCAGGTGTCACTTGCCCCATTGCAACTGCTAACTGATCATTGATTCTTTTGATATTTTCCATAGTTCTCCTGGCGGTATACTTGCTACCATATTGCCATATATTAATATAGTAGCATCCACCTTTAGAAAGAGTCTCTTCTCCAGCCAATATGTTCGACCTTACACCGCAAGTGCTATCACCTGTTGCTGATTACTTTAAAGTGTTATCAGAAGTGAGTCGGCTGCAAGTGCTGTGTTGCCTGAAGACAGGTGTCAAGAACGTGACAGAAATTATTGAAGCGACTGGCTTAGGTCAAGCGAATGTTTCCAAGCATCTGAAGGTTCTAATGCAGGCAGGTATGGTGACTCGCCACCCAGAGGGCATTAATGTCTACTATCAGATCTCAGACCCTATGATCTTTGAACTCTGTGAACTGGTATGCGATCGCCTAGCCATTCGGTTACAGGAGCAAGCTGAACGATTAGAGCAACTCAGATCATTGAGCCAGTCCTAGTTCTAGCTATCTTCAAACGTCGAGGTCGAATTAGCTTAAACCGTATGCTCGATTAATGAAGGTTGAGATTCCTTTGCTATCATTCTTAGTCTTCTCTGGAGTTCCATCTAAATTTTTTGTAAACCAAGCTCTTCCTATAGTAAATCTGACTCAGTCATGACTGATAGTTACAGGTTTCTGCCCTTCCCCTATGGGGGATGTTTTTGGGCAGTGAGCGAAGGCAGCGACCATGACAACTACACCGAACTACGGTGCCCTGCTTCAAAGCTTTTGGACACCTCCGACAATCCCTATTGAGGAATATCCAGATTCCGCTGACAATCATTCTTCTGAACCAGCCGACATCATTGAATTTCTTGGAGAAGACTTGCTTTGGCAGCAAACTATTCCCGCCAAAGAGCCAGATTTGAAAGATATTCCGGCTGATCTACCCTCTGAGTTGATTAAAGCTCTTCATGCTCAAGGAATTTATCAGTTCTATTCCCATCAACTCAAAGCATTGCAAGTCATCCGTTTAGGTAAAAGCCTGATTCTCACCTCTCCTACTGCAAGTGGAAAAACACTCAGTACCTACCCTGGCATCTTGGAAGGTTGCATGAGACAGGGGCATCGAGCATTGGCGTTTTATGGACTCCGCGCACTGGCATTAGATCAATTTCATAAAATTTCGGAATTGCTTTCT
>JANRIN010000238.1:0-7652 GCA_033764965.1 Leptolyngbyaceae cyanobacterium bins.302 | reverse complement strand
AATAGCTTTGCCTTTAACGATCGCGTTCAGGGCTTCATTTCGTCCCTGCATATCGTCGGATTTGACCGTCAGCAATTCTTGCAGAATGTAGGCTGCACCAAAGGCTTCCAATGCCCACACTTCCATTTCTCCAAACCGCTGACCACCTTGCTGCGCCTTACCGCCCAAGGGTTGCTGTGTGACGAGGGAGTAGGGACCAGTGGAGCGAGCGTGGATCTTGTCGTCTACCAGGTGAACCAGCTTCAGCATATACGCCACGCCAACGGTCACAGGGCGATCGAAGGGTTCTCCGGTCCGTCCATCAAATACCTGAATCTTGCCAGGATCGCCAGGGCTAAAGACCCAATCGGCTCCCCGTACTTCGCTTGCCTCCTGAAGCTTGGCATGAACGGTTTCGCGAGATTTCTCTTCCCCGTGCATCTCATCGAACGGCACAACCTTGAAGCGAACTCCGAGATTTTCCGCCGCCCAGCCCAAAAGACACTCATAAACCTGCCCCACATTCATCCGGGAGGGCACCCCTAGAGGATTCAACACAATATCGACACAGCTACCGTCAGGTAAGTAAGGCATATCTTCCAGCGGCAAAATACGAGAAATAATCCCTTTATTGCCGTGGCGACCTGCCATCTTATCGCCGACCTGAATTTTCCGCTTTTGGGCAACATAAACCCGAACAACCATGTTGGCACCCGGAGGTAATTCGTCCCCTTGTTCACGAGTAAACACCCGCACATCGACAACCCGACCTTTCTCACCATTGGGTACACGCAAAGAGTTGTCACGCACATCCCGCGCTTTCTCACCGAAAATTGCCCGCAGCAACTTCTCTTCTGGCGGCTGGTCAGATTCCCCTTTCGGCGTGACTTTACCCACCAAAATATCTCCCTGCTCAACCCAGGCTCCAATCCGAATAATGCCTGTTTCATCCAGTTGACGCAGAGCATCTTCACCCACGTTGGGAATTTCTCGCGTGATTTCCTCTGGTCCTAACTTGGTTTGACGAGCTTCGATCTCGTACTTTTCAATGTGAATCGAGGTGTAAACATCATCGTAGACAAGTCGTTCGCTGATGAGGATGGCATCTTCGTAGTTGTAGCCTTCCCAGGGCATATAAGCGACGATGATGTTTTGACCCAGAGCCAATTCGCCTTCTTGAGTTGCAGAGCCGTCTGCCATCACCTGCCCCGCAGAAACACGATCGCCAATAAAAACGATCGGACGCTGATTCAAGCACGTATCCTGGTTCGATCGCTGATACTTTTGAACCTGATAGTCGTGCTCCTTGCCTTGATCATCTCGAACTCGAATTGCATCAGCAGAGACAAAAACCACTTCACCATCGGTGCGGCTGACAATCACCATCCCGGAGTCACGTGCAGCCTGGGCTTCCAAGCCTGTTCCCACCAATGGACGCTCAGGACGCAGCAGAGGAACCGCCTGCCGTTGCATATTAGATCCCATCAAGGCGCGGTTCGCGTCGTCGTGCTCCAGGAAGGGGATCAACGAGGTCGCAACTGAGATGATTTGAACCGGGGAAACTGCGACGTAATCTACTTCATCAGGAGTCGTCGTGGTGAAGTCTTGCCGGTAACGGACGGGCACCTGTTCACCCTGAATCCGCCCCTCCTCGTCCATCGGAATGTCACCTGGAGCCACTCGCAGATCGTCTTCCTCATCAGCGGTCATATAATTCGGTGCCTGATCCTTCAGCACCCGACCATCTTCAACTTTGTAGAACGGCGTTTCAATAAACCCATAGGCATTTACACGGGCATGGGTTGCCAGAGAACCGATCAAGCCCGCGTTGGGACCTTCCGGAGTTTCGATCGGACAGATTCGACCATAGTGGGAAGGGTGAATGTCTCGCACCGCAAAACCTGCCCGTTCACGGGTCAAACCGCCCGGGCCAAGAGCGCTTAAACGGCGCTTGTGGGTTAGTTCTGCCAGCGGATTCGTTTGATCCATAAACTGGGAGAGTTGGGAGGAGCCAAAGAATTCTTTGATCGCAGCAACGAGGGGTTTCGGGTTAACCAGGGATGCTGGAGTCAGAGAATCGGCATCAGAAACAGTCATCCGCTCTCGAATAATTCTCTCCAAGCGATTTAAGCCAACTCGTACCTGGTTCTGCAACAATTCACCCACAGAACGCACGCGACGGTTGCCCAAGTGATCAATGTCATCGATCGAGCCGATGTCAAATTCCAGGTTGATGAGATAGTCGATCGCTGCCAGAATGTCCTGAGGCGTTAGAACTCGTGTTGCCTCCGCCACATTCAAGCGCAGCTTGCGGTTTAGCTTGTAACGTCCAACCTTGCCCAAGTCGTAACGCTTCGGATCAAAGAAGCGAGAGTCTAGTAACTGCTGACCACCGGAAACCGTTGGAGGCTCACCCGGACGCAGCTTGCGGTATAGCTCCATCAACGCTTCTTCTTCACCGTACTGCCCTTCCTTCTCGATCGTTTTTTGGAAGTACTCTGGGTGACGGAGTGCGTCAAAAATTTCGCCATCGGTTAAACCCAATGCTTTCAGCAATACTTGCGCCGAAAGTTTTCGAGTTTTGTCAATTCGCACCCAGACCAAGTCGTTTTTGTCAGTTTCAAACTTTAACCAAGCGCCCCGGTTCGGGATCAAGCTGGCGTTGTAAGTCCGGCGACCATTCTTATCAGTCTCGGACTTATAGTAAACGCCGGGACTCCGAACGATCTGATTAACGATAACTCGTTCAGCGCCATTGATAATGAAGGTGCCGCGATCGGTCATCAAGGGCAAATCCCCAATGAAAACCTCCTGTTCTTTAATCTCCCCAGTTTCCTTGTTAATCAGCCGAGTGGGGACATACATCTGCACGGCATAGGTGCTATCTCGCCGCTTGGCTTCATCCACGTCATATTTAGGACGTTTGAGCTTGAAATCTTTTCCAATAAAATGGAGTTCAAGCTTGCCTGTGTAATCTGTAATTGGAGAAAAACTATCTAGTTCTTCAATCAGTCCTTCTTCCAGGAACCAGCGGAAACTCTCCCGCTGAATTTCAACCAAATCCGGAAGGGTGAAGGCGGGTGTTGTGAAGTTAGTCATGCGTCGTCTTACAGATGGATTTACGTCCAGCGCGAGTGCTGGATTATAAAGGATCAGCTACACATAAGTCAACCTACAAAGGTTGATGAATTGATTCTATTGACGATGATTATTTGAAATAACTTGGGAAACCCAAAATATGAATTGAGAGGTATCGAAAGTATGTTTGAGTTAGGAGAACCATTTGCTAACCAGATAGCGCTGACAAAAAAGCGATGGAGAGGGCGAGTTGAGCCAATATGAAAGAAAAAGCTTTTCACGACAAGACTTGAGGGGATCGAGCGATCGAGCCGTTACTCAAACAGGAAGATTTTCTTACCCATTGACACTCCTATCTATTATGACGTAGAGAACACGAAGTGGTAGCAAAAATTTGCGATACAGTCAACTAATTTTCGGCAAGGCGAGCAGATTAAAGCTTAAAACTCTATTTGAAAATGTTGCCTTGTTCCACTGGCTTAAGCCGCAATCGCTTGAGGTATGGGTAGATTGAAGAGATAGCAAGCGTTTCGAGCAGTCAGGAGAGCTAATTCTTCAACTTCGAGATTCCGTAACTGGGCAAGTTGTTCAGCGACATATCTCACATAGGCTGGTTCGTTCCGTTTTCCCCTTACCGGAACAGGTGCCAGAAAAGGACAATCCGTTTCAATCAGCAAGCGATCGCTGGGAACCATCCGAGCAGACTCCTGAATCTGGGTTGCTTTTTTGAACGTCACCGTACCACTAAAGCTGATGTAAAAACCCAAATCCAAAAACCATTGAGTTTCTTCAGGCGTGCCGCCCCAGCAGTGCATCACGCCCTGAACAGAACCATGCTGATCAACAAAGCGACGCACGCAATCTGCCATTGGTTCAGCAGCATCCCGGCAGTGAATAATGACGGGCAAGTGGAGTTGCTGGGCAAGCGCCAGTTGAGCCTCGAATGCCTCGATTTGCTGAACTTGATTGCTCGCTTTGAAGAAATCTAGCCCCGTTTCCCCGATTGCCACAACCCGCTGGTCTGATTGAGCCAAACTTGAAATTTCATCGATTACATCTGGTGTCCATTTTTCTTCTACGTCCAAGGGGTGTAGTCCCACAGCGAAAAAGAGTTCGGGAACACAATTTGCGATCGCTTGAATTTGACCAAACTCAGCAGGCTCTACGCAAGAGTGAACCAATCGCACAACACCAGCTTCACGCCAACGCTGAATAACACCTTCCAAATCACTTTGGAAGGTGTCAAAGTTGATATGAACATGAGTATCCACTAAGTTCATGGAGGGCTATTGAACTCCTGCAAAACTTAAAGACTAAGTAAAACGGTAAGCCGTACTTAATGAATGCAGACCTATGCCCACCAATACCTCTTAATCGCCTATCAGGAGGCAACTGATTGAGCGGTTTCAGCCTTTTTCAAGGCTTTCATCAAGCGGGATTTTTTTCTTGCACCAGTGTTTCGATGCAAAGCTCCAGTTTTCACAGCTTTGTCAATACGGCTGTAAGCCAACGACATTTGCTCCTGAGCAGCTTGCATGGATTCAGAACCAGGATTTGCTGCGTAAGAATCAACAGCAGCAAAACATTTCTTCATCAGGGTTTTCACCGCTGACTTGTAACTCTTATTACGGAGCCGATTACGCTCGGCAATCTGTACGCGCTTAATGGCAGACTTGATGTTAGCCACGGGACATCCTAAAAACTCACCTATTGAACACTTGCTGGCAAAAGTAGCTGATGCCAGGTATATAAATATAGCATCTCTTTTGTGAAAGAACCCAATCCCAGGAAAATTCAGGTTAAGATCATTTCAACGAGAGCGGCATCCTGAATTTGCTCCACGTTGGTCTGGAGTCCCCCTTAGATCACTGTTCTCGACAGAGCAACCCACTAGATTGGCACTTCGAACTCCATGTTGCGAATTATCACTCAGCGGGCTGAGGCACGAGCAGAATTGCGTCGTATCTGTGACCGCACCCATGATGACCAAGTCCTCCACAAGGAGGCAACTGTGCGGGAAGTGCTTCAGGCTGTACAACGCCAGGGGGATAGGGCGGTTTTGCACTACACCTCAGAATTCGATCGCGTTGATTTGAAGCTTGACGAGCTTCGAGTCAGTGGCTCAGAACTGGACGCTGCCTATCAGCAAGTTTCCAAAGAGCTACTCGATGCGATTCAGCTCGCATGTCGGCAAATTGAGGCTTTTCATCGGCAACGTGTCCCTAAGAGTTGGGTGCATTTTGGCGAGGATGAAATTGTCCTTGGCAAGCGGTATACCCCTGTGGATCGGGCGGGGATTTATGTGCCTGGGGGACAAGCTTCCTATCCCAGCACGGTTCTGATGAATGCCATTCCAGCGAAGGTGGCTAAAGTCCCACGAATTGTCATGGTTACACCTCCTGGCTCTGAGCGAGGCATTAGCGCAGCCGTATTAGTCGCGGCGCAAGAAGCAGGGATTGAGGAGATTTACCGGATTGGGGGTGCCCAAGCGATCGCGGCTCTGGCATATGGCACTGAAACGATCCCCAAAGTGGATGTGATTACCGGACCGGGAAATATTTACGTTACCCTGGCGAAAAAACTTGTTTTTGGCACCGTCGGGATTGATTCCCTCGCGGGTCCTTCCGAGGTTCTGGTGATTGCCGACAAAACCGCTAATCCGGTGTTTGTGGCGGCTGATATGCTGGCACAGGCAGAACATGACCAAATGGCATCTGCTATTTTGTTGACGAATGATTCTGTGTTAGCGCGTAAGGTAGTTGATGAAGTGGAGCATCAATTGATCGATCATCCTCGTAAGCTGCTAACGGAGAAGGCGATCGCGCACTATGGTCTGGTTGTCGTGGTGGAATCGCTGGAAGTTGCCGCAGAACTTTCCAACGAATTCGCCCCAGAGCATTTGGAACTGGAAGTCGCCGATCCCTGGGCACTGTTGGAGAAAATTCGTCATGCAGGAGCTATCTTCCTGGGTGCTTCCACGCCAGAAGCCGTGGGAGATTACCTGGCAGGACCAAACCACACTCTACCGACCTCCGGTGCTGCCCGTTATGCCTCGCCTTTGGGTGTCGAAACATTCATGAAGCACTCCAGCTTAATTCAGTACTCCCCAACAGCGCTCAAGAAAGTCGCAGGGGCGATCGATCTACTAGCAACGGCGGAAGGATTGGAGTCCCATGCTGACTCAGTTCGGCTGAGGGTTCGAGGTAATCAAGAAATGCCGTAAACGCATTAATGCGAAAGTTTGCCCCAAGTGTAGGGGAAGTAGGGAAATTCCTTCAATTTGGGACTGCACCCAACCTTCCCCCCAGCGCCACTCATGAAAGCCATCAATGCCCTGACTCAGCAATAAGCAGAGACTATTTTCTCCGGTTTGCTGAACGTTGTGCTGAATGGGGATCGCTCCGACCCAGCTTGTAAAAGTTAGCCCAGTGTGTAAGTTTTCTGGCACACCATTCGAAAGTCGTTGAGGAAATAACCACTGGCGTAGGCTAGCAGAACGCAAAAGGCTGTCCCGCAAAGCCTGTTCCGAAACTGGAACTTCAATGCGAAGACAGCTTTGTTGAAAAGATCCAAACATAGGTAAGGCAGTTCCAAGAAACAGTGTGCTTCTAGTATGCCAAACGAGGAAAGCGCAGAGCTTTTAACTAGCAATTCCACGAGGAACGCCTTCAAGCGCTTCTTCCTCCGTGTCAAAAATTTCAAACACCGAATCCATCATGGTGACTTCAAACACCAAACGGGCTTCAGGATGAACATTACAGATCCGAAAACTACCTCTCACCTTGTCAGCATCTCTCATCCCAGCAACTAGGGATGTGAGACCTGAGCTATCGATGAAATTGACCTGACCCAAATTTACAACCACATGATGGCTTAGCTTAGAAATGCACTCTTGCAATTTGAGCCGAAATTGCCAAGCCGTAGTAATGTCTAAGCGACCGGATGGAGTCAGGATAATGACTACCGTGCCATCCTGGGTTGTATGAGTCTTCTGCTCCATGAGAATGGATTTCTGCTCCATAGGGATCGCCTACCCTCTCCTGAACGCTACGGGTAACTAGAATCGCAAACGGTTATCGCTGCTGAACTTAGTCTTGACACAAAACCCTAAAATTACAACAATTTGCGTTTGATTTAATTTAACTTTTTCTTCCCTGCCGCAAATATTTGGTGTCTCACAGAATCTATTCAAAAGAACAGGTCTTGTCTTTCTAAGCAACCTGAGCAAGGCGAAGAACCTCTGGAGATGTTTCGCTGCGTTCAACATGACACCAAACCGCCTAAGCCCTGTCTTAGGAGACTTCTAATAAAGAATTTACCCTCACCTTAGGATGGGCATGGTTAGGAACCTTTGCCCATCCTAAGGTCGATTAGGAGATAGGCATTCAAGCTTTGCCCATCCTATCTGGGTATTTTGTTTGCTAGAAATCTCCTTAGATTAATGCTTCCCAGTTTTTTCGGCACTGGTTCCGGTGGATAGGAGCATTGAAAGCATTGACGAGTAACAGTTATAAGGCATAGCGAATCGTCAACAGTTGCAACCAAGATATGCCAATTTCTAGAATTCCTAGTTTCACCGCAGGGACAACTTTGGT
>JANRIN010000231.1:0-4191 GCA_033764965.1 Leptolyngbyaceae cyanobacterium bins.302 | reverse complement strand
GCTGGATCAACCAGCACTTGGTACTGGCGATCGTCCCCTCCAAACATGGTAATCTGGCTTACACCTGGAATGCCCAGCAGTCGGTTTCTCACCTGCCAGTTAACAATTCGCTTTAACTCCATCATAGAGGTGTGCGAGGCTGCGGCGTGTTCTGTCCCTTCCTCCTGATGCTCGGCAGCTTCCTGTTCTGCTCCGTGTTCCTTGTGCTCTCTACTCTCCTTCTCGGATGCCTGACCTGCCTCTTCCACCGTAAAGGCAAGTCGAATCACATCCCCCAGTGGAGAATTGATCGGAGTTAGCTCCGGTTGCTCAACCCCTGCCGGAAGTTTACCCTGCACTTGCTGCACCCGTTCGGTGACCAACTGTCGGGCGCGGTAGATGTCTGTACTCCAGTTGAAGACAATGTTGACTACCGAAAGCCCAACCGCAGAGGAAGACCGAACCGACTCGACTCCAGGTGTTCCGTTAATGGCGGTTTCAATCGGCAGCGTTACAAGGGATTCCACCTCTTCAGGAGCCAAACCAGGAGCTTCTGTTTGAATTTGCACTTGGGGTGGCGCAAAACTGGGGATTACGTCGAGGGGCATTTGCGTCACCACAAAGATGCCCCAAATTGTAATGATTACAGAGGCGATGACGACAATCCAGCGTTGAGCGATCGACCATTTGAGCAGTGAGTTCATAAGTAATCAGAATGAGAGAGCAAGTGGAGCCAGATGGCTAGGACAGATTTCTGTTAACCCAAGCTCGTAAGGCTTCGTCCGTTTCATCGCCAAACAGATGGTGAGGGCAGGGGATATCCCCTGAATGACTGGGCGAGAAGTGATGTCCCATGATGGCGTAGGGCGGGATGTTGTACTCTGCCATCAGCCAACGGATGAGCGCAAGGGTGGCGTGTTCTTGCAGGGGCGATAGCTGCTCACGCACGTCAGCAACGTGCTCAATGCCAATTGAATCCGCATTTTCACCATAGGCGTGCCATGCTTTCTCGCTATCTCGCACCATTTGATAGATTTTGCCTTCACGAGACACGACGTAATGGGCGCTGACCTGGCTTTCGGGATGACGAAACCAGTTCAATACCGTTGAGAGTGAATTCGTGGCGGTGCAATGCAAAATAACTCGTCGAATCGGTGTTCCGTTACGACTGGAAAAGTTGGGGGAAGAGTCCCAGATTAGGAGTGGTCGGCGACAGAGTTCTGAGGTGCCATGCCCCTTCTGAGCAGGGCTTTCCAGGGTTGGTAACACCTGCCCATCTTTAAGCAACTGAATATCATCCACGTAGACATACCAGTTGTGATACCCGTCAATTGAGTGGTCTTGCAGTGTGAACCGGAGGTGATCCACCACTTGCAGATAAGAGTGAACCGCAAATTCTTTCCCCACCGGAATTGACTTTTTCTCATCGTCGGATAGGTCTTCAGTGGGCAAGAGCTTTTCTTTGAAGACCGTATCCTGAATTGTCTTGAGGATGTAGGTAGTCATGGTGCTGAGAGGCTGAGTCCGGTAAGCGATCGCAACAAGACTTGAAACAACAAACTATTTAGCATCAGGTTTGTAGTCCGTATCTTTGTAGTCTGGGTCACGCAGAATCACAGGCGGTTTGGAGCGGCGACCCAGGTAAAAGGTGCCAGCGGCGATCGCCACTACACCCGGAATCACCAACCACCAGGGAAGCGGCAACCCTGCTTGAGCAGCGCTGGCTTGTTTCTCTTCTCCAGGCTCACCGCCCTCTTCTGCTTTGCCACCTCGCAGGGATTGGGCGTAGAGTAAGGTGGTGCCTTGAGTAACCACGCGATCGCCAGTCTTCAACCCACTCTTAACCTCGATTAAATCCCCGGCAGTTCTTCCCAGAGTGACTTCAACTGGCTCGTAGTGATCACCTCCCTGTTGCTCCCCTTCCTTGTGTTCTTCCTCTTTGTGTTCTTCTTTCTGCTGACCCTCTTCCTCTTTGTGATCTCCCTGTTCCTGAATAAACACCAAACTTCTGCCATTTGCATCGACCACCGCTTCTCTAGGGACGGCTAACGCAGCGGCAGTGGTGCGATCTGTAATGATTTCCATCCTGGCGAACATCCCTGGTTTGAGAGCACCATTCGGATTATCCAGTTCAGCTTTGACTGGCAAGGAGCGGCTCTGTCCTTGCACCGCTGTTCCCACCACAGCAACTCGCCCGGTAAACGTCTGCTTCGGTAAGCTAGCGACTGTTACCCGGACAGACTGCCCTACCCGGATTTGATCTAGATCCTTTTCGTAGACATTCGCGGTTGCTAGCACCGTACTATCATTCACGATATTCATTAACGGCTTACCAGGGTCAGCGGCAGACTCTCCCAAGGAGGCTTCGCGATCAGCAACGGTGCCAGAAATCGGAGCAGTGATGGTCACTGTGCCATCCGGATTGGCGCTCGATCCCAATTGCCGTAGCCGCGTTGAGTAAGTTTCATTGCTCAGTTGCAGACGGGATTGAGCTACCTGCATATCTGACTGGGCACCTCTTAGTTGCTCTTGCGCCTCTAATACTGATAGACGGCTTTCCGCTTTGGCAAGGGCAGCTTTCGCCTCCGCCAATTTCTCCTGGGTCTCCAGCAATTGTCGTCTGGGAATGGCTCCCCGCTCCAGCAACTTGGTATCTTTTTCATACCGTTCCTGGGCAAACGCTAGCGTAACGTTGGCTTGCTGGATTTCGGCAGCAGCAATCTGATTTTGTCGCCCATAGTTCTGTTGTGTCCGCTGCATTGCCGCCTGAGCTTTCAGCAAATCTGCCTTTGCCTCTGCCTGCTTTGTTTGAGCATCCGTGCGGAGTTGTGCCAGCTCTGGGCTAGATAGAATGGCGACTGGCTCCCCTGCCTCAACAGTATCCCCTGGCTTCACAAAAAACTTGATCACAGTGCCCGTTACTGGAGTAGTAACTGCTACCTTGCGATCTGGAGCTGATTCAATTTGTCCAGTAGTTGGAATGCCGAACGCCAACCGCTTGACTGTAACAGGTTCTACTTTGATGCCAATCTGAGCCGCATCTTTTGGATCTAATTCAATGGGTTTTGCCTGACCGGTACTACCACTGAAAGCTTCTCCACCTCCGTGACTATGCCCTGGTCCTGCTAGAACGGGTGTGGAGCTAAACAGCAGCAATCCAGTGCAAACGCTCGACAACAGCCCCTGGTGCATCCGTCGAAGTTGTTTTCTTTGAGGCACCGATGTCTTTGTAGTAGAAATCAAAGGGCAGAAATTAGAATGCTGAAGCATAGTTTTTACGAACCGCGGTAGTCAATAGAAACTGGGCTGGAACTGTTGAATTCTGGTCACTGCTACAGGTGTTTGAGTTCATGGCAAATCGGTCAGCTCTGGTGAATGCAGAACTGCACTAAGCACTCAGTCTAGCAGATGGGAATGAAAGTACGGTGAAAGTTTTTGCCCAGATTTCAGGTCGAAGATGAAACGCGGAGCCGCTTTCCAGATTGCCACCGACGCAGCCACAACCCAACGAACAGTCCCGCCATAAATAGGACAGTGAAGTACATCAAACTGATCAAGCGAGTGAGAAACGGTGGTTCAATTCCCTCAACATCTATCTGGTGAGCCATTTGAAATGGTTGAAACGATCTCGCTGTGCCTGCTAACGGCTCCACATACACCACCACCTGATGCGGCGCACCATCAAAAAATTGCTCCTGCCAGGTGAATTGACCCGTTGCATCGGGTGAACCCTTATAAGTGAAGACGTGCTGATGGTGTTCGATCGCAACGGATTGAATCGTGAATGCCACATCTGAAACCGGGTTTCCCGTTTTTATGTCCTTCACTTGGATGGCTTGAAGGGCAGGTTTTCCGACGACTGCTTCGGTATCTCCTGTTAGCCTTGCTTCAATTCCTTGAGCCTGCTGCACGGCTGGAGTAGAGGCATGGGTATCGCTGGCATGATCTGCATGACTGGATGAAAACTCTGCACTGACGTTGACCCACAGGAGAGCAGCGATCGCGATTATCATTGTCCCACTTAACAGCAACCGCACTGGCTGGGGTACAATCTCCCCCGGTCGTATCGACTGATTACCTCCAATCACCCAACCACCACCGCATCCTGCCAGCAGCAGCACAGCGGCTAGAATAGCGATATTTCGGTACTTCACTGGATTTTCCAAAACCGAAAACGTCAAGGACTGCTCAAACGGTTTAAATGCTCGCGCT
>JANRIN010000224.1:0-44048 GCA_033764965.1 Leptolyngbyaceae cyanobacterium bins.302 | reverse complement strand
AACCAGCGTCCCGAATCCACCGCTGCTTTTTGATTTTGCATGGCGGTACGTATCTCAATGCCGTGGGCAATGCAATGGCTGTAGGCAATAATCAACGAGGGTCCCTCATACGCTTCCGCCTCCAGAAATGCTTTGAGCGTGTGTTCATCTCTAGCTCCCATTGCCACACTGGCAACGTACACATTGCCATAGGTCATGGCGATTAAACCAAGATCTTTCTTGGGCGCAGGTTTGCCGCCCGCTGCAAATTTGGCAACGGCTCCACGGGGTGTGGCTTTAGACATCTGCCCGCCAGTATTAGAGTACACTTCGGTATCCAGCACCAGAACATTGACATTACGACCGCTTGCCAAAACGTGATCCAAGCCGCCAAAGCCGATATCATAAGCCCAACCATCTCCCCCGATGATCCAGACGCTTTTTTTGACAAATAGATCAATGAGGGATTTTAGATTTTGGATTTTAGATTTTAGATTTCCATCCGTTGTAGGGGCAGGTTTAGCAGTTCCTCTCTCATGGAGAGCAGAGTTTTCGGTAAAACCTGCCCCTACGAGCAATTCATCTAACCGTTGAGTCAATAACACAACCCGATCGCGCTGTTCATAAATATCCGCCTCATCGTGCTGAGTTGCATTCAAAATGACATCGACTAATGCTTCACCGACTTGAGGCGCTAATTGCTGAAGCAATTCACTGGCGAATTCGCGTTGTTTATCAATGGAAACCCGAAAACCCAGCCCAAACTCGGCATTGTCTTCAAACAGGGAATTTGACCAGGCAGGTCCACGTCCTTCAGCGTTGTGAGTCCAGGGTGTAGTGGGCAAGTTGCCGCCATAGATGGAAGAACAACCTGTCGCGTTGGCAATCAGGGCGCGATCGCCAAACAACTGACTCACCAATTTGAGATAGGGCGTTTCCCCACATCCGGCACAGGCTCCCGAAAACTCAAACAGCGGCTCTTGCATCTGCTGCTGACTGATTTTGTGCAAATTAAGGGAGGGGCGACCGCTTGCGCTACGGCGCGACGCGCAGCGGCGATGCCGATCGGGGTTTGGCAGATTCAAGAAAAAGTCCCAATTGCCGCGTTCTAATTCGCGCAAGGGCGGCTGTGGCTCCATGTTAATCGCCTTCAAACGTGGTTGGGATTTGTTTTTCGCAGGACAAACATCCACACAAATGCCGCAACCTGTACAATCCTCTGGAGCCACCTGGATCGTAAATTTCAACCCCTGCCAATCGTGATCTCTGGCATTCGCGCTCTTAAAGGTTTCCGGTGCAGTCTCTAACGCCTGCGGATCATAAACTTTACTGCGAATCACACTATGCGGACACACCATCACGCACTTGCCACACTGAACGCAAACATCGGTATCCCACACCGGAATTTCCTGAGCAATATTGCGTTTCTCGTATTTGGCTGTCCCCGTTGGATAGGTGCCATCAATGGGTAAGGCGCTAACTGGAATTTGATCACCACATCCCGCGATCATTTTGCCTAGTACGTCGCGCACGAATGTTGGTGCAGTATCAGGTATCGCAAGTGTAGATACTTCTGACTCCTGACTTCTAACTTCTGACTCCTTCGGCACTTCCACTTCATAGAGATTTTCGAGGGTCTGATCGACGGCGTTTAGGTTGATTTGAACAATTTCATCGCCTTTTTTACGGTAGGTTTTTTCGATGGATTGTTTGATGTGGGAAATCGCCTCCTCTTTCTCCAAAACTCCAGATACAGCAAAGAAGCAAACCTGCATCACAGTGTTGATGTGTCCACCCATCCCGTTATCACGAGCGACTTTATGGGCGTTGATAATGTAAAACTTGAGGTGTTTATCAATAATTTGCTGTTGTATAGTTTGGGGCAGATGTTCCCAGACTTCTTCTGTGGTGTAGGGAGTGTTTAGTAAAAAGGCTCCACCGATTACAAGATGCTGAAGTAAATCAAATCGGTCTAAGAATGCTGATTGGTGACAGGCAACGAAATTTGCACTGCTAATCAAATAGGATGAGTGAATCGGTTGTGAGCCAAATCGTAGATGGGAAATGGTGACAGAACCAGATTTTTTTGAGTCGTAAACAAAGTATCCCTGAGCGTAATTTTCAGTTTCTTCACCGATGATCTTGATTGAGTTTTTGTTGGCTCCGACCGTGCCATCAGAACCCAAACCATAGAAGATAGCGCGAACCACATGGTCTGACTCGATCGAGAACTCTAGATCATAATCCAGGCTAGTGTGAGTTACATCATCATTGATTCCCACCGTGAAATGCTGCTTCAGTTCTGCGGCGGCGAGATGGTCAAACACCCCTTTGATCATGGCAGGGGTGAATTCTTTGGATGACAGACCGTAGCGACCACCGATAATTTTGGGGTGTGGGGTGTAGGGTGTGGGGTGTGAGGTTTTCCATTCCTCATACACGGCATTCACCACATCTAGATAAAGCGGTTCACCAGTGCTGCCGGGTTCTTTGGTGCGATCGAGAACGGCGATCGCCTTCACACGCTCAGGTAACACGGCAACAAAGCGTTTGACATCAAAGGGACGATATAGTCGCACTTTCACCACACCCACTTTTTCGCCCTGGGCATTCAGGTAATCAACGGTTTCCTGGACTGCCTCACACCCTGAACCCATGAGCACAATCACCCGTTCGGCATCTGGCATACCGTAATAGTCAAACAGATGATAGGGGCGGTCGGTTAACTGAGCAAACTGATCCATCACGGTTTGTACAATGTCTGGACAGGCGGCATAGTAGGAATTCACGGTTTCCCGTGCCTGAAAATAAACATCGGGATTTTGGGCTGTTCCTCGCAAGACAGGATGATCGGGGGAGAGTGCCCGCGATCGATGAGTGTGAATTAAAGCTTCATCAATCAGCGATCGCAGATCTCCCTGCTCTAACAACTCAATTTTTGCAATTTCGTGAGACGTGCGGAAGCCATCAAAAAAGTGCAGGAAGGGAATGCGAGATTGCAGCGTGGCAGCTTGAGCAATCAGGGCAAAATCCTGCGCTTCTTGGACAGACGCAGAGCAAAGTAGGGCAAAACCAGTAGCGCGAGTTGCCATCACATCACTGTGATCGCCAAAGATGGAAAGTGCCTGAGCTGCTAGCGATCGGGCTGCCACATGAAACACAGTCGGCGTGAGTTCTCCGGCAATTTTGTACATATTCGGGATCATTAGCAATAATCCCTGGGATGCCGTGAAGGTTGTTGTCAATGCGCCTGTCTGCAAGGCTCCATGAATCGTGCCAGCAACGCCTGCTTCACTTTGCATCTCGACAATAGCGGGAGTCGTCCCCCAGAGGTTTGGCTTGTTTTCTGATGTCCAAACATCCGTCCATTCAGCCATTGGGGTTGAGGGCGTAATTGGATAAATGGCAACCACTTCATTCAGTTGATAGGCAACGTGAGCGACGGCTTCATTTCCATCCAGGGTTGCAACGATTCTCAGCTTAGACTGTGCCATGACCATAGAATCTCAATGATTGGCTATAGCCTTGAGATTAGGTAAACAGTTTGAGGAACTTGTGAGGAATCAAACAATTTCTTTGGGCGTTCTTGCAACACGAGTGTGGAGGCGGAGTGTACAGTGTATTTAATAGCGCATATGTTCGTAGTCATAGTAAACATGAAAATGTACAGAAAAATTCTGCCTATTCGCCTGAGGAAAGATTCTACCAAAGCACTCAATTTGGAGCTTTATGTCGAATTATTCTGCCTATCCGCCCACTACGGAACCTGAGGAAGAAAGTTTCAGTCTATTAACAGTTATGCTGCTCACCTTTGGATGGGATATAAATATTAAACCTTGAACTGCGCTTGAAGTAAGCGCTCTCACTCCTTTTCTCGCCAGATTTTCTTCAAAAACATGAGTGTCAAAATCTTCACGACGATAGGCTGGATAGTACTTTGGGCTGTGACTGTCATTGCGATTGTCATTGCTGAAGTATTTTGGATTGCCCGTCCAGCAGTACCACGCGGGGATTTGGTGACCATCGAAAACTATTTGATCCAAAACCTGAGCCAACCAGGTAAGCCGAAACTGGGTAGTGCGGCTCTTATTTTGATTCAGAAGGGTGAAGTCGTTGCAGCCCATCCTTTTGGAATTGCAAACGCCGGAAAAAAATCTCCCGTCGAGATTGATCGGACACTTTACCAGATGGCATCCGTGAGTAAGATGGTGACCACCTGGGGAATTATGAAGCTCGTAGAAGATGGAACGATTGCTTTAGATAAGCCTGCAAATCAGTACCTGAAACGCTGGAAATTTCCAGTGAGTCAATATAGCGATCAGGTAACCATTAGACATCTGTTAAGTCATACAGGGGGATTAGATGATCTTTTTGGCTATGCTGGTTTTCTGCCAGGTGAACCGATTCAATCCCTTGAAGAGTCGCTGACTTTGACCAAAGACTCTGCATCAGGAAAACCTCGTGGTGTCACAGTTACTAGAGAGCCTGGACAAAACTGGCTATATTCTGGCGGTGGTTATACAGTCTTGCAATTATTGATTGAGGAAGTCACGCAACAGTCTTTTTCAGACTATATGGAAAAGGCTATCTTGAAGCCTTTGGGCATGGAAAAATCAAGCTTTGACTGGGAAGCGATCGCTGCTTCTGGTCGCATAGATGAGCTAGCAACCAGCTTTGATGAAGAACTTCAACCGAGTCCTCACCGTCGATATACAGCTACAGCAGCGGCATCCCTTTATGCAACGCCTCAAGATATGGCTCGCTTTGTTCAAGCTTATAACCGAAGGAATCTAGTTCTAAAGCAAGAAACTTTAAAGCAAATGATGCTGCCTCAGCCAGGGGCGCATCAAGATTGGGGTTTAGGGCATACCTTATATGTTGCTAATGGTATTGATGAGTATGCTGTAGGTCATGATGGGGGGAATTTGCCTGCACTAGGGCATACGGTACGGGTCAATCCTGCGACGGGTAATGGTATCGTTCTCCTGATTTCAGGAAACTTAGAGTTAGCAAGCCAGTTAGGAGATGACTGGATTTACTGGGAAACAGGGAAGCTACCGATGAATGCAAAGTTGCGAATTCTAGTCAGCCGTTTGGTGCCAGCGCTTGTTGGGATTGGGTTAGGGGCACTGGCGATCGTAATTCGGGCGTTGATGAAATAGCGCTGTATAAAACCGTGTTGCAGCGGAACGTATAAGCTTTCGCTGAGTTCGTAAGGTTGTCTGCATCCGCTGAAGACGATTGTTACAGTAACGGATGATAGCAGTAGTTGATTGCTAGTTGGCGATCGCTTTCCCTTAATCCAGCGTAGATCCCCAAACAACAGCTTTGGCTCCCAAACAAATAAGTGCGATCGCCTGTAGGCTATGTTTCCTGCATCAACCTAACAACGTCTCTTTTCCTACTACCCTGCGGCGATCAAGGTGGGCGATCGCCCAAAGTAAAATGGAGGAGCAGCGTTGTTCCTACTTCTCACATGGATCATCGTCTGGGGGATGCCAGCCTCCTTGCATCCATAGCTGCCTGGATTCCTGAATGAATCCTTGATTGTGAAACTCATCGTTAAAGTCCAGCTTTGAACACGTTGCTCGACCTGTAGAAGTGGTTCCAGTAATTTTCAATCCGCCATTCATCCAAATGAAATGGTCTGCCCACCGCTGTAAACGAGGATTAAATAGTGGAGTTTCCTTTCCAGTTTGAGGGTCAGTACCCACAATAAAGTTATAGCGGCGCTCATTACAACGGCGACAAGCCAAAGCTAAGTTGTCAAACTCATTTGAACCACCCAAGGATTTAGGAATCAGATGGTCGATTGTAAAGGTATCAGAACTAGATCTTTCTGGTGAATGGCAGTACTCGCACAAATACTTTGCTCGTTGACGCACCCATTGCCGAATGCGCTCATTAACGGGCATGATTGGCAATCAAATTAGCGTTAACAAAGGTTAGGATGCGCTCTAGCTCTGAGATTCCAGCGTACTCAGCTTCTTCTGTAGGGGTAAGTTGCTCCATCTTTCGCTTCTCTAGTAATTCTTCTAAGCGAGTATGCAACTCAGAAGTGAATTTAACGAGATTGACACCATCAACTTTTTCGACCGTTATTCCAGATCGTAACCAGGATGAGGGTTCAATCATTGACACTGGAGTCATGACTTGAGGGAGCATAATTTTTAGTCCAGTTGTTTTGCCGATGTCAACATTATATCAACTTGTCGGCAAGGGCTAATGCGGTGTGGCAGCAGGCGGTGCAGGGGGTGTTGGTAGAAGTTCAGATCTGAATTTGATGTAAATCACTCAATGTTCGTTCTGCTTCTTGAGGGTCTAGAATGCTGAGGGCAAAGCCCACATGGACGATCGCGTAATCACCGACCTGTGCTTCAGGCACATAGGCAAGGCTAACTTCTTTAATCACACCTGCAAAGCTCACTTTCCCAGTCCGCAGCAACGGATCTTCCTGATCATAGATACTAATAATTTTCCCTGGAACGGCTAAACACATGGCTCTTTCCCTCCTGCATTCCGTAACGCTGCCATGATTTGACCGACTGCAATGCCGCCATCGTTGGATGGAATGCGTTGATGCCAGTAGGGTTGAAAGCCTTCTGTGGTCAGGTGTTGAATGGCGCGTTCGATTAAATATTTGTTTTGAAAACAGCCTCCTGTCAGCACAACTTGTACTTCTCCCATCCGTTTGGCAACTGCCACCATCATCTCAACCAATGTGTTGTGGAATTTTGCTGAGATAGTGTTGATCGATAAACCAGATTGACTATCCATTAAAATATTT
The DNA here is from genome assembly GCA_033764965.1 of Leptolyngbyaceae cyanobacterium bins.302. Lineage (GTDB taxonomy): Bacteria > Cyanobacteriota > Cyanobacteriia > Leptolyngbyales > Leptolyngbyaceae > JSC-12. The sequence continues at coordinate 37,282 of JANRIN010000224.1, read as the reverse complement.
TCTATCATTGCTGCCCAGTCTAAGATCTCCGACTTCTTCAAAGAAGTCGGAGATATGGTTGATTGAATTTCAAATGGATAGTATTCATTGGTTTCAAATGTGTCTATTGCAAACTCTAATTCCATTGCGGCTTGTCCTTCAAATTGAGTGTGTTGATGTAATCCGATGATGGAGGCGATCGCATCAAACATTCGTCCCGCACTGGAAGTAATTGGCGTATTGAGGTGATGATTCAGCATCGTTTTCAAGGTTTTCAATTCTTGAGTCGAGAATGCTTGTAGAGGAGGCAACGTTTGCCTCTCAAAGATTTCATTGCCAAGCAGTTCATATAATAATCCGATCGCCGATCGCCTCGGTTCTTTTACTGCCTTATCTCCTCCAGGCAATGGAAACGATCGCAGGTGAGCCATCCGCTGAAATGAGGTATCTGTAATATGCAGAAATTCACCGCCCCAAATTGTGCCATTCAACCCGTATCCAGTGCCATCCCAGGCAATGCCTAAAACGGAACCTTCAAGCTGATGTTCAGCCATACAGGAAAGAACATGGGCATAGTGATGCTGCACAGGGATAACGGGAATGTTTAGTTGGTTGGCAAGCTGCTGGGCAAACTGCGTGGAGCGGTAATCAGGATGCAAATCGCAGGCGATCGCAGTCGGCTGCGATTCATAAATCTGTTGAAAACTGGCGATCGCTCGTTGAAATGCTTCAAATGCCGGAACGGTGTCTAAATCACCAATATGTTGGCTAACAAAGACTTGCTGATCGATTGAGAGGGCGATCGTGTTTTTCAGGTGTGCGCCAACGGCGAGGAGATGGGGTGTGGGGGTGTGGGGTGTGGATCTGACTGCTGACTGCTGACTGCTGATTTGAATTGGTAATGGAGCATAGCCACGGGCACGGCGTAGCACGGTTTCTTGTCCCATGAGAACGCGCACAATTGAGTCATCGATGGGATGGGCGATCGCACGATTGTGAATGAGAAACAGATCGGCAATCTGTCCTAAACGGTGAAGGGCTTCATGTCCATCGGTGCAAATGGGTTCATCGGCAAGATTGCCACTGGTGGCGACGATGGGAAACCCCAAGTCAGCCATCAGCAGGTGATGTAGGGGTGTGTAGGGCAGCATGATGCCCAGATAGGGATTGTGGGGGGCGACGGAGGGAGAGAGGAGAGGGGTGTGGGGTGTGGGGTGTGGGGAAGTTTTGAGTTTTAGGAGAACGATCGGGGCAGCGGGCGACAGCAACAACTGTTCTTCTAAGGCAGAGACGTAGCAATGGGTCTTGATTAACTCTAGGGAAGGATACATCAAGGCAAAGGGTTTTGCGGCTCGATGTTTGGCTTGTCGTAAGTTCTGAACGGCTGTTTCGTTACGGGCATCGACGATTAAATGGAATCCGCCTAAGCCTTTGACCGCAACGATCTTGCCCTGGCGAATGGCATCTGCTGCCAGCTTCAAAGCGGTGTCATTGGAGGCTAGAGTTTCACCAGTTTGGTTCCACAATTCTAGATGGGGACCGCACTGGGGGCAGGCATTGGGTTGGGCATGGAAGCGGCGATCGCCAGGGTTTTCATACTCTGTCTGGCATTGCTTGCACATCACAAAGGAGTGCATGGTCGTGTTAGGGCGATCGTAGGGGAGTGCTTCAATAATGCTGAAACGGGGACCGCAATTTGTGCAGTTGGTGAAGGGATAGTGGTAGCGGCGATTGGTTGGATCACGAATTTCGGCAAGACAATCCGGGCAGGTGGCAAGGTCGGGTAAAACAATGGCGGTTTTTTGACCACCCACACTTTTGCGAATTTCAAAGTCAGTATAGCCGACTGGCTCAAGCCATGAAGATGCTAACTGTTGAATGTGCGATCGCGGCGGTGGTTCTTGATTCAGTCGGTGCAGAAATGTGTCGAGGTGCGATTGTGTTCCTTCGACTTCAATCAACACACCTTGAGCAGAATTCGCAACCCAACCTGCCAGCCCTAACTCGGTGGCTAAACGGTAGATAAACGGACGAAAGCCCACTCCCTGAACGGCTCCCTGAATCACAAGCTGTAATCGTTGTTGAGTTGCACTGTTCATCTAGCTTCGTGGTAGAAAACGATAGAACAACAGTGGCGCAATCGTAATCCAAATCAAAACGAGAAGCCAAACTCTGCCTGCGAAGAGATTATAATCCCTCAGAAGTTGACTCCATGAATGCCCTGCAATGTAATGCCCAAAGAGGAATTCAAAAGTAACTGTTAAGCCCAACCAGAGGATGCCAATTAGCAGGGCTTGTTGAAGTGACGCTGGAGTCCAGAAGGATACAATCAGCCAAATGTAGAGACCGAGTAGGAAGACTCCGATAATCGTTGAGACTTGATGGGCACGTAACTCACTTAACACTTTGCCATAAGTGACGACTCGAAGTGTGCCATTGATGATGCCGATCGCCATCATCGGAATCCAAGCCAAAACGTAGCGTAAGATCATGATGGTTGCCTCTCAGTCTGGGTAACTTGGTGTAATTCAATCGTTGCTTTCATCACGTCCGCTTCGATTGATCGCAGGCTAAATCCTAGCTTTTCACAGACTCGCTGCATTGCAGAGTTATCTACTAAAATTTCGGCATAAATGCGTTCTAGTTGCTCATCATGACCTACTTGCAGCAACCGCTTCAGCAGTTCTGTTCCTAATCCCTGACACTGGTAGCGATCGCTGACTAAGAGCGCAAATTCTGCTTCATTGGTGCCGTGTAGTTTACTCAGTCGAGCAACTGCCAGAATTTCATGCGCTCCAGTATCGGGATGTTGGTAATCAGCTACCAGTACCATCTCTCGGTCGTAATCAATAAAACAAATGCGCGTCAGGCGATCGTGCGCCGTGCGTTGACTGAGTTTGATCAAGTGGAAATAGCGAAAATAAACGCTCTGCTCAGACAATGTTTTGTGGAACTGAACCATCAGCGGTTCATCTTCAGGACGGATAGGACGAATGGTGAGCGGTGTGCCATTCTTCAGTGTCCATGCAGAATGGTATTGCGTGGGATAGGGACGAATCGCCAGCCTGGGTAACTGATCCAGATGAACATCCAATTCGTGTAGAACGATACGGGCATCGAGAGCGAGGAGGGGGGGAGTAGAAGAGTTTTGAATTTTGTACGGCTCTGCCGTTCCCGCAGGGTATTTTGAATTTTGAATTGATTCTGACTCGTGGTTTCTGGCTAACAATGGATTAATATCAATTTCTTTGATCCAACGTTGTTCGACAACGAGTTGACTGAAGCGTACCAGCAATTGCTCCAGTGCAGCTAAATCAACCGGGGGTCGTCCACGAACGCCTTGAAGTGCCCGATAGATGTGGGTTTGCTCTATCATCCGTCGTGCCAGGGTGGTATTTAACGGGGGCAGGGCGATCGCTCGGTCTTCCAACACTTCGACCAGTTGTCCACCGGAACCGAACAATATGATAGGTCCAAACTGATCATCCAAACTGCTGCCCAAGATCAGTTCGTAACCGTCGAGTTTAATCATCGGTTGCACGGTGACACCGAGGAAGGGAGCGGTGGAGGAAGATGGGGAGGGTCGGGGAGATAGGGAAGAGGAAGCAAGAGAGACAGCCGCTTCAATGGTTCGATAGGCTGTTCTGACGGCATCGGCATCAACCAGATTTAACTGCACACCGCCCACATCGGATTTGTGGGTGATGGTTTGAGACAGCAGCTTGAGGACGACTGGGTAGCCGATCGCGTCTGCACACTGCACGGCATCTGCTTCACTCTGGGCAACACAGGTTTGCACAACGGGAATACCGTAAGCGTGGAGAATTTGTTTGGATTCAGCTTCGGTAAGCAGAGTGCGTCCGGCTTGGCGAGCGGTTTGGATGATGGTTTCAACCAGAGGGCGATTGAGGCTTTGGGTATTCGATCCATCTAGCGTCGGCGTTTCGTAGATGCCCCGCAGGTTATAGCTGTAGCGCCACATGTAGCTAAAGACCCGCGCTGCCGTATCGGGATAAGCATAGGTGGGAATACCAGCCTGGTTGAGAATTGCCTCTCCTGCTGCGACATCGGCTCCGCCCATCCAACTTGCCAGGATGGGTTTATGCTTTAGAACGGTTGATGATTGGGTGTCTAGATAGGCTTTCAACTGTTCAGCCGTTTGTGTGGGGTCAGTCATCGCTTGTGGTGTCAAAATCACTAACAAACCATCACTATTGGGATCTTGAGCCGCAACTTCCAGCGCTCTAGCATACCGTTGTGGATCAGCATCACCGAGAATATCGATCGGATTACCATGACTCCAGTGGGCAGGCAGCAGGGGATTGAACTGCGCGATCGCCGCTTCGGATAATTCTGCCAGTTCGCCACCCGCTCCAATCAGCGCATCGGTAGCGAGTACGCCCGGACCGCCTGCATTGGTCAAAATCGTCAGGCGTGGTCCCTGGGGACGGGGTTGTTTTGCCAACACCTCTGCCAGATCAAACAAGTCCGAAATGCTGTTGACGCGCAGCACCCCACAGCGACGAAAGGCGGCATCCAGAACGACATCACTCCCTGCTAAGGCTCCAGTATGAGACGTAGCGGCTTTGGCAGCGGCGGCGGTGCGCCCAGCTTTGATCACAATGATCGGTTTGGTCAGGGCAACTTCCCGTGCGGCGGAGAGAAAGGAGCGGGCATTGGCGATCGACTCCATGTAAATCACAATGCTATGGGTGTGGGGATCGTCGCCCAAATAATCAATCAAATCGCCCCAGCCCACATCCAGCATGGAACCGATCGACACAAACGCACTGAAGCCCACATTTTCTCGCAAACTCCAGTCCAAAATAGCGGTACACAGTGCCCCGCTCTGGCTGATAAAGCCCACATTGCCAGGACGCGCCATTGCCCCGGCAAAGGTAGCATTCAGTCCCGTCAGCGGATTCATCACGCCCAAGCAATTGGGTCCAATGATGCGGAGATTGCCCCGTCGTGCCCGTTCTAAAACTTGCGCCTCTAATGCTGCCCCTGCCGCGCCCGCTTCCTTGAAGCCCGCCGAGATAATGATCGCCCCTTTAACGCCTGCCTCCACGCACTCCGTGATCACATCAGGAACAGCAGGTGCAGGCACGACCACGATCGCTAAATCAACGGGTTCGGGGATGCTGCCAACGGTGGGATATGCCTGAATTCCCAGCACACTATGCCGCTTCGGGTTGACGGGAAACACCGTGCCACCAAAGGTATGGCTGATTAGATTCCAGAGCACCGTTCGCCCCACGCTGCCAATTCGATCGGTCGCGCCAAGCACCGCCACGCTGTTTGGCGCAAAGATAGCTTTCAGCGGTTGATGCTCCGTCCGTAAAACATCGTAGGCTTTGTCGGTTGCTGACTTAAACGCCTCTAGCATCACATCGCCTCAAGACACATCAAGAAACGCTAATTCAAATTCTTGCCCTTGTTTGACCTCACAATTGGACTGGTGACATTCAGGACACTCATACAGCAAATCTGCGGGTTGAAATTCAACCTGGCAATTGGCACAGTAGCAAACCACTGGCACCAGTTCTGTTTGGAGGCGAGCATCTTCGGCGATCGTGCCTTTTTTCGCCACCTCAAAGGCAAACTCTAACGAATCTGGGACTACACCAGAAGCCGCGCCCAATCGCAGATGTACGCCATCAATCTGGTGAGCGCCTTCTTGTTTGGCACGCTCTACAGCCCGTTCTAAAAGACGTTGCATCATCCCAACTTCATGCATGGTTCTGTCCTCGCTGATTGAATCAAGTGTTCAATGTGTTGTAACGCGCGTTCAATGCCTTGTTGGGCAATGGGAGAGAGCGAATCACCCAACTCAAAATCCACTCCTGGCACCATTACCCACCACGCTTGCGGATGAGCGCCATAGAGTGCCTGGGTCATTGCCAGCAATACCTGTGGCTCACACCAATGTCCTGATGTCATCCCAGATTTGGCAACCTCCAGGGAACGAACCTGTATTTCCTGATCTACAGTGGCAGGATAGGCATCAATGAAAATGGCAACATCAACATTTGTCAGCGATTCAACTAATTCAGGTGTGAGTTGGTGAACCGCGATCGCTTCCACATCCGGCACTCCCCACGCTGCAACCTGTTTGGCAATCTCCTGCCCCAAACCGTCATCATTGCGTAATAGATTGCCATAACCAATCACCAGAATCGATCGGTGCAGGCTTTTGAGCGTAGCGGCTAGGTGGCAATCCATAACGTGTTCCTGGTGGGCGATCGCCCCATTGGCTTCACTTTGAGATTAGGGCAACAATCTGAGGAACTTGTGAGGAGGTCTGTTAGCCTGATTGCTAGTGATAGACTTAAAGCAGAATGGCTAGTAGCTGAGCGAGGTTGGTATGAACACAGAGTTTACTCAAGTTTTTGAGTTAACCCTTTCAGAAAAATTGCAGCTTGTTGAAGACCTATGGGACAGCATTGCCCAAGACCCCGCTCAAATTCCTGTGCTTGACTGGCAAAAGGAAGAACTCGCTAAGAGGAAGGCTGCCTACTCGCAGAATCCTAATTCAGGCAGTTCATGGGAAGCAGCCAAGGAGCGAATTCGCAACGGGCAGCATGGTGCTTAGAAATCTGATTATTCTGCCAGAAGCCGAACAAGATGCAGCCCAGGCTTATGTCTGGTATGAAGATCAGGAGCTTGGCTTAGGCGAAGAGTTTCTTCGTTGTGTCGATGCTTGTATTCAGCTTATCCGGCGAAGTCCAGGAATATATCAGGTAGCTCACGAAAGCTATCGAAGGGGTGTCGTTCGACGCTTCCCTTACGTTGTTTTCTATGAGTATTCAGATACTACTGTGATTATCTATGCCGTTTTCCACTGTTCTCAAGACCCAAGAAAATGGCGTAGTCGGCTGCCATAGGAATACCTTTAGCCGTTAATTGCGCCAGGTTTCATCAAGTAAAGTACCGTCCGCACCAACCAGTTGAACATGGAGCGGCATTTGTCCAGCGGCATGGGTGGAGCAACTGAGGCAGGGATCAAAGGCACGAATTCCGGCTTCGACGCGGTTGAGCATTCCTTCAGGGATATCGGAACCGTGGATAAAATGGCGAGCAATTTGGGCGACGGTGCGGTTCATTGCCAGGTTGTTCTGTCCGGTGGCGATGATCAGATTCACCTTTTGCATCAGCCCATTTTCGTCTACCTGATAGTGATGGAATAGGGTTCCGCGTGGGGCTTCGCTGACTCCAACGCCTGACCGTTGATTGATGCCTGCTTCGGCTCTCAGATGGGTCGATCGCAAGTCTGGATCATCAATCGTTTGTTCGATTTTCTCGATCGCGCCCAGAATTTCAATCAACCGAGCATAGTGGTAGAAGAATGAGGATGTGACCGTGCCATGACCGCGATCGCGAAATTCCCGCAGTTCTTGATCGGCAAGGGGGGTGCCAATCTGGGTGCAAATATTCAACCGTGCCAGCGGTCCTACGCGATAGATGCCACTATCTAGCCGACAGCTATCGCTCTGGTCGGGATACCCCAGCGGACGGTAGTAGGGAGATTTCAAGTAGGAATCAGGTTCCACCGCTTCGCCGATAAATTCCGGGTAGCGAGTGGGATCGAGGCGATCGCCCACAATGTTTCCGGCACTATCGACAAACCGCAGGTGTCCGTCGTAGTGCTCCCATAAGCCTTCTGGAGTAACCAATCCCATAAACAGCGAGGGAAAATTACCAAAGGTTTGTGCTTCGCATTCGTAGTTCTGAAGTAGTTGCTTGAATTGGTCTAGAGCATTCAAAATAGTGGTGCGAGCTTCTGGAATGCGATCGCGAATATGAGTCCGTCCCTCCTCCGACAATGGCTCGCGTACCCCACCGGGAACTGCCCAGGCAGGATGAATTTTGCGTCCCCCCAATTGCTCAATGATTTCTTGTCCAAACTGGCGTAAACGAATGCCGCCCCGTGCCAAATCAGGATTCGTCGCCATTAACCCAAACACGTTGCGGGTCTGAGGGTCACTGTCCATGCCCAGCAGCAGGTCGGGTGCGCTGAGGTGAAAGAAGCTGAGCGAGTGGGATTGGATAATCTGTGCCAGATTCATCAAGCGGCGTAGTTTAACCGCTGCGGGGGGAATGGTGACTGCCAGAATGCGATCGCCCGCTTTTGCCGATGCCAACAAATGACTGACGGGACAGATGCCACAAATCCGCGCGGTAATTCCCGGCATTTCCCATAGAGGGCGACCTTCGCAGAACTTCTCAAACCCACGAAATTCTGTAACGTGAAAGCGCGCATCTGTCACCTGTCCGCTATCATCCAGATAAATCGTAATTTTGGCGTGTCCTTCCAGCCGTGTGACGGGATCGATGACAATGCGTTGAGACATAGTTGCTGGGGTGTGGGGTGTAGATTAGCCGAATTTGATTTGTTGTCCTTCCAGGTGGGGCGTTTCACCGTTGAGGAGGGATGCCAAAACTGCTCGAATGCGCTCGGCGGGGGGTGGACAACCCGGCAGGTAAATATCAACTGGAACAACCGCGTGGACAGGCATTACCCGATCGAGCAACGGCGGTATAATTCCCGGCTTAGCCGGAATCTGACCGTGAAGATCGGCAGCTTCGATATAGCAGCGTTGCAGGACGGGTTCGGCACTGCCGAGGGGGTTGCGTAAGGCAGTCACGTTACCCGTCACCGCACAATCGCCAAAGGAAATCAGAATCCGTGATCGCGCCCTGACGGTGTGAATCATGTCGAGGTGGTCTTGATTGGCGATCGCCCCTTCCACCAGCACCACATCCACACCGTTTGGGTACACTTTCACATCCATAAAGGGGCTGTAGACAAAATCGACCTGGGCTGCTAAATCAAACAGCCATTCGTCCAGATCGAGAAAGGACATATGGCAACCGGAGCAGCCCCCTAACCAGACTGTTGCTAATTTCATCCGATCCATGATCTCCTCCAATCAGCTCGTTTCGGTAACTTCTTGCTGTTTCTACATCGCAATCACGGGTTGAGGGAATAGAGCGGCTTCTGCAATAAAGAGAAGAAATGCCAAAACAACCCACAGAATAATCCACAAATAAATTTCGGGAGCATGAGGACGCAACATAAAAAATACCTCCTTGAGAACTACCATTGCTGTTTTTGACGAGCCGTGGCAATAAATGCAATGCGATCGCGATCGTGTACCATTTCACCCACACTGGAACCTTGATGAAAAATGGCACCCGTGGGACACGCTTCGACACATTTGCCGCAAGACGTACAGGTTTGAGAGGTGCCCCAGGGTTGGTTCATATCAGTAATCACATGAGATTGGAAACCTCGACCCGCCATATCCCAGGTGTGCGCTCCTTCCAGTTCATCACAGACCCGTACACAGCGAGTACACAGCACACAGCGATTGTGATCGACACCAAAGCGATCGTGGGATAAATCGACCTGGCGATCGGGAAATTGATACTCCAGACGCACATGATCCACCCCCATTTCGATCGCCAAATTTTGCAACTCACAATTGCCATTAGCAACACAAACGGAGCAAATATGATTACCTTCTGCAAACAGCATTTCAACAATCAGGCGGCGATAATTTTGCAAGCGATCGGTGTTGGTTTTAACCTCCATGCCCTCTGCTACTTTAGTGACACAGGCAGGCTGAAGTTTAGAACTACCCACGACCTCAACCAGACACAGCCGACACGCCCCCACTTCAGAAACCCCTTCCAAATAGCACAACGTTGGAATATGAATCCCCGCTTCCCGTGCTGCATCCAGAACGGTTTCCTCTTCGCGGGCACTGACTAGGCGATCGTCGATCGTTAGGGTTTTAACTGTCATCCAGGTTTCTCCTTGTGGCACTTAAGAGGTGATCAGTTTTGCTAGATACTCATCCTCGAAGTAGCGCAATGTGCTGAGAACTGGGTTTGGCGCAGACTGACCTAACCCACATAAGCTCGTGTGTTTCACCATATCGCACAGTTCCTTCAGCAATGCCATATCAGCGGCAATGGCTTGACCCGCACGAATTTTGGTCAGCAGTTGATGGAGGTGCACCGTACCCACTCGACAGGGAATGCATTTACCGCACGATTCATCCCGGCAAAACTCCATGAAGTAATGCGCCACATCCACCATGCTGGTAGACTGATCCATCACAATCATGCCGCCCGATCCCATCATTGAGCCGAGTTGCGTCAGCGATTCGTAGTCTACAGGTGTATCAAAGGCGATCGCAGGAATACAGCCGCCAGACGGCCCGCCTGTTTGTACCGCTTTTGCCGATCCACCATCGGGGACACCGCCGCCCATTTCCTCTACAATTTGCCGGAGGGAGGTTCCCATTGGTACTTCGATCAATCCGGTGTTGCGGATTTTTCCAGCGAGCGCAAACACTTTTGTACCTTTGCTTTTTTCGGTGCCGATATGGGCAAACCAATCCGCTCCATTGCGAAGAATGGGGGCAACATTGGCAAAGGTTTCGACATTGTTGATCAGCGTGGGAAAGCCCCACAATCCTCGTTCTGCTGGATAAGGTGGGCGCGGACTGGGCACCCCTCGTTTACCTTCGATCGATGCCATCAGTGCCGTTTCTTCCCCACACACATAGGCTCCCGCACCAATCCGAAGATCAATCCGAAAATCGAAGGGAGAATCGAACACCTGACTGCCCAAAAGTTTCAATCGTTGTGCCTGTCGAATGGCAATTTGCAGGCGGCTAATTGCTAAGGGATATTCTGCCCGAACGTAAATGTAGCCTTGAGTCGCACCGATCGCATAGGCGGCGATCGCCATCCCTTCTAGCACCCGATGCGGATCACTTTCCAACACGCTGCGATCCATAAATGCCCCCGGATCGCCCTCATCCGCATTGCAGATCACATATTTACGCTCGGCAGTTGCCTTCGCCACCGTTGCCCATTTCAAACCTGTGGGGTAGCCGCCCCCACCCCGACCCCGTAAACCACTGCGGGTTATGGCATTGACCACATCCGTTGGCTTCATCTCATGTAGAGCATGGTAAAGCGCCTGATAGCCATTGGCAGCAATATAGGCTTCAATCCGCTCTGGATCAATTTTGCCACTGTTCTCCAGCACGATCGCCCGTTGGTTTGTAAAAAATGGCTGAGTCAAATCACCCTGATGGAGTGACGTTTGTGCATCAATCGATGGATTTGATTGTAGGGTTGAAGCAATTGCCGGAACCTGATCAGTAGTCACTTTTTCATACAGGATTCCAAGATGATCTGGCTCTGCTGGACGATCGACCTGAACCAGCGGACCCTGACAGCACAGCCTCATACATCCCACCCCAGAAACCTGCACGGTGTCTGTCAATCCTGCTTCTATAACTGCCTGTTCTAACCCAGTTTTAACCGCCAGTGCATTAGAAGACAGACATCCCGCCGCCACACAACACCGGATTTGTAACGCTTTTTGCGATCGGCGTTCCTGTTCCGCAATTTTCAGTAGTTCAGGGAGATCCATAGTAGTTGGTCATTGGTCATTGGTTGAACTTTCCCCACACCCCACACCCTACACCCCATTACCCATTACCCATTACTAAGAATTCTTTGACGCGATCGCCCACCAACTCTGGTGTTTGATGACCACACACCGTTCCGTCAAAGACAACGGCAGGGGCAATCCCACAGGCTCCTAAACAACGGGCAACGGAGAGAGAAAGCTGATTATCGGGTGTGGTTTCGCCTGCATGAATCTGGGCAGTTTGCTCAACGGTTGCCAGCAATGCCGCTGCCCCTTTGACATAGCAAGCAGTACCTGTACACACCACACAGCGATGGACACCTTTAGGGGCAAGGGAAAACAGATGATAAAACGTAGCCACACCATAAACTCGACTGGGTGGAAGTTTCAAGCAATGGGCAACGTAAAGTAAGAGATCGTTTTCCAGATAGCCAAACAGTTCTTGAGCCTTGTGCAAGATTTCAATCAGCGCATCTTGCTGATACTGATGCCGCTTCATCGTCGCATCTAGCAGCTTAAAGCGCTGATCTCCACTGGGGTGCTGTGGTAAGACACCCCCTACACGCTTGTTTTGTTGAGGAATAGCCATAGTCCAAATGGAATTTCTAGGATGCCATTGCTGCTTGTTTCGCTTGGGAAATATCTGAGCTAACCTGAGTGTGACCCTGTACAGTGAAAACGGAACAGGGTGCATGATGCAGCACATAGTTGCTGACGCTGCCGAGAATCAACTCATGCCAGCCGGAATGACCTCGCCGCCCGATCACGATCAAGTCAGCCTCCCACGTTTGCGCCAGTTCACAGATGGTTCGACCAGCATTGCCAGAATTTTGAGTAAATTCAGCTATCACGCCTGCATCTGTTGCTTTGTCTGTGTACGATCGCAGTAAGTCTAGACCTTCCTCTGCATAAATTTGCCAGCGCTTTTGGTAGTCTTCAAACAGCCTACCATCCACAGGATAGTATTCGTGAGTCGTCAATGTTGGCGCGACTGGATAGCCGTCTTCTTCACTGGACAAAACGTGCAGCAGCATGAGGCTGGCTCCTGTTGCTTTTGCTAGTGAGATTGCTGCATCCAGCACTTTCTCGCCATTCTTTGATCGATCTACCGCAACCAGAATTTTGTCAAACATATTTTTCTCCTTACAGTTCCCATCGGTAATTGGCTTCTGTAGACCTGAGCCAACTGTTTACCTCTATGTTGAAGTTAGGAAAAAAAGATGAGGAACTTGTGAGGGAAGTAAAAAGGTCTGAGCATAGGGCATTTTGGCTCCTCACAAGTTCCTCAAAAGATTCTTCTATAACCATCAGTGTGATGAACTCACATTTATGTACCCAAACCCTAAAGCTTCAATCGCATCGGAGAGATTTCTTATGGAAAATGCCAAACAAGTGAACGACCAAATCACGGTTGCAGGACAGGTGACGTTAGACCAGTTGCAACAGGCAGCAGCAGCAGGCTTTAAGTCGGTGTTGAACTTGCGATCGCCCAATGAAGAAGGATTCTGGCAGGAGGAGCAGCACGTAGCCGAGTCACTGGGATTGAATTACATCAATATGCCTGTGCAAGTTGCAACATTGAATGAAGAACTGACGACAAAAGTTTTGCAACAAATTGATACACTGCCTAAACCTGCCCTCATCCACTGTGCGGTTTCCATGCGAGCCGGTGCAATGGCATTAATGAATGTGGCAACTCGACAAGGGATGACGGCACAGCAAGCCTTTGAATTAGCAGGTCAGATTGGATTTGACTGCACTGCCTATCCTCAAATGAAAGAATTCTTTCAACACTATGTTGAGCAATACTCAAAAGTCATTTGATCATTCACCCTTGGTTAACTGACAAATCTTTTTTGTAGGTTGGTTTGAACAACGTAAAACCCAACACCAGTCCTGAATTTGTTGAGTCATGCTAACGCTAACCTAACCTGCGCAAGAATCAGAATTTCTGTTCACTCTAATCGGTTTTTAGTGTTGCTCAAACCATCTACTTCTCGATTCATTAAGGAGGTTCAATGATGTTATTTCGTCAGTTATTTGATGCAGAATCCAGCACCTACACGTATCTGATTGCTGATTCTGCAACTCAAGCAGCTATCCTGGTTGATCCCGTATTGGAACAGGTCGATCGCGACCTCAAATTACTCAACGAATTAGGATTAACCCTGCGCTATTGTCTGGAAACACATATCCATGCCGATCATGTCACCGGGACTGGCAAACTGCGTCAGGTGACAGGTTGTTCTGGAGTCGTTCCAGAATATGCTGAAGCAGACTGCGCCGATCGCCATATTCAACATGGAGAAACAGTACAACTCGGAGCGGTGATCATTCAAGCGATCGCCACACCAGGGCATACTGATAGCCACATGGCGTATCTCGTGAACGATCAGTACGTTTTAACGGGAGATGCGCTGTTTATTCGCGGCTGCGGTCGCACAGACTTTCAAAGTGGGGATGCGGGGACACTGTACGATTCTGTTACCCAGCGGTTGTTTACCCTGGCTGATAATGTTTTCGTGTATCCGGCTCACGACTATCGAGGGCATACCGTTTCGACGATCGCCGAGGAGAAACGCTGGAATCCTCGCTTTGCCGGACGCAGCCGCGAGAGCTTTATCGAATTCATGGCAAGCCTGGATTTGCCGAATCCTAAAAAGATGATGGAAGCCGTCCCAGCCAATGAGCGATGCGGACGGGTAGCCGTATGATTCAGTGGATTTTGGGTCATCTTCTAGCAACGGCGATCGGCATTAGTTTAGGACTAATCGGCGGCGGTGGTTCAATTCTCGCAGTACCAACCCTGGTGTATGTGATGGGAGTACCGCCTAAATCAGCGATCGCCATGAGTTTAGTCATTGTCGGTACAGTCAGCCTGTTGGGAGCGATTCCCCATTGGAAGCTGGGCAATGTGCAGCTAAAAACGGCTGCCATGTTTGGTGGATCAACCATGTTAGGAGCCTACGCCGGTGCCCGGATTGCAACCTTGCCGTTTGTGACCGGAACGCTGCAAATGATGCTGTTTGCCGTCATGATGCTGATCGCGGCGGGATTCATGATCCGCAAAAGCACAAAAGCCGCGTCTTCCCCTGAACCAGACCTGACGATGTATCCTCAGCCGGTGTGTCAGTATTGCTGGCTATGGTTAATCAGCGAAGGGATTGGAGTCGGTGCGTTGACAGGATTGGTGGGGGTGGGCGGCGGTTTTGCGATCGTGCCTGCGTTGGTGCTGTTAGCCCATGTGCCCATGAAACAGGCGATCGGCACGTCTCTAGTCGTCATTACCCTCAACTCGGCGGCTGGCTTTCTGGGTTACTTCGGTCGGGTGGCATTAGATGGACCGTTGATGCTGTCTTTCACAGTCGCAGCCAGCCTGGGAATTGTTGCCGGGGCTTACCTGGTGAGATTTGTCCAGGCAAAGCATCTGCAAAAGGCGTTTGGCTACTTTTTGTTAGTAATGGCAGCATTCATCCTCTGGCAGAATCGTCCTCGCCCTAATGACGCAATTAGCCTCACAAGTTCCTCAAGTTCTTTCTCTAGGGTGAAGGTAGAAGGCAAGGCGATCGCTCTACCCATTCGTTCAGTGCCTTGAAGTGAGGTGAGAAAGCCATGCTACAACACGTTCGTTATTCGTTGGATGCCATTAGAGACGAAGCCTGTGAACTCATTCGCAAGGGTGTCATTGACAGTAAGCAACCACTTTATGTGCTTTGCCAACACTTCCCGAGTCATGAATGGGAGGCGATTGAGTCCGAACTGGAAAGAAATGATTTTCTGCTGAGAGATCAAATTCTAGACCTGATCGGTTGTGAGGAATGGTGTGAAGATCAGTGAGAGAAGGAACAAATGTGAATCAACACAGAGTGCTAAAGCCCGATGCGGATGTTGCAGCGCCACCCGGCGTTAGTTTTCATGTGCATGAACTGACCAAAATTTACCGGATGGGTGAAGTGGAGGTACGTGCATTACAGTCTGTTGATTTGGATCTATACGATGGTGAGTTTGTCGTGATTCTGGGACCGTCGGGGAGTGGTAAATCAACGCTGCTCAACATTCTGGGTGGGCTGGATATTCCGACCAGTGGACACATCTTCTTTCATGCTCGTGATCTGACTCATGCCAGCGATGCCGAATTAACCCATTTTCGCCGGGATTGTGTTGGCTTCATTTTTCAGTTCTACAATTTGCTTCCCAGTCTCACGGCACGGGAAAATGTGGCACTGGTGACGGAGATTGCCCGCCATCCCATGCGTCCGGAAGCAGCGTTAGAGCGGGTAGGATTGGGCGATCGCCTGGATCATTTTCCGGCTCAACTGTCGGGTGGAGAACAACAACGAGTGGCGATCGCCCGTGCCATTGCTAAACGACCCGAAGTGTTACTCTGCGATGAACCTACTGGAGCGCTGGATTATAAAACTGGAAAAGTGGTGCTGGACGCTTTAGCACAGGTAAATCGCGAATTGGGCACAACGACGGTTGTGATTACCCACAATGCCGGAATCGCAGACATGGCAGACCGCGTAGTGACGATGCGAAGTGGCGAGATTATTGGCATACAACAGAACGAAGTCAAGCGATCGCCGGCGGAATTGGAATGGTAGGTTCTGTCTTATTGTTCAGTGAGTTACGTTATGAAATTACCTCAACCGTTGTCTCATCCCTCAGATAATCGGCATAAACCCATTGAGCATCGGGAACGGACAGCGCCACCCTTGCCCAAGCTGCCGCTGAAAAAGGTTGCGTATAATGTGGCGGGTATTGCAACCTTTCTTCTGATTGTGTGGGCATTTCGTCCTGCACCTGTCTTGGTTGATGTTGAACCCGTGCAACGCGGCGAACTGCAAGTGACTGTGGATGCAGAAGGCAAAACCCGGGTGCGCGATCGCTTTGTGATTGCCGCGGACACCGATGGGCATTTAGCCCGCATTACCCTGAGCGAGGGCGATGTCGTCACGCGGGGAATGGTGGTGGCTCAGATTGATCCGTTACCGTTAAATGCTTCAGTGCAAGAAGCCCTCGGACGGTTGGCAGAATGGAAAGCCCAACGAGCAGGCGTAGCCACCCAGCGCCCCAAAGCAGAAACGATTCAGCAAGCCCAGACTCGCATTCAAGCCGCAGCCGCTAAACAACAGCAAGCAGCAGCTAGGGTTACTCAAGCACGGGCAACCTTAGCGCAGGCACAGCGCGATCGCGATCGCGCCCGCCAACTGGAAGCAACTGGAGCCATTTCTCGCCAAGATCGGGAAGTGGCTGAACTAAACGAAACCACCAAAACCAAGGAACTGGAAACGGCAATTCTGGCTGCCAAAGCCGAAGCGGCTGAAGTGGAGGTTGCCAAAGCTGCCCTTGCCGTAGTGCAACAAGAGCAAACTGATCCCGATTACTTGCTCAAGGTTTACGATGCTCGGATTACCAGCACCGAAGCGGAACTATTTAAGTTGCGGGATGAAGCCGATCGCACGGATATTCGTTCCCCCGTTGCTGGAAAAGTTTTGCGGATTCAACAAAAGAGTGCTCAGTTTGTCGCTGACGGTACACCGCTGATGGAAATTGGCAACCCTACCAAACTGGAATTAGTGATTGATGTGCTTTCTACCGATGCCGTCAAGATTAAACCGGGCAATTTGATTCTGATTGAGCAACGGTCTGACCAACGTTTAGAGACAACGCCCATTCAAGCAACGGTGCGATTAGTGGAACCATCCGCATTTACCAAAGTTTCTGCGCTCGGCGTAGAAGAACAGCGGGTGAATGTGATTGGTGATTTTGTCAATTCTTCCCAATCCTTTGGAGATGCCTACCGAGTCGATACCCGAATTGTGATTTGGAGTGGTAAAAATATTCCGAAAATGCCCATTAGTTCGCTGTTTCGCTGCAATCAATCTGCCTGGTGTGTGTTTGTGGTCGAAAACAACAAAGCCTATCAGCGACAAATTGCGATCGGGTATAGGAGCGATCGTGAAGCCGAAGTAAAACAAGGATTGAACCAGGGCGAAACAGTAATTCTGCACCCAACGGAACAAATCAAGGAGGGGATTCAAGTAACTTCACGCTAACTGTACTAGCAAATGATAATCCATCACCTGACTATCAGATTAAAGCTCAAATTTGATTGTGAATCATGGAGATAACAATGAAGAGTAATCGCTGGAGTTTACTAACTCTCAAGTTCTACAGCCTTTTAGTTCCAATTCTGTTTTTTTCCGGCGTAGCATATGCTTCCCCCCAGCCTACTCCTGCATCACCTCAACCAAACTCAGTGAGTCAACCGCTGTCTGAATCTCAGCGCCGGGAGGTGAAAACAGTTGTTGAAGAGACAATAAAGCAAGAACGTGAAACACTTCATGACCGGGTGCAGTCTGAAGTAGACAATAATTTCCAATGGGTAATCGCTTTTCTGACGATTCTGATCACTTTAATAGGAGTAGTGCCTATTGCCGGAGGCATTCTTCTATGGTATTTGCGAGATGGCTTAAAGGGAGAGCTTATTTCCCATCTCAATAAGGAGTTGGAAATAGAACTTGAAAACCAGAAAAAAGCCTTTGAACAGAAGCTTAATGATATAGAGAATGAGCTTTTTGGTAAATTCAGTTTTAAGCTAGAAAAAAAGAGCGAGATTGGTGCCATATTTGACGAATTTCGTGATAGACGTGGATTTCGAAGTAGTACTCTCCTGTCAACTCAGGTAGTATCAACAGCTCAAACAAAAAATGAAGCTAAGCGGCTATCAGAAAAGCTTGAAAATCTGATCTCCCATGACCCAGAGCTGTTAAAAACTGCTGAGGATTATATCAAGCGAGGAGACATTGCGTACTTTGCTGGTGAGTATGAATCAGCTATTAACAGCTATGCAGAAGCGTTGAAGAAAAAACCAGATGATTATGAAATTTTGTATAGACAAGGGAACGCAATGCTTAAACTAAAGCGTTACGAGGATGCAATTGAAACATATGAGAAGGCACTAGAAATTAAACCTGACAACAACGTGATTTGGGGTAGATGGGGAGATGCAATTCATCAGCTGGGGCGTTCCACAAAAGAAGCAATCAGAAAATATGATGCTGCTGTGTTAAAGGATCCAAAGAAATATGAGAATTGGTATCTTCGAGGTAATGCATGGGCTAGCCTAGGAAATGGGAAGCAAGCGATTGATGATTACACACGAGCAATAAAACTTTGCTCTAAGCTTGATATCACTGTTGCCTCCATCTATCACAGTCGAGGAAATGTGAAGGCGATATTGAAACAGCCCAAAGAGGCGATTCAGGATTATGAGCAAGCGCTAAGAATTAAGCCCGATTATAGCTGGGCGCTTAATAGTCTTGGGCATGAGGAAGTTTGTCTGCAACAGTACCAGAAAGCGATTCATCATTACACTCAGGCGATTGAATTAAACCCAGACGACAATTTCTTTTGGATTGGTCGTGGAGATGCTTGGATGCACTTAAACCAATATGAAAATGCTTTGCAAGACTACAATACAGCTTTGCGCATTTTCCCTAATTACCAGGCATGGTATGGCAGAGGTAACGCATTGACAGGTCTCAAGCATTATCAAGAGGCAATTTTGAGTTATGACAAAGCATTAGAGATTAAAGCTGATGACACTTGGTGTTGGCATAGTCGCGGTGATGCCTTGCGTAAATCCCATCAGTTTGAACTGGCAATCGAGAGTTACGACAGGGCATTGAAGCTGACCGACAACTTCAAGAGCTGGTACAAGCGAGGAAAAGCCTTGAGCCGATTGGCCGACTATGAGCAAGCAATTGATAACTATAACAAAGCAATTAAACTAAGTGAGGAGGATCGGAATGGATTATTGTCGAACCGAGGCTATGCGTTGAAAAAATTAGGAAGGATTACGGAAGCGCAAGCTGATTTTAGACGAGTGGTGGAGAACTGCGACCGAGTTTTGAGTGAACATCCCAATGATGGGGAAGCATGGTATGAGAAAGCAAGATGTTATATGTTGCAGAATAAACAAGAAGAAGCAAGAAAATTTTTGGACAAAGCAATTCTGAGCAAGCCAGAATGTCGAAGGTGGGCTGAAGCTGATCTAGAATTTGAGGAACTTTACCCCAGCTTTGATCAATCCATTGAGACTGATCATAATTTTGTGTAGACGGCTAGCGCTGGACTACTAGCAGATGATGGATGCCGAAAACTACTTGCAAGAGATCGTCTTAGTAACCAGAAGTGATTCGGGCTGAAAAGCCTGCCGGATAAAGACTTCAGCCACTCATTATACTTCTAGAGTCTAGTGCTGCTCTCGTTGCTGCATTTTTTAAGCCCTCACACGTTCCTCATCTTTAGTTGTCAGACTGAATATTAGAGCCATCACTGAGAGGCGATCGCACGTCTTACTCCGCGATCGCAAACTTCTTTGAAATCTACTGCACATCGTCTTATGTTGGTGTGTAATAGAAACAAGCCATCATGAGGATGAGTCATGACCCCGCAACTCCAAGCCGCGATCGCTGCCATCCAACCGCTCTCACCCACAGAGCGCCGTCAACTGCTGCAAATCCTTACCCAAAGCGATTCAGCCCTAGAGCCTCAAACTGACCTCAAAACGTTGAGTGCCCAGTTTTGGCAAGGGAGCACGCTCCAGCAGTTACGTGCCACTCAAACCCCCAGAACCGTTCATAACTTCAAGGAACTCACGGCTGACTTTTGGCCCGTAGACGATTCGATTGAAGACTTCTTGACTTTCCTACACCAGCAGCGCCAAGAAGTCGCTTAAGCGAACCCCATGAGCCTTGTCTTAATTGATACTGACATCGCCTCTTTTATCCTCAAAGGTAGCGACTACGCCGATCCTTACCTGCCACTTTTGAGCGGGCAAGAACTCGCACTTTCATTTATGACCGTTGCTGAACTGTTTCAATGGGCTATTCTGCGTCAGTGGGGCGATCGTCGTCTTGTTCAGTTAGAGCAATACCTATCGAACTACCTGATCATTCCGGTTGATCAACCTCTTTGTCGGAAATGGGCAGAGATTCGTGCCGATCGCCAAAACACAGGACGGGCTATTTCACCTCAAGATGCTTGGATTGCAGCAACGGCTCTACGTCACGATTTGCCCCTGGCGACCCATAACATCAAAGATTTTCAAGAAATTCCTCATCTACGACTCCTCACACCTTCTTGAGTTCATCTGCTACTCAAAGTTAGATGGAGTTGTTTGTTGACAAGCCGTCAACCACTGCTGTGGGTCTCGAAACTTCTCCTCGTTACTGCATTTTTCAAGTCCTCACAGATTCCTCATCTTTAGTTGTCAGACTGAACAGTAGAGCCATCACTGAGAGGCGATCGCCCCCCCTAGTCCTCGATCGCAAACTCCTTTGAGATCTACTGCACACCGTCCTATGGAGACTCTGCTCTCTCATTTGGAGAGATGATATGTTAGCCCTCGATCGCAAGCTTTTCCGAGATCTCCTGCACCTGTGGGGGCAAATATTCGCGATCGCCCTGATTGTCGCCTGTGGCATTGCTAGCTTTGTGGCGATGCAGACCGCCTACGAATCGTTGCAACTGTCTCAATCCACCTACTATGAGCAATATCGGTTTGCTCAGGTGTTTGGGCAATTGAAGCGGGCACCGGATTCTCTGGTGGAGCAGATTCAGGCAATTCCAGGCGTGGCGCAGGTGCAGCCGCGAGTCGTGGTCGATGTCACCTTGGATGTCCCCGCACAGCAAGAGCCAGTCACCGGACGGTTAGTGTCCATTCCCGCGCAGCAAACCCCCATGCTGAATGATTTGTTCATTCGTCAGGGACGCTACATCGAAGCGGGGCGCGGGGATGAAGTGCTGGTGAGCGAAGCCTTTGCCAAAGCCAATCGGTTGCAGTTGGGCGATCGCCTCGGCGCAGTGATTAACGGACGCTGGCAGTCGTTGCAAATTGTTGGCTTTGCCCTATCACCAGAATATGTTTACGAAATTCGCGCCGGAGATTTGTTACCAGACAACCAGCGGTTTGGCGTGTTGTGGATGGAACGCAAAGCGCTGGGCACAGCGTTCAATCTGGATGGCGCGTTCAATGATGTAGCACTATCTCTGTCGCCTGGAGCCAATCCAGTTGAAGTAATTTTCCAACTCGATCGACTCCTAGAACCCTATGGTGCTTTCGGAGCCTATGAACGGGAGGATCAGATTTCTAATCGGTTTATATCGGATGAAATCATTCAGTTGCGTGCCCAAGCCCAGATTATTCCCACCATTTTTCTGGGTATTGGGGCATTTTTGTTGCACGTCTTGTTATCGCGGCTGATTGGCACCCAGCGCGATCAAATTGCGGTGCTCAAAGCCTTTGGCTATGGCAACGGGGCGATCGGCAGGCATTTTCTGAAATTTGTACTGGCGATCGTGGCGATCGGAGCGGTAATTGGTGTTGGCACTGGCTTATGGCTCGGTTCCGCCTTAACTCGTGTGTATGCCTATTTCTATCAATTTCCGGTGCTGCGCTATGAAGTTAGCCCTGCAATGTTAATCACGGCGATGGTGATCAGCGGCAGTGCAGCCGGAGTTGGAGCCGTAGCTGCCGTGCGTCGAGCCGTTTTGCTGCCACCTGCCGAAGCGATGCGTCCCGAATCTCCCGCTCATTTTCACCCCACCCTGATCGAGCAACTGGGGTTGCAAGCCCTGCTACCTCCGGTGGGACGGGTGATTTTACGCAATCTGGAACGGAAACCCATGCAGGCGCTGCTCTCCATTCTGGGCATTGCGCTGGCGGTTGCCATGCTGGTTGCGGGTGGCTATTCTCAGGATGCTATGCAGCACATCATTGATGTCCAGTTTCATACGATCCAGCGCGATGATGTCACCGTTGTGTTTAATGAACCCCGTTCCTCCCGCACCCGTTATGAGGTTGCTGCTCTGCCTGGAGTTTTGGTTGCCGAACCGTTTCGCAGTGTCGCAGTCCGGCTGCGGTTTGAGCATCGTACCCACAAAATTGGCATGATGGGGCTGGAACCTGCGGGTGAGTTGCGCCATCTGGTCGATCGCCACCTCAACCCCATCTCCCTACCGCTGGATGGCATCTTGCTGACTGATAAACTCGCAGATATCTTGCAGGTGAAACCCGGTGATTTTCTAACCGTCGAAGTGTTGGAAGGAGCCAGACCCACTCGCACGGTTCCCGTCGCGGGCGTAGTCGATGAACTAATTGGTCTGTCTGCGTACATGAATATCCAGGCGTTGAATCATCTCATGCAGGAAGGCAGCACCATCTCTGGGGCATTTTTGGCAGTGGATGATCAATTCCTGGAGCCACTGTACACTCAGCTTAAACGTACCCCTGCGATCGCCAGTGTTTCACTCCATAAAGCCATGATTGACCGCTTTCAACAAACGATCGCCCAAAGCCAGGGCATTGCCACCATGATTCAGGTTGTGTTTGCCTGTGTGATTGCCTTCGGGGTGGTCTACAATGCTGCCCGCATTGCCCTTTCAGAACGGGGGCGCGAACTGGCAACCCTGCGGATTATTGGCTTTAGCAAGGTGCAAGTTGCCGTGGTGTTGCTCGGTGAACAGGCACTGTTAACGATCGCCGCGATTCCCGTTGGCTTTATTTTAGGCTACGGCATTGCGGCATTAGTATCACTGGCATACAATACCGAACTGTATCGGTTGCCTCTCATCATTACCAAGACCAGTTACGCCTTTGCCTTCATCGTGATTGCGATCGCAGCCCTGATTTCGGGATTATTAGTGCGTCGTCAGTGCGATCGTTTAGACTTAATTGCTGTGCTCAAAACCAGAGAGTAGAGCCATGATAGTTGATCCAAACTCACCCCTCACATCAAAAAGGTACTTGATGGTCTTGTAGTAGCCTGGGCGATAATGTGAAAAAGATTCATCACTGAATAGAAAATCATCGTGCCAAAGTGAAGCTTGCGATAGCGTTTTGACTCATCGAAGAGAGGCACAATCATCACCAGCATGGGCACAACAAAAAAGCCCAACATCAACCACAAAATCCAGGCAATATGCTCTGTTCCATGAGAGTCGGAAATGGCAATATTTTGGCTGTGAAACAGCGGCATCAGTCCAATTTGGGTGTGAAATAGGGTTCCTAACAGAAACACAATCCACAGCGTTATGATTTTCTCTTGATGATTCATTGCCATCTTGATCCCGTCCTTTTCAACTTCTATCCCTTTTCTCTAGTTTAGGTAAACAAGTTGAGGAAGTTGTGAGGATCGTAGTGTTCATTTTTTTATCCGACTAGGGCTTGGCGTAATTTAGAGATTTCTGCATTTTTCTCGATCACTCCGGTAGCGCCTAGTTGGTGCATGAGCCTCAAATTTAAGCTTGTCTCTGAAGTTAGAAAGAAGAACGGAATGCACGATGTATTTAGATCATTTTTCAACTGCTTTAGCACTTCAATTCCATCTATTTCAGGCATATTGACATCACAAAGAATTAAATCAGGTTCCTGGGAGTGAGCTAGTTGAATACCCTCGAAACCATTCTCTGCTGTGATGGGGTCAAACCCTTCCATTCTTAACCAGTCAGCCAGGATGAGGCGAAATGTTTCATTGTCATCAATCAGAAGAATCGTTTTCATGATTTTAGTAGAGTGTAAAGCTTAAAAAAGCAAAAGTTGATGTAAACGTCCTTTCGGGATCGATGCAGAGTATCAGACGAGGTAAACTTGTTGTTTGATATAATCAGACCTCCTATCTTTTTCTTCTAAGGTGTTAGGCATTAAACTATTCGTCTTATCGTCTAAGCTAGGCATTTTCACCCAACAGTAACGACAAAAAAAATGAATTTGATGTTTCTGAATGTGGCGCAGCATTTGGTTGGAGCAGCAAGGACAATTGTTCATAAAAATATCGCTCCCTAAAAATGAAGGTAAAAAACTTGGATGCGTTTGTTAAGCTGTTGTTTTAAATGGGTTCACTTTGGCAGATGGTGCTACGTCTGCTAGGTGAGAGAATTGTTTTGAGATTCGTTTGCGTTATTTGAAAACTTTGCCCGACTCAGTATCTCTTCCAGTGGATCTGTTAAAAGCTGAGGCATCAGTCGCACGATTCCTAATACTTGCAGTGGAACCCCATCGATCGCTGTTACCAATGGGGTCTCTTGAGAATGCAGCCAATACCATGCTCCATCGGCTCGCTTCATGCGATAGTTGAGCATAATCACATCATTGGAGCGCAGGGTAGCAAAGTGCTGGTAATGCTGAGAAACGGAGTTCAGGTCATCGGGGTGAATTAGAGTGCCTAGTCCGACAGCACCCATCTGATGAATCACATCGGCAGTATAGCCCAGCATTACTGGAATCGGACAACTAGCAAAGAGTGTGCGCTGGTCTCGCAAATCATAGATATAGAGGCTTCCCAAATTAGGGTTAGGTTCTTGGATTTGAAGTCGTCCCAAAGCCTCAATGAAGCAATGAGAAAATAACCGATCCGAGCAAGTTGTACGGCTGGGTTTCACTAGGTTACTCCTACAATTCCTGATAAGATTGATGTGAGGTCATCCCCTCCCGTTCCGGGAAAGCGACCTCCTGCTGCCCTGCTCCTAGCGGATAGAAAATCAGGATGGGATGATTTCTTCTACTTCTCAGGAGTAGAGCGGAGTTAGGGAGGTAACTCAGGAGTGCTACTCTTTGTCTATAGGACTACGGAAAAAAGTAGTTCAACACCTACTTTCATAGTTTCAAGATTCGTTGTAAGGAAATTGTGAGGGCTGAGGAAATAACCTAAATTTCAGTGTCACCTGTTAAAACCTTTAAAGTCTGTTTCAGTGAAATTGCTGATTTGAAGGTAGCGCTCACTCGATCGCAACAGTTGGTAAGCTGCGTTTTAAGGAATTGATCGTATCCTGGGTCTACTGTTCCCGATCAAGATTGACCCAGCGCTTCAAGTTAATAGCAGCCTGATCTGGAGAATGCTGATGAAAATTTTGGTAGTGGAAGATAATCTCGCGATCGCGCAAACCCTACAGCTTTTGTTCTTAAGTTATAGCTATGCCGTGGATGTGGTCACAGATGGGGAAACTGGCTGGCAAATGGCAGAAGCCTATGCGTATGACCTGATAGTGCTGGATGTGCTTTTGCCCAGATTGGATGGGATTAGCCTCTGTCAGCAACTCCGCGCAGCTGGATACAGGATGCCAATTTTGTTATTAACTGGGCAGGACGACAGCAGCCAAAAAGCAACCGCCCTGAATGCAGGCGCGGATGACTATGTGGTGAAACCGTTTGATCCAGAGGAATTAGTAGCGCGGGTGCAGGCGTTGTTGCGGCGGGGTCAGGTCATTAGCCCGCCTATTTTAACTTGGGGGCAACTCTCGATCGATCCGAGTACCTGCAAAGTAGCCTATGGCAATTATTTACTTTCTACGACTCCCAAAGAATATGCCATTCTAGAGTATCTATTGCGCAACCCGCAAAGAATACTGAGTTCCAGAACCCTGCTGGATCATGTGTGGGCTTCTTTCGAATTTCCGGGCGAAGAGGCCGTTCGAGTTCACATTAAGGAAATTCGGAAAAAGTTAACGGCGATCGGTGCGCCGAAAGACTTGATTAAAACCATTTATCAAACGGGATATCAGTTGAATCCCTTATATGAGGCTGTGATTTCCAATCGAAGCGATGAACCCTCGATGCTATTGCAAATTGCGGAACTTCGGTCGGTCAATCAGGAATTGCGGATCACGCTGGAAGAACTGAGAGCCACCCAGGAGGAACTGTATCAGCAGAATACGGCGTTGGCGATCGCGCGGCATCAAGTTGAACAAGAACGTCATCTGTATCAGGATCTCTTTGAATTTGCTCCAGATGGCTATTTGGTCACTGATCCACATGGCATCATTCAGCAGGCAAATCGAATGGCGGCTAACTTGCTGGCAA
This sequence comes from Leptolyngbyaceae cyanobacterium bins.302, assembly GCA_033764965.1. GTDB lineage: Bacteria > Cyanobacteriota > Cyanobacteriia > Leptolyngbyales > Leptolyngbyaceae > JSC-12. The sequence goes on along the minus strand of JANRIN010000224.1, from coordinate 10,979 downwards.
TGGATGCCCCCGATTTAGTTGGTAAATCCCTGGCGATCTTTATCTCCCGATTTGACCGCCCAACCTTCCGCGCTCAATTAGACCGCCTGAATCCAGAGGGCTTGAGTTTAGCCAGTCTGGATGTGGAGAGCCTGGATGTAGAGCCGGATTGGGAAGCGCTCCTCCAGCCGCGCACGGGCGAGCCGTTCCCAGTGTTGATTGCCGTCACCAGTATCCGCAATGCCGAGCACCAGATCACCGGGCTGCGCTGGTCCCTGCGCGATAGCCGCCATCACAAATACCCAAAACTAACCCTGGTTTAAGCAACGCGGCTGGTTGGCGCGGCTGAAGTTTCACAGGATTTGCAAAAATGGCTCGATTTTAATACCGATGTGAGAAATGTTTGCTACAGATCCTCTGCACCGATCCCCCCTGCCCCCCTTGATAAGGGGGGTGCCGAAGGTGGGGGATCTTGATTTGTAGCGTGTGAAATGTGAATTGGTATGACCGTGGGTGTGAGGGCAACGGCGGTTTATGATGCCCTCATCCCCAAGCCTTCTTCCCAGGGAGAAGGGAGCTAGAAATCTGATTCCCTCTTCTTTGAGGAGGGCTACGGTGAGGGCAGATTTAGCGGTTCATCTCTTGATTCAGCAACGCCCGATCGCCAAACTTATATTACAGCCGTCGGCGATTGGGCTATGATTCTGGTAGAGCGCCTGCTGGACTACCACCCTCCGTAGTCAACTATCCATTCCACTGAGGAACTGATCTGTGGAAACCGCACGAGAGGAGCCATTGAGCCAGCCCAAAGCTGCGTTTGAGATTGTGGCGATGGCAGCCTCAGCCGGGGGGCTAAATGCCTTGTCACAAGTACTTTCGGGTCTCCCGGCTCAGTTCCCTGCCGCGATCGTGATTGTGCAACACCTCGACCCCCGCCACCGTTCGTTGATGGCAGATATTCTTAGTCGGCGCACCGTGTTAAAAGTAAAACAAGCTGACGAGAAGGATAGCCTGCAACCGGGCATGGTCTATATTGCACCCCCCAACCGCCATCTCCTGGTGAACTCGGATGGCACCCTGTCCTTAACCCAATCCGAGTTGGTGCATTTTGTCCGGCCATCAGCAGACTTATTGTTTGATTCGGTTGCCGCCAGCTATCAAAATCGGGCGATCGCAGTGGTGCTTTCTGGGACTGGCAACGATGGCGGCATGGGCGTGCAGGCAATTAAACAAATGGGCGGCACAGTCATTGCTCAGGATGAGGCAACCTCAGAATTTTTTGGCATGCCCAGCACCGCCATCCAAACGGGAACCGTAGATTTTATTCTGCCCCTACCGGAAATTGCCGCCGCGCTGGCGACCCTGGTGATGCAGCGAGATACTTAAAAAAGGCAATCCGATATGAGTGGTCAGGGCGACAATCCAACAAGTAGTAACCAGATCAACGATGATAACCAGGTGTTTGAAGAACTGTTGGAATATCTGCGACGATCGCGGGGATTTGACTTTACTGGCTACAAGCGGTCTAGCCTGATGCGGCGCGTGCAAAAGCAAATGGATGTTCATAATATTGCCCGCTACAACGAATATCTTGATTATCTGCAAGTCCATCCGGAAGAGTTCTTGCCCCTGTTCAACACGATTCTGATTAATGTCACCAGCTTTTTTCGGGATACCGCTGCCTGGAAATATTTGCAGACCCAAGCGCTCCCCCGCCTGATCAACAACAAAAACGAGCGATCGCCAATTCGGATCTGGAGCGCGGGCTGTGCCTCGGGGGAAGAAGCCTACACCCTGGCGATGATCCTGGCAGAACTGTTGGGCGTGGAGCAGTTTCGGCAGCGGGTAAAAATCTACGCTACCGACGTGGACGAAGAAGCCCTCAACCAGTCCCGCCACGCCAGCTACACCAGCCAAAATGTCCAGCCCATCCCAGCAGAACTGTGCGAGAAGTATTTTGAGCGGGTCGGAGATTTCTATCTGTTTCGCCCCGATTTGCGCCGAGCGGTGATTTTTGGGCGGCATGACCTGGTGCAGGATGCACCGATTTCGCGCCTGGATCTGCTGGTTTGCCGCAATACGCTGATGTATTTTAATGCCGAAACCCAAACGCGGATTCTAGATCGCTTTCACTTTGCCCTCAACGATACTGGCATTCTGTTTTTGGGCAAAGCAGAAATGCTGCTCACCCATGCCAACCTGTTTAACCCGATCAGCCTGCAATATCGCATTTTTCGCCGGGTGCCCAAGGCGAATCGGCGCGATCGCCTACTGCTCTTTCCCCCCACCCCAGAAGAAATCACCGGCAGCGGCATTGAGCAGCACGTGCATCTGCGCGAAGCAGCGTTTGAGGCAGTGCCCTATGCCCAGCTCGTCGTAGACCAGAACAGCAACCTGATTTTAGCCAACGCCCCCGCCCGCAGTCTGTTTGGCCTTAACCTGCTGGATCAGGGTCGCCCCCTGCAAGATTTAGAAGTTTCTTACCGCCCCGTGGAACTGCGCTCCCCGATCGAGCAAGCCTGCCGCGAACGTCGCACGATCAATCTCACCGATGTGGCTCGCCATCTGCGCGATGAAGATAGCCAATATCTGGATATTCAAATCGTGCCGCTGGAAGACACTGATGGTCAAGTGATTGGGGTCAGCATTACCTTCATTGAAGTCACGCGCTATGAATGAGGAGTTGCAATCGAGTAACGAAGAATTGGAAACCACCAACGAAGAACTGCAATCGACCAACGAAGAACTGGAGACCATGAATGAAGAACTCCAATCGACGAATGAAGAATTACAAACCATCAACGACGAACTGCGCCAACGCACCAACGATCTGAATCAGGCGAATGCCTTCCTCAATTCCATTCTGACGAGTATACGGGCAGGGGTAATTGTGGTCGATCCACAGTTCAACATCCTCAGTTGGAATACGGAAGCCGAAAACCTCTGGGGCTTGCGGGCAGAGGAAGTGCAAGGAGAGTCGCTGTTTGGGCTGGATATTGGGTTGCCAGTGGAGCAGTTGCGCGAACCGATCCGCAGTTGCCTGAGTGGGCAGGTTGACCAACAAGAGATTATGCTGAATGCAGTCAATCGGCGAGGGCGCACGATGCAGTGTCGGATTAGCTGCAATCCCCTGGTGGGCTTCGATCGCGATCGCCAGGGCGTGATCTTGCTAATGGAGGAAGTGGAGCCATGACCCACCCAACGGAGCATCGTCAATCGTCGGGGTTTTCCAGTGAGTTTAGTCGCCAAGTTCAAGCTGCTCAAACCCGGCTGGCGCAGCTCCAGCAGCAGGCAACCGCCCCCCACGCTGCCTTCCAATCGTTGCTCCAGGACACGATCGCTGAACTCTCCATTTCCTTGGAAGAGTTGCATGTGGCGGGCGAGGAATTGCACCAGCAGCAGGAAGAATTACTCACAACCCAGCAAGAACTGGAACTGGAACGTCAGCGCTACCAAAACCTGTTTGACTTTGCCCCGGATGCTTACCTGGTCACGGATGAGCGGGGCATCATCCAGAATGCCAACGCGGCTGCCGCCGATCTGTTTCAGGTGCGACACGATTTTTTGGTGGGCAAACCCCTGACCCTGTTCATTGCCCGCCCTGACCATGATTTTATCTATGCTGAACTCAGACAAATTGCCGCATCAGCCCCACGGATAAGAAGACAAACCTTGCATCAGCCCACTATGTCTCCCGTCCAGTTCCCCACTGCATCGCCCGAGGCAATCCTGTTTTTGCAAGATCAAGCCGTGAGTGTGCAACCCAGAGATCAGGCGGCATTCCCGGCGGCTTTAGCGCTCTCCGGAGAATGTGATGCCCAGGGGCAGATTATCCGCCTCTACTGGCTGTTGCGGGATTTGCGCGAGCGGCAACAAGCCGAAGCTAAGTTGCGCGAGTCGGAGGAACGGTATCGCACGCTGTTTGAGTCGATCGACGAAGGCTTTTGTATGATCGAAATGGTGTTTGATGAGAACGATACGCCGATCGATTATCGCTTTCTAGAAGTGAATCCCCAGTTTGAACACCAAACCGGGTTGAGTCAGGTCGTGGGGCAGCGCATCCTGGAACTGGTGCCGGGGCATGAGCCAGATTGGTTTGAAATTTATGGCAAAATCGCCCTGACGGGCGAACCCCTGCGGTTTGAGCATGAAGCGAGCGCATTGCACCGCTGGTACGATGTGTATGCCTTCCGAGTCGGACAGCCAGAGCAGCGGCGAGTGGGGGTTTTGTTCCGAGACATCAGCGATCGCAAACGCACAGAACAAAAGATCCAGGAACAAGCCGCACTCCTGGATATTACCTCCGATGCCATTTCTGTACGGGACTTAGACCATCGCATTTTCTACTGGAATCGTGGGGCAGCCCAGCTTTATGGCTGGACGGCAACCGAAGCGATCGGGCAGATTGCGCCGGAGTTACTGCACGTTGATCCTGATCGGCTCGCTGAAATTACGCCAATCCTGTTGGCTGAGGGCGAGTGGCGGGGTGAGCTGCACAAAACCACCAAAACGGGCAAAGTGGTGACGGTAGAATCTCGGACGACACTTATGCGGGATGCCGCCCATCAACCCCAAGCGATTCTTGCCGTTGAAACCGATATCACTGAAAAAAAACAACTAGAGGCACAGTTTTATCGCGCCCAACGGTTAGAAAGCCTGGGCACTCTCGCCAGTGGCATTGCTCACGATCTCAATAATGTGTTAACTCCCGTTCTGGCTATTTCGCAGATTTTGCGATCACAGCAACCCGATTTGAATCCCCGCGCGCGAGAAATGTTGCAGGTTTTAGAAAATAGCGCTAAACGAGGCACAAACCTGGTCAAGCAAATTCTCACCTTTACCCGCGGCACTGGAGGAGAACGCCACCCGGTACAGGTTAGCGCCGTGGTGCAAGAGGTGGTTAGCCTTGTTCAACAATCATTTTCTAAAACAATCACGATTCACCAAACCATTCCTGATCCATGCCCCTGGATCGTTTTAGCTGACCCCACCTATCTGCATCAGATATTGATGAATCTTTGTGTCAATGCCCGTGATGCCATGCCCAAGGGCGGGACGCTTTCCCTTGCGGTGGAACATTGTGTGGTTGATCGAGCCTGGACTCAAACAATCCTGGATGTTCAGCCTGGAAATTATGTCGTCATTACCATTGCCGACACGGGCAGCGGCATTCCGCCAGAGGTGCGCGATCGCATTTTTGATCCTTTTTTCACCACAAAACCACTCGGACAGGGAACCGGCTTGGGACTGGCAACCGTGTTGGGCATCGTCAAAGAATACGGCGGTTTTCTGCAAGTTTTGAGTGAAGTCGATCGTGGCACTGAAATGAAAGTGTACTTACCGACCATAGAAGAAGCACCCACCCCATCTGAACCATCCGAACAGCAATTCGATGGCAATGGAGAACTGATTTTGATCGTTGATGATGATGTGGCGGTGCAACGCAGCACCCAATCCCTACTTGAAAATCATCACTACACCGTGCTATCGACCCATGATGGAATGGAGGCGATCGCGCTCTATACTGAGCATCAAAGTGAGATTAGATTAGTGATTCTAGATATCATGATGCCAACCATAAGCGGCATCACCTTAATTCAGAGATTGAGAGCCATCAACCCAACTGTGAAGATTATAGCGATGAGCGGATTACCTGTGAACCGAGAACCCGCCCTTGCCGCAGGTGCGAATGCATTTTTACCAAAACCCTACACGGTAGAAAATCTGCTGGAGAATCTACAGGCTTTAATCGCCAGAAAACAGTAGGCGTTAGAGTCATATGAAATCTGGTTGGATATTTATCATTTGTACGGGCGGGTTTAGCAGACAAACCTTGATAGAGCCAACGTTTAACAAGCGAAACCCGCCCCTACGCAGCAACATTCACGGTGCCCTCCATTTTAGTGATTGACCAAAACTTGATTTCCTCAACGCTCACAAGTTCCTCAGATTTATTCCTTAATCTCAAGACAACGGAATTTGGAGGAGTGATGATGGAGTCTAAAGATCTAGCCCAATTCTTACAGTTTTTGCAGCATGATCTGGCGATTCCAGATGCAAATCTGCAATTGGCTTTGCGGCATCCTGAGCAAACACCCAGTCTGTTACCCATGATTCTCTGGCAGTATGGGCTAGTGACGCTGACGCAGTTAAATCAAATATTTGATTGGTTGGAATATCGGATCTCAAGTTGAGCCATGCGATGAAATCACAAAAACGATTGGGTATTTTGACCAGCGGGGGAGATTGTCCTGGACTCAATGCTGTGATTCGAGCCGTAGTGCATCATGCAACCCTAACCTACGATTGGCAGGTGTTTGGCATTCCCTATGCCACTCAGGGCTTATTGGAACGTCAGGTAATACCGCTGCATGTGCATAGTTTTGATCTGCGCGGCATCGATCCACTCCTCAGCATGGGTGGAACCATCTTGGGCACGATCAACAAAGGAAATACCCTCGCTTGCATGGATGAAATCATTGCTGGCTATCAAGCATTAGCACTGGATGCCCTGATTGGCATTGGCGGCGATGGGAGTATCGCCATTTTGGGTCAACTCGCGTTGCAGGGCAACTGGCAGTTCATTGCGATTCCCAAAACGATTGACAATGATGTGGCGCTAACAGAGCGAGCGATCGGCTTTGATACCGCAGTGAATACCATTACCGATGCCCTCAACCGTTTAACCTTTACAGCGGCGAGTCACGATCGCGTCATGGTAGTGGAAGTGATGGGACGGGAAGCGGGACATTTGGCGCTGCATGCGGGCATTGCCGGGGGAGCCGATGTGATTCTCATTCCCGAAATTCCCTATGCCATCAAAGATGTATGTTGGCACTTAGCGGAACTGCGAGATCGCTGGCAGCGACGATTTGCGATCGTGGTGGTGGCAGAAGGGATTCATCCCGCCCAGGATGCGATCGACCGACCTAATCAAAAACCATCCTGTAGTCGAGGACAGTATATTGCCGATTACATTGCCAGGTGCAGTTCCTATCCAGTCGATACACGGGTTTCTGTCCTGGGACATGTTCAGCGCGGCGGCATTCCCTCGGCACTCGATCGCTTGACGGCGGCGGCTTTTGGCAAAACGGCAGTGGATTTAATTGCCAAGGATCAATCCCATCAGATGGTGGCTTGGCAACATGGACAGGTCGTTGCCGTCCCGATTGCCCAGGTGTGCGATCGCAGCCCACTGGCGGTTGTTCCTGATAGTGAATTGGTGCAAACGGCACGGGCACTGGGCATTTATGTCGGTGAGTAGAATCTGTAGGTTACAACAGCTTCTACTCTCTTTTTATTTCTTTGCTGAATTGATGGGATCTTCACAAGTTCCTCAGACTTTCCTCCTACGCTTAAGACAAATAGATGACACATATTACTAACCAATTCATTGAAATGGATGTGAGAAACTTGTATGACAAACTGTCCTTGCTGCGGACACCCGATGGTGCAGTGCTTCCGTCATCATCAAACCGTCTCATTCTGCCGCCATTGTTGGCAAGAGATGCCGGATCTGGTGACACTGCATGGTTATTCCTTACTGAAACAGCGATCGCTGCAACGAATGATTCAACAATCAACCAAACAACCTGTTCTCAAACAGCCGCTTCTAGCTGCCTAACCAAACGGTTGACTTGCTCCAAGCGCACTTTATCCTTTAACCAGATTAGTTCTACGCGCAAACTGCTTTCGCACTTCTTCTGCCCCTAATAAGAACGGTGGACAAACCAATAAAGCCACCCACTGCCAGAGAGACAGAGAGCCTGTGGCAAAAATATGCGAGAGTGGCGCAATTTGGATAATTGCCAGCAGTAAAACGAATTCAACGGCGATGCCAACCCACACCAGGCGATTGCTGAACCAGCCGATGTTGAAAATAGAAGCGCGATCAGATCGGCAAGCAAAAATGTTGCCCACCTGACAAGCCACGATCGCCGCCAGGGTCATGGTAGTTGCCTGGTGATAAATGGCAGTGACGGTGGGATCGGCAGTGCGAGCCAAAATTGCTGGCGTAATGCGTTGCAGGTCAGTGATCGCGTAGCCATGACTCCACCAGATCAGGAAAAAGCCTGCCATGCCTGCGATCGCCTCAATGCTGCCCAGGAAAACATAGGCTCGAATGAGTAGCCATTTGTCGAGCAAGGGCTGCTGTTTGGGTCTGGGCGGTTGCTGCATGATGCCCGTTTCAGGAAGCTCTGCACCGAGCGCCAGCGCCGGAACCATATCCGTTCCCAGGTCGATCGCCAGAATCTGCAAAATGGTGAGCGCAGGCGGAATTTTGAACGCAACCATTGCCAGAAACGGCACAATTTCTGGGATGTTGGAAGACAAAATGTAGGTCATGAACTTGCGAATGTTTTGATACACTGCTCGTCCCTGCTCGATCGCACTGACAATCGTGGCAAAGTTATCATCAATCAACACAATATCCGCTGCTTCTCGTGCCACATCCGTGCCGCTGCTTCCCATCGCAATGCCAATGTTGGCGGCTCTTAAAGCTGGCGCATCATTCACTCCATCGCCCGTGACAGCCACCACATGACCCAGTGCCTTGTACGCCTGAACTAATCTCAGCTTTTGTTCGGGTGCGACGCGGGCAAAGATTAACCCATGCTTGCGGTGATGCAAAATTTGCCGGAGTTGAGCATCCGACAAATGCCCCATTTGCTCCCCTGTGACGACCCTGGCTTTACCGGTCACCAAACCAATGCGACGCGCGATCGCCTCTGCGGTCAGTCCATAATCCCCGGTCACCATTGTCACAGCAATTCCGGCTTGATGACAGCGAGCGATCGCCTCTGCCACTTCAGCTCTGGGTGGGTCGATCATTGCCACCAACCCGATGAACGTCAACTCCTGCTCTAAGCTGTAAACATCTTGCTCTAGCAAGTCGTTGTCTCCTTGCCGCGCCGCAATTGCCAAGACTCGATAGCCTTGACTGGCAAGCTGGTCATTGGTGGCAATGACGCGATCGCGCTCTGCGGAGGTGATTTCCTGGGGTTGTCCGTCTTGCAAAATCCAGCGGCAGCGTTGCAGCACCTCCACAGGCGCACCTTTGGTAAAACAGAGGTAAGGCGCTTCTGCCCACAGATCTGAGGCGGTCCAGTCTAGCAGCACGGTCATCATTCTGCGGCGAGAATCAAACGGCACTTCCCGCAGTCGGGGCGATCGCTGCTGCAATGCGTCCAGATCGAGTCCAGCTTTCAACGCGACTACCAGTAATGCTGCCTCAGTCGGATCACCAATCTCCTGCCATTGACTAGAGCCTGCTGGATGGATCAATTTGGCATTGGAACACAGCGCCGCTCCGGTCAGCAGCAAATCAACCGTCCAGGATTGAATCGTGTTGGGAATGTGAATCTCTCCCTGGGGCGCATAACCCACCCCCGTTACCTCAATGGGCGGCGAGTCGATGTTGCCATTGGGAAGCCAAAGGGCACATACCGTCATTTCATTTTTGGTTAACGTTCCGGTCTTGTCGGTGCAAATGATTGTAGTCGCACTCAAGGTTTCCACCGCAGATAGACGGCGCACCAGCGCGTTAGATTTTGCCATCCGTTGAACGGCGATCGCCAGTGCTAGCGAAACCGTGGGCAGCAGTCCTTCGGGCACGTTCGCCACGATAATGCCAATGCCAAAGATAAAACTCTCCTTCACATCCATGCCAATCAGCAGATAGCTGAGCAGGAAGACGGTGACACCCATGCCCACCGCTAGAACGGTGATCAACTGCACAATTTTGGTAATTTGCACTTCTAGCGTGCTGGATTCCCGCCTGACGCTGGCAGTCAGATGCGCCACCTGTCCAAATTCTGTTTGCGATCCGGTGGCATATACCACAGCAGTTCCCCGTCCCGCCGCCACCGTAGAGCCTGCAAACACCAGATTGGCAACCTCGGCAGGCGGCATGGTTTCGGTGGCGATCGCGGCTGCCTGTCTGGAAACGGGCAATGACTCTCCGGTGAGGACTGAAACATCGGCATAAAAAGATTGGCTAGCAACCAGTCTGGCATCGGCAGAAATGCGATCGCCCTCCTCTAACTGAATCACATCTCCTGGAACTAACTCGCGTGCCAAAATGGTACATAATGCGCCATCTCGATAGACCTTGACCTGTACCGGCAGCACCTTCTTTAAGGCATCTAGCGCCTGCTCTGCCTGATATTCTTGCCAAAAACTAAAGGCGGCATTAATCCAAATCACTGCCCAAATTGCCCAGCCCAACTCGGGTGTATTGGAAATGAATGCCAAAATGCCTGCCACCCACAGCAGCAGCGCCATAAAATGAGTCAATTGATCGGTGAAGCGTAAGAGGAGCGATCGGCGTACCGGCTCTGGCAATTCGTTGTAGCCGTAGTGTTTCAGCCTCAGGACAGCGTCCGCTTCTGTCAACCCCTGAGCAGAAGTGTCCAAAGTCTGATAAACACCCTCAGTCGGCAGCGTCCAAATCGGATGATGAGAGTTCATGGGCAATATCCAACTATTTCAGCTAAACCAGCGAGGCGTTGTCAAATTACCGCAATTTCCTTCAATACCATGACTCACCAAACTTCCATATTTGTGAAGTATGTGGCGAATACCTTGATGAATGTAATCCTCAATCTGCAATTTTACTTCGGTCAGGTAAGGGATTGTTTCAGGCTGGAGCCGCGATTCTTCCCCTGCCTCTACCGTGATATGCACATTCCGAACTCGGGTCAAAATGTAAGCCATTAACTCTTGACGAAGATCGGAATTGGCGAAAATATTTTGATAGGGGTAATGGTAGTGAGTTTCCACAATTTGCTCAATCTCCGCTACCACGACTAGCGCTGTCAAATTCACAATTGATTTCGGCATTGTTGCATTCTCCTTACCCCTCTTTAATCACTTTGAGGAGAAGAATTTAGAATAGAAGGTAGAGAGTTTAGGGTACAAGCAAGACACAATGCCTGCAACTAGAGAGGCTCGACCGACGATTCGCTTTGTCGATGAGTATTGCCAATTGTATGAGGATT
>JANRIN010000223.1:0-47903 GCA_033764965.1 Leptolyngbyaceae cyanobacterium bins.302 | reverse complement strand
TCCGGCAATTTGTACCCAAGACGAAAGAAACCCTGGTGAAACTGTTGCATCTGGGTAGCCTATTGTCTTCCTCCGAGACGTTGAGGAACTACTTTGCTCACTGCTGTTACTGTGTTAGATAGTTATGCAAACCGCTGTATCAAAGACCTGTAGGAAATAGCTCATCTCCACAAAAATAACTAACAGCCTCTTACAAGTTACTTGTCATTCTCAATCTTCATGTCTTCAAAATCTAAAGCATCTGAAAGATCTAGAATATCCTCGTCAGCATCTTCCTCAGAAGAATTAATATCTTCCTCAAATGGCAAAACTGTTTGTTTACTCGAAGGTTCTAGTAAAACCTCACCTCGCTTAGAAACATAATCAACAAGTTTAACCCAATCAATTTGGTGATTAATCATGAAGTAATTAGTAAAATCCGCTGTCATCTCATTAACTTTTGCAGCATATGTAGCTTTGAACAGCTCGTCCTTCCTTTTTGCTTCTTTATCAATTGGTACAACTATTTGTTGATAGAGGTTATCGTCTCCAGATATAAAACTCCAGAAATCTTGACCAGCATATTTGTAGTAAATCTTATCTGGTTCCTCGTCTATAATCGTCTTTTTGAATTTCTTCTTATCTTTCAACGGATTACTATCTTTCCCATACATACATCCGTTAACAGCGACTATTTCGCCGCTTATCCCTTTCTCACGTAAAATAATCCTTGCTCTCTTAAAGTTATCTTTCATTCTATTGATTTGGTCGGAATTTCCCCAGTTGGTTCCAGATTTAATTCCTACTATGTAATAGTAACCGTCACGCTCAAATTCTAAATCGACACTATTCAAGTCAGATTTAAAACCGTTATATAAAGTTGATGAAACGAATACTGCAAAGTATTCTAAGAGATTGCCAAAAATAGTTTCCTCCTGCGAAGATAGATAGGCATCAACAATACTCTTCACAAACTCTCCGGCAAGTTCTATGTTCTTTGCCTTAAATAGATATGGATTCTTACGCTTAAGAACATTTTTAAGCTTTAATTTTTTTAACTTATCAAATCTTTTCTCATAGAAGGGATTAAGAACATTTTCTACAAGATAGTCATAATAGACTTGGTAGATATTAGACATAGAAGTATCCTGGTCTAGTTCAAAACCTTCATTTTTAGAAATGCTAGCTGAAATCTGAGAGTTAAACTTTGCTTGTTTTATATTGGAAACTGCTAGATTACAATATTCTTCTTTTATTTCAATTCCTATGTAGTTTCTACTCAACTCCTTTGCTGCCACACAAGTTGTTCCTGAACCAACAAAGGGGTCAAGTACAATGTCACCTGGCTTAGTAAATAACTTAATGAACCATGATGGAAGAGATTTAGGGAAGGCAGCACTGTGATTTTTATTGCCACATTCTGTTGACATATATAAAACATTGGTTGGATAAGCCATAGAACGCTCCAACCAGTTCGCAATGTTCTTTCCAAAGCCACTTCCCACCTTAGAACTATCGCGTTGCTTGTCAGTTTCACTTAACTTTTTAAGTCGTGACTTAGCCCAATCACCCATAGGAACCATAACGCTTTCTTGATACATATTGAACTTCTTTTGCTTATTGAAATGCAAGCAACGTTCCCAAGAATCACGAAAACGATTAGACCATTTACCTGGGTAACTATTTTTTTTATGCCATATATACTCCTCAGTCCAAAGCCATCCTTGATTCTGCATTCCCAATATTAAATTCAATACATAAGGATGTCTTTCTCCATTAACCACTTTCTCCTTAATATTAAGAATAAAAGAACCTTCTGGCTTTAAAACTCTTTTTAGTTCGATAGCTCTTGAAAGGAACCAGTCAGTATATTCGTCAGGAGAAATTCCTCCATATGTTTTCTTACGACTATCAGCATATGGAGGTGACGTTATAATCAAGTCAATACTTTCAGAAGGAAACCTTGCCAAAACGTCTAAGCAATCACCAAGAATAACCTTGTTTTGCCAGCCTTGAAAATTAGTTTGTTCTGTTAGCTCAAGTCCTTGAACAAAAATTTCTTCGTTGTTGAAAAAATCTAATATTTCTTCTAACATTTATTGAACCTTGTTGTCAGTGCTAACGCATTTGACTCGAAAAGAATGAGCCAAGCTATCGACATTATACACGCCTAAGTGTAAAAGGTTGCGGAGTAGGCTCTGATTAGGCAAATTTAAATGTAAACCCTAATAAACCATATAAGAAGGACTTAATAGCTAAGATCTATGCTTTTTAGCACTACTTATGCTAAAAGCTTTGAATTAGAGTAAGGGCTGAGACTGTTTTTGTAAAGGGTATTCCGTTGTTGGAAGGGTCTGCCGAGGGAGGCGATCGCTTGCTGGAGATCGGCGACTTCCAGGCAAGTGCCGCCCTGCGCGCCTGCCATTGTGGTGATGTGTTCTTCCATCAAGGTGCCACCGAGGTCGTTGCAGCCCCAGCGGAGGGCTTCTGTCGCTCCGGCTAAACCAAGTTTGACCCAACTAGGTTGATGGTTGGGAATCCAGTGTCCCAGGTAGAGGCGAGCGATCGCAGTCAGTAAAAGGGCATCCTGGAGCACCGGTTGATCGCGTCCGACTCGGCGACGCAGAGGTTTAGGGGCTTCCTGCCCCACAAACGGCAACAGGATAAATTCAGTGATGTGGGCAGGATAGCCATTTTGCAGCGAGGCTTGCTGGAGCGATCGCAGTCGATCCAGGTGTCGAATTTGTTGCGTCGGGGTTTCAATATGCCCAGACAGCATCGTGCTGGTAGTCGGCAGTCCCAACCGATGGGCGGTACTCACAATTTCCAGCCAGGTCGCGGTATCCAGTTTCTCCGGACACAACACCTTCCGCACATCGTCGTCCAGCACTTCAGCAGCCGTTCCAGGCATGGAGTCTACCCCCGCATCTCGCAACGCCAGGATGACATCGGCATAGGTCAGCCTATCTTCGCGGGCAATGAACTGTACCTCCTGGGGAGAGAAGGCATGGAGATGAAGCTGGGGAAATTGGGCTTTAATGCTAGAGATAATTTGCAAATAGTAATCCAGGGATTTGCCGTTTAACTGAGCCGCAGGATTCAGTCCGCCCTGCATACACAGTTCCGTGGCATGGCGATCGACCGCATCGGCGGCTTTGGCTAAGATTTGTTCCAAATCCAGCCAAAATGACCCAGCTTCTCCCGAATCTCGCCGAAAAGCACAAAAGCTACAGTGTTGCTCACAAATGTTAGTGAAGTTGATGTTGCGGTTGATCACATAAGTCACCGTGTCGCCCACCAGGTCTCGCCGCAACCGATCGCTGGCTACCCGAATCAACTCTTGTGCCTGGGGCGCAGTTTGAGTCAGCAAAAATAGCCCAGCTTCAGGGGTGAGATCTACCCCAGCCAGGACGCGATCGCACATCGACTGAACCGTTTCCGTAATCACGTTATTCATCCAACAACTTCAAAACGCCCAGTAATTGCTCCTCACTGTCCAAATTACCGACAATTTTGCGAATTGGTAAGGGGTAAGCTCTAACCAGCGTTGGAGTTGCAGTCACTTGATCAAGTTCTGCCTGTTCTGGATGCTGCGAAACGTCAATCAGTTTCAACGTGTAAGGCTTGTCTAATACCTGTTCTAACAACTGATGCAGCTTTCGCAGGGTTTGCTGAGTGGCGACATTGTGCCCAGAGACAAAGAGCCGTAAAACATAACCTTCTGAGGGCGAATGTTCCATTGCTGGGCGTGCCAGAGGGGGGAGTTGAGCGGGTGGACTGGCAAGGATTTGATCGTACCTTGCAACCAGATCGTGGGAGTCCCAGAGTTGGGGGAATTGGGAACGGTAGGTAGTTAACACGATCGGATCACACAACACGGGCTGAAACTGAGTTTTGCTCCAGGTTAAGTTCCCTGTTTCAAAAATGGCATTCAGCAGCGGTTGATAGCGGGCAACTAAGGGCGACAGTTCGGCAATTTGGGCAACTTGCTGGGTGGTGGGGTTGAGGCTGCGATCGACGGTTGCCGTATAGCAGGGCACCAGAAAATGGGGAGGTTCTGACAACCCTAAAATATGCTGCAACGCATTACACAGATGAATATGCCAACGCTCTTGTTTATAAGGATCAACGCAATAAACAAGGTCTCCACCCGGCGTAAATAAAGCAATTCCTTTA
Organism: Leptolyngbyaceae cyanobacterium bins.302; assembly: GCA_033764965.1. GTDB lineage: Bacteria > Cyanobacteriota > Cyanobacteriia > Leptolyngbyales > Leptolyngbyaceae > JSC-12. The sequence goes on along the minus strand of JANRIN010000223.1, from coordinate 43,748 downwards.
AACGCTAGTGGAGACCCGGTCATACTTTTCCGATGCTTCAGAACAACGCTACACGCGCCCTCGCAGCATTTGAGCCATCTCGTTTGGCTTGGGTGACATTTCCAACGCGGTTTCTTCGGTAATGCGCCCAGCCTCGTACAGCTTGTAGAGGGACTGATTCATTGTACACATACCATCAAAGGTACAGCGGGGAATCAGGGCTTCAACCTCGTCCAAATCACCCCGGCGAATGTAGTCCTTAATCGCATCCGTGTTAATCAGAATGTCGTGGAACGCTGCCCGTTTGCCATCCGTTGTGCGACAAAGACCTTGGGCAATGACTGCCACCATCGATTCTGCTATGGAAACCCGAATCGGCGCTTGCTGATCCGGCTCATACAGTTGCAAAATCCGCTCAATCGTTTTCACGGCGCTGTTGGTGTGCAGGGTGCCCATGACTAAGTGACCTGTCTGTGCTGCTTTCAGGGCAGTGTTCACGGTTTCCTTGTCTCGCATTTCTCCCACCAGGATTACGTCTGGATCTTCCCGCAGGGAGGCTTTTAGCGCATTTTCAAACTTGCGGGTGTTAATTCCTACTTCCCGGTGTTTGATCAGAGCTTTTTTACTGCGATGCACAAATTCGATCGGGTCTTCGATCGTAATAATGTGTTTGGGCATCTCCTTATTCATGTAATCCACCATTGCTGCCATTGTGGTGGACTTACCAGAACCCGTTGGTCCCGTAATCAGAATTAACCCTTTGTGGTAGTGGCAAACATCCTTAAACACGGGAGGCAAATTCAACTGTTCAATGGTGAGGATCTTCATGGGGATGAGACGCAACACCATCGCGGGACCGTGCAGGGAATCGAAAATGTTGATCCGCACCCGGGCAAAGTCGTATTGGGTCGCTCCGTCAAAATCCAGGTGTTCCTCAAAGCGGCGAATTTCTTCTTCAGTGAGAATTTCTTGCAGCCAACTCATGAAGGTGTCCCGATCGGTTTCGGGCCATTCAGTGGGGCAAATTTCGCCCCGATCGCGAAAGCGGGGTACTTCACCCACGCCTAAGTGAACATCGGAATAGCCCTTGTCATAAGCAGTCCGAATAATTTCAGCCAGAGTCGGTGCGCCATCCGCCAATCCAGCACTGCGGCGGGGAGCCGGGGCTGCAGGGGGTGGGGCGGGGCGATGTCCGGCGGCTGGGGCTGGGGGTGGAGCGCTGGCAGAAGACACCATTGTGGGTTGGGCGATCGCGGTGGCATTCGCATTAGCGATCGCAATCATGGTAGGTGCCCCAACTTGCGCCGATGCCTTTGGTTGAGGGGACGGCATCGGAGAAGTCATCTGTTGCGTAGACACAACTGTTGCTCCATTCGAAGCTGCCATTCTAGCCAGGTGAGCAGCTTGGGGTGGGGGTGGAGCAGGGGGAACGCGAGGTGGTAAAGGTGCAGCAGATGGACGGGGTGACTCTGTCATAATTCGTTCTCTCTATCAGCTTAAGCAGCACGAGGGTCAGGATTAGTCTTTGCACTCAACGATGGAATGCCGATTTGCGGAACACAAGTGAGGACGACACAACTCCTAGTTTCTTCAATTGTTTTTAAGAGAAATATGCAATTTGCCAAAAACATTGCCGCTAAGTGACTCAGCCAGACAATGGGATGGGTTGGGTAAACATGAGAAGTTGTCGCTTCGCATTCAGTTTGCCCAAAACTTTAGTCTCACTATCAGATTGATCAAACAAGCGTGACTTTGCCCGGAAAATTTCACACCAAAAGCAACAATTCACACATGAGGCAGGCAACAGGGAACAGGGCTGGCAGGATCATTTGGGGGCATGGAGGTCTGCCAACTGCTCAGGGGTCATCTGTTCGTATGGCTCAAAAGGTTGATGAATCCAGGGATTGTCCGCCAAGTAGTCTACGTAATAGTCTGGCTTAATTACAGAGCAGTCTTTGTACCAGAGCACCGCAGTACGGATATCTTCGATGTAATAACCGTATTTGCGATCGAGCCAGACCAACGCTTTTTTAAGGGTGACTCCTGAATCCACCAGATCGTCTACAAGCAAAACGTGGCTACCTAAATTTGCGGTTGTCATGGTGAGGTCGCGAGAAATCGTAATCGAACCACGCACCTGGTTATTGATGCCGCCATAGGATGAAGTTGCCAGGATCGCCAGGGGCAAATCAAACAATCGCGCCAGCACATCCCCTACTCGTAAACCACCCTTTGCCAGACAAACAATTTGGTTAAATTGCCAATTGGATTGATACACCTGAACCGCGAGTTGTTCGATCTTCTGGTGGTAGTCGTCCCAAGAAACATAGAGATCAGCCATAGTGTGAGGTTTTGCAAAGCAAGAGATACAACAGGCAATGCAGAGAATGATACAACTGTGGAACTGTTTTCATCTCTCTGGCTATGAACAATTCTGCGGATCTGCCCCCATCGCGCTCTCAACCTCTGGATGTTGTGACGAAGTTGGCGTACGGAGTCGGCGATTTTGGTCCGGCGTTGACGGCAAATGTCTATGTCTTTTTCTTGCTGGTCTTTTTGGTGAGCGTCGCAGGGTTAGATCCAGGGTTGGCAGGCAGCATTTTGTTGATTGGCAATATCTGGGATGCAGTGAATGATCCGATGGTGGGGGTGTTGAGCGATCGCACCAAAACCCGTTGGGGTCGTCGGTTGCCCTGGATGTTTCTAGGCGCAATTCCCTTTGGGTTGACCTTTTTCCTGCAATGGATTGTGCCCTTCAGTAACCAGTGGGCGTTATTTGCTTATTACCTGGCAGTTTCAATTCTGGCAAACACGTTTTATACGATCGTTAACCTGCCCTACACTGCCCTCACCGCCGAACTCACAGAAGACTACAACGAACGCACCAGCCTCAACAGTTTCCGCTTCTCATTTTCTTTAATCGGTGGCGTTGCAGCCTTGGGGTTAGCCTTTGCGGCATTTGGCATGGTGGCAAATTCTGGACAGCAATACCTGATCATTGGTGCAGTCGGTGGCTTATTGGCGATCGTGCCTTTGTTTCTCTGTGTTTGGGGCATTCGTAAAGTTGCTGTCGCTGCCGATCGTCAGCGACTTGCCACCACCTCTCAGGAAGAAATTCCAATTCTGGATCAGTTCAAAGTTGCCCTGAACACCCGTCCTTTCCTGTTTGTGATTGGGATTTATCTGTGTGCCTGGTTAGCCTTCCAAAACACAGCGGCGATTCTGCCGTTTTTTGTGGTGAATTATATGAAGCTGTCGAACCAGGTTTCCACTCTGGCAGCGATCGCCGTTCAAGTGACTGCCCTGGTTGCCTTACCCTTCTGGACGTTTGTCAGTCGGCGATTGGGCAAACAAGCTGCCTTCTGCGGGGGCATGGGGATTTGGCTGATTGGGCAGGTGGGCTTGTGGTTTTTGCGCCCCGGAGAAACAGGGTGGATTTATCCCCTGGCAATCCTGGTGGGATTGGGGGTATCCACCGCCTACCTCATCCCCTGGTCGATGCTGCCGGATGTGGTGGAATTCGACGAATTGCACACAGGGCAGCGGCGCGAGGGCATCTTTTACGGATTTATGACCCTGGCGCAAAAAATTTGTCGTGGGTTGGGGCTGTTTTTGATTGGGCTGGCAATGAAACAAGCGGGATTTAAAGAGTCTGTTGCCGGACAAGCCCTACCAGAGCAACCTGCTGCCGCGCTGGAAGCCATTCATTGGGTGACAGCGATTTTGCCTATCATCCTCATCCTGATCAGTCTGGTGCTGGTCTACTTTTACCCCATCACTCGCGAAGTGTATGACGGCATCTTGCTACGTTTGCATGAACGGAAGCAGGAGAAGAAAGCAGTTGGCGAGGAGGAATAGGTGTCATTTGTGATTTGCCGTTCGATCGCCATGACTAATGACGACTGACCAATGACTCAGGTTCTCTACCGTATAATGAAGAAACCGTAAAGTTTTATAAAGAGAATTAAGATGACTCAGGTTGATATTGAGACGATTTCGACACAGTTAGACAGCGATAGTATCCGCGATCGCATGGTGGCACTGGCATCCCTGCGAGATGTTCCAGCAGAAGCAGCAGTGCCGTTGATCAAAAAAGTGCTAAACGATGAAAGCATCCAAATTCGCTCAATGGCAGTCTTTGCTCTGGGCATTAAACAAACCGATGAAAGTTTTCCAATCCTGCTGGATATTCTGACGAATGAACCGGATTATGGAATTCGGGCTGATGCGGCTGGGGCGTTGGGCTATCTAGAAGATACGAGAGCGCTGGAACCTCTCACCCGTGCATTTTACGAAGATACGGATTGGCTGGTGCGTTTCAGTGCGGCGGTTTCCTTGGGCAACTTGAAAGATCCTCGTGCTTACGATGCCTTGATTCAGGCGTTGGATAGTGAAGAAGTCGTGTTGCATCAAGCCGCGATCGCTGCCTTGGGAGAAATTAAAGCGATCGATGCTGTGGATCATATCCTGCGGTTTGCTCAAGCAGAAGACTGGCTGGTGCGGCAACGTCTTGCGGAAGCGTTGGGACAGTTGCCTACAGCGAAAAGTATTTCTGCTTTGAAGTACCTGGCAAAAGACAGCCACTATCAGGTATCTGAAGCCGCCCGCATTAGCCTGGAACGCTTAGAAGGTGCAACAACGGAATAATCAAGCCAGGGTGTATGATTGTCTCGATTCATCCTGCCACCTGGATGCAAAAATCCAGACATCTAAAATATGGTTGAGCATCGGTCTTCAGATATAGAAAAAGCATCTGCGAATCCAACTCTGGGGGAAGCAATTCGGCGCGGTTGGGATTGGGTTGTGTTTGCGGTACGGGTGCTGTCGCGAGTCGGTGGACCCAAAGCCTGGTATCGAGCCTTTCGCCGAATTACGTCCCTTTTGATGGCACGATCGCAACAATCCGCGGCTTCTACTTCGGTGGGAACCGGGTCATCCGTGATTTTCTTTGGGCAGAAACACTTTTATGAAGCCACAGACTTTCCCTTTGCTGGGGTCTTAGAGGATCACTGGCAGGTGATTCAGCACGAACTCCAACAGCTCCAACACAACCACTTCATTCCCTGGAGTGAACGCTACTTATATAAGGATGGCTGGACAACCTTTGGACTTTACGCCTTTGGCATCAAAATCGAGAAGAACTGCCAATTGTGTCCTCAAACGACCAAACTGATTGAGACTATTCCCAACCTGGTAACGGCTGGATTTTCCTCTCTCGCCCCCCATACCCACATCGCGCCTCACGCTGGGTATCCCGAAGGTGTTTTGCGCTGTCATCTTGGCTTGATCGTGCCCGATGACTGTGGAATTCGGGTGGGAGATGAGGTGCGCCATTGGCAGGAAGGCAACTGCCTGATTTTTGATGACACCTTTGAACATGAAGCCTGGAATCGCAGCGATCGGACTCGTATTGTCTTATTGCTGGACTTCAAACCGCCTCACTCCTAAACCTCAGCCTGAACGGTTAGTATAGCTTCAGCCAGGGAAAATACTTATATAAAATCCTGATGACCTGTGTAATTCTACAGACACCCCTCCATCCTCTGAAAAGGCTTGATGGGTAGGTTTCATGTAAAAACTTTACAAAAGTCTTCCTGATTTTTTTACAAATTGTTGAGTCTTGCTCATTGTTCCTTTACAGACATCCTCCAGCCCTCCCCTTAGGATTATCTCAGTACAGACGGGTCGTTCATCTTTGAGAAGGGTAATCAACTTATGAAAGCAGTCATCCTTGCCGGAGGGTTAGGTACTCGTTTAAGTGAAGAAACTGCGATTAAGCCGAAGCCGATGGTGGAAGTGGGTGGTCAGCCAATTTTGTGGCATATCATGAAAATCTACTCGGCACACGGAATCAATGACTTTATTATCTGCTGTGGATATAAAGGTTACGTGATCAAAGAGTATTTTGCAAACTACTTCTTGAGAATGTCGGATATCACCTTTGACATGAAAACCAATCGCATGGATGTTCATGCTGGGAATGCCGAACCCTGGCGTGTCACCCTGGTGGATACTGGCGAAAACACTCTGACGGGTGGACGACTGAAGCGAGTTCGGGAGCATATTGGCAACGAAACCTTTTGCTTCACCTACGGCGATGGCGTGAGTGATGTGAATATCACTCAGTTGATTCAATTCCACAATGCTCAAGGGACTTTGGCAACCCTGACAGCAGTACAACCACCAGGACGGTTTGGCGCGATCGCCCTGGCTCAAGAACAAACCCTGATCTCCTCCTTCCATGAAAAACCTGGTGGGGATGGTGCTTACATTAATGGGGGTTACTTCGTTCTCCAACCCGAAGTAATCGACTACATTGCCGACGACTCCACAACCTGGGAACAGGAGCCTTTACAGAAGCTTGCCCACAGTGGTCAACTGGCTGCCTTCAAACATGATGGTTTCTGGCAACCTATGGACACCCTGAAAGATAAAAATTACCTGGAAGGATTGTGGCAAAAGGGGAAAGCTCCCTGGAAGGTTTGGTAGGCGATCCGTCCCACCCGTTGAATATGTTCTAACTCAGGATTTTGGAGCAGAGGTGCCCATGTACGATTTCGCGATTATTGGCGGTGGAATTGTTGGACTTTCCACAGGGATGGCACTGGGTCAGCGTTATCCCAACGCCCGCATCCTAGTGCTGGAAAAGGAAAGCCAATGGGCGTTCCATCAAACCGGGAATAACAGTGGAGTGATTCACTCCGGTGTTTACTACAAACCGGGAAGTTTCAAAGCAAAATTCTGCCGAGATGGTTGTCGGTCAATGGTGGAATTTTGCCAGGAGCATAACCTGCCCCATGAAGTGTGCGGCAAGGTAATTGTGGCGACTGAGGAAAAAGAACTACCCCTGCTGGAAAACCTCTACCAACGGGGACTGCAAAACGAGATTCAGGTTGCCCGGATTACGGCGGCAGAAGTCAAAGAAATTGAACCCCATGTCAACTGTCTAGCAGGTATCCGCGTTTTCTCCACGGGCATTGCCGACTACAAGCAAGTGTGCAACAAGTATGCCGAGTTGATTCGCCTCCAGGGAGGAGACCTGCGCCTCAATACGAAGGTGTTGAAAGTTGTGGACACGCCCCAGGGCAAAGTGCTGGAAACGAACCAGGGCAGCTTTGAGGCAAGTTGCATCATCAATTGTGCAGGTTTGTTTAGCGATCGCGTTGCCAAAATGGATGGCGTAGATCCGCAAGCTAAGATCGTGCCCTTCCGAGGTGAGTACTACGAACTGACCCCGGAAAAGCGCTATCTCGTTAACACGCTGATCTACCCCGTTCCTAACCCAGCCTTTCCCTTCTTAGGGGTTCATTTCACCAAGATGATCGATGGCAGTGTTCACGCGGGTCCCAATGCGGTTTTGAGCATGAAGCGCGAAGGTTACAAGAAAACCGACTTTGACCTGAGAGATTTTGCTGAAGTCATGACCTACCCTGCTTTCTGGAAGTTGGCATCCAAGTTTGCCGATGAAGGTATTAAGGAAATGGTGCGATCGTTCAGCAAGGCAGTATTCGTGCAAAGCCTGCAACGCTTGATTCCCGAAGTGCAAATGGAGGACGTGATTCCAACTCATGCGGGAGTCCGCGCTCAGGCATTAATGGACAACGGCAACCTAGTGGATGATTTTCTGATCATTCAGGCAGAAAACGCAGTTCACGTTTGCAATGCTCCCTCCCCTGCTGCAACCTCCTCTATCGAAATTGGTAAGGCAGTTGCGGCTCAAGTTCCTGCTCCCAAAACCCAACAATTTGCAATTAGCGCATAGGTGAAACATGAAAGTACTCGTGACTGGCACAGAAGGTTATCTAGGTTGCCTATTTGCTCCGCTACTACTGGAGCATGGGCACGACGTAATTGCCGTTGATACAGGCTTTTACAAGACGGGTTGGCTTTACAACGGCACCAACCTGACTGCCAAAACGCTCAACAAAGATATTCGCCACATTAGTCTGGAAGATTTGCAAGGGGTGGATGCGATCGTCCATATGGCAGAACTCTCCAACGATCCCACTGGACAACTGTCTCCCAACATCACCTACGACATCAACCACAAAGGCTCTGTCCGTCTCGCGCAATTAGCCAAGCAAGCAGGGGTGAAGCGCTTTGTGTATATGTCCTCTTGCAGTGTGTATGGCGTTGCCAGCGCAGGTGATGTGACGGAAGAAACCCCCGTCAATCCCCAAACTGCCTATGCTGAATGTAAGGCATTGGTTGAGCGGGATGTTGCACCAATGGCAGATGATAGTTTTTCCCCCACCTTTATGCGAAACGCCACCGCTTTTGGGGCATCTCCTCGGATGCGCTTTGACATCGTACTGAATAACCTGTCCGGTTTAGCCTGGACAACCAAAGAAATCAAAATGACCAGCGATGGCACGCCCTGGAGACCGTTGGTTCATGCCCTGGACATTGCCAAAGCTTTACTCTGTGTGCTGGAAGCGCCTCGCGATATTGTGCATAACCAAATCTTCAATGTTGGCGATACTGCCAATAACTATCAAGTTAAGGAAATTGCTGAAATCGTTGCTGATATTTTCACAGGCTGCAAACTGAGCTTTGGTGCCAATGGGTCTGACAATCGCAGCTATCGGGTTTCGTTTGAGAAAATCAACACCCAACTGCCTGGGTTCAAGTGCGATTGGGATGCTCGTCGTGGCGCTCAACAACTGTTCGATGTCTTCTCCCAAATCGACATGACTCAGGAAGTGTTTGAGTCCCGCGGCTTTACTCGCTTGAAGCAACTGGAATACCTGATTCGGACTCAACAAATTGACAAAGATTTCTTCTGGAGCAAGTAATGATTTTCACTCAAACCAAACTCAAAGACGCATACATTATTGACTTAGAACTTCGCGGCGACGATCGCGGCGCTTTTGCCCGGACCTTCTGTGCCAAAGAATTTGAAGAACATGGTTTGAAACCAACCGTTGCCCAGTGCAATTTGTCCTTCAATCACAAAGCCGGTACTTTGCGCGGAATGCACTATCAACTGCCTCCTGCGGCTGAAACAAAGCTGGTACGCTGCACCAAGGGAGCCATCTACGATGTCATTATCGATATGCGTCCCGATTCTCCAACCTACCTGCAACATATTGGCGTGGAACTGACCGAGGATAACCGTCGTGCTCTCTACGTGCCGGAAATGTTTGCTCATGGCTACCAGGCACTCACGGATGGGGCTGAGGTCGTGTATCAGGTGGGTGAATTCTACACTCCCGGATACGAACGAGGTCTGCGATACGATGATCCCGCCTTCAAGATCGCATGGCCCATGCCTGTGACAGTCATTTCGGCAAAAGATGCTGCCTGGGCATTGTTTGAGCCAGTTCCCGTCTAAGGTTGAAACCTCCCTTGCCTGGGTTCAGCAACCAATGAAGCTTGGAGTGTGGAAGCGGTTCAGTCCAGGATATGGGAACGCAAGTGGACTTTATCGAGGGCAATTGTATTCATTGAGACTGAATACTTGCGTTTCCAAGAATGGTTCAATACAGCTTAATGCCGGAAGCTAGAACCGAGGTTTTTTATGAAGATCAGTGTGATTCTACCTTGCTATAACGGGGTGCAAACGATCGCGGTACAACTAGAAGCCCTCGCAAACCAGACCTATGTTGGGGAGTGGGAACTCATCGTTGCGAACAATGGTTCAACTGACAACTCAATGGACATTGTGGAGTCTTACCGCGATCGCTTACCCCACCTTCGGATTGTAGATGCCTACACGTCTCCCGGTCCTCGGTTGCCCGTTGCCCATTCCTACAACACTGGAATTAAAGCTGCCACTGGAGATGCTTTTGTCTTCTGTGAAGCGGATGATGAAGTTTCGCCCCAGTGGTTAGCTGCGATGGCAGAGGCTTTGGCAAATTATCCATTCGTTGCTGGAGCGCTGCGATACGATCGGCTCAATCCCACCTGGTTATTTGTTGCTCAGTCCGAGTGGCACCAGGAGCATGAACTCGTTGATTCAGAGAATCCCCTGGGTGGGTTTGCCTACGGTTGTAACATTGGCATCCAGCGATCGCTCTACGAAACCCTTGGCGAATTAGATACATCCATCCCCACTGCTGCCGATAAGGATTATTGCTGGCGGGCACAGCAAGCTGGGGTGAAGATCCATTTTGTGCCAGCGGCGATCGTGCAGTATCGCCTGCGTCATACGTTGGAATCGGCTTATCGTCAGGGTAAAACCTGGGGCAAAGATCAACCATTAGTCTATGCCCGCTACCAAATTCCATTGGAAAAACCTATCGTACTTCACCGGATCATCGGCTTGTTGAGGTATCTACCGAAGGGAATCAAATTGTGGTTGATGAGTTTGTTGAACATTGGGCGAGGAAAGGGGGGCTTTGTGCGGTGGACTTGGGGATTGGGATTCCTGATTGGAGAGTTGCAAGGCTTTTTTCAGCATTCCAAGTCGAAGTTTGCATCTAAATAGCTCTTTACGGTTTTGCCATCTAGAGCCTGTGTTGTTTCTACCGTAATTGGGAATGTTTTTGTCAGCTAGTTGCTAGGAGTTAGAAATGTTTATTGTTGATACCGCATTGAAAGCTCGCCAGGAAGCCGGAAACCCAGTTCGGGTTGGCATGATTGGCTCTGGTTTTATGGGACGAGGCATCGCCAATCAAATTGCCAATTCTGTACCGGGAATGGAACTGGTTGCCATCTTTAATCGCAACGTGGAAAAAGCAAAGCAGGCATACACAGATGCCGGAATTGAAGAGTTTCAAGTGGTAAAAACCGTTGGCGAACTGGAAGAATCGATCGCCCGTGGGAAGTATGCCGTCACCGATGATGCCATGCTGCTGTGTCGGGCAGAAGGCATTGATGCCCTGATCGAAGTGACGGGAGCGGTTGAGTTTGGTGCCCATGTGGTGCTGGAAGCGATCGCCCACCAGAAGCACGTTATCTTAATGAACGCTGAACTAGACGGCACGATCGGACCAATTCTCAAGGTTTACGCTGACAAAGCTGGCGTGATTCTCTCTGCCTGTGATGGCGACCAGCCCGGAGTAGAAATGAACCTCTACCGCTTCGTCAAGAGCATTGGCGTGACCCCGCTGGTTTGCGGCAACATCAAAGGTTTGCAAGATCCCTACCGTAACCCCACCACTCAAAAAGGATTTGCTGAAAAGTGGGGACAAAATGTTCATATGGTCACCAGCTTTGCCGATGGCACCAAAATTTCCTTTGAGCAAGCGATCGTTGCCAATGCTACGGGGATGACGGTTGCCCAGCGCGGTATGTTGGGCTACGACTTCATGCGGCATCAAGATGAACTGGTTGAGAAGTTTAACCTCAACTACACCGGACACATCGACGACCTGACCAAGCTCTACGACGTGGATCAACTCAAAGAACTGGGCGGCATTGTTGATTACGTTGTGGCAGTGAAGCCGGGACCTGGCGTGTATGTGTTTGGCACTCACGACGACCCCAAGCAGCAGCATTACTTGAACCTGTATAAACTGGGTGAAGGTCCGCTGTATAGCTTTTACACGCCCTACCACCTCTGCCATTTTGAAGTACCCCTCTCCGTAGCGCGAGTTGTCCTCTTCCAAGATGCCGTCATGACTCCTCTGGGTGCGCCTCAGGTGGATGTGGTTGCCACTGCCAAAATCGATCTCAAAGCAGGGGAATTTCTGGATGAAATCGGCGGCTACATGACCTACGGACAGTGCGAAACTGCCCCCATCACTCAAGCAGAAAACCTGCTCCCGGTGGGCTTGGCAGAAGGTTGTCGGCTGAAGCGCGATGTCGCCAAAGATCAAGTACTCACCTACGCCGATGTTGAACTACCTACCGGACGTTTGTGCGACAAACTACGGGCAGAGCAAAACACCTACTTTGCTTCAACGCCTCAGCTTGCCTATGCTTGAAGTGAAATTGCAACCGTATAACCTTATCCCAGTGTTTATACGGTTGTGGTGGTCATATCTGAAGAGCAAAGAAGACCCTATCCAATAAAATCGGTTTCCTTGGGTTGGGGCATAGCGCTGCTATATCCCTCACCCGTTTTTAAACGAGAAAACCTCCAGTGCCATTTTCAATCCATTTTTCTGCACTGAAGCAAGCTGTCTGAAGTTAGGAATGGGAGTCGCTTCTGCCGGATTTACGCTTTCTCACGCGCCAGAAATGCGATCGCGGTAACTAAGGCTTCGGGTTCTACAGGCTTGGCAATGTGAACCTGGAAACCCGCCGCGAGTGCCTGTTGCTGGTTGTGTTCTCCGGCATAAGCCGTCAGCGCGATCGCAGGGAGATCCTTGCCTGCCTGCATCGACCTGGCTGCTTGCAAAAACGTGTAGCCATCCATTTCTGGCATCCCCACATCGCTCACCAGCACATCCGGGGCAAACTCAGCGAGTTGCTGTAATGCCGCTTTTGGCGATAGGGTACTCTTCACGGTTGCTCCATATTCTTGCAAAATCACGGTTACCAGATGCCGCATATCTTCATCGTCATCCACAACAAAAACTTTCAGCCCTTGCAGCAAATCAGTACGCGGAGCCGGACGCTCGAAGTTTCGCTGTCGTAGCTGCGCCTCCCTCAGCAATGGTAGCCGTACCCAAAAGGTTGCACCCTGATCTTCCCCAATACTCTCCACTCCAACCGTGCCGCCATGTAACTCAGTCAGGTGCCGGACGATCGCCAACCCCAGCCCCAACCCACCAAATTTACGAGTAATCGTGCTGTCTGCCTGACGAAAATATTCAAAGACATAGGGCAAAAAATCGGTCGAGATGCCTTTTCCGGTGTCTTTGACGGTGATTTGGGCATAGGTAGGGGTGGGTGGGTGGGTGGGTAGATGAGTGGATGGGCGCTCATCGACACTTCCACTCTCCCACTCTCCCACTCTCCCACTCTCCCACTCTCCCACGCCTCTACCGCTAACCTGCTCCAACCTCACCTCCACCCGCCCCCCTTCTGGTGTGAACTTGACAGCGTTTGATAACAAATTCCAGATGATTTGTTGCAGTCTTCCCTCATCACCAGAAACGATGGAGGCAGTTGGAGAAGCACTCAGGTCAAATTGCAAATCGATCGCTTTGGCTTCTGCTGCCAGACGAACCGTTTCGATCGCCGATTCAATCGTGGTTGCTAGATTGACTGGGGCTGCATTGAGCACGAGCTTTCCACGCAGAATGCGAGAGACATCCAGCAAGTCTTCAATCAGTTGAGTTTGCAACTTGGCATTGCGTTCAATGATTTCTAAGGCGCGATCAGTCGTCGCCGGATCAAACTTGCGAGTCCGCAGCAGTTTTGTCCAGCCCAGGATGGGATTGAGCGGCGATCGCAATTCGTGAGACAGCACTGCCAGAAACTCATCTTTAATCCGGTTCGCCGCTTCTGCCTGTTCACGGGCGATTCGTTCTCGTTCTAGCAGTTTTTCCCGCTCTGCTTCTGCTTGTTTGCGATCGCTAATGTCGGTGCTAGAACCAACCACTCGCACAATGTTGTGATGCTCGTCCCGCATTAGATACCCCCGATCCCACACTGTTATCCAATGTCCATCTCGATGCTGCACCCGATATTCAATGCTGAATCGATCTTGCCCCTGGGTGGTGCAGTGTTCCCAGCTTGCCTGGGTATTTGGCAGATCTTCCGGGTGGATTCGCTGCTCCCACCAGTTAGTAAGGGCAGCCACTTCATTGGGATGGAAGCCGAGCAATTCAATCAGTCCCTCAGATCGATACACGCTCCCAGTTTGCAAATTCCAGTCATACACAACCCCTGCGACGGCTCGTGCGGCTAACCGAAACCGTTCTTCACTCTCTCGCAGGTCGGCTTCTACCTGTTTCAAGCGGCTAATATCCAGGTTAATGCCTGCCCAACACAAAATTTCACCCTGAGCATCGCGCACTGGCACGCCCCTTCCCAAAATGGGATGCCACTTGCCATCTACTCCCCGAAAGCGATGTTCCCGATCCCAGAGTCCACCAGAATGGGCGTATGCTTTCCAGTCGGCGATCGTTTGTTCTGCGTCATTAGGATGCAACACATCGCCCCAGCCAAATTCTGAACATTGCTCCTGAGTTAGCCCAACCAGACGCAAAAAGGACTCGCTGGCGTAGATATTACGTCCATCAGGCGCACACACCCAGATGCCATAGTCAATGCTTTCCCCAATAGCGCGATACAACTGCTCACTTTTGCGGAGATCCTCTTCCGATTGTTTGCGCTCCATGAACTGCCCAATTTGATTCCCGATCGCGCCCATGAGTTGCAACAAATCCTGATCCGGTTCTCGCTGTTGGGTACTAAAACACTCAATTACGCCTAATACTTCATTTCCCAACAAAATGGGGAACCCCAACGCAGACTGCAACCCCACGCGCTGCACAATGCTCAGATAGGGAAAGTTTGTTTCCTCGACCAAACTTTTGATCCAGATTGGGTGTCCTTCTGTCCAAATGCGTCCGGGTAAGCCAACACCGGGAGTAAAAGTGAGCGATCGAGTTGCCGTTTCAAACTGTGCTTGCCGAATCGCGGTTTCTTGCCAGCACTCCACAAACCGCATTACATTCGATTCTTCATCTATGCGCCAAGCAATGCCCACCTGCCAGTCCAGGCTCTCACAAAGTGCCTGCAACACTGCCGAAATTGCTTCCGCCAGAGTGGTTGCTTCTGCCAACCCACGAGTAACGGCATACTGCACCATGAGCTGTTGTTTCGTTTGTTTGAGGGGAGTTAAATCCAGCACAAAACTAACCACATGATCCGAGTCATCCAGCATGGCTGAACCGACAATGACCGGAATCCGCTGCCCAGATTTGCCAACGTAAACTTTCTCAAAGGGGGTATGCTTTCCGGTGTGAATCAGTTCCTCTAATGCACGATCGTCTAAAGATCTCAAGTCTTCTGGAGTCATATCATCCCAGCGAGCTCGCCCCGTCAGGACATCTTCTTGAGTAAACCCAGTCATTCGCAAAAACTCATCATTGGCTTCAGTAATTGCGCCTTGAACATCACAAATCATCACACCAATGATGTTGGAACTGACTAAATGGCGAAACCGATTTTGGGTAGACTGCAATTGTTTCAGACTAATGCGGTTGCGTCTTTGGGCTTGTTGCAAGGAACCACAAATGAGGCTAATGACAGATCCCTGCATAAAAAATAACAACGCCCGTAAATTTGCTGCCAGATCAAGAGTAATTAGTGCCCTATTTTCAAGAAAGTAGTAATTTGTCACAATTGCCGAAAGCACAGTTGCCAACAAGCCAGCCTTGCTGCCGCCATAAAAGGCGCTAACTGTTAACGCGCCAAAGAATAATAAAAATGGACTATAACTCAGCTTGAGCCAGGGATCCAGCGTTAGGGTCATTGCCGTAGCGACACATACCGACAGAATTGCAATGGCATAAGGTTTGCTTTGAACCAATTCTCGTCCCCAAACAATGCTACGCTTCCATATTTGACAAGGAATGACCATAGATCTCTATCCCTAAAGGGGTAAGATTTGTTCAACTTTTTCTACCTTAAGACAGACAGAAACGAACCTACATTTATCCTTAGTAAGATTTTTAGTAGGTTTGTAAATCAGAACAGGTGAAATATTAAATCATCTATCTTGAGATAGATTTTTTATTGAAAAATGGGCAATCTGGATGATAACTCCATGACTCAGGAGAACCATCTTGTTTAACCGTCAATTCGCTGCCCTATTTTTGTTTAGCCTAGTTTTTGTTTGTGCCATTTCTTTGTTTAAACCTCTTACTCTACAAAGTCGGACTAACAGTTCTCTGGAACCAATCGTTAATATTCGTTATCGCTACTACCCGATCGCTGGCACAACCGCTTCCGAGTTGCGATCTCAGATGGCAGCGAAGGGACCACGAGATCAGTTGGAAGGGCGACGCTACGATGCCAATGTGGATTGGGCAGTGAATTGGTCGTTTCGACAAGGCATGAGTCAGGGGCAATGCGCCATACGTTCAACCAAGACCCGGATAACTGTCACCTACACGCTGCCTCAATGGGATGCGCCTGCCCATGCTGAACGATCGCTGGTGGCGGAATGGAACCAGTACATGACAGCACTACAACTCCATGAAGATGGACACAAAGAGCATGGGGTTGAAGCGGGACGAGGGGTGTTGCAAACCTTAGCTCACCTGCCCGCCGCGAGTTCTTGCCAGGAATTAGAGTCCAAAGCTCAAGCCGCAGCCCAGGCAGTAATTAAGGCTTATAACCAGAAAGATCTTGAGTACGATCGCACCACTCGCCACGGCTACACTCAAGGTGCCGTATTTCCACCTGTTGCTACGGTTTCACGGTGACAGGAGTGCCCGTACTCACCTGGTAATACACCTCATCAATGTCTGTGTCGTGCATCCGTAGACAACCATGAGACAGGGCTTGCCCCACGCTATTTGGGTGGGGTGTGCCGTGGAAACCGATCCAAATTGTGCCATCAGTCCAGAACCCAATCCAATAGCGCCCCAGAGGATTTCTGAGATCGTCGTTTGGAATCCGTTGATTGGTTAACGGATGAATCCAATTGGGGTTTCTTTGCATTTGCAAAACTTTGAACTGCCCAGAAGGGGTTTCCCAACCGGCTTGCCCGATCGCAATGGGATAACTCCTGAGCTCGGTATTGCCACGAAATAGCACTACTCGTCGCTGGCGCAAATGCACTTCCAATCGTGCCTGATCCGGCTCTACGGAGGCAGGCGGGTTGAGTAGAGGCTCAATTCGTTGAGGCAATGAACTAATCGAATCCAGCCCTGATTGCAGCGGTTGTAAGGTTGCCAAAACCGACGATCGTTCCCTTGGAGCGAGATTGGCGATCGAAAAAATGGAAGTGTTGGAATAGAGCCAGATTAGCCAGGTGACACTTAAAACGTGAGTCAATGGCTTCAGGATCTGCTTCACTGCCATTCCCCCACTTACCACAGGGCACGCACGCCATCCTCTCCCCCCGCGCCGCCGCCTGCACCCGTACCAGCGCCGTCTGGATTGTAGGTGTCATCGGCACCTCCCGTTCCACCGCCAGCACCGCCACCTGTCGTCGTGCCGTCAGTGTTGCCTGGAGTAGTCGTGGTGTTGGGAGATGTTGTCGTGCCCGGAGATGTTGTCGTGTTGGGAGGCGTTGTCGTGCCGGGAGACGTTGTCGTGCCCGGAGACGTTGTCGTGCCCGGAGTGGTGGTGCCCGGAGACGTTGTCGTGCCCGGAGTGGTGGTGCCGGGAGAAGTGATCGTTCCTGGAGTAGTGCCCCCTGCCCCTGTACCTGTGCCTGCACCACCGTTATTCCCTGTTGAGCCAGGAGTGGTTTCACCCCCTGTATTACCAGGGGTTCCTGGAGTGGTGGTGCCGGGAGATGTGGTGGTACCCGGAGATGTTATGGTGCCCGGAGTGGTGGTGGTGCCCGGAGATGTTGTCGTGCCGGGAGTAGTGGTTGCGCCTGGAGATGTTGTCGTGCCAGGAGACGTTGTGCCTGAGGTTCCACCGGTGGAGTTTTGCGCCAGCGCACGAGACGCGGATGAAACAGAATTGTTATTTAGTAAAACTAGAGCTGGCAAACTCAGTAATGCAGTCACACCGATCGAGCTTAATATATCTACCAAACTTTTATTAAACGGCTTGCTGGTTTTGTCGTGGTGGGTTTGTGGTTTCATTGCGCTCTATTTGCCTCTTTTTATGTCAACTGCGGCTTGCCATTTCACAGAATTACGATTCGGATAACCAGTGCTAAAACTATGCTTAACCGTATCGTGCCGATCCTATTTACTTCTCTACCAAGAGAAGGATTTGTAGTCATAGCGTTAACTGCGTAAGTCTTAATTAATCAGGTATTAATTAGGTCAATCTGAGTGATCAGTAGGGCATTTAGGGGCGAGATTTTTTTGCACTAAACGAGTGGTGTAAAAAGCAGCGACGATCGCCAGAACCAATCCAATCGCTTGTACAATCAGCTTGTCGGGAGTAAATCCACTTCTGAGAATAGAAGCACCAAAGGACCCCATGTAGACATAGAGCGCAATCACGGGCAACATCCCCAACCAGGAGAAAAAGCAGTACTGCCAAAAATTGACCTTTGTACAGCCGAACCCGTAGTTGAGAACGTTGGATGGAACCAGCGGAGATAGGCGAGTGAGGAGCAGAATTTTCCAGCCTTTCGTGCCAACAGCGTGATCGAGTTGAGCGAAGTGAGGATTTTTGCTTAACCAGGTTTTCACTCGTTTGCGGGCGATGGTTCGTCCTAATAAAAAGCAGGCGATCGCGCCCAGAGTGTCGGCAACCGAGGCAGAAACTAAGCCATTCACGAAGCCAAACAGAGCGCCTGAAACCAGAATCAGCACAATGTTAGGAAGCCCTAGAACCGTTGCTAGTAAATACACCAGTATGAAAACTGGAATTCCAATGAGACCTAGCGGTGCAAACCATTTTTTAATGGCAACAAACCAATCTGCGATCGGGAGTTGACTTGCCAATACTGCCAGTAAAATTCCTCCTAATACCAATAACCAAAACCGCTTATTGCGGAACCAGCGTTTCTTGATTTGCATTTGTTGATTCATAACTGGTTGCCTCTGCCTCTTCTATCAAAGGCTTCCGGTGCAATTTCATCATCTTTCTTAGGAAGCAGAACATTTTTACTGAGAAGCACAAGTTGGGATCAGAAAGCTGGTTGGCTCGGCTGATGCTGCGTTTGTTTGGGCGACTAAATAAACTTCACCATTGTTTCCCTGCACCCAGGCTTGAGCTTCGACGATCGCCTCTACCGACAAGTTCGCCGTTGGGAGCAGATTTGGTGCAGACATTGATTGTTCTGCGGAGGGGCGGCTTGTCTGATTTGAACGGGGTGGCACCAGAGGAACCAGGTCTACAAGGGGGCGATCGTCTGTCAAAGCGGCATCTGGGGTGGTGGGTAAGCCTCCTCGTCCGGTGATCACAAACCGCCTATTCGAAGCCTTGGTTGCATCAGGTTGACAGGCTTGATTAATTTGTTGCGATGGATCCACCAGATTGACGGGTAGCGTACTCAAGCCGCGACTGGGATCTAAATCGGGCGTGTTCAGGATAACTTGCCCACTGAGGGAAGGATTATTTTGGGAAAAGGCAGTGATGTCATTGGTTGCCAGCCGCCGCGGGTTGAGCAGTCTGGCATCTGTGGTGCCCAATAACTGAACTAATTGATCGCGGCTACGGGTTTGGAACCAGTAAATATTTCGAGCATTGATGGTAATGCGTCCACCCTGACCATCAAAGGCATTGGCAATGATGTCGTTATTTTCGTTGGGGGCAGAGATGACAAAGGGAAAATCGATGAAGATATTGCCGCCATTGCCTCCCGCCCCTGCCAGCCCCGCCGCCGTTTGAATAGAGCTACCCCGTCGCATTAGCAAGAAGCGATCGCCCCGCAGGAAAATGTTGCCGCCATCTCCCTGGAGTGCATTGGATTGAATCGATGAGTTGTTGTCTAACCGTAAGGTTCCAGCAGAAATGTTCAGATCCCCTGCGGAACCTTGCCCTGCCGAACCAACGGTAATTTCGGCACCATGATTGAGGCTGAGGAAGGGAGTCGCAACGTTAATTCTGCCACCCTGTCCAATGCCTGTTGCTCCTAAGCGACTGGAAATGCTGACATCGCCATCTAGAGTAATCGTGTCCTGGATTGCCAGGTTAATGTTGCCAGCGTTGCCCTGCCCACTATTCCCCGCTTCCAGCGTGGCGAACCCTGTTAAAAACAATTGCCGTGCCTTGATTTGAATATCACTGCCATTGCCGATCGCACCCGTTTCTGAGTTGGTGAAAATTCCACTAACAATTTCCCGTCCCAGGCTTTGGTTGTTGATGATGACAGAATCGCGCACATCTAATTTCACCATGCCCGGATTTCCCCTGGCATTAGCAAAGAAACCTGCCTGGACTTGAGAAGAATCAATCAACACATTGCCAGCCGTGAATGCGATCGTGCCGACGGTTCCTGCGGCTGGGATGGAAGAATTCGCCCCTCCAATGTTGCTACTGATAGCAGTACGGTTCGATAACGTTAACTGTCCTGGAACATTGAGAAAAATATTGCCTGCATTACCGATCGTCGTGTTGCTAGTTGATAGGTTGGCTTTTTCCAAGGTCAAACGACCCGCATCAATTTGAATCGTGCTGCCATTTCCGATCGCCCCCGGAAACACGTTAGTAAAAATGCCCGTGGTTCTAGTGGTTCCGCGCATCAAAACATCCTCCGCCCGAATTGACACCAATCCCGGTTGGGTGGCGGTTCCTGAAAAGACTGCTGCGGTTAACAACGCGCCATTATCCAGCACAACAGCAGGGGCACTCAGCTCGATGTTGCCAACTTGCCCCCGCGCCAATTCTCCCCCCGGTCGGCTCTGGCGTTCTCGTTCGGTGAGTCCAAGATCGGTAGAGAGCAGACTATTTCTCATGCGGATCACCTCATCCGCCCGAACGCGAATGTCTCCCGTATTGCCTTGTCCGGCATTGACCGATGAAAAAAAAGAATCTTCCAATGACACCGAGCGCCCCTGCACCTCGATCGTGCTACTGTTGCCAACTGCGAATGGGTTGACGTTTGCTAAAATCGCACTTCCGCCTGTAAAAGTAACGCCGTCTTGCGCCCAGACAGAAACCCGTCCAGATCCAGTCGCCGTCGCCCCAGAAAAGACAACGGATTGAAATTGAGCTTCGTTGAGCAAGGAGACCGTTTTACCTGAGACGTAAATTTCGCCTGCTTTGCCCTGAGCCGTGATCCCATCGCGATTCCCCAAATTACTGCCAATGCTACTGTTATCAAACCGAACAGCCTCTTGTGCCTGGATGAACACATTGCCAGCATTCCCAATTCCAGTTTGCCCAACGTTCAGTAAGGAGTTATTAGAGACATGGACAGACTTCGCCTGAATCTCAATCCGACCACTATTACCAATCCCCCCTGAGAGCACGCTATTGCCAATGATGGTGTAATGAATGTGGACTTGCTCTCTGGCGTTCATCGTAATTGCACCGCTCTGCCGATCGCGTGCTCCCTGATTGGAGTCGATTCCAGCAAACACGAAGGCGGCATCGGGCAGGCGATCGTTTCCCGAAATGGTGATGTTGCGTCCGTGCAAGGCGATGGCACCAAAACCCTCCCCGCCCACGCTCAAGGTTGGATTGGAAAACGCTCCTGACAAGTTTGCTACGGTTACATCAGCCAGGTCTGCCGAGGTCGGAAAGGCAAGCTGGATCTGTCCCTGATTGAGAGTGAGTCCAACAGTCCCAGGCGATCGCAGTCCGCCCAATTCCAACCGACTATCTGGCACTGCAACCCCGCCGCCGTCTATCACCACATCCCCACCCACCAGAGCAAACCCCGAAAAGAAGCCAGTCGGAGCCGCAGGATTGAGAAAGGATAAAGTAGCTCCATTCATGCGAATGGGTGGGGGCGAGTTTGTAAAGCCCAAGCCGATCGGAGCAGAGACCGTGAGCAAGGGTGGAATGGCAGGACTGGTAGAGAACTCGCCTTCCGGGAACAGCAGGCGATCGGCAGTACTCGCCAGGAAGGAGCCACCTACAAAAATGCGGGCATTTGGACCAAACACCACACCGCTTGGATTCAATAGAAAAAAGTTAGCCGCTTGAAATGTGGGGGTCGCGTCAACCGTGGCGATGGTGCCGTTGATCGTTGAGATCGCTCCTCCAGTAACCCGCACAATCACGTTTTGAATGGCAGGATTGATCAAAAATCGAGCAATATCAAGACTGTTGGTGCCAGGAAGAGAGAATTGCTGCAAGCTATGGAATAAATTACTCCCCCGAATCGCTCCTCCTGTCACGTCACAGATTCCGGTGCATGGCGCAGTTGGAGAATTATTGACAAGTGTGCCCAGAGTTGGATCTGCTTGCACTTGAGCAACAGATGGAATTGTTAGAACACCACTGAGGACACTACTCAGTAAACAGGCAGCAAAACGAAACCGGACCATAGCGTGAAATGGACTGAATCGAAAATCTAGACCTATAGTGTTTCACAAATTCGGCTGCGGTAGAGCGGCTTCATGAAATATTCCAGGATGAGATGTCAACGTGCCGCTACAGCCAGTTTCCGACCATAACAAATGGTGCCCAGAAATAAGGATGATTCAGTTCGGGTTGTTTCATCAGTTCCAGTTGAGCAAGCCGCAACGCTTCCGATTTTCTGACTCCAGGTTTAACCAGTTCTTGATAAAACAACTGCATAAACAGAGAGGTGGAAGCATCATCGACTGACCACAAGGTTGCCAGGGTGCTGCGTGCGCCCGATCGCACTGCCACTCCGGCTAATCCCAACGCAGCTCGTTGATCTCCGGCGGCGGTTTGACAGGCACTCATGACTAAAAGTTCGATCGGTTCGCGGGTGGTTTCGTCACGGGTTTGCAGCAATGAGCCTAGCTCTTTCACATTCAACACCCGATCCCAGGTAAGAATAAAAGTATCGTTGGCGTTGGAACTAAACTGTCCATGCGTTGCCAGGTGGAGCACTGGATAGGGAGTAGCTTGCACCTGTTTCTGCAAGGCATTGGCGGTAAACGATTGGTTGAACAGCACCTGAGACGGGACTTTCGTGCCAATTTGCTTCACCTCTGCTTCTACTCCAGGCAAGGAAACGAATCCGCCTCGCTCCTCACTCAATCCGCCAATCAGCACTCGCAGTTGTTGGGGTTGGAGCGATCGCGGACTGAGCAGTTGCAACCCGGGAGTAATCGCCAGATTGTACTTTTCAACCAGATACTTTTGCCCATCGTGTAAAGCTGCCATCGGTAAATTCTTTAAGCTGCCATCCAACACAAACGCCAGGGTCTTGATGTCATTTACCTGGAGGTCTTTTTCCAGAGGACGAATCAGCAAATCGTACATTTGTTGGGCGCTGGTGAGCCGTTCCCGGCTGGAGGATACCCGCCGCAAGGACTGACGCATCTGGCTAACAGATCGTTCTAGCTGGGGTTGGCGAACGGGTGCCGCAAAGTGACGCAGGGGTTGATTCGGAATAGAAAGTACTACTTCCAGTCGATCGCTGAGGATAATCGGGTAAACTACGGCTGCCTGGGGATCAATCTGGTCAATTTGCACCGAGCGTCCCTGCAGGCAAGCTTCCTGGAAAAAATTGTCCAATTCTGCCACCTGGAGCGATTCGATCACTTCCCGCGCCTTCCGCAAATTTTCCTGGCTGGTTTCCTGTCCATTGGGTTGCAGCAACAGTCCCACCAATTGCCGATAGACTGGCTCCACACTTTCCCGAAAGGAAAACTGCACATCCAGAGCATTGGAGACCAGATCATTCCGAATTGAACTCAGGGTATTGACCGCTTCAGAATAAGCCGCGATCGCCTGAGTTCGGTCGCCCTGAGCCGCCAGCAACCGCCCCAGTTGCCACTGCCAGCGGTAAGCAATATCCGGAGCATTGCTGGTTTGAGCTAACGCCAGCGATCGCTCCGTCAGGCGCTGTGCCTCTGTCCATTGCCGAGTTTGTTCATACAATCCGGCTAGATAACCCAAAGCATAGGACTCTGCCCGTGGATCGGACAGGGCTTTTGCTTGTTGGGCAGCTTTGGCGAGAAACTGAGCCGATTGGGTGCTGGTGGGATAATTCGGCTGCAATCGTGCCAGGTTTTGAGCAAAGTGGATTTGCGCCAGAATCGTGCTGCGGTTGGGGGGCAAATCCATCAACAGGGGTTGGATTTCGGCGGCGATCGCGCGGGCGGCGGGCAACTGCTTCGTATCCATCAAGAGGCTGAGTTGGTTTAGCTTTGCCTGGGCTTTTGCCAGGGGAGTGGCAGCAGTAGTTTCTGCCTGACTATAAGCGGTTAAAGCCTCTGTGGGTTGTTGCAGTGCCCGGAGGGTATTCCCTAAACTCAACAGGGTTGCGGCGCGATCGCCATTGGATGCAGATTGTTGCCCGATCGCTAAACTTTGCTGAAGTACCTCCTGTGCCCTGGGCAGATCTCCCATCAGTCGCAGCACTTCACCCAAATTGAGCAGTCCAGCCGCTTTCAGAGTAGCATCGGGTTGTTTTTGCAGGGTTTCGTTCACCTCTTCCAGGGTGTTTTTAGCGCGAATATACAACCCCATCGCCCGCATTGCCTGGGTTTGATTGATTAAGGTACGGTACGTCCCTGCCGCATCGCCCAGTTGCTTGTAAGCAGCAGTCGCTTCTTGCCAGGAATCCAACGCCTGTTCTGCCTTGCCTTGAGCCAGGTACACGCTGCCTTGAATGTTGAATGCTTGTGCTCGCAGTTTTTGAGCATCCGAGGTTTGGACAGGCTGCAAGAGGGTAAGGCTGGCGGCGATCGCCTGGTTTGCTTCAGCGATTTGCCCCAACTGCTGGTAGGCAAGCGCCAGGTTACTCTGAACCGCTGCCTGATTCAAGCGATCGTCCTGTTGCACAAACTGCTCCAGGGCTTGCTGCCAGAGAGTAATGGCGGCGGCAAACTGCCCTGCCTGGTAGCGCTCCATGCCCGCCTGCACTTGCTCAGAGGCAGATTGAGGCGCTAGCTGAGTAATGGGTCGAAGGACTTGAGCCGCAGGAGTGGCAGCTTGAACCGCAAGGGGCTGGAGTAGGGCTTCCGTTTGAGTCACGATCGAAAACAGCACCATGAAAATAATCGTCAAGCAACCCAGCCCAACGTATTTCCAGTGTCTTTGTTTTGTCGTTCGCGATCGTTTAGCCATGCCAATCCTCCGCTGCAATCACCAAGACTTTACCCAGGGTTTCACTCCAGAATCAATTCCTAAATGAAAAAACCAACTTTCAGCCTCAAACTCCCCAAAATGGTCATTGGTCATTAGTTACTGGGCACGCCCGTATCGTTGAGCATCCCCTGACAGAGTGCAGGCGTTAACCCAAATTCCTTCGCCCCAGTCGTTTCAGTCTGAGCAATTAGATAAATTTCTCCATCCTGTCTTTTAACCCAGGTTTGAGCTTCTACGATTTTTCCAGGCTCTTGCCTGAATTTCTTGTCTGCTGAGATTTGAGCCTGAGTGGCACCAGTTGGCACTAAAGACACCAGATCCACCAGAGGATGGTCGATCGCCATTGAAGAGTCTGGGCTGGTGGGCAATCCTCCCCGCCCCGTCACCACAAAGCGATTGACACGGGCTATGGCTGAAGTGCCAGAAGAGCAAGCCTGACTGATTTGTCGGGAGGAGTCCACCAAATTGACTGGTAATGGGACTAACCCAGCGCTGGGATCCACGTTGGGAGTGTTGATGCTGACCACACCATCCAAGCCAAATTGCGAACTGGCAGTAATGTCGCTGAAGGGGGTGTCTTGCAATTGAAACTGGATGCCGAATACGCCCTGGGCGGTGATGTTAACGTTGCCGCCCCGTCCTGCAAAGGCATTTGCTCGAATATCGCTGTTTTCGCTCAACACCCCCACGATAAAGGCATTAGGCGCGTTAATTGTAATGTTGCCGCCATCGCCTCCAGCCTGGGCAGTTCCAGCCGTTGCCGAAATAAAGCTGCCGCGCCGTAGCAAGAGCAGTTCTCCAACATTCAGGGTGATGTCGCCACCGTTGCCGCTGGTGGTAATTGCCGCGATCGACCCGCCCCGATCGAGTTCAATCACCCGTGCATCAATTTCCAGGTTGCCCGCATTTCCGCTATTACTAAGCGGACTGATCCCGCTGACGCTAATCTCGGCACTGTCTCGTACAATTAAGCGATCGGTGCTGACTCGAATACTGCCACCGGGACCTGACCCCACCAACTGTCCCGCATCCAGGGTATTTCTTGGTCTGCCCGTTTCAGCATCCAGCCGACTAATCAACAACCCATCTCTCGACGTGCCTGCGACTTCCAGCGTGTCCTGAACAGTGACGGAGATGTTTCCTCCAGCCCCACTTCCCAACGTTGACGCTGAAAGTTCTGCTCCATCCAGAATGCGTAACCGCCCCGTAGTCAGGAAAATGTCGCCTGCTCGTCCGCTGCCCCTGGTTTGCACAGAAATGCCGCTGGCGCGTTGGCGTTGACTGGACGTGCCAATCAAATCGATCGAGTCGCTGGCTTGAATGAAAATATTGCCCCCTCCGGGACGATCGATATTGGAAGACGAGATCTTGCCGCCATCTCGCACTTCTAACCGCCGCGTGTTGATGATTAAGTTGCCTGCGCTGCCGCCACCCCGGGCATCACTCGCTAGTTTGCTAGGAGATCCCTCGTTGTTGCCACCATTATTTCTCCCGCCACTGCCACTCCCGCCACTATTTCCACCACTGCCACCACTATTCCGGCTCCCTGGTCCCGTTCCCACGATCGCGATTAAGTCCTGAGCATCGACTCGAATTCCGCCGCTGTTGCCCTGGCTACCCTCGATCGCCGATGCCGACACTTCAGAGCCATCCTGAACCCGAAATTGGGTTGCCCGAATTGCAATACCCAGTCCATCCAGGTTGCCATAGGTATCGGCTAAAACCTCGGATTGATTTGCCAGGGTGATTTGGTTGCCCTGTAAGCCCACAAACCCACCTCTCGCTCCACTGGTATTGATCCGAGCCTGGTTAATCAGTTGAATATTTCCTAAAGCCAGAGATGGGGGTACATTCAGTTGCCACAAGTTGTTTGCACGAGTGAGTCCCAGAGAGCCATTACCCGCGATCGCCAGGAGTTCCACCTGTCCCCCCAGAGCATTTAGCCCACCCCCATCGAGTAAAATATCCCCACCCACCAGGAGCAAACTGGCACCATCGCTCACTTGTAACCCAGATAGGCGACCTCCCGCCGGATTGGCTCCCGCCCTGGCAATAGAGCGATTTTCAATCCGTCCGATCGCAGACTGATTAAACAACAAAGCAGACGGATTCACCGTTAACAAACCAGGAGCTTGAGGTGCGGTGGCACTAAAATTCCCCTGGTTCCCGAACTGAATTGCACTGGCTGTCGTGGCGATGAAAGAACCCCCCAGATTGAGGCGAGCGTCGGCACCGAAGATAATGCCGTTAGGATTGATAAAAAACAAGTTAGCACTGCCATTTGCCCTGAGGGTGCCATCAATGGTGGAAGCTGTATTACCTGTGACGCGACTGATGATATTCGTAATGGTTGCACTATTATTGAAAAAGGCGGTTTGTCCGGTAGAGACTGAAAACTGAGAAAAGCTATGAAACAAGTTTGAACCTCGAACTGCTCCCCCATTGATTTGCAACACAGGGCTACCAGAAACCCGCGATCGCTCTCCCACAGCCAGGGTCTGGTCAGGAATAATTTGAGCCGACGCAGCCTGATGACTGCCAGGATTGAGTAAGCCCAGCATGAGCAGGATACTGATACGGAGTGTCCATTGTTTGAAAGGGGAGGAGTGCATCAAACCATTCTTCGAGCTAGGGGGTCGCTATGGCAGACGATAGAGCCATAGAGGATATTAATCCTTAAGTAGATTTTTATAAGGGTTTTAATTGCGCTTGTCAAATGAAGGGCTGGCAAAGAATCCATTGATTGAATTAGAAGAAGCGGAAGAGATCTGTAAAATAAGGACGACGATCGCCCCACTCAACCGATTAAATCCCGCATGGAAACCCTCAACCGATTGCAGTCTGGACAATTAAAAGGCACTAAACGACTTGACCTCGCGGCTGGATTGACTCAGTTTCCACCAGAAATCTTTGAATTAGCAGATTCCTTAGAAATTTTGAATCTTTCAAATAATCAGTTCAAATCTTTGCCGGATGAGTTTGCTAGTTTACAGCAACTCAAAATTGTATTCTTAAGCAACAATGAGTTTGAAGAATTGCCAACCGTTTTATCTCAATGCCCCAAGCTTTCAATGATTGGTTTCAAGGCAAATCGAATCACCACGATCGCCGAAGCGGCTTTGCCCCCTTCCATTCGTTGGCTCATTCTCACAGATAACCAAATTGAGCGTCTGCCTGCATCAATGGGGCATCTGAAACAATTACAGAAGCTGATGCTGGCGGGGAATCAACTGCGATCGCTGCCAGCAACGATGGTTGCTTGCCAAAATCTGGAATTAATTCGGCTCTCTGCGAATCAGCTTGATGCTTTACCAGACTGGTTATTAACGCTGCCGCGATTGTCGTGGTTGGCTTATTCTGGCAATCCGTTTTGTGATCAGGTGGCTGGTGAGCCGCGATCGCTTGCCTGTATCGATTGGGCTAACCTGACTTTCAAGGAAACTTTAGGTGAAGGGGCTTCTGGTATCATCTCTAAAGCCATCTGGCGTAACCCTCAAACTCAACAAGAACTAGACGTTGCCGTTAAAGTATTCAAAGGTCATGTCACAAGTGATGGACTGCCAATGGATGAGATGCAGACTTGCATTGCAGCAGGTTCTCATCCCAATCTAGTCAAACTTTTAGGAAAACTCATCAATCATCCCGAACAAAAGTCTGGACTTATTTTTGACTGTATTCCGCTTGCTTACAAGAACCTGGGAAACCCTCCTAGCCTGGAGAGTTGCACCAGAGATACCTATCCACCCAACACCACTTTTTCATTCCCTGTTACCCTTCGCATTAGCCAAAATATCGCGGCTGTCGCTGCCCATCTTCATGCCAACAAATTACTGCATGGTGATCTCTATGCTCACAATATTCTGATCGATGACACAGGTGAGAGTTTATTAAGCGATTTTGGCGCTGCATCCTTTTATCCAGGTGATAATCCGTCTCTGCATCGATCGCTAGAATCTCTAGAAGTCAGAGCGTTTGGATGTTTACTGGAAGATTTATTAGAGCACTTAGATCCATCATCGGCTGATGCCAAATGGGATAGCAACAGTTGCGATCGCCTGCACCAATTACAGCAGGACTGCATGAATCCCCTGTCATCGGCGCGACCGCTGTTTGCAGAAATTTGGGAAACACTAGGCAAGCTCTATTCCTAACCAGCATCATTCTTGCGATAGAAGCTTTATTGGCAGGGGCGCTTTAGGCTGACAAGAAAAGAATGTGCTGGAGAGCCTCTACATGCAAGCGTTTGATATTGTGATTATTGGAGCAGGGCACAACGGTTTAACCTGTGCTGCGTACCTGTTGAAAGCTGGATACAGTGTGTTGTTGCTAGAAAAGCGATCGGTGCCGGGAGGCGGGGCAACAACTGAGGAAATCATGCCTGAAGAGGCTCCAGGTTTTAATTTCAACCGCTGCGCGATCGACCATGAATTTATTCATTTGGGTCCAGTGGTGGAAGAATTGGAATTAACCAAGTACGGGTTGGAATACCTCTACTGTGATCCGGTTGTTTTTTGTCCGCACCCCGATGGTAAGTACTTTCTAGCGCACAAATCGGTTGAGAAAACCTGTGCTGAAATTGCGCGTTATAGCCAACGAGATGCGGAAAAGTACGCTGAATTCGTGGATTTTTGGCAGCGTTTGTTGAAAGGCATCATTCCCATTTTCAACGCCCCGCCCAAGTCAATTATCGACATCCTGGGCAACTACGATGTGCCAAAGCTGAAAGACCTGTTTTCGATTTTGGGTGCTCCCAACAAGACCCTCGACTTGATCCGAACGATTCTCACCAGCGCCGAAGACAGCTTAAACGAGTATTTTGACTCGGAATTCCTCAAGGCTCCTCTGGCGCGGTTAGCCTCTGAATTGGGTGCGCCGCCCAGTCAGAAAACTTTGGCGATCGGGGCGATTATGATGGCAATGCGCCACGAACCCGGCATGGCAAGACCCAAAGGGGGAACGGGTGCCTTGACCAGAGCACTGCTCAACTTAGTTCAGAGTTTGGGCGGTAAAGTGCTAACCGATCAATCTGTAGAGAAAGTCTTGATTGATGATGGTAAGGCAGTGGGAGTGCGAGTTAAAGGCGGCACCGAGTATCGCGCCAATCATGGAGTGATTTCTAACATTGATGCCAAACGACTATTTTTACATTTGATTGATTCAGGCGAGGTTGATGCTTCAGACAGTCATTTACGAGAGCGATTAGAGCGCCGAATCGTCAACAATAACGAGACGATTATGAAAATTGATTGTGCACTATCGGAGCTACCTCGGTTTGAACATCACAACCATCAAGATGACTACTTGATTGGGTCGGTATTAATTGCAGACTCTGTGAAACACGTCGAAATTGCCCACTCTGATCCCAGTATTGGCAGAATTCCTGATGCCGATCCATCCATGTATGTGGTGGTGCCAACCATGCTCGATCCGACGATGGCTCCACCCGACAAGCACACCCTTTGGATTGAGTTTTTTGCTCCTTACCAGATTGAAAACGCGGAAGGCACAGGTATGAATGGCACGGGTTGGACGGATGAACTGAAAAACAAAGTTGCCGATCGCGTGATTGACAAACTAGCAGAGTACGCTCCCAATGTGAAAAATGCCATCATTGCCCGACAGGTGGAGAGTCCTGCCGATTTGAGCGAACGATTGGGCGCTTTGAAGGGCAATTATTACCACGTAGACATGACCCTGGATCAGATGATCTTCTTCCGTCCGCTGCCGGAAATTGCTAACTATAAAACCCCGATCGAGAATTTGTTTCTCACTGGGGCAGGTACTCATCCGGGTGGTTCCATTTCCGGGATGCCGGGACGGAATTGTGCCAGAGCATTTCTGTTCAACAAAAACCCGCTGGCACAAACCTTTAAGGATGCCAGCAATTCAGTCAAATCCACGGCTGACTCTATTCTTCATGCCTTCAAGTCATGATCAAATAGCAGGTCAGAAAACGGTGTTCCCCGATTCTAGAGCTTGCCTTCAAAGTGCCGATTCCAGATGAGGCTGGCGATCGTGGTAATCGCCAACGCGAATCCACCACCGACCCAAGCCAGCATGGGGTTATAACCACTGCGGCTGAGGGTCTTCATCCATTGGTGGGTTAGCTCAGAGGACAGCAGCCGATCGGCAAGGAACGGAAACAGGTACATCAGAGCCGCGCCCACCATGAGCCAGCCCACCATTGAGGCAAGCAGAAAGATCGTTTTAGCAGTTGATTGGCTACCCATGCGCGATCGTCCGAAGGAACTAACTCTGAGCGTACCATCAACTGCCCTTCCGATCGTGGTTCTAATAAATCCGCGACTTTCTTGTACGGGCGAACGGCGGTTCGCCTGTACAAAGATCAATGGTCGATTTACTTTAATTCACACTACTTACTTCTGGGCAACTGATAGCGCCTGAATGGTGTTTTTGCGTTGAAACAGAATGGGTGGGCGCAACAAACTGCAGAACATTAACCAGAGCGATCGCCATTCTCCAGGGGCATCCTGGCGCTTCCACTGTCCCGGACGGCAAAACAGCAACTCCACCAGTTGACGCTGCTGCTTCAGGGCGAGGGGTTTAAATTCAATCCGCATCGTTTGCTGATTCGCGTTACAGGCGGCGATCGTGCCCTCAATGGTTAAGTCTTCTTCTGGTAAGTGCATCGTGACTGGCATGAAAGTCTGGACGATCGAAAGCGGCGTTGTCGTGGTTAGCAATATTTCCGCTCCACCTTCAGACATTTTTGTGGTGCAACCCCACAGGGTCAAAGGTTGATCCAGGTTCGGAGATTCTAAAGTGAGTTCGGCAACTCGCTGCAAGGCAAACCACTCGTTCTGATCAGTTTTGGGGGCATCAATCAGGGCAATCAGGGCAACACTGATGATGAATAGGTTGAAAATACTCCAGATCCAACCCAGGAAAAAGCCCTTGGTGTCAGGATTGTAGAAGTCCCACTGATGAGTATAGGAAAGATGCAGGTTGTGCCACAGACCCATCACCGTGACAGCAAATAGAACCAGCAACGGCAAAGCCAGGTTCCAGTTAAATCGAAAGCGATCGCGCGAGGTGCCTTTAGGCGTGACCTTAAACCCTTGACCGAAAGGTGCCAGCAGAATTTGAATAATCGTCATTGCCAGCGGTAACGCAATCACGAAAGAGTAGACATTGGACATCAAGGCGGAGCGCGATCGATAGGTGAGCCAGGAAAACACACTCAGATGCAAGATATAAAACGGCAGGAAGAAATAGATGAACTCTGCTCCAGACGTTTTGAGCGGAATGATGCCAAAGAACGAATAGGCAAGGGGCACCACGAGATAACCCACCCAGGAGATGTTACTGAGCCAGGTGATAATGGTGTAAAGATGGGCGAGTCGTTGAAGCGGACTCAAGCCTGGAATCGTCAGGGGATTGGAGCGAATGAAAAAGGCTTGCAACGTGCCCCGCGCCCAGCGAAATCGTTGTGTTGCATAATCCAGCATGGAATCCGCCGCCAAGCCTGCACTCAGCTTTTCATCGAGATAAATGACGTGATATCCTTTTGCTGCCAACCGCACGCCGGTAAAGTAATCTTCGCTCAAGGTTTCAGTAACAAATCCTCCCGCTTTTTCCAGCGCACTGCGGCGCATCACAAAGGAGGTGCCAGAACAAATCACTCCCCGTGTGCCATCTTGGATCGGTTGCAGTTGACGATTAAACGCTTCTTCGTCGGGCGTTAAAACATTCTCTAAGCCCAAGTTACGAGCAACTGGATCAAAGTTGTAGTAGCTTTGGGGAGTTTGCACCAGTGCAATTTGGGGATTCTGGAAAAATCCGATCGTGCGGGTCAAAAAATTCCGCGTTGGCACAAAGTCAGCATCAAACACAGCAATCATGTCGCCTTTGGTTTGGGCGATCGCGTGGTTCAAGTTACCCGCTTTGGCATGACGATTATCGGGACGAGTGATGTACTTGCAACCCAACTCTGCTGCCAGTTGGCGAATTTCTGGACGACGAGTATCATCCAACAAATAAACCGTTTTGTGGGCATAATCCATCGCCTGACAACCCATAATCGTGCGGCGCAGGACAAATTCCGGCTCATTAAAGGTGGGAATCAAAACATCCACTGAAGGTTGGTATACCCCTTCGGCAACGGCGATCGAGTATAAATCGGCTTCCCGTTTACGATCGCGGCTCCACAACATTAGAACGAGCAGTATCACCGTCTGCGCCAGAGTGATCAATTCCAGGAAAAACAACCCCAGACTCACCGTGCCATTCAGCGGATCTGCCAGATTTAGCGTTGAGAGCGATCGCCAGAGAACGTAGCGCAGCGTCACCACCAGCATAATCCCAACCACTAAGTTGCGAGACCAGGGGCGCGGTTGCGGCGAGAGACGCATCACCAACACAGCAGTTAGCACCAAAATGACGGTGGGTGCCAGCAGGTAATAGCCGATCGCGGGAGCTTCTAACCAGGTTGGTGGAGCAGATTGCAGCCGATTGAGATGATGAAAAAATGCCTGAATCGTTGGTTCACAAGCAAACCAGGCAGCGCTAATGGCTGTAAACAGACCCACGAGTCCAAGCATCACCAGCGTCGCCAAACGAGGGCGAATCAGTTGCCTGGAGCGTTTACCTAGCCTTAGACGTGCTAATTGAGTCGTCGTCATACACGCCGTCCCTCATGTTGAGAATTGTTACTTATCCAATGTTACATTTCCACACACGACAGAAGTGACTTAGGAGAAATCCCAATCAGCTTCTATTCCGCTGATTGTTGAATATTGGGATTTGTAAAGTCATCCTGCTACAGGAACACAATTCAACCCTTGGGGTTCAAAAAACTTTATCGCAACTACATACTTATACGGGTCGCGATCGCGATCGGTTTTGTGGCATCGTGCCAATTTGTCAACGGGTCTTTTTAAGCGACGAATTGAAAATCTTCATTTGGATGTTTTCCTGGCAGGAAATCACTTCAGCAAGAATGCTGTTGTCAGACTTTCATAGGAACTGTTAAGCCAATCCTTGCTTTCCGTCCCTGGAATTCCTTCCGTCTAGCTTTACGCATTATCTGTCGAAGAATAGATAGGCAAGTGGGCTAGTTGAAAAAGTGGCACGACCCTCAATCCCGGTAATTCAGTGTGATTTAATGAGGTCTACTTGAGCAAAGTACTGCGATGACTCGATTCCCTCTTCTAACCACTTGCAAACTGCTGCTGGAGAAGCACCGCGACGAACTAAAGCCGCTGGGAATTCTGGCATCAATTTTTTTTGGGGTGACAGCGGCGATCGGGCTACACCGATATTTCACGTTTTACGCATCCTACGATCAGGGCATCTTTGGGCAACTGTTTTGGAATGGGATTCATGGGCGTTTCTTCCAAAGTTCCCTGTCTTCAGTACTCTCCGGTGCCGTGATCCACGATCAGCAAGTTCCGACCGTTTTTTACCATCGACTGGGGCAGCATTTCGACCCCATTCAACTGTTATGGCATCCAATTTATGCCCTATTTCCCCACCCAGCGACGTTAGTTGTTTTGCAAGTGGCTTTTGTCACCCTGGCAGGATTGGTGCTGTATGCCTTAGCGCGGCAGTATCTCAAGCCCAACCTTGCCTGGATGATTGTGGCGGGATTTTATGGCTCCGTGGCAGTGGTTGGTCCAATTTTGGGTAACTATCACGATCTCAGCCAGATTCCCTTGTTCCTGTTTACCTTGCTGCTAGCGATGGAAAAGCGCTGCTGGTGGCTGTTTTGGTTGATGGCAGGGTGTACGGTGCTGGCACGGCAAGATGCAGGAGTGATTTTATTTGGGATTGGACTCTACTTAATTACCAGTCGGCGCTATCCCTGGATGGGGATGGGGTTGTGCAGTTTGGGGTTTGGCTACGTGGTGTTGGCAAGCAATGTGCTGATGCCGCTGTTCTCGAAGGACATTTCCCAGCGGTTTATGGTCGAGCGGTTTGGGCATTTTGCTCAGGGCGATGAAGCCTCAAGCCTGGAGATTTTGGGCAGCATTTTGACCAATCCTGGAACTTTGATCAGTTACTTCTTTTCGGAGTTTGATCGCAAGCTGCTTTACCTACTGGGGCAAACCCTGGCACTGGCATTTGTGCCGCTGATCTCTCCCAGTGCCTGGGTCATGATCAGTACGCCGCTGGCACAGTTATTTCTGCAAGCGGGAGATTCTCGCCTTTCGATCTATATTCGTTATGCGATTACGCTGGCACCAGGATTGTTTTATGGCGCGATTTTGTGGTGGTCGGGACATCAACAGCGGTTTCGATCGCGCTTTCGCCACATTTGGACAGGGTTCATTATTCTGTCCTTGCTGATTACAGTTGCCGTGAACCCCCATCGATCGCTCTCGTTTCTGATCCCTGATTCGTTTCAACCCTGGGTGCAGGTGCCCCTGACGCGCCAATGGGAACACGCCGCGAATTTGCGATCGCTGATCCAGCAAGTGCCTCCCGCTGCCAGCGTCACGGCAACAACGTATGTGGCTCCCCATTTGGCAACCCGTCGAGCCATTTTGCGCGTCCCCTTCATTGAATACCGGGATGATGACCAGCAAGTGAAGCCCGTGGACTACATTCTGGTGGATTTATGGCAGTTACAGCAATATCAAACCGCGTTTAGAGAAGAACGTCGATATTTAAATGATTTGCTACCCCGAATTGACTTTTGGATGCAGGAAAAGAATTACGGCATTTTGGCAATTCAAGATGGTGCCGTATTGCTACAACGCGGTGTCGTTTCTCCGCCAGAACTGATCGAAACCTGGAGGCAACTTCAGAAGGAGTACAAGTTGATACTTGACCTGAAAAAATTGACAACTTGAGATTGCTACTTCAACAAACTTGCCTTATTACGCAGCAGAGTGACTTTTCGCAGCGTACCAATTGTTGACATCATTAACAATGCGCTCAATTGCTGCTGTATCAAGCAGGCACCATTGATCTTGATTGATAGACTCAAAATTTTTGCTTAGTTGATTGCCAGAGTAATTTACCCACCTGTAATAACCCTTGTCATCTTCCATCGTGAAAAGCAGCATACAAACAGGAAAGGGCAAGTCATGAAGATAGAGCTTAGGAGTCTCATTTAAAGGCAATAAGAAATCTTCGTTCTTGAAAGATTTGTCTCGCCCTTTAACTTGAACTCCAAAAATTCTTCCTGTTAATAAATCGTCTTGTTTTATGGTCACCAATAAATCTATTCCGTAGTCATGGGTGTGGGTCATTCGGTTTATCACCAAATCTTGGTTGCGGGTGAGATATACCATCGCAAGAGCCTCAGCCCGTTGACCAATAAAATGTTGTAAGTCTTGCTTCATAGCAGTCCCCACTTCGGATCAATTAAGGATGAGTGGAACGATAAGTATGACAAGAAAGCCCAATACGCCGATACTTCATCCCATACTAACGCCAGTGTGTCTGGGTTAAGCGGATGATTCGTACACAAGCTTGAGAATCCTGTTTTTTGTTTCCGGTTTGCTGCCACAATGTAACCTCGCTCATTCAGTTCATCGACACCAACAATGTAGGTCGGAGTAGGGTAGGCTGCCAGTTGCTTGATTTCATTCGTACTGACCTGAATTTTTAATCTACGCTCTTTTCGAGTGTATCCTTCAGACGTTGATTTGACTTGCACAAAGAAAAATGGAGTTAGGGCTTCTTCATGAAAAAGCTCAACATAAAAGTCTATTGACTGCTTCTTCTCGCCTAAAAACCTTGGATGGTCAAATAAATAGCTCCGTGTCGGGTGTTTACGAGTTAACAGAACTCGAAAGATAGCTTCACCCCGTTCTCCAATTACGTCTCTTTTGTCCACCAATGTCGATTAATCTGAAATAAGGATACTTCGACAAAAGTATAGCTCTGTCCGATGCAAAGTCCGATGACTGTTCCAGCACACGATCGATTTTGGCGATTTTGGTTTTTGGTGCCGCTTTACCCCTATGCCGATCGCCGTACGTTAAGGCGAGAAGTGGTGAAAGACACGATCTGGATCTTTGACCAGATGCAAGGCATTCTTTACGTGGTGGTGCCGATTCGGATGACGGTGGTAAAACTGGCAGCAGGAGGATTGTTGGTCTACGCGCCGATCGCACCCACAGCCGAGTGTTTGCAGTTGGTGCGTGAACTGGTGGCGGAACACGGGGAGGTGAAATACATTATTTTGCCGTCCAGTTCGGGCTTGGAGCATAAAGTATTTGTCGCTCCGTTTGCGCGGTTTTTCCCCACTGCCCAGATCTTTATTGCACCGGGACAGTGGAGTTTTCCCCTGAATTTGCCCTTGAGTTGGCTGGGTTTTCCTCGCGATCGGACTCAGGTGTTGCCGGAGTATGCCTGCAATGCACCCTTTGGGAATGAGTTTGATTATCGCGTCCTGGGTCCGATCGATCTGGGGTTGGGCAAGTTTACCGAAGTCGCGCTGTATCATCAGCGATCGCGCACTTTGCTGGTTACCGATGCGGTGGTTTCGATTCCGGAGGAACCGCCCGAAATCGTGCAACTGGATCCGTATCCGCTGCTATTTCACGCCAAAGATTCCGCCTTTGATCAAGTTGAGGATACGCCTGCCAATCGCCGTAAGGGTTGGCAGCGAATGTCCTTGTTTGCCTTCTTCTTCCGTCCGAGTGCCTTAGAACCTGTGGAAACCTGGCAATCAATTCGGCAGGCGTTCAAAGCGCCCGATCGCTCAAAACGGGCTTACTTTGGCTGGTTTCCGTTCCGGTGGGGAGAGAGTTGGGCGCAATCATTTGCAGCTTTGCGGGGCAATGGGCGCTTATTTGTAGCTCCGATTTTGCAAGCGCTGATTCTCAACCGCGCACCGCAAGCCACCCTCGATTGGGCAAATGATGTGGCGGGCTGGGAGTTCGATCGCATCATTCCCTGTCACCTGGATGCCCCGATCGCTGCCACACCGCTTCAGTTTCGCCAAGCCTTCTCTTTCCTGGAAAAGTCGGCTCAAGATTCCACTTCAGAACTAGAAGCCTTCCCCCTGCCCGAAGCGGACTTTGCCCTACTCCGTTCCCTGGACAAAGGTTTGAGCCGAACGCGGTTGGTTCCCGGTGCCAAGGAAAAGATCTAGGCGATTTCCAGAAAAGAGTTTACCTTTCGACTTCGCTCAAGGTGCAAGCTGGCTGAGCGAAGTCGAAGACAGCGGGTAGATTAGTTACCAGAAATCTCCTAGCAGTGCGAATCCTCGTCAAGCTTGCTATTGTAAAGTAACAAATTCTTAACTATTTGCACTTGAGCCAATCTAATGACCCTAACTGCATCACGCTCGATCCGGTTGCCTTCGGTTTCGTTGCCACAAGTTCTGATGGTAGTTGCAGAGTTGCTGCTGGCGGCGGTGGTGGGGCTGGGTCTGTTGTTGCTGGGGGCGGATGGGTCGTCCTGGATTTTAGGCGGAATCATTGCGGGGGCGATCGTCTTTAGTGTCAGCCGCGCTTATTTCAACATTGATGCCACTCCCAACCGCAATGCTCGCAAGATTGGACAATTACTCGTTGGGCTGACGGTGGGTTTCTCAGTGCAACACAGTAACCTGCTGGCGATCGCGGGTCACATTCCCCTGTTTATTTTGCTGACGGGCTGCTTGCTGCTGGGTAGCTTCGGGGTTGCCGCCATTTACACTCGCCTGCAACACACCGATTGGCTCACGGCGATGTTGGCAACCACTCCCGGTAACATTGGCGTGATGGCGAGTATTGCAGCGGATTACGGTAGCAATCCAGCGCTGGTGTCTCTGGTGCAACTGGTGCGATTTACCGTCGTCACATCTGCGATTCCGCTACTGTCCAACGTTTCCCATCCTAACGATGTCTGGGCGACATTAAACGGGCTGACTCATC
The DNA here is from genome assembly GCA_033764965.1 of Leptolyngbyaceae cyanobacterium bins.302. Classification (GTDB taxonomy): domain Bacteria; phylum Cyanobacteriota; class Cyanobacteriia; order Leptolyngbyales; family Leptolyngbyaceae; genus JSC-12. The sequence goes on along the minus strand of JANRIN010000223.1, from coordinate 5,271 downwards.
CTCTAATTGATACGCATATCTTTTATTTAGCGCGGTTAGGACTGGTGCTGCTGCTGGCTAGTGGGAGTGTCAAGTTGGGCGAAACCTGCAAATTTCCAGTTCCGGGCTTATTGTGTCCGTTGGTAGTGGGAATTGGATTCAATGCTCTGGTAAATGCCCTGCCTGTTCTGCCGACGGTTGAGTTTAACCCGCCCGCCTTATTGAACCTATTGGGACAGATTTTGCTGGGGATCACGATCGGCGAGTACTGGGGCAAAAATCCGAATTTGGGAGGGGGTGCGATCGCCCGTGCCGCAATTCCGGCAGTGTTCACGCTGTTGGCTGGGCTGGGGGTAGCCCTGATTGCCAAACTGCTGACCTCCTGGGATTGGCTCACTTGCCTGCTGGTGACAGCCCCCGGAGGCTCCCCCGAAATGATTTGGATTGCGTTGACGTTGAATCAAGATGTAGAGATTGTCACCGCCGGACATTTAGTGCGCTTGATTGCCATCAATGCTCTGTTGCCGTTGATTGTCATGCTTGCCAGATATTTGCAGCGATCGTCCCACTCCCAGAGCTATGACACCTCCCTTGCTCCTGCCAAAGCCAGCGATCGTTGATTTATTGGTTGTGCTGCTTGAATTACTGGTGTGCCGATTCATCAGTATTAACTGTAGAATGTGCTGTTGCAGAGAGTCATCATTTCAAGGTCTTTTCTTATGGGTGATTGGCTGTTTGATGATCCGCCTAATGTAGCCGTTCTTACAACCGATCGAATCCTGAGGGGCGAGCCCATACTATATGCTAGTCATGATGAAGAAGATGGGGCTTGGCAATTCCATACAGGTAAGCCAATTGATGAATCGAATGCTAAGGTTGTGGCGCTTAAAAGAATTGTCGAACTTGATCGCTCTGTAATGCAGTTAGCCGATTTGCCCTTGGGCTGGGTAGCGACCAGACCAAAAGCGGGTGCTATTTGGCAAAGGCTTAAATGCACCAGAAGCATGTGAAATAGTCTTGCTCCAAAATGCTCATTCCAAACTCAGAGAATGCGATCGTTGATATTCGTAAACTTCGTGATTACTGCCTCAATCCGGAGCATGATGACGGAAAGCATAAAGCTCGGCTGTTTTCGTCAGTTCTTGGGATAACGACTGCAAATGCTGAAGAATTACGCCAAATCTTGCTTGAGGTCATCAGAATTCAGGAAGCCCAGTTGGGAAGACGGGATGAGTTTGGGCAACGCTACATTCTGGACTTTACAATCGAATGGCAAAATAGAAGTGCAACCCTCCGAAGTGGCTGGATGATTGAGCATGGTTCAGAGATTCCGAGATTAACAACCTGTTACCCTCTGTAGTTAATGGAGGGATGAGCACGATGAACAATACAGTCAAGTTGCTAGATGTTGTCGCCCTAACTGTTGACCTTCCTCAGTACAATTTGTGGCGCGGACAGGTTGGCACGGTCGTTGAAACACTAGCAGAAGGTGCTGCATTTGAAGTTGAATTCAGCGATCGCAATGGACGCACCTATGAGTCTTTAGGACTGAGTCCAGAGCAAATCATCGTGTTGCGGTTTGAGCCAGCAGCACCCAGTAGCGCTGAAATGGTCACAGCGTAGGCAGCACAACAGCACTGTCTTTCCTAAAATCTTCTTACCAACTTTCTACTGCGGATTTTATGCAAGTCATTCCTTACCAACCCCTACTCCTACGCTTGTTACATGGCATCAGCGCTCTACTAGCGTTGGGTGCCCTGATTACAGGTTTCCTGGTTTACGACAGTTGGGACGGGCGATTTGGGGGGCTGGGTCTGACGACTCGCGATCGCAACCTGATCGACATTCATGGCACCTTTGGCTTTTTCCTGTTTTTTCTCTTCATCGCCTTTGCCCTTTATAGCGTCACCGCTGGACGCAAACGGTTAGTTCAGGCGGCTTCGCTGCAACAACTGACGCAATTCGGTAGACCAACTTGGTGGGTGGGTTTACAACGCCTCACAAACACCACAATGTTGCTTGCTGCTGCTCTGGCGGTGGGTTCTGGCAAGTTCCAGGATGAGAACTGGCTACCGAACGGAGAAATGGATCATGTCGCCTATTTTATGCACCTGATTGCCTGGGTGCTGGTGCTGATTGGCATTGCAATTCACGTCCTGATGAGTGCCAAAGTGGGTGGAATTCCGTTGCTGGTGTCAATGGTGAACGTCAAATTCCGCTCCGATGATTGGTTAGTGAAACAAATACGACGGTTGATTCGGAAGTAAAGATAACTAGGAAGTAGATCAGTGCAAAGGGCAGACTCCTCCCAAGAAACCTACTTTGCTCAACGACAAGCTGTTTTAGCAACGATGCATCGGAAAGAAATCACGATCGCGCCCTTGCTGAAACAGGAGTTGGGCATAGATGTGATGGTGCCGTCTAATTTTGATAGCGATCGCTTTGGCACGTTTACCCGCGATGTGGAGCGTCCAGCCAATCAAGTTGAAACAGCACGGCAAAAAGCACTCGCAGCGATGGAACTCACTGGAGACACAATCGGGATTGCCAGTGAAGGCACGTTTGCCCCCCATCCGGCAATGCCTTTCTTGCCCTGCGATCGCGAAATTGTTGTGTTGATCGATCGGCAGCATAACTTGGAATTGGTGGGCGAAGCGATTTCAACCGAGACCAATTTTAGCCATGCGGCGATCGCCTCACTAGAGCAAGCGTTAGCCTTTGCTAAGAAAGCCAATTTTCCATCCCACGGTTTAGTCGTAATGCCCAGTGCCGACTCAAAAAAGACTCATACTATCATCAAAGGTATCACAACCGAAGCTCAGTTGATTGAAACAATTAGTCAAATGCTGGAGACATTTGGCTCCGCCCATTTGGAAACTGATATGAGAGCCATGCACAATCCTACTCGCATGAACGTGATTCAACAGGCGACACAAGATCTAATTCGCAAAGCCAAACAGCAGTGTCCTAACTGTCGTCTACCTGGATTTGCGGTTGTAGAACAACGATCTGGCTTACCCTGTGACTTGTGTGGTCATCCTACCAATCAAATTCTGGCATCCATTTACGCTTGCAAAAAATGTGGATTTGAGCAGCCGATCCTGTTTCCCAACCAAACTCAATTCGCAGATCCGATGTTTTGCGAGTTTTGTAATCCATGACTTGTGAAAACTGTTGACAAATAACGATTCTTCACATCCTGCGCCATTTCATTGACATCAGATCGTAGACGCGATACATCATGGTTCATTCATGATGGTAATTTTTCACGATGCAACGTTTTCTTAAGTCTCCGCTCTGTCAGTCTCAGGAGGGATGGACATGGATGCTAGCCTGATCCTCTCCAACATCCTGAACCCACCTATTTTGTTCTTCTTCTTGGGGATAACGGCTGTTTTGGTCAAATCGGACCTGGAAATCCCGGCTCCGGTGCCCAAACTCTTTTCGCTCTACCTGCTGTTTGCGATCGGCTTCAAGGGCGGAGTTGAACTGATCAAAAGCGGCATTACGCAAGAAGTAATCCTAACCCTCCTCGCTGCGATGATCATGGCGTGCGTTGTCCCAATCTACACCTTTTTTATCTTGAAGATAAAACTGGATATCTACGATGCCGCCGCGATCGCAGCCACCTACGGGTCGATTAGTGCGGTCACTTTTATTACTGCAAGTGCTTTTCTGAGCGAGTTAGGCATTAATTTTGATGGATACATGGTTGCGGCGCTGGCGCTGATGGAGTCTCCTGCCATCATCGTGGGACTGATCCTGGTGAACCTGTTTTCCGCCGATGAAAACCGAGAGTTTGCCTGGTCTGAAGTGCTAAAAGAAGCCTTTCTCAACAGTTCAGTTTTTCTATTAGTAGGTAGTCTGCTGATTGGAGTATTGACGGGTGAGCATGGCTGGCAAGTATTGGAACCCTTCACTCAAGGCTTGTTCTACGGCGTTTTAACGTTCTTTTTGTTGGATATGGGGCTTGTAGCTGCCAGAAGAATTAAGGACTTGCAAAAAACCGGCGTTTTTCTAATCTCGTTTGCCATACTGATTCCTATAGTCAACGCAGGCATTGGATTATTGATTGCTCGATTGATCAATATGCCGCAGGGAAATGCACTGCTGTTTTCTGTTTTATGTGCCAGCGCTTCCTACATTGCTGTTCCCGCAGCAATGCGATTAACGGTTCCTGAAGCAAATCCCAGCCTGTACGTTTCAACGGCTCTAGCGGTGACATTCCCGTTCAACATCATTGTGGGAATTCCGCTTTATCTGTACGGAATTAATCTGTTGTGGAGATAAGCCCATGCATCTTGTGAAAAAAATCGAAATCATTGCTAACTCATTTGAACTTGGCAAGATTTTGGATAGCTTGGATAAGTCGGGTGTTCATGGTCATGCCGTGATTCGCAATGTTGCAGGTAAGGGATTGCGCGAAGGGGCAGAAGACTTGGACATGACCATGCTCGACAATGTTTATATTTTGGCGTTTTGTATGCCGGAGCAAGTCAAAACGGTGATTGAAAATGTGCGCCCTTTGCTGAATAAGTTTGGGGGAACCTGTTACATTTCGGATGTGATGGAAATTCGCTCTGTTAACTGTGCAGCATCGCTTTAACGCACTGCAAGCTTTTCGATTGGGGTAGGGTGTGTCAGGCAAAGCTGTAACGCACCAAAACCCTGTGCGATGGTAGGTTAATCTTGGTTTGGAGCATCAGCTATGAGTTGTGGAAGTAGGTTGGTTCGTCGGCGTGATTTTTTGAGGAAAGGCGCGATCGCACCATTGGGTCTTGCCGCTGTCAGCAATTGGCTAGGAGCAATAAAACCAGCTAGAGCAGAGGCTTCACCTGCTATGTCTGCATCTTTGAGTCCCAACGCTGCCCTGAAAAAGCTGATGGCGGGCAATCAGCGGTTTGTGCAGCAGCAACCGCTCTATCCCGATCAATCGCAAGCCCGGTTGAAAGAGGTGGCTCAATCTCAACATCCCTTTGCCACGGTGTTAAGCTGTGCCGACTCGCGGGTACCGCCGGAAATTTTGTTTGATCAAGGGATTGGCGATATTTTTGATGTGCGGATTGCGGGCAATATTGCCACACCGGAGGCGATCGGCAGCATTGAATATGCTGTTGCCCTACTAGAGTCGCCCTTGTTGTTGGTGCTGGGGCATGAACGCTGTGGAGCCGTAACCGCTGCCGTCCAAAACTCAACCTTGCCAGGGGATATTGGCACCTTCGTTGAGGCAATTCTACCCGCCCTAAAACGGACTCAAGCTCAACCCGGCGATCCTGTAGACAATGCCGTAGT
>JANRIN010000243.1:0-2249 GCA_033764965.1 Leptolyngbyaceae cyanobacterium bins.302 | reverse complement strand
CCGATTCCAGGGCAGGAATTAATCCTTCTTGACTCATGCATAGCTGACACGCCTCAAGCACCTCTGTATCTGTTGCAGCTTTAACATTAATGCGATCCGTTTGAACCAGATGAGCGAGAAGCGGTGAAACACCAATGTAGTCAAGCCCTGCTGCGACAGAATGGGTGTCTTGCATTTGTCCATCCTGGTTTTGCAGAAAATAGGTTTTATACCCCTGAGCAATCCCAACGGATGCATCAGATGCTGCTAAGCGAGAGGCATGATGCGGAGTATTGATGCCCAATCCCCCTGCTTCTACACCCACTAATTGCACCGATGTATCATCTAGCCTGAATTATTCACGAAGTGGTCAAAGAAGGATGAGAAAAAGAGCTTGAAACCAAATAGAATCAAGCTCTCCAACATTTTTAAGTGCCCTTATTGTGCCATGACAGAGTGTGATTCAGACCTGCCCTACGATTTTTATTCAGAACGGTCGCTGGTGGTTCGCTTTTCGGATCTGGAATTGAGTGCGGATGCGGGGATTTTACTCGCCCGCCAAGCCGAAGCACAAAAGCAGGTCTGCCGAGGTCTGGCGGCCTGCATCGAGGAGTGGCGCGACCCGTCCAAAATTACGCACAGCTTGCATCAGTTGGTGAGTCAGCGGGTGTATCAGATTGTCGGCGGCTACGAAGATGCCAACGATAGCAATCAGTTACGGCATGACCCAATTTACAAAATTGCCTGCGACCGATTACCACTACCGAATGCCGAGCAGTTAGCGAGTCAACCGACCATGACTCGACTGGAGAACCACATCAGCCAGCAGGAGGTGGGGCGGATGCGCAGTTGGATGGTCGATAGCTTCATTGCGCAAAACCCTCAAGTCCCGGAAGAAATTGTGCTGGACATCGATGGATGGGATGACCCGACCCACGGGCAGCAGCAGTTGAGTTGTTTTCATGGGTACTACGGGCAATCGATGTATTTCCCAGTCTTGATCAACGAAGCCAGCAGTGGTTACCCACTGGTGCTGCAATTGCGGGCGGGCAATAGCCATCCGGGCAAAGGGGTAGCGGGACTGTTGCGCTGGTTATTCTGGCGGTTGAAACGAGCCTTTCCGGGGGTTCGACTCATCCTGCGCGCCGATGCCGGCTTTGCCTTACCCGAAATCTTGCGGGTGTGTGAACGCTCCAAGGTGGGATATGTCATTGGCTTTCGACGCAATGCCGTCACCCAACGCAAAATCGCTGACCTCCTGGAGCGAGCCCGGTTGCAATTTCTCCAAACCGGAGAGAAGGCTCGCTTGTTTGATGATGTCTACTATGCGGCCTCTACTTGGGATGAACCCCGGCGGTTGGTGATGAAGGCCGAATGGTTACCGAAAGGTGCCAATCCTCGCTTTGTCCTGACCAATCTGGAGTGGGAGGCCCAAACCCTCTACGACGGCTTCTACGTGTATCGCGGCAGTCAGGGTGAACATCGGATTAAGGAATTCAAACTGGGAATTCAAGCCGACCGTCTCAGTTGTCACACCTTCATTGCCAATCAGTTTCGCTTACTGCTGGCGCAAGCCGCTTACATCCTGCTGCTGGCGATTCGACAGGCGGCTGGAGGGACACAATTTGCCACCGCTCAAGTACCCCGCCTGCAAGCCCTGCTGATTAAAGGGGCGGCGCGTGTGAGAGTGTCAGCGCGACGAGTGCTTGTGGAGTTAGCCGCTTATTGTCCGTTTGCTCAAGAATTACGGCAAATTACTCAGCGATTGGTGACATCTAAAGTGCCCGATTTGGGCTAATTTGGGTCCTGGCATAGGATTAGTGTGTCTATTACTCTTGATTTGGGTCTGTTTTAGCCATTTTTAGTCCTGATTTCACCAGCTTGTTTAATGCTTATCCCACAACTAGTCTAAGTCTGGTCAAACTGGACTCCTTCGTCCAGCATCTGCCACCCTTCATGAATAATGCAGGTTAGGGACTGAACTGGCGATCGCGGAAATCGGCAGCATGATGCAGGCAACCGAAGCGGCACGAGTGGAATTGGCAAAAAAGCTGGGCTTACTATCTATCCCCGCCGATCTGCCTCAACAGCAATCTGCCTGACGCCGATCGCGATCGCTGTGCTGGTGATGCTCACGGTTGCCCTTACTTGGCGCGTTGTCTCTTTGTCACCGACCCAAAGCCCACCAAAACTGTCCCCTTCAACCGTCTTCCCTAAGCCATAAACCCTTCGTGGAATCAACAATTCGTCTCTAAATCTTCATCCAAAAT
>JANRIN010000194.1:0-17227 GCA_033764965.1 Leptolyngbyaceae cyanobacterium bins.302 | reverse complement strand
ACTGGCATCCCTCACCCCCTCACCCCCTCACCCCCTCACCCCCTCACCCCCTCACCTCGGTGTCCACCTCCGCATGACGGGGCAACTCTTGTGGGTCACGCCAGATACGCCCTTGCAGAAACATACGCGAGTCAGACTATTTTTTGAGGGCGATCGGGAGTTGCGGTTTGTGGATCAGCGCACCTTTGGGGAAATGTGGTGGGTGCCAACCGGAGTTGCTCCGGAAACGATTATCACAGGATTGCAACGCTTAGGACCGGAACCATTTTCGGACGAGTTTTCGATCGCCTATTTTGTAGAGCGCCTCAAAAACCGCCAGCGCCCGATTAAAAACGCTTTGCTGGATCAAGCGATCGTGGCAGGCATTGGCAACATCTACGCAGACGAGGCATTGTTCCTGACGGGAATTCGTCCCCAGCAACTTTGCACCCGCCTGAGTCGCAAACAAATCCAGCAACTCCACGCCAACATCCTGCAAGTGCTAGAAGCCAGCATCGAAGCCAAAGGCACCACTTTCAGTAGTTTTCGTAGCGTGGACGGAATTAACGGTAACTATGGCGGCATTGCCTGGGTGTATGCCCGCGATGGCGAACCCTGCCGCACTTGTGGATCTGTGATCGAGCGATTGAAGTTAGCTGGGCGATCGGCTCACTTTTGCCCCAAATGTCAGAGGTGAAGAGTAAAATCAAAGCGTTCTTTATCTCCCTGATTCCATGACCTACTGTCTTGGTATCCTGACGAAATTTGGTTTGGTCATGGCGGCAGATTCTCGCACCAATGCGGGCGTTGATTACATTTCCACCCATCAAAAGCTGTTTGATTTTTCCCGTCCAGGCGATCGTGTCCTGCTAATTTGCACGGCGGGGAACCTATCCATCACGCAAGCAACCCTGACCTTGCTGCGGCGAGATTTGATTGCCAACGCTGAAACCAACTTACACACCTTACCCAGCCTGTACGAAATTGCCCGCTATGTTGGCTCCAAAGCGCGGGAGATTCAGGATCAAGATCGTCCCTGGTTGGAGCGCGATCGCATTGATACCCAATGCACTTTTCTGTTAGGTGGGCAGGTGCAAGGAGAAGAACCCGGCTTATTTCTGATCTACAGTCAAGGGAATTGTATTCAGGCATCCAAAGACACGCCCTTTCTGCAAATTGGGGAAGCCAAGTACGGCAAGCCCATTCTTGATCGTATTCTCTCGTTTGATACGACCCTGCAAGCCGCAGCCAAGTGCGCCTTGCTATCGATCGACTCCACCATGAAGTCCAATATTTCCGTCGGACCACCCATCAACCTGGCAATGTATGAAGGCAATAGCTTCAAAATTCACTACAAATTGAAGTTAAGGTCAGGAGCGCCCTACCTGGCTCAAATTCGACGGATGTGGGAAGTTGCGCTGCGCGAAGCATTTGACAATACACCCGATATAGACTGGGAAGCTCAATCGATCGCTCCTAATGAGGAGGTATAAACCTCAATTTAATTGGTTTAAGACTTTACTCACTACTCATGGATGAGTAAATGTAGAATTTTTAAGCGCTAACGGGGTATGGTAATTTTTAAGCTAGCCTGTGTTGCACTTTGCTAACTATCCCATAACATAATCTTCTTCCTTAAAAAGTCTGATAGCTCAAGGTAAAAATTCTATCAGGACTTAGGAAATAGTTCGATTTCCAGGCAAAATATTCCCCTCATGGTTGGGGCAGGTTTTTGTTAAAGTCTTTGCTACAAGCCAGTAGTTATCTGTTAAACCTGCCCGTAGAGGCATTTTCTTGCCTAAAAGTCTCCCTGGTTCGATTAGCTATGTCATTAGCGTTGGTTAAACCGGAATTAGTTAGACAGTTGCCTAATAACTTTAGTTCCCAGGGATAAGCATTTTTGACAGAGGCTTAACAGAGAAAACGTTTTTTAAAACTCCATCTCAAATGTGGAACTGTTTGCTCAACTGGGCATCATTGTATTCAGTTGTGTAGAGAGCGAGTTTTATGTCTAACAAAATCAAGTTTCATTCATCTTCTGCTTTACTGCTTGCATCTGCTTTAGTGACCAGTTCTCTTGCGCCGTTGACTCTGCAAAATGCAGCGATCGCGCAAGCCAGCTTCTCTGATGTGCAAGGTAGCTGGGCACAAACCTGCATTGTGGAATTGACTCAGCGTGGCATCATCAGTGGCTATCCTGATGGCACCTTCCGCCCGAACAATCCCGTAACTCGCGCTGAATACGCATCAATGGTGGGCAAAGCCTTTCCTAATGCCTCTCGTGTCCGGAGCGCAACTCGGTTTGTGGATGTTCCCAGCAGCTATTGGGCATATAGCGCTGTGACCTATGCTTCCCAAACTGGTTTCTTGTCTGGTTATCCCGGTAATGTATTCAATCCTGGACAAAGCATTCCTCGTGCTCAAGTGTTGGTATCCCTCGCCAGCGGGTTGAACTATGCTCCATCCCAACCCGTTGCTTCTACGCTGGGCTTGTTTGCGGATGCCTCTGCGATTCCAGGCTATGCCCAGACTGGGATTGCCGCCGCTACGGAAAGAAAATTGGTGGTGAACCATCCTGATGTGCGCTTGCTCAATCCTAACCAGTTGGCAAGCCGCGCTGAAGTGTCTGCCTTCTTGTGTCAGGCACTCACCGGAACTGGACAATTGGCTTCTGTGGTGCCAGCCCAATACGTCGTGGGTGGTGCGCCAGTGGCTCAAGAACGGGGTCAAATTCTGGCAGGTAGCACGATCGCCGTGAATTACACTGCCGCTCCCCAAATCGTGTTGCGTCCTGATGAAACTGTGAATTTGACTGCAACGGTTGCTTCTGATGTGAGAAATTCCCAGGGCGTTGTCGCAATTCCAGCGGGTAGCCAGGTGATTGGACAAATTGTGCCCGTGAATGGTGGCTCTCAATTTGTGGCGCAAACGGTTGTGATCAACGGACAGCAGTACAGCTTGAATGCGTCTTCTTCTGTGATCCGCACCACCAAGAGCGTGCGTGACCCCAGTCTGGCAGTAACCCTGGGCAGTGCAGCCCTCAGTACAGGTGTGGCAGCCATCATCGGGGGGACTTCCGGCGATCGCTTGCACAATGCCGGTAACTTGATCTTGGCAGGCAGCGTTGGAGCAGCCGTGGGGGCGAACCAGGGACGTAACCTGGGATCTGCCATCCGCGATGCCGCGATCGGAGCCGTCTTAGGGGCTGGTGCGGCTGGTGTCACGGGCGATCGCACCATCACTCCCAAGAAAGTGGTGACTGGAGCAGCCCTGGGTGCAGCCGTCGGTGGAGCCATCGATCGGGGCACTACGGGTGAAGTGGTGGTGGTGAATCCTGCAACCGACTTGACCCTGACCGTCAACAACAACGTGACGCTGCCATAGATGAGTAGATGGGTAAGTGAGTGGGTGGATGGGTAAGTGAGTGGATGGGTGGATCTCCCTATTCACTCATCCACCCTCCCCCCCATCTCCCCCCCACTCCCCTACCCCTCTACCACGTTGGATTTGAGGCAATCAATCCTATTGCCTGTTCCGGTTCCAGGGGTTTAGAGAATAGGTAGCCTTGCCCAAAGTCGCAATGGAGCGATCGCAGTCTTTCCAGTTGTTGAACTGTTTCAATTCCTTCTGCGGTGACTTGCATATTCATAGTTTTGGCGATCGCCACAATGATGGGCACCAGTTCAGAATTAGATGGCATCTCGTTTAACCCCTGGACAAAGGAGCGATCGATTTTGAGGTTGTCCATTGGGAAGGAATGCAGGTAACTCAAGGACGAGTACCCGGTGCCGAAATCGTCCATACTGAGTTGAATATGTCGTCGCCGCAAGTTATGCAGGATGCTTGCCGCAGAGTGGGGATTGCCCATGATGGCACTTTCAGTAATCTCCAGCTTCAAGCACTGAGGATCAAGCTGAGTTTCGGACAAAACCTGGTAAATTTGCTCGGTTAAATCGGGTTGAGCAAACTGGTGCGCGGATAAATTCACGCTGATGCTGAGATGGTCAGTCACCAGTTTCTGGGTTTGCCAATGGCGCAACTGTTGACAGGCTTCCCGCAAAACTAACAAGCCAATGGGCTGAATCAAGCCAGTTTCTTCTGCGATCGAAATAAATTCAACTGGCGAAACGATGCCTCGCGTGGGATGCTTCCATCGAACCAGGGCTTCGACACTGACAATCTGCCCTGTCCGCAAGCAAATGATGGGTTGGTAGTGCAAGATAAATTCTCGCTCCTGGATAGCTCTACGCAGATCGGTTTCAATTTGAAGAAAGCGCAACGCAGATTCGTGCATCGTTCTTTCAAATAACCGATACTGCGCTTTGCCGGATGCTTTGGCATGATACATGGCGGTATCTGCATCTCGCAAAATATGTTCTGGTTTTTCATAAGTTGCATCACTAATGACGATGCCGATGCTAACGTTGATAAAAATTTGTTGATTGTGTAGGGCGAAAGGTTTTGTAAATAGCTGCAAAACACCTTTGGCTGTTTCGATCGCAATCTCGCTTTTATTGACATCCGCTAGAAGAATTGCATATTCATCTCCACCGAGTCGGGCTAACACATCAGAGGGTTGCAGGATTTGTTTTAACCGTTGAGAAATTTCGATGAGTAGTTGATCTCCAGCATCATGCCCTAAGGAGTCATTAATGATTTTAAATCGATCGCAATCCAGCAACAAAACAGCAAATTGATAAGCACGATCGATGGAAATTCGATGCAATGACAGTTCCAAGCGTTCGATCAGGGCAGCCCGATTTGGCAAGCCAGTCAATGGATCGGATAGGGCAAGTTTCAGGAGTTGGGTGTGGGCTATTTCAAGCTGCTGAGTTCGCTGCTGGACTCGCTCTTCCAGTTCAGCATTCAATTTCCGAATTTCTTGAGTTGCCATTTTCAGTGCTAGGTGATGATGAATTCTGGCAAGAATTTCCTCGATTTGAAATGGCTTAGTGATGTAATCTGCCCCGCCAACCTGAAAAGCCTTGACTTTGTCTAAAGCATCTCCCAAAGCACTTAAAAAGATGATCGGAATCTCGTTGGTTGCAGGATTTTCTTTAATTTGCTCACACACATCATACCCATTCATGTCGGGCATCATGATATCCAACAAAATCAGATCAGGCTGGAGTGCTTCGACTGCGGTGAGCGCCATTTGCCCATTGATTGCTTTTCGCACATAAAAGCCTTCGTGGGTCAACATACTGGAAAGTAAACGGAGGTTCTCCGGAGTATCGTCTACAACCAGAATATCGACTTGGGATGGGGACGATAGATTAAGCATCAGGTTTACTTGTTGTCCAAGAAGACGAGGATGAATGGGTTAAAGACATGATCTGTTCAAATTGAAAATCACTCACGAGTTGAGTTAAGGCTTTACTGAGGCTAGAGTGCTCAGAGGGAATTTGCTGGATCAGATCAAACAGCACTGCGTCACTTCCCTGGGCGGCAGCGCTGTGCATTTGGTTGAGCCAAATACGCGACATGACGGTTAAGGACTCGGAATTGAGGGAGACGTTACTTGCAGATTTAGAGCTAGAGGTTTTGTATTCTAGCGCGAAAGAATTGTTTTCATACAGCAGATCCACCTGCAAATGCTTGGTGATGCACGCCAAAATTTCTTCTTTCTTAAAAGGTTTACGAATAAAGTCATCGCAGCCAGCCAGCAAAATCTTCTGACGCTGTTCTTCAAATGCACTGGCAGTGAGGGCAACCACGATCGAAGCATCTCCTTTAGGGCTAGATTTGATGCGTTTGGTCGCTTCAATGCCATCCATTTCAGGCATTTGCACATCCATCCAAATTAAGTCAGGGTGCCAGGATTCCCAGCAGGCGATCGCCGCCAACCCACTCTTTGCTTCTTGCACTTCAATGCCCAGATGAGTCAGTACTTTTGCCAATAGCTTGCGATTAATCGGATCATCATCCACAATCAACATTCGCAAATGGGGGTGTTCCGGGGCTAAACCAACGACTTTGTTGGTGACAGTATTCCACTGAGGTTGTGTTGTTGAATCTGCAATTTTGATAGGAATGTTCAGGGTAAAAAGACTGCCTCGCCCCAGTTCACTTTCAACCGAGAGTTCCCCTCCCATGAGGCGGGCAAAGCGATGGCTAATGGCTAACCCCAGCCCTGTGCCCTCGGCGGCTTTGATTCCGGCTTCTGTTTGCCCAAAAGCTTCAAAAATATGGTGAAGATCTGCGACGGCAATTCCAACTCCTGTGTCTTCAATCTCAAAAATGATGGTGTGGATTGGAAGAGGACAGGCAGTGGAGGCTGAGGAAGCCTGGTGTTTGCGTTCCCCCTTGTCTTGCTGTCGGACGTAAATTCGCAGGGTAACGTGTCCAGATTGAGTGAATTTGATGGCATTCCCAACTAGATTAATCAGAATCTGGTTAAGTTTACCTTCATCGCTTTTGATGTGTCGCGGAACGGTGGAACTTAGATCGAAGTTGAGCGTTAAGCCTTTGGATGTTGCCCGGAGCTGAAGCATCAGGCGCAGATTGTCTAACAGGCGGTAGAGGTCAAAAGCGGTTTCGTTGAGGGTCATGCGTCCCGCTTCAATTTTTGACATCTCTAAGACGTTGTTGATCAGGGATAAAAGATGTTCACCACTGCGGCTGATGATGTCGATGTACTCTTGATATTCGGGGGATAGGGAGCGATCGCGTCCCATGAGCTGAGTGAATCCCAAAATCGCGTTGAGGGGAGTCCGCAATTCGTGGCTCATGTTGGCGAGAAACTCACTTTTTGCCCGGTTGGCTGCGTCCGCAGTTTCCTTTGCCTGCTGCAATTCAGCCGCTTGCTGTTGGGTGCGTTCTAGCAATTCCGCTTGCTGCACAGCAACACCAAGCTGATTTCCAATTTGCAACAGAATTTTGATCTCGGCACTATCCCAAGTGCGCGGCTTGGCGTTGTGATAGGCCACTAGAAATCCCCAGAGTTGGTGTCCGCAGAGAATTGGCACACTGAGATAGGCTTTAGCTTGCAGTCGCTCAAGGCATTCAATATCCTGGTCTTCTAGCCCTGCCTGGTAAATGTCTGCAATGTTGCAATAGCTCACTCCCATTGTGTCTGTACTTTCTCCAGATTGAAACGAGAATGGAGTCAAGAACTGATTAACTTGAGCGTCGGTGTTTAAGATAGGTTGCCAACCTTCAGCCACGGATTCTGAAACTACTTGCTTTTGAGGATCATTGGATAGGCGATAAATCACGACACGATCGCAATTCAACGCATCTCGCAGTTCCTCAGTGGTAGCGCTAAAAATTCGTTCTAGTTTCAGGGTTTGGCGCATCCGTTGAATCACACGAGCAATGCTGCGTTCTCGTTCAACGCTTTTTCGCAGTCGTTCCTCAGAGAGTTTGCGATCGGTAATATCAGTAATTAAGCCATCCCAGGTAATTGTTCCTCTCGTCGTTTGGACTGGACGTGAAATACCACGCAGCCATTTCACTTGCTCGTGATTGACAATTCGCCAGGTATGATCCCACGGCTCTAGATTAGTGGCAGATGCGGAGATAGAGCGTTGTAGCGCCGCCAGATCTTCGGGGTGGGTTAACTGGTAGATGAAGTCAAAATTGTGGATCAATTGCTCCACCCCAACCCCAAAAATTTCTTCGCAAGCAGAGCTAACATAAGCGAAAGTCATTTTCTCATTGGCAGGCATCACCAGCTGATAAATCATTCCAGGAATGTTATCTGCCAGATTTTGATAGCGAATGGTGCTCTGTTGAAAGGCGGCTTCAGCTTGTTTTTGCTGCGTAATATCGCTGAGAGTGCCGATGACTCGTTCAACCTGACCACTTTTTGCTCGCTGAGGCACGTAGTGCATGAGTAACCAGCGGTAGGTAGACGAAGGAGCCAGCTCAAGTCCAACGACTACATTTGTGACCGATTGACCAGTTGCGATCGCTCGTTCTAAGGGAAATTCTGAGGGCGATAATGGCGCTCCATCCTCACTGAAAAAGCGCCACATGGCATGGGCAGAGCGCCAGCGTAATTCCTCCTCTGTCTCTACTTGCAACAAATCTAAAGCTGCCTGGTTGCTTGCCAGCAAAACCGCCTTAGCGTCAAACAAGATCAGCCCAACCTGCGTGTGTTGCACCAGGCTATGAAGTTGCTCTTCATTCGCTTGGAGCGATCGCCTTTTTTGCCGTTGAATGCCAAGCAGGATAGCGATCGTCAGCGATGCACCCACCCACCCCAGAAGAACATATCCCAGAATTAGATAATTCATACTTTCATGCGAACTATAGCCAACTCTACGAGCGTAAAAAATTAAATGCGCTGTTTGACTACTTTCTCAGAGTTCCCAACAGATTCAAAAAATTCTCCTTTCATAGAAGGAGCGCCAGATAGCGAAGAATTAGGAGAACAGTATTGCTTAGGCGACTTCTGCCTGTTGTTCTGGTCGTCCCGTTTCTTGATTTTTCTTAAAACTTGCTAAAAGGACGGGCTAAAGGTTCGCCGATGAAAATTCCCTGTCCCGGCATTGCAATGCTTTTCCAATAGGCTTCTAGCAACGTATCGCCATTCAGGTAAGCTGCCATCGCAACCGCAGGATGGGGAAATTTTTGTGGGAAGTTGCAGGGTTCTACCACATTGCCATAGCTCCCGGTTGCGCCTGCTTCTAGCCAACGGAGACTGCTCATCTGGGGGCTATCGGTTAGCATTCCACCAAAAGAAGTGAGGTGGTCTGCGATCGCTCCGGGTAAAAACTGGTTCCGCTCGATTCGTTCAACCTGCGCCAAGCCCGTGAAGTAGAACATGACATCTGTTTTATGCTCCAGCGTGTCAGCTTGGATTACCTCTGTTTTGAAGCGGGAAGCCAGGTGTTGTGTCACTTGGGGGTAGAGTCCGGCGCGAACGTTACGAGTGTTGTCGCTGGTACTCAGAAGATAGGCAGTTCCACTGGGATAGGTGCCATCCGCTGCGATCCCGCGATCAATCAATGCTTTGGCTTGCTCGAAATGAGTCGCTGCGATCGCGATTGTCGGACGGATTTGTAAGTCCTGAAAAGGTTGAGTGGTTTGATGATTGAAATACGGATTAGCTTTGGTTAGCTGGCATCCCTTGGCACAGTAGGCTGGGTCAAACCCCAACGCAAAAGCGCTAGTGATGGACATACAACCCACACGATAGGGGGCTGCCCAGGTCAAGGCGTAGGCTTGGATGTAACTGGGAATTTGCACCTCGATCGCGGCTTTGATCTGGTTAAATTCTTCTGGTGATAGTTCTACACGGTTAGGGGCAAAATTCACACTGATTACATTGCGCTGGGGAATTTTGCGTTGTTGCTGGTAATAGTTCCCAATTTCCACACTCAACGGATCTGCCTGATTCACCACCACCACCAATTCATCCGGGGTCAGCCAGGGTTCGGTGGGGGCAAAGAAGCGATCGATCGCGTTACAACCCGCCAAGCTTACTGTCGTCAGGCAGGCGATCGTCGATTTCAGGCGCAATCGAACCTTCACAATGTTCACCATGAAGCTGAGTTGGTCATTTGTCATCGGTCATTTGTCATCAGTCATTTGTTAAACGTCAATGGTCGTTGGCAAAGGACGAATGACCATTGACTAATGACAACCAGATTTTCAGCCATTTAAGCGCTCAACAGGATTTCTCTCTAGCCTCATTGCGGCTGATCACTAAAAATCAGATAGGCAGCACCCGCTAACAGCATTGCGGCAAAGAAGTAATTGCGGGTCACTGGCACCTTCATGTAGGTGACGCTGAATCCAGCGAAGACCAGCATGGTAATCACTTCCTGCATCACTTTGAGTTGCGGCAGGGTGAAGTATTGAGCACCAATCCGGTTGCCTGGGACTTGAAAACAATATTCAAAAAACGCGATCGCCCAACTGGCAGCGATCGCTATCCATAACGGAGCCGCTTTGAGATCTTTAAGATGTCCGTACCAGGCATAGGTCATGAACACATTGGAGATCAAGAGCAGCGCGATCGGTTTGAGCATAGAAGTTGGGATTCAGTTCAAGGGATTGATGCCAGGAAATCGCTTATCGGAGTAAAACCAGGTTGAGATGAAAGTGTTCTGGAATGCACTTTAAAAAAACAGGCGGATTCCTCAAAATCGACTGCGAAATGCCGTATGGTAGTTAATCGGTTTGCCCATTTACTATCAAAAATTCCCACCGCCTGCCATGCCAAAGGTTCTTGTTTCCGACCCAATTGATCAAGCTGGACTTGATATTTTGTCTCAAGTCGCCCAAGTTGATATTAAAACGAATCTGCCTGCCGCAGAACTGATTCAACTCATTCCTGAATACGATGCTTTGATGATTCGCTCTGGTACTCGTGTCACAAAAGAGATGATCGAAGCGGGTAACCAGCTTAAGATTATTGGTCGTGCTGGAGTGGGGGTGGATAACGTGGATGTTCCTGCCGCGACTCGTAAAGGCATCATTGTCGTTAACTCGCCTGAAGGCAACACGATCGCCGCCGCCGAACACGCCCTCGCCATGATGATGGGAATGTCCCGCTTTATTGCCGATGCTAACCAATCTGTCAAAAGTGGCAAATGGGATCGCAAAAGCTTTACGGGTGTGGAAGTTTATAAAAAAACCTTGGGTGTGGTGGGCTTAGGCAAAATTGGTGCTCACGTCGCTACGGTGGCGCAAGCAATGGGCATGAAACTGCTGGCATACGATCCCTTCGTGTCCCATGAACGGGCGGAACAGTTGGGTTGCCGCTTGGTGGACTTAGACATTTTGCTGCAAGAGGCAGACTACATCACCCTGCACCTACCCAAAACGCCCGAAACCACAAACCTGATCAATGAAGCTGCCCTGGCAAAGATGAAACCCACTGCCCGGATTATCAACTGTGCGCGGGGTGGCATCATTGATGAAAAAGCACTGGTGCAGGCGTTGAAGCAAGGCACGATCGCTGGGGCGGCGCTGGATGTATACGCCAACGAACCCTTAGAGGCAGAGTCTCCCTTGCGAGAAGTGGGCAAGGAACTGCTGCTCACGCCTCACCTGGGCGCATCCACCGAGGAGGCTCAAATCAATGTGGCGATCGATGTGGCAGAACAAATCCGGGATGTTCTGCTGGGTCTGCCTGCCCGTTCTGCTGTGAACATTCCCGGCTTGCGTCCTGATTTGCTAGAACAACTCCGTCCCTATCTGCAACTGGCAGAAACTCTGGGCAATCTGGTGGCACAACTGGCAGGTGGACGCATCGAAGCGCTCAATATTCGGCTTCAGGGAGAACTAGCAACGAACCAAAGCCAGCCGATCGTGGTTGCTGCCCTCAAAGGCTTGCTCTCTCACGCTTTGCAGGAACGAGTCAACTATGTCAACGCCAGCCTCGAAGCCAAAGAACGGGGCATTCATGTGATTGAAACCCGCGATGCCAGCATTAAAGATTACACTGGCTCTTTACACATCTCTGCCAGAGGTTCTTTAGGAGAACACTCTGTAGCAGGGGCATTGCTGGGCGACTCCGAAATTCGCATTACCAACGTGGATGATTTCCCGGTCAACGTGCCGCCCAACCGCCATATGCTGTTTACCATGCACCGGGATATGCCCGGAATCATTGGCAAAATCGGCTCTCTTTTGGGCAGCTTCAATGTCAACATTGCCAGTATGCAGGTGGGACGCAAAATTGTGCGGGGTGATGCTGTTATGGTTCTCAGCATCGACGATCCCCTCCCCGACGGAATTCTAGCTGAAATTCTGAAAGTTCCCGGCATCCGTGACGCTTATACCGTTACGTTGTAGGGAATAGTGACGCAGGAATCAGCAAGGAACTCAAGGAATTAGGAGATGAGATTAGGGTGCAGTGCCTCAACCTCCTGACCTCTGCCTTCTTTTTACCTTCCCTGCTGCCTCTTCATCCTTTAGTTTCCCTTTCTCTGCTCCCTACTCCCAAACTCGATGGCTAACAGTTGGTGGGAAATTCAAATTCTTGGTGATCCAGATCTGGAGGAACCTATCTTCTGGCGACTTCAGCAATTTGGCAGTCGAGGCACTTCCAGTGAGCAAAAGGGCTATTCCACTCTAATTAAGGCTTACCTGCCTAAAATTCAAACGGAGTTATTGGATTTATCGGCTCTGGCGTTGCTGCTACGACAAGATGCTTTGTGTATGGGCTTGCCCTTCCCGGCGGTGCAGTGGAGTTTGATTGACGAGGAAGATTGGGCAAGTAGCTGGAAGGTGCACTGGCAACCCCAGAACATTGGCGATCGCCTGCTGATTCATCCTGCCTGGTTGCCCTTACCGGAACATAGCGATCGTATTTTGCTCAAGTTAGAGCCTGGAGTTGCCTTTGGCACTGGGGATCACGCGACCACTCAACTTTGCCTGGAAGCCCTGGAAATGCGACTGGATCCGTCCGCCGAGCCAAGCAAGGATTTGGTGATTGCGGATGTGGGTTGTGGATCAGGAATTTTGTCGATTGGAGCTTTATTGTTGGGTGCTCAAAAGGTCTTTGCTGTTGATACCGATCCCCTGGCGGTGAAATCCACCCTGGAAAATCGCGAACTCAACGCCATCGCGCCCGATCGCCTGGTGGTTGAGCAGGGCAGCGTCGATCGCCTGTTGCAAATGATCGACGCTCCAGTGGATGGCTTGGTCTGCAACATTCTGGCAGAAGTGATTATTGACCTGATCCCGCAAATGACTGCCCTGGTGAAAGATACCACTTGGGGCGCACTCAGCGGAATTTTACTGGAGCAGGCAAAACCCGTTGCCGATACCCTGGAAGAAAATGGTTGGGTGGTCGCTGCCCTTTGGAAGCGGGGAGAATGGTGCTGCATGAATATTCGTCGCTCGTAAAATCCTTGCCCACGTAGATTGACCATTGACCGCGCTTGTAATGCTACTGCCTATAAATCCATGACTGATTACTCGATCGCCGATTTGCGGCTGAATTACACTCGCCAGCAACTAATCGAAGGTGAAGTTGATCCCGACCCCATCCAACAATTTCAAGTTTGGTTTGACCAGGCAATGGCAGCAGACCTGATTGAACCCAATGCCATGACGATCGCCACCGCAACACAAGACGGCATCCCCTCTGCCCGCGTTGTGCTGCTGAAAGGGGTGGATCAGCGGGGATTCGTTTTCTACACCAACTACGAAAGTCGGAAAGGACAGGAACTGCTCCAAAACCCCCATGCCTCTCTCGTCTTTTGGTGGGGAGCATTAGAACGCCAGGTGCGGATTGAAGGCAGCGTTGAGCAAGTATCGGATCAGGAAACCGAAGCCTATTTTCATAGCCGTCCAGTGGGGAGCCAACTGGGAGCCTGGGCATCGGATCAAAGCCGCGTGATCCCCAATCGAGACGTGCTGGAACAACGCTTAACCGATCTAACTCAGCAATATCAAAATCAAGATATCCCTCGCCCGCCGCATTGGGGTGGATTTCGTGTTGTGCCTCATGCGATCGAATTCTGGCAGGGTCGTCCCAGTCGGTTGCACGATCGCCTTCTTTATCAACTCTTGGACAATTCCTGGAAAATTGAGCGCTTATCACCCTGATCACTCAACGGCGAGAGTTGTACATCCAATTAACGATCGCTTTGTCCAACTTCAATTTCACCCCGTCACGATCGCTCAAGCTTGCCTCTACCATACCCTTGGTGCTACTGCAAGAATCTAAGGACGATCAATTGCACGTACTAGGGCAGTTGGATTTGTCTGTTTAGTCAGTGCTGTTCTGGTAAGGCTTAATTTCGTAGCCGTCATCTGCGGTGAGTAGTTCCAGGAAGCGAGGGTGAATAAACAACTTTTCTCGTCCAGCTTTGAATTCCTTAAGAACACCGATATCACATAATCCTTTAAGGTAGGTAGATGCTGTTTGTCGTTGAGCGATATTAGCTTCAACTACGTTCGCAATACGGCAATAGGGCTGAATAAAGATCAGATCTATCAAATCTCGACTGTAAGCCTTAGGTAACTCCTGCCGCACATAATTAGCAGTAATTTTCATAAGTTGCTGAATTGATCGAATTTTGTTGGTTGTCCAGCTTGCAGTGCTGTGAACAGCCGTCAGCATAAAGAGAATCCAGTCTTCCCATCTACCATCTGTGGTTACATCCAGTAAATACTGATAGTAGTCGCTTTTGTGTCGAATGATGTAGCGACTTAGGTAAAGTACAGGGATCTCCAGCAAACCTTTATCGATTAGAAATAAAAGATTGAGAACTCGACCTGTACGACCGTTTCCATCAGTAAATGGGTGAATAGCTTCAAATTGATAGTGCATGACAGCCATACGAATTAGAGGATCGATTTCCGTCGCCTCATTGATGAAACGCTCCCAGTTTGCCAGTTTTTCTCGTAAAAGGTTTTCACCGTCGGGTGGAGTGTAAATAATCTTCCCACTGCTTCCACCAATCAATGCGGTACCAGGGGTTTTGCGGACATTCATCTCTACCCCCTTAATCATGGAGCACACATCTACAGCGGTGACTGTTATGATTGGGCGTTTCTGAATTGATTGAAAACCGTAGGAAAGAGCTGCACCGTACCTTAAAGCTTCCTTGGTGGCAGGATCTGCTTGAGTTTCCGTAGACTGGGCAAACTGAAACAAGCGATCAGCAGTTGTTACTATGTTCTCAATCGCTGAACTTGCCTGCGCCTCCAAAATTGGAATGGTGTTAATCAGAACTGCTTGGTTTGGAATCAAGTCGCCTGCTTGTTTCAACTCTGCTAGTGCTGCCCGAGATTCGATACAAGCTTTCAAGATTGTTCGTGTTTCAAGGTCCACGGGAGGCGGTAGAAGCGGTAGATCGTTGTAGGGTTGGGTTGGAGAAAATTCAGGCATATTGATGTGTTGATCCAATCGACATATGCAATAGAAATGTCGATATATTAGCCTTTTATCGACATATTCCTAAGGTTTTCTTCTGCTAAAGGCTTTTCTGTCAGGATGTGTGCAACTCCATACGAATTTTGGGAATAGCAAGCTGAGAAGCTTTCCACTTCAGATAAGCTAGAAGGTCGTCTTGCCACACCAAAGCAGCCCAATGACCAGAAATAGATTATGGAAAAGATGTTAGTCCTGCTTAGGTTTGTTTTTCCTTTCAGATTCCGATTCCACAAAATATAAAAGAACGCCAGAATGTCCATCTATCTTTGATAAGATTAAGAGTTTGCAAAGGAACTGAATGCAGCAAGGAGACAACCCACTATGGCGCGCATGTATTACGACGCAGATGCCAATTTAGATCTATTGAATGGAAAAACAGTTGCCATTATTGGCTACGGCTCTCAGGGGCACGCTCATGCGTTGAACTTAAAAGACAGCGGCGTAAACGTCATTGTGGGTCTGTATCCTGGTAGCAAATCGGCAGCAAAAGCAAAAGATGCTGGACTGACGGTTTACGCCGTGGATGAGGCAGCGAAACAAGCCGACTTTATTATGATCCTGCTGCCCGATGAAGTGCAAAAAACGGTCTATGCCAACGAAATTGCTCCTCACCTGACTGAAGGCAAAGTTCTGGCATTTGCTCACGGCTTTAACATTCACTTCGCGCAAGTCGTCCCTCCCAGCCATGTGGATGTGGTGATGGTTGCGCCCAAGGGACCAGGGCATCTCGTGCGCCGCACCTATGAGCAGGGTGAAGGGGTGCCTGCATTGTTTGCAGTGTATCAAGATGCGTCGGGGCAGGCACGCGATCGAGCAATGGCATACGCAAAAGGCATCGGCGGTACCCGTGCAGGTGTGCTAGAAACCACCTTCCGCGAAGAAACCGAAACTGACCTGTTCGGCGAACAAGTTGTGTTGTGCGGGGGCTTGAGTGCCCTGATTAAAGCGGGATTTGAAACTCTCGTCTCGGCTGGGTATCAACCCGAGTTGGCATACTTTGAGTGTTTGCATGAAGTGAAACTGATTGTTGATCTCATTGTGGAAGGTGGACTCGCCAAAATGCGGGATAGCATCTCCAACACGGCGGAGTACGGTGATTTAACGCGCGGACCTCGCATCGTCACGGATGAAACTCGTGCCGAAATGAAAAAGATCTTGCAAGAGATTCAAACTGGGCAATTTGCTCGTGAATTTGTGCTGGAAAATCAATCGGGCAAACCTGGCTTTACTGCCATGCGTCGCCGTGAAGCGGAGCACCCGATCGAAGAAGTGGGCAAAGACTTACGAGCCATGTTTAGTTGGTTAAAGAAAGTCTAGGGTGTGTAAAAGTGCTGGGTGCTGAGTGCTAAGTGCTGAGCAAACGCAAATACTCGCACGACACTCAGCCCTTGCCTATTCTTTCTCCAATCCCCGGCTTCCCCAACCCCCAACCCCCTTCATGGTCGAAACCTCAGAAACTCAGCCTAAGCCTAGATTAACTGTAACCATTTGGGAGACGATCGCGATCGCAGCAGCGGCGGTCTTCTTAGTTGCGATCGGGTCAGCCGGGTTGATGTACAAATTCTTCAGCAATGCGGCTGACCCCCAACGCGCAACCATCATTGCCCGGAGTTTGATGGACTATCAATTGTCAGGTAAAGCTCAGGGCGTGTTTGGTGCAAATTTGGGAGGAGCCAAGGTCGCGATCGTCAGCAGTTCGACTTTCCCGCAAGACCCATCAAAATTAACGGCAGCGGATATTGAAAAACTCTCAGGGGTGGAATTATTCATCGCACGGGTGCCGCTGGATGTGGAAACGGTTTCCCCCAGTCCTACCCCTGCCCCATCTCCTGTCCAACCCACTGATCCCTACGACCTGTTTTCATCGCCCGATTTTTCCTTTTCCTACCGTGCAGGGGAAGATTTTCAGGTGCTGTCTACCCGGACTGAAGAACTGAGATTTTGCAACAACACCGTACCCGTTCGGATTCAGTCAGGAGACCTGATCCTGGATCCCAATCTTCCTGGTGTATATGCCGTTAAGTATGATGCGATCGCCATTTTCGACAACAGTAAGCGGCAAATTACTCTAACCGCGATCGGTCAAAATGCAACCCAGTTAGCCGCCAACACATTTAACTCTTTGCGCTGTAAATAAACTCTTTCGGCTGAGAGGAATTCAAAAGTCAGCCGTTTCTGACCAAAACAACAACCTCCCGCACCCAACGCGAAATCTTCACGGATTGACCCATTGGCAACCAGCAATTCTTAAAACATATCTTTGTAGCATTGGTCAAGAATGGCAGCGTTAAATCTTGGTATCAATCCAGGGCAAACGCATCTTATTGAGCAAGGACTTTCACCAAATAATCATTGTCCCAGCCAGCTTTGAGTCGTTTTGCCTTGACCCCACCTTTAGATGAC
>JANRIN010000236.1:0-41709 GCA_033764965.1 Leptolyngbyaceae cyanobacterium bins.302 | reverse complement strand
CTATCACAGTACGGGCAATTAGGGGAAAATAAATCCATCATCCGCTCCTGATGAATTGGCGGTTTTCAAAACACTGTAAGTTGCTCTAATGTAACAATATTAAGGCTTTATGTCTCCCCACTTAGCGGAACCAGTGCCCATCGTTGCAATGCCAAATAAATCCTGGAATGGGTTAAACCTGATTCAAAAAAGAGTACCAATGCAGTGGATTTTACTCGCTGCCTTTATGGTTCCACTGGTAGGTGCGGTTGCATCGGTGGGATACATTTCGTATGAAAACGGGCAAAAGGTTGTCAGAGATTTTACCAGGGAGCTTGTAAATCGTACTAGCGATCGGATTCATCAGCAACTCTTGCAATACCTCGACAACGCACGGGTGATCAACCAGATCACTAGCCATGCGATCGAATCCGGCGAATTAAACTTAGCCAATCCAGATCAACTCATTCAGCATTTCTGGCAACAGCGATCGCTATTTGATCGCATTTGTGGAGCGGCGATCTATGCTGGCACCCCAGACGGAGAATTTGTGGGATTAGGACTAGAGCGAGGGCAGGAATGGCGGGTTGGCAGATCGGGCAAATCCACCAACGGCAGATTCTACAGTTACGCCGTGAATCGGGGCAGGCTGGGTCAATTAAAGGAACAACGAGAACCCTTTGATCCCCGTCGTCGTCCCTGGTATCAAGCCACCCAGCAAGCAGGTCGAGCCGTATGGAGTCCAGTGTATCCAGACTTCGCCCAAAAATCGGCAAAAATTGCCCTGACTCAG
Source organism: Leptolyngbyaceae cyanobacterium bins.302 (assembly GCA_033764965.1). Lineage (GTDB taxonomy): Bacteria > Cyanobacteriota > Cyanobacteriia > Leptolyngbyales > Leptolyngbyaceae > JSC-12. The sequence continues at coordinate 40,937 of JANRIN010000236.1, read as the reverse complement.
CCCATTTACAATCAAGCGGGGAAATTGCAAGGCATCCTGGGAGTTGATTGCCTGTTTTCCTCCATCAGCAAGCATCTAGACCAGCTTAAAGTCGGCACATCTGGAGAAACATTTATTCTGGAGCGCTCTGGCAACCTAATCGCAACATCATCAGGGGAACTGCCCTTCGATCGCCAGCAAACCCGAATTGCCGCAGTTAACACCCAGGATCAGTTGATTCGAGAAACAACCCTGGAATTGCAGCATCGCTTGGGGCAGTCCTTCTCCTCAGAAACCACTCAACAGTTTGGGTTTTACAACAAAGGTCAACACTACTGGGTGCAGGTTACACCCTTCAAAAGCGCCTACGGCTTGGACTGGTTGATTGTTGTCGTCACACCCCTTTCAGACTTTATGGGGCAAGTGCATAACAACACGCGCGTCACCTTTCTGTTGAGTTTAGGGGCACTATCAGGCGCGATCGCCCTCAGCATCTTTCTATCCCGCCGCCTCACCCTCCCGATCCAACGCTTAAACCTCGCAACCCAAGGCATTGCCTCTGGACAATTGGATCAGCAAGTGCCGCCCACCCGCCTGCGGGAATTAAGCGGACTGTCCGATGCCTTTAATCGCATGGTGGAGCAATTGCGGCAAACCTTCAAAGCATTAGAGCAAACAAAAGCAGAGCTAGAACATCGAGTTGCCGAGCGAACCGCCGCCTTACGCCAATCGGAAGAGCGCTTCTTCAAAGCATTTCAGGCATCTCCCACGCCCTTTGCGATCGTCGATCTAAACCACCATCGATTTATCGCCGTCAACGATAGCTTTTTGGAATTAACCGGCTACGTGATGGGGGAAGTAATTGGTCGTCGGGCAACAGACTTGGAATTGTGGCGGCACCTCGATCGAGATTTTTCTTTAGCACTGCTGTTGCAGGAACCAGGCAGAGTTCGCAATCGAGAGCTAAACTACCACCACAAATCCGGCACGCTCGGAACCGTCCTCGTCTCTGCCGAAGCGATCGAGTTAGACGGAGAACCCTGCGCGATTTATGTAATCACGGACATTAGCGATCGCAAGCGCATGGAAACAGCACTGCAAGATAGCAAACGCCAACTCAAACAACAATCCGCCGCCCTGATCAACCTCACCCACGGCAACACGCTAACTCAGGGAAACTGGCAACTGGCAGCGGAAGAAGTAACCCGATCTGCAGCTCAAACCCTAAAAGTAGAACGGGCAGGCATTTGGGTATACGATGCAGCCAAAACCAAACTTACCTGTGCAGCATTATTTGACTTAGCAACTCAAACCTGGGACAGCGGCACAGAACTACTGGCGATCGACTACCCTACCTACTTCCAAGCACTCGAAACCGAGCAGCTTGTGATCGCAGTGGATGCCCGCACCGATCTGCACACGAGCGAGTTTACTGAAACCTACCTGCGACCTTTGAACATTGGCTCCATGCTCGATGCCCCCATTCGCTTGGGCGGAGTAACGGTCGGCGTGTTGTGCATGGAGCGCTTAGGCGAACCCTACCAGTGGACATTGGAAGAGCAAGGCTTTGTACGATCGCTGGCAGATCTAACCGCCCTGGCGATCGAAGCACACCAGCGCCAGCAAGCCGAGCAAGCCCTGCGGCAAAGCAAGGAAGTGCTGCGTTTAACCGTAGAAGGAACTGCCTCCGAAACAGGTAGCAAATTTTTCCGCGCCTGCGTCCGTTACCTGGCACAAGTGTTACAAGTCCGCCATGCCATCATTTCCGAGTTAAGCAAAAAAACGCCAGGGTATGCTCAAATTCTCGCATTTTGGGCAGGCACCGATTGGGCTGATCTCCCCCCCTACGCGATCGCCAACACTCCCTGTGAGCAGGTGTTACAGGGCACCATTTGCCACTATGCCGAATCCGTGCAAACCCTCTTTCCTAACGATAACTGGCTAAGTGAACAGGGCATTGTTAGTTATTTGGGAATTCCCCTCAGAAGCAAGACTGGCTCTGTTTTAGGACATCTTGCCGTGATGGACGTGGAACTGCTTGAACTTAATGATGACAGAAAGCTAATTCTTAAAATCTTTGCTGCCAGAGCCGGAGCAGAGCTAGAACGGAAACAAGCCGAGACCGCATTACGAGTTAGCGAAGCTCAATATCGAGATTTAGTTCAAACTGCAAATAGTGTCATTGTGCGTTGGGACGCAGCAGGCTACGTTCGATTTTTGAACGATTATGGCAAGCATTTTTTTGGTTATACCGAAGCAGATATTTTGGGGCGGCACCTAGTTGGCACGATCGTCCCCGAAACCGAAAGCTCCGGTCGAGATTTGCAATCACTCATTCAGGAAATTTGCCTCCATCCCGAACATTATTTAGCCAACGAAAACGAAAACATTCGGCGCAATGGAGAACGAGTCTGGTTATCCTGGGCAAACAAACCCATCCTGGATAAAGAAGGAAACTTAATCGAAATCCTATCCGTTGCAACCGACATCACAAAACTAAAACAAATCGAAGAGGAATTACGAACGGCAAAAGAAGCGGCTGAAGTTGCCAATCGCGCTAAAAGCGAATTCCTGGCAAATATGAGCCACGAACTACGAACACCCCTCAACGGCATCTTAGGCTATACCCAAATTATTAAACGCAACAAAGCCCTCTCTGAAACCACCTTGCATGAATTAGAAACCATTCATCAATGTGGTGAGCATCTTCTCATGCTCATTAACGACGTACTGGATCTATCGAAAATAGAAGCCCGTCGTCTAGAACTGCGACTCAGCGACTTTCAACTCCCAACCTTCCTCACCGCGATCGCCGATTTGTTCCGCCTCCGCACCCAGCAAAAAGGGATTTCCTTCCTCTACGAACCACTCACAGCCTTGCCGATCGCCGTTCACGCCGACGAACAACGCTTACGCCAGGTGTTAATCAACTTGCTCAGTAATGCCATTAAGTTTACGGATCAGGGTGGAGTCGCGTTTAAGGTGGGGGTCAATCTCCAATCGCCCGCTCACCGCATTCGTTTCCAGGTCGAAGACACCGGCATTGGGATTGCCCCAGAACACCTGGAAGAAATCTTTTTGCCGTTTCAGCAAGTCGGCGATCGGCAGCGCATGAATGAAGGCACCGGCTTAGGGCTGGCAATTAGTCGCAGGTTAGTCAGTTTAATGGGAGGAGAATTACAGGTTCGCAGCACTCCCGGACAGGGCAGCACCTTCTGGTTTGAGCTGGAATTAAAAGCAGTAGAACACTGGCAGAAGCCCGCTCTCACCAAAACACCAGAAATCATTGGCTATCAGGGCGATCGCCGCCGGATCCTAGTAGTAGATGAACGGGCGGAAAATCGAGCAGTGTTGCTGGGCTTCCTGGTGCCCCTGGGGTTTGAAGTTGCCGAAGCCCGGAATGGTGCAGAAGCCCTGACCCAAGCAGCGCAATTCCACCCAGATATCATCTTTATGGATCTGGTGATGCCCGTGATGGATGGCTTTGAGGCAACCCGCCAACTACGACGATCGCCAGAATTTCAAAACACCATCATCATTGCCGCCTCTGCCAGTGCCTTCGAGCAAGATCAGCAAACCAGCCTCAACGTGGGATGTGATGCCTTTCTGTCTAAACCAATTCGCTACACGCACCTGTTAGCTACGTTGAAAACGCATCTCGGCTTAGAGTGGGAATACGATGACGATCCAGTCGCGGCTTCAGAAGAACAGTTTCAACCCGCAAAGGAAAATATTCCCGCGAATGCTTCCGCTTCCACGATTAAAGCCCTATCCAGTGAGTTTCTAGGTGAATTATTACATTTAGCCAAAATGGGGGCGATCGTGGATATTCAAACCCGCATCGCCCAACAAGAGCAATCTGGATCCACGTCTAGTCCCGTTTTAGCTGAGATCAAACAACTCGCCAGCGCCTTTCAGGTGCGCCAACTGCAAGACTATCTGGAACATTTGAAGTCTGGTTGCTAACCCAGCCTAAACTCCCTAAAAGGCTATTTGTAAATAGGTGTAAGTGTGGCTAAAAAGCAAGCTCTGAAGAGATCCTCCCTACCCCTCCTTTATAAGGAGGGAACCAAACCCTAAGTCTGAAGTCCCCCTTCAAAAGGGGGACTTAGGGGGATCGAAACATTGATTTACAAACACTTTCTAACTCCATCCCTGAGGTTACAAATCTATATCTTTTGTTAGAAGAACTCCCTTTTGCGGGTCATTAGGCTAAGGGGTGCATTGACCACAGCAGAAGGAAGGGTTTTATGGTCCAACTTGCTGTAGATCGATCGCAACATTGAACTGAAAGTTATCGAGAATTCAACTGGAGTTTAGCATGGCAACAATTTTTTCTAGGGCGATCGCTCACCTCAAATCTGTCATTCCTAGTTTTCAATTCAGGCAGTTTACCGCCCTTGTCCTGGTGGGCTTTTTGCTACTGGCGACCAATGTAAACGATGCCAGCAACGCCAATGGCACCGATCGCAACCACACAATGACCAACAAAGTGCTTGAGCGAGTCCATGAAAACAACGCTCCCCGTCCCAAAACCACGGGCGAGTGGAACCAGCAAGACCGGGAGACCGCAAGCGACCCAGACGAACGCGGGCGGCGCATTGGCGAACAAGCCACCTCCGCCTTTAAAGAATTTGGAGGGGGCTATGTTGACGCAACCAAAAATGCCACTAAAGATGCACAAAAGAGTGCAGTTCGAGCAGGCAAAGAGTTGACAAATTAATTGGATGACCGGGGTCTGCGTCTACGGACAACGCCCAAACCACCCGCAGCCAGCAGTAGACCCGCGATCGTGGTGGGTTCGGGGATAGCCGCAGCCGGCACCGCAGCAATGCCGATCGGTCGCACGAGTTGCGTATCCGTAAACAAGGAGCCGCTGAACGCCGTACTGCTTCCCGCCGCACCGGGATAGGTCAACACCGAACCCACCAGACTCACCGCATCAAACCCAACCGCAAACAGGTTGCTGGTATCCGCCCCAAACGTCAGACCACCCACAAAATTGCCGGCTGGAGTGGTGCCTGTGTAATTCGTAGACAGCACATCCAGCAAGTTTCCCGCCAGATCGTATTGACGAATTCCGCCAGCAAAGTCACTCACGTACAGACTGGCAAAATCTGGGGCAAAGGTTAACCCCAACAGACTGATAAATCCTGGGTTTTCTGGTAGTAGCGCAGGCTGGTCAATAAAGACGGTTGGGCTGGTAGTGGGTTTTGTACCCAAAACTTGTTCCGGGCTGTAGCGGAGAACCTGACTGGTAAACGGAAACGTCAGATCTCCGTCCGCTTCGTTAGCGCTGCCCTGAGTTGTGACGTATAAGCTACCGTCTAGACCAAACAACAAACCATTGGGACCATTCAAGCCATTAGTGCTGCCAAACCCGTTGTTGTTATCGGACGCAAACACATCAATGAACGCACCCGTTTTGCCATCAAAGCGCAAAATTTGATTGGTGCGAAAACTGCTGACGTAAAGATTGCCATCCGGTCCAAAGGCATTGCCATAGGGGCGGGTCAGCCCGTTGCCAGTAGCTGCAACCCCCAAGAATTCCCCTTTGAGATTGAAGCGTAGAATTGCGGAATCCTGAGGATAGGCAGGATCGAACAGATTCGAACCACTACTGCCGCCCACACTCACATACACGTTGCCATCGGGACCGATCGTAATCGCATCTGGATCTCGTAAGCCATTCGCCCCTGGGGCAGTAAAATCTCCCAAAATTGTGCCGTTAATCTCGTCAAATATCGTAATGCTATTGCCGCGAGTACTGCCGATTAATAACGCTGCCTTCGCTTCTGACGCAATCACACTTGTTCCAGCCAGGACCCCAAAAGCCAGAAACGCTTGTAGCTGATTTTTCATAGAAAACCGTTGAATCAACAAAAAACTGTTTTATTCTGGAGGAGATTATGGAGGCAGAATAGTATTTTTCGTCACAAAACAGATGTTGATTCCGTGAAGTTACTGAGTTTGCCTGGATAGCCTCAAATTTCGATCAGGGGTACTTTTACCAGGTCTTCAAAAATCACCTGCCGTTCCTGCTCCAGTTGGCGGATGCGCTGGTCTTCGGCGTAGATCTTCTTTTGATACAGTTGCCCTAAGTCGGGAGTTTCTGCCCAATCCAGGCTTTGAAGGAGATCGAGCAGATGACGACGGCGTTTTTCGCACATGATTTTTTCCATCGCAGCGATCGCTGTACGAATCACCAGCATGGCGCGACGAGTATCCACCTGATGCGTTTCATCCAGGCGAAACAAAGAGTACATCCGCGACAAATCACTCGCCGTATCGCCATCTAGTTCTTCCAGCAAACTCAGCAAATCGATCGACGCATCACTGAAATCAATCCCTTCTTCTTTGAGTTGCAAAATGTGTCGCCAGAGCTGCCGATGGTGCGACAGGCTAAACTCCAGATCCCGCTCCTCCAGGGAAGACTCAATCATTTGGCGATAAGAGGGCTTGTGAATGTAGAGCCGCAGCAGTTGCGCCTCCGCTTCTTCTAGCAAGTTGCGATCGCTGCGAGTTTGCCATTTCTGCGATCGTCCGTGCCAGCGTTCCCCCCGCACCTGTTGCCGCAAATCTTCCTCCAGTTGCAGCATCAGGCGCGAATCTCCCTGGCTCAACCGTTCAGCACAGCGATGGATGTAGTGCGTCCGCAGGGTGGCATTGGGCAAATTCCCCAACAGCTTGACGATTGCCTGCACCCCCGCCTGAAACTGATCCGCCTGCTTCAAGTCTTTCCCAGTGAGCGATCGCTCAATTTGCCAGTCTAACCACAGGGGAGCCGTGTCCAGCAAGGTTTGATACTCCGCTGCCGGATGACTCTGCAAAAACTCATCCGGATCCTTACCCGTGGGAATATTCAACACCCGCAACTGCACATCTCCCCGATATGCCAGGGTTTCCACCTCGCCCACCGCCCGCTCTGCCGCCTGGTTTCCGGCATTATCCGCATCAAAGTTCAGCACAATCCGCTTGGACTCGGTGTAGCGCAGCAGTTGCCGCACCTGTGCCGAACTCAGGGCAGTTCCCATCGAAGCAACCGCATTCGTCACACCCGCATTGTGCAACGCAATCACATCAAAATAGCCCTCTACCACCACCGCCTGGTCTTGCTTGGCGATCGCCGCCCGCGCCTTATCCAGCGCAAACAACAGCTTGCCTTTATCAAATAACTCCGTTTCCGGTGAATTTAAGTACTTCGGTTGTTCATCTGTCAGAGTGCGTCCCCCAAAGCCCACCACCCGTCCTCGCAAATCGTGGATCGGAATCATCAGGCGATCGCGGAAACGGTCATAAAACCCACCCCCCGTCTTGCGCGGCACCAGCAACCCCGCCTTTTCCACCAACTCCACCGGGTAATGTTTTTGCTCCACCAGATAGCCATACAGCGTTTCCCACCCCGCCGGAGCATAGCCTAACTGAAACTGCTGCATGGTCGCTCGGTTCAGGTGCCGCTGCGTTTCCAGATAATCCAGCGCCCCCTTGCCCTGAGGTTGGTACAGCGCGTGTTCAAAAAACTTTGCCGTCACCGCCAGAATCTCATACAACTGATCTCGCAACGACACCTGCCGCTGAAACTCCTGTCGTTCTTCTGGCTTCAACGTCTGCACTGAAACCTGATACCGCCGCGCCAGATCCAGCACCACTTCACTAAACGGTCGCTTGCCCAACTCCATCAAAAACTTAATCGTGTTCCCCCCCGCCCCACAGCTAAAGCAGTAGTAAAACTGCTTACCCGGACTCACCGTAAAACTGGGAGACTTGTCATCATGGAACGGACACAGCCCCACAAAATCCTTGCCCTGCTTGCGAAGTACCACGTGTTCTGACACCACATCCACAATGTCAGCCCGTTGCTTAACCTGTTCGATCGTGTCTGGATGGAGGCGAGGAATTTCGAGCATAGGGAGTGGGGGGTGGGGGGTTGCGGGGGTGGTTTGGATACTGATTGTAGCGAAGGAATTGCCTTTGAAGCCGACGATTTCGCCATTCTTCACGCCAGTTGATGCAAAGAATCCATCCCCCATCCTCCATCCCCCATCCTCCATTTCCCCATCCCCCATCCTCCATTTCCCCATCCCCCATCCCCCATTTCCCCATCCCCCAAATTCCAACTTTTTGCGCCCAATCTCGTTTCTTAGGATACAACTGGCTCTAGGAAAGTCCTGTTGAGGGCAAAGGGGCTTTAAGATATGGGACGAATTTTTATTTCAGTGGAGCATCACAGTGAGCAGGGGCGGCTAGATCCAGGTGGAGCCGCGATCGGGCTGGATATAACGGCGATTCGAGACTTGCTGGTGTCGGAATTGCGATCGCGCAGCATGGATGTGATGGCAGTGCCCGATGAGCTAGAAGACAATCAAACCATTCGCTGGATCAATAGCCGCGATCGAGCGGGAGATATTGCCCTGGAACTCTACGCCAACTCTCACCCGAATCCTGAAGTCCGGGGAACGCGGGTCTATTACATCGCTCACAACGACGAGCGCAAACAACACGCCGACCTGATTTTGTTAGCTCTGACTCGCCGCTTGCCCCAACTGGTCTTCCAGGGAGCGCTGCCTGATACCTACTCAGAATTTGGGCGTGTTCGTTTTTGTCGCCAGTTAGTCCCCGCCTCGCTGTATCTCCAAATTGGATTTATCACCAACCCCGACGATCGCTTTTTGATTCAAAATCAGCGGCAGGAGGTAGCTCAGGGCATCGCCGATGGGTTAGTTGCCTGGAGTCGAGCCATTGCCGAAGGAGAACCGCCCGCCCTGTTAGGGCAAACAATTCCCCCCTCCGCTGTGCCCACTCCCATCAATATCAACGTCAATGGACGGCTGTACGGCGAATTGGGAGTGCTGCTGAATGGCAATGCTTACATCTCCGTTGATTTAGCCGATCGCCTGGGAATGCAGCGCACCTCAGCCGCACAACGCTATCTCACCCACGGCAATGTGGTTTACGTGCAGGCGATCGAGTTGCGAGATTCTGATATTTCTGCCAGTTGGGATGCCACCACCCGCACCCTCACCATTCGCACCATGCTGCAAATCAGTCGATCGTTCCACGAAATTTCGGGCAGAGGACACACCACCGAAGTGCAGATGTTGATGTTTTTGAAAGCACGCAATGAAGTCGGCTTGTCTCGCTTCCCCGACATCGCCCGCTTGTATTTAGAAGAAGGGATGAATGAAGGTATTCGCTATGATGTTGCCTTTGCTCAAATGTGTGTGGAAACTGAGTTTTTGCAATTTGGCGGCAGCAGCAAGCCCAGCCAGAACAACTTTGGGGGCTTGGGTACGGTGGGAGGAAATCCAGAGGGGGCAAGCTTCCCCAGTCGGCGAATTGGAGTGCGTGCCCACATCCAGCACCTGAAAGCTTACGCCAACACCGAGCCATTACGGGAAGAAATTGTCGATCCCCGCTTCAACTTGGTGATTCGAGGCGGGGCACCCACGATCGCTCACCTCACCGGGCGCTGGTCGGCTGACCCGCATTACAGCGATCGCATCCTGGCTGTTTTGCGCCAACTGTACGAAACAGCGGGCTTAATATAGATCGGAAGCGGGAACTGAGTAGGTGATTGGTGATTGTGATTGGTTGATTCGTCCTGACCTGTGAAGACATCAAAAGTCCTGGAAAGAATTTCAGATTAGCTCAACCTCAATCGCGACAGGGTAGGGTGCGAAAGCCTGCTGGGTGAATCGTTGAACTATCAGCATTAGCCATCAAGTAAATGGTGCCATCGCCATCTCTCGCCCAACTTTGCGCCTCAATGATCGCCGTAGACTCGATATTGGATGAGCTACCTGAAACCAGCGCTGGGGATGCTTCAGAGCTAGTTGCTCGATTAGAATTTTCCGGCACCAACAACACCGGATCAACCAGGGGACGATCGCCCGTGATTGCCGCTTCTGGGCTGGTGGGGATGCCTCCTCGTCCAGTCACCACAAAGCGCCCGCTCCGGGCAGCAGTGGAACCACTGGGGTTGCACGTTTGACTAATTTGACGAGTCGGATCCGTCAGGTTAGTGGGTAAAGCCACCAGTCCACGATTGGGATCAACGTTGAGGGTGGTAATCGCGATCGTGCCATTCAACCCAAACTCAGAGCTGGCAGTAATGTCGCTCAAAGGCGTGAGCCGGGGCTGCGATCGCAAGCCAAAAATGGCATTGGTGGTGATGTTGATATTGCCACCCCGTCCCGTAAACGCATTCGCCGTAATATCACTGTTTTCCCGCAACACCCCCACAATAAAGGCAGACCGAATCGTAATATTACCGCCATTGCCCCCCGCCTGCTCTGTCCCTGCCGTTGCCGAAATCAAGCTGCCCCGCCGCAACAGCAAAATGTCTCGCACATTCAGGGTAATATCCCCACCATTGCCAGAACTGGTAGTGGCTTGAATGTAGCCCTGGTCAAGAGTGGTGGAGCGCGTATTGAGCATGATGCTGCCTGCCTGCCCTTCTTCTAAATTGCTGACCAGGATTCTGGCTCCCTGGTTCACAAACAACCGGGGCGTATCAATCCGGATGCTGCCGCCGTTGCCCGTCGAGCCACGATCGGCACTGCTGTTAATCGAGTTGGGCACCAATCCCTCCGGAATGTCGTTCGGCGTAGCAGAGCCATCTCCAGTGAGATTCACCTGATCACGAGCAGTAATGAAAATGCTCCCGGCATTGCCAAATCCTTTGGTGGAGGCGGTGAGTTCTGCCTCATTGCGGATAAACAGTGACCCAGTATTAATCGTAATACCGCCACTGGTGCCCTCTCCAGTGGATTCGACATCGCTGGCGATCGCGCTTCGAAATCCATCCGGCGACACTCCATCCAGGGTGATGCGATCGCGCACCGCTAGATTAATCGCTCCCGCATTCCCTAAGCCGCGAGTTAAAGTCAAAATTTGTCCGCCATTCGTCAGCGTCAGCGAGTCCGCCGCGATATCAATCTTTCCAGCCAACCCCTCTACCTCTTCGCCCACCTGACTATCAATTAAAGAGTTATCAACCCGCACCGATCCCTGCGTTCGAACCACAATGTCTCCAGCATTTCCGAGTCCATAAGTACCGGAACTGAGTTCGGCACCATTAGTCAGCGAGAGTTCACCCGCGTTAATAGTAATCTTTCCCGCATCGCCCACGGCTCCAAGTCCCACATTGCTCTCAGCCGTACTGATAGAGCCGTTAGGGCTAACCCCGTCAAACGATACCAACCCCTGAGCGTTAATCGTGATGTTTCCCGCCTCCCCTACGGCTCCAGCAAAGGTTTGATCTTGGGCTTGCAAAGAGCTAATCAAGCTAGACCCGTTGGTGAAAGACGCTGAACCCGTGGTGATGGTAATGTCGCCCCCAAACCCAACGGTGCCAGCGGTCACGTTACTGAAAACGCGGCTGCGATCGAAAGAAACCGTATCACTGGCAGTAATTTGCACATCTCCGGCGATCGCTGGATCCTCGCTGGTGCCACCGTTGAAAACGCTGGTATCGAAAAACGCATTGTCCTGTAGAAAAATAGAGCGAGCCGTGATGGAAATATTGCCTCCGTTACCTTCAGCAAAACTGCCTGTATTGCCCACATTCGTGTTGATGGAACTGACAACGCCAGTCGCATCCTGCCCAAACAGGGAAACTGTATCTCGCACTTGAACCGTAATGTTGCCGGCATTGCCAAAACCCAGGGTATCGGATGATAAAGAAGAACCATTTGCCAAAACCAAAGAGCCACTATTAACCGTGATATCCCCTCCATTACCAACAACATTGTTAGTGACATTGGTAACAACGCTGCCTGTGTTAAACGCGATTGCACCTTCTGCTAACAACCGCACACCCCCAGAATTTCTACCATTAACAAACGTGTTTGCAAAAATGGTGTCATTATTGAGGCTAAAATTAGTTCGAGCATCAATCACAACAGTACCAGCATCTGCATCAAACTGATTTCCATTAGAATCTGCATTGCTCACATCAATTGAGCCAGTCCGAATTCCATTTGGACTACTGAGAGCACGATTGGGTGCATACTGATTCGTGATCAAAACAGTGCCTGTGAAGTTAAAGATATCTCCGATCGTGATGTCTGCACTGGTCGCACTCGTACCAAATGCTGCTCCCAACCCATCAGAGTCAACATTTCCTGGCAAACCGCCCAACTGCGCCCAATCAACGCCCGCCCGCACATCCAACGTGGGAACAGCCGCCCCATTAATCTCGATCGTGGAACCATCCGATAACGTAACAGTTTCAACCAATGAATTGGCTAAATCGACCCCCGTGATCTCCACATCGCCCAGGGTCACGCTGCCCCCCGCCCAAATATGTAGGGAATCGCCTATGTAGTCACCCAGCACCACATCTCCAGCCGCAAAAATAAACGGGTCTTGCGGACTGGTTAAATTACCAGGAGTGCCATCCAACCGCTCAATGCGAAAACTGCCCCCCGCCTGAAACCGAGCATCCCCATTCACCGTATTTGCCGATCGCAAAACCAAATTACCACTAGCAAAGAAGCCGCTCTGGGGATGACTCAGGGCAACAATATCCACCGCCCGATCGCCCTGCACCCATAAATTTCCCTTCGCTCTCACCATCAAGGGCGCGATCGGGCTATCTCTTGCCTGTAAGCGATTCTGTGCTTTCAGGCTCAAATCTCGACCTGCGATCAATTGCCCCTGTAAATCCAGGCGATCGCCCTCCAGAACGAGATCCTGCCCTGCCACCAGATTGCCGCGATTGATAATAGTTGAACCAGCAGCGATCGAGCCAGATTGCAGTCCGGGGGTGATGTTGACCGTCAGCAAAGGTGGAGCCTGTGGATTCGTTGCACTAAATTCTCTTCCATCAGAAAACTTGAAACTGTTGGCAGTGCTGGCAAAAAAAGATCCGCCAATCTGCAACTGAGCATTCGGACCAAACAGAATGCCATTGGGATTCAGTAGAAACAAATTGGCATTACCCAACACGCCCAACGTTCCCAAAATATCCGAGGGATCTCGCCCCGTTACACGAGTCAGAATGTTTTGTACACCAGTAGGATTTTGGAAATAGACACTGCGGTTTTCTCGAACATTGAATTCCTGAAAACTATGAAACAGGTTTTGCCCATTTTGCGATCGTGTCCCGCCCATAATCACCTCGTTTCCGACCCCGTTTTGAATTACTTGCGTACCCAAGTTGCGATCGAGTGCAGTGTCTGGAATTAACTCCAGTTGTGCCAGGGCTGGAGGGATGGATAACCCCACGGTGAGGCAGGATAAAATCAGGCAAAACCGGTTTGAGAATCGCATGCAGCAAAGGTAGCAGGGGCAGAATTGCCGCTTATTCTAGCAGGAGAAGTCGAGAGTTCATTGCGCCAGACTCTTTATGATTAAAAAATTGACATATTCAAGGACTAAACTGTGGAATCAACTTTGCAACTCCTGTGGGCGTTAGGGCTGATGGTCATCGCGATCGCCCTTTCCGCATGGCAACGGCTGGGACTGGAGTGGAGTTTAGCACTAGCAACCGGACGAACAGTGCTGCAATTACTGGTAGTGGGCTACGTATTAGCAGCCGTGTTTGCCTTCAAAAATCCCTTGCTGGTGCTGGGTTTGCTGGCGGTCATGCTGGTCACGGCAACGATCGTGGCACGCAACCGCATCAGCCAAAAAGTGCCCCATTTGTTTGCGATCGTCGGAGGCGCAATGGCGATCGGCACCCTGTTGACCCTGGTTTACACCATGCTATTTATCATCCAACCACCCACCTGGTACGAGCCACAATTTTTGATTCCCCTGGCAGGCATTGTCTTAGGCAACGCCATGAACGGAGCCGCCCTCACTGGAGAACGCCTCGTCAGCACCCTCAACTCCAGCCAACTGGAAATTGAAACCCATCTCAGCTTGGGAGCCACACCGCAACAAGCTGTTTCTCGTTATCGCCAAGAAGCCATCCGCGCTGGACTAATTCCCACCATTAACACCATGATGGTGGTCGGACTGGTGACACTCCCCGGCATCATGACCGGACAACTGCTAAGTGGCGTTGACCCACTCGTAGCGACCTCTTACCAAATGGTGATTATGTTCATGCTGGCATTCACCACCTTAGTCACGACCTTGCTCGTCACCACTGGCATCTGTCGGCAATACTTCACCCAGGCAGGGCAATTAACAACGTGGTAAGAGCCTGAGCCATAGACTTGAATGGCAGCTACAGTGCCCTCAAAGTTTTGAGAACCTGACCAACCAGGTAGAGTGAGCCACAAAGGACAACCAGTCGATCGGAATCTTGAGTGGCTCGATCGAGGGCGGTTAGCGCATCTGGATAGGGTGCTGATTGCAGTAAGCCCGGACAGATCTCCCTGGCAAGCGCCGCTAAGGTTTCCGGGTCTGCGGTTTTGTGATCAGGGACAGGCACCAGCGACAGGCGATCGCCCTCCCGCAGCAAAGCTTTGAAAATATCCGCATGATCCTTCGTTGCCAACATCCCCATCACCCAATGAGTCGAACCGGAGGGGGTTGGGGGTTGGGGGTTGGGGGTTGGATGTCCTTTGTTCTCCAATGACCCATGACGAGTGACGAATGACGCTTCATTTTCTGCTTTCAAACTATCTATAAATTCCCGCAACACTTGAGCACTGGCGGGATTGTGGGCACCATCAATTAAAATTTGCCGATCGCCCCAATTTAACCATTGCAAGCGTCCTGCCCATTGAGTTTTAGCAATCCCATCGATGATTGCGTCATCCAAAACCTCCCAGCCCTGTTCCCGCAGAATTTGGATCGCCGCGATCGCCAGGGCAGAATTGTGGCGTTGAATCACCCCATGCAGCGGCAGTCGATAGCGAATGGTGGTCATCATGTGGACGATCGCAATCTCGTCAGCCTCCTCCTCCTCTAATTCGCCATACTCCTCTTCGTAAGGCTCCTCGTAAAGTTCCTCTACCTCGTAAGGCTCCTCGATCGCGTCCTCCAACAGTGGCTCACTGGCAAGCTCGTATTCTTCAATGCCGCGATATTCCACCCAACCGTCGCCCAAATCCCTAGCCGGTTGAGGATAGGTTGTTTCGCAGCCTAACTCTGCTGCCCGTCGATAAATCACGACATTCGCTTCTGGCGGAAGTTGCCCAATCACAGCGGGGCAATCGGCTTTGAGAATTCCCGCCTTTTCGCTGGCAATTTCTGCCAGAGTCGAACCCAAAACTTGCCAGTGTTCCCGACTAATAGACGTGATCACGCTGACCAGGGGACGATCGCACACATTCGTCGCATCCAACCGTCCCCCCAGCCCCACCTCCATCACGGCAATGTCCACATTGTTCTGAGCAAAGTATAGCCACGCCGCTGCTGTCATCATTTCAAACTGAGTCGGCAGCGGGTCTTGCATCCGAGCCGCTGCAATCACCTTTTCCAGCAATTGAATTAACCTTAAAGTGGGAATAGGCTTGTTATTCAAGCAAATGCGCTCATTCCAATCCATCAAATGAGGGGAAGTATAACGCCCAACCTGATAACCCGCCTCCACCAAAATGGTAGACAGATAAGCACACACAGAACCCTTACCATTACTACCTGCCACATGAATCACAGGCACCTGCTCTTGAGGATCGCCAAGATGTCGCAAGAGAATGTGGCTGGTTTCCAATCCCAAACGCACGCCAAAATGGGCAAATGGTTCTAGTAGAGTTTGAATCGTCAAGGCAAGAATCGTAAGGCACTACACATTACAGCGTAACTTGCGACGGGCACCATTAACCGCCGCTGGCTTTCGCTTTGTAGCCAAGCTGGATCAGGTACTGCACGATCTTTTGTTTGTGGTCGCCTTGAATCTCAATCTCGTTGTCCTTCAGGGTGCCACCCGCACCGCACTGAGTTTTGAGCTTTTTGAGCAAGTCGTTCAAAGTTTCAGGACTGGTTTGGAAGCCGCGAATAATCGTGACCGTTTTGCCCTTCCGCCCTTTGCTAGAGGCTTCAACCCGAATTTGTTGTTGATTGGGAGGTAAATCAGGAGTGCCCCGCTCGAAGGCATCTGGATTACCAGAACCGCCAAACTCCCGATAGGCATAGCGATCGCTTCCCGCCCCCTCTGATCCGTTCTTTTTTTGAGCCATGCTGCGTCCCTCCTGTTGCTTCTACTTTAATATCCTAAGTCGGTACAAGCACCTGGTAGAAGGTAGAGCGATCGCACCGCGTCATTTTCTGCAATCCCAATGGCTTTTTTGTCATCCAGTTTGGCTTGAAACACGAGTTGGAATGAGCCTTTTACTCCGTGAAGTTCCAACTCATAACTAATATTCTACTGAGCATAGAGAACTGTCTAGCCTCCCAGGAGTTTCCCCTATGCCCGCTGCTCAAAGCTCAAAACAATCTCAAACAGACTGGCAATCTAAAGTTCATGAATTAGTTTTAGAAGCAAGAAAGCATTCAAGTAATACCCAAAAACGCAACTACTATCTCACTCAAATTATTCGCTTGGTTGCACCCAGGCTTTGGAAATTTTATACACCCTACTATCCAGATGCCTTGCAACAAACCTGGGTCTATTTTGTCAAAAATGTATGCACTACTTACGATCCAAATCGGGCAAGTGTTGTTTCCTGGCTGAATCACTATCTGCGCTATCGCCATTTAGACCTGATGCGACAGGCACTGAAGCAACAGCACCATGAAGTTTCCATTGATGCCGAAAACAACGGTGAAAATAGCTCTTCTCTCAAATTAGGCGATACCCTGACTCGTGATTATGGCTCACTCTCTTTGCTGGAAGAAGTGACCCACTGGATTGAAGCTGATGACAATGATGAACTCAAGCACGTTCACGTTAAGCACCGCCCTGATATCAATTGTCAGACGCTGATCCTGTTGCGCCTCCCGCCGGAAACTCCCTGGAAAGATATTTCAGCTCAGTATGGGGTGCCGATTCCCACCCTCAATAGCTTTTATCGTCGTAACTGCATTCCTTATTTGCAAAAACTCGCTGCATCAATGGTGAAGTAGTTGCTCATTAAACTTGCTGGTCATTGGTCACTTATCCTTTGCAAATGACCAATGACTGATGACAATTGATAATTGACACTTTCAATGGATTCAACATTGAGTCAGCACCTGCATTTGTAGGTGTTTTTTTATTTATAGCCAAGCTATACATTGTCGCTTTCAGTCACCCCTCGCTTCCGAAAACTCCAATTTATTTATCTGAATTGATCAAAAAGGTTGGCATGAATTCAGCGTGATTAGAAACATTATTTCATTCATGATGAAGTCAATTCAGAAATCAGCAACGACTGAATTAAGACCTCAAAAGTCAAAAGTATCTCAGAAGTAAAACCAACCCCAGGGAGTTAATCATGACAAATCAAGTTTCTACCGCCAGTGTTGTTATCTATCCCTACGACTACTTTGTAGAGGGTACTAATTACAACGATACGTTATACGGTATGGTGGGGCACAACTATGTAGATGGCAATGGTGGATATGACTTACTCTCCTATGCTGCCTTCAATCAACCGATCGCCTTTGATGGCATCGCTACCGTGGGCAAGGGTTTGGCAGGCGTTGATCATGTGACAGAGGTGGAGGCAATTTATGCACCCAGCGGTTTCTACAACCTCATTGATGCCTCGTATACAGGCACTGCAACGGCACTCTACGCCAACCTCTCCACCAACTTCACTCAAGTTGCCTTTGCCAATGGAGCCGTGTCGAATTTCAATGTGTATAACTTCGTTGCTGTGTTTGGGACGAGCCAAAATGACACCATCATTGGGAGTGTAGAGTCTAACTTTTTAGCGGGTGGGGCTGGCAATGACTACATCCGAGGGGGGCAAGGGTTTGATACTCTCGTGGGTGGCACTGGAAGTGATGTTTTTGCCCTGGGAGATGCCTACGGCTTGGATGCACTGGGCGCAAGCTTTGCCACGATCGCGGATTGGAATCCTTACGAAGACTACATTCAAGTCGATGGTTCTGCCTCAGGTTTCTACTCCTTTGGTGTCTCCAATTTCAGTGGTGGATTAGCGTTAGATACCTTGGTCTACTACAACAATGATCTTCTCGCTGTTGTGCAAGATTCTACAAATGTGAATTTCTCCAACTTCCTGTTTGCGTAATCCATCCTCTCTTATTTGAGGTTTCTGAAAATAAAGATATCCCTGTTGTTGGGGCAGGTTTAGCCGTGATTAAACTGTTCCATCAGCAGATCAATTACAAAACCTGCCCTTACAGGTAGTTTCTTTCCTGGAAATCTCCTAAGTCTCCTGTGATTCGACAAGTGATGCCCTCATAGTTTCCATTCAATCCACGATCGCTCAAGGCATTTGGGCGATCGTGCTTCAGTTGAACCCCATGCTAGACTGCGATTAAGTTGTGCTGATGGATTGCGCTATGCCTTCCCCATTTCCAGGGATGAATCCGTATCTAGAAGCTCCAGTACTCTGGACAGGAGTTCACCACTGGTTGATCACCGAAATTGCCCGATCGCTGCTGCCTCAATTACGTCCCCGATATTTTGTAGCGGTGGAGGAGCGAGTCTATGAAGCGAGTGGAGACTGGTCGGCGTTGGTGGGAATTCCTGACGATGTGGTGATTCGATCAGTCAGGGCGGAGCCTATCGCCGACTCTTCCCAGGTGGCGGTAGCAGTTCCGCCCAACCAGCCAATTACAGTTACTCTCCCCGTGCCAGAAACCAGTCGTGAGGGCTACTTGGAAGTTCGAGAAGTGGGAACGGAAGCAGTGATTACGGTCATTGAGGTCCTATCGCCAGCGAATAAACGCTCCGGTGAGGGACGTAGCCAGTATGCAGCCAAGCGCAAAAAAGTGTTGAGTAGCGCAACGCATTTGGTAGAAATTGATTTATTGCGCCAGTGGGAACCGATGCCAGTTTTGGATGTACCCATCCAGAGTCATTACCGTATTTTGGTGAGTCGGAGCCTGCGTCGTCCAATGGCAGATCTTTACGCCTTCAACCTTCCCGACCCCATTCCGACGTTCCAGCTACCGCTACAGGACGGTGATGTAGAACCGATCGTTGATCTGCAAGCGCTCTTGCACAGTCTCTACGATCAGGGGGGCTTTGATTTGCGACTGGACTATCGCCAGAACCCGATGGTGAACTTGTCGGCTACCGATGCAGACTGGGTTGATACCTGGTTGCGGCAACAAGGACTACGAGATTAACCATCCACAATCGGTACAGGCGGGTTGAGCAGAAGGGTCTTTTTTCCCAAAAATCTCCTAAATTCCTTAGCAAAATCTCACTGATTCAATGCCACCCCTGCTAACATATCTACGACGCTGCGTAGGACTTTATCTGGATGCTGCTCCACTCCTGTCGTACCCTATCTATTGCCCTCGTTATTGGTCTGATCAGCGGAATGGCCGTGGTTGATCGAGCCTCAGCTCAATTGGAACTAATTCCAGATACCGCCCCCGATCGCAACCTGGGAACTCAAGTTCAACAAAATGTCGTGCCAGGAGTGGATGTGATTACGGGAGGCACCCGACCGCAAAATGGGCAAAATCTCTTCCATAGTTTTCAAGATTTTAATATTCGAGTCAATCGAGGGGCTTATTTTGACAATCCAGCAGGGGTACGAAATATTCTGACCCGCATTACTGGAACTGACCCTTCTGATATTTTGGGCACCTTGGGTGTGTTAGGCTCCGCGAATCTGTTTTTCATCAACCCCAATGGCATTCTGTTTGGACGCAACGCCAGCCTGGATTTACGGGGCGGCTCCTTTTATGGCACCACTGCCAGCGGCATCAAGTTTGGTGATTTAGGGGAATTTAGCGCTGTCAATCCCCAACCCCCTTCCAATCTGCTTACCATTAACCCGTCTGCGTTCTTTTTTACTGCACAACCTTCAGGCGCGATCGTTAACCGCTCCCAGGTAAACCAAATAGGTCTACAAGTGCCAAATGGTCAAACTCTGCTGCTCTTGGGCGGCAATGTGACTGTAGATGGAGGGGGATTAAACGCGCTGAACGGACGAATTGAAATTGGGGCGATCGCAGAAGCAGGAAATGTAACCCTAAATTCAAATGGGAGTTTAAGTGTACCAAATGGACTGCAACGAGGAGATGTAACTATTACCAATGGTTCATTAGTCAACGTTCAACTAAGCGATCGTGGTGATATTGGCATTACAGGTAACAACATCAATATTCTGAATAGCAGTCAACTATTCGCCGGCATTGATAACGGACGAGGAACAACCACGAGTCAAGCGGGAGATATCACTATCAATGCAACTGGAGCATTAACTATTTTTCAAAGTCAGATCACAAACTGGGTCAATCGAGGAGCGACTGGCAACGGAGGTAATATCTTCATTGATACGGATTCACTATCCTTTACAGGGAGTGGCTTTATTAGTGCTAGTACCTTTGGCACTGGCAATGCAGGTAGTGTACGCATCCAAGCCAACAATGATATTCGCTTAGACTTCAGAGGTAACATCTTCAGTTTGGTAGAGATCCAGGCTGAAGGCAATGCAGGGAACATTGAAGTCTCAGCTCGTAATCTCTATTTAAGTAGAGGCGCACGAATAAGTGCAGGTACACTTGGTCGTGGAAATGCGGGGAATGTAATCCTCAATATTGGGAATTCTATTTCTCTAGATGGTACTGATCCAAGCGGCAGACTTCCTCTTAGTGGCATATATTCTTCGGTGTTTAATGGGGCTGAGGGACGAGGTGGTGATATTCGGATTACGACTGGCTCACTATCCATTACCAATAGCGCTAGATTAGATGCCAGGGTTTCTGGAAAAGGCGATGGTGGCAATATTATCGTCAATGCTAGAGGTACTATTTTTCTGAACGGTACTGAGCCAAGTGGCGACTTTCTTCCTAGTGGGATGTATTCTTCCGTGGTTGAGGACGCTGAGGGACGAGGTGGTGATATTCGGATTACGACTGGTTCACTGTCCATTACCAATAGCGCCAAATTAGATGCCAGTGTTTTCGGCAAAGGTGACGGTGGCAATATCATCATCAATGCTAGGGATTCTGTGATTTTAGATGGCGTAACTCGTGGATATGACTATGGCAGCGCAATTTTCGCCACAATTGAAGAGGAGGGTATTGGTTCTGCGGGAGATATTCGCATTTCCACTGGCTCACTATTTGTCCTCAATGGCGGAACAATCCAGACTCGAACTCAGAACCAGGGTGATGCTGGCAATATTCTTATTGATGCGCTGGATTCTGTCATCGTTGATGGAGCCGGTATTAATTATTTAGAAGACAGAGGGACAGAGGGCTTACTTATTTCTAACATTCCAAGCGAGATTAGTAGTGATGTAGAAATAGGTGCCAGAGGAAATGCGGGCAATATTGTGATTAATGCAGGTAATAACATTTTGCTTAACCCTATTGCTAATGAATTTCCTGGAGTTATAGCAAGGTCAGGTAAACCTGCTACTGACATTGAGCCATCCCGCTCACCATTTGGAGTAATCGTAAGAAGCCAAACGTCTGGTTTGGGCAATGCAGGCAATATTGTGCTGAATGCAGGCAATCAAGTTTCTATAGATAATGAAGGAGAAATTTTAGCCAATACAACGAGAAGAGGCATTGGTGATGCAGGCAATGTCTCTGTGAGTGCTGGTAATCTAGTTTTGTTAAACAATGAAGCACGAATATTTGCCAATACGAATGGCATTGGTGATGCAGGCAATGTCTCTGTGAGTGCTGGTAATCTAGTTTTGTTAAACAATGACTCCGTAATTTTTGGTACTGTTGAACGGAGTGCTACTGGTTCTGGCGGCAATATTAATATCAGCACGGCAGTACTGTCCATTGCCAATGGTTCACAGCTACAGACTAGAACATTTGGTCAAGGTGACGCTGGTAACGTGACGATTGATGCCCGAAATCGCGTCAACCTCGATCGTTTAAGTCCCGGTGGTTTCCGCAGTTCTATCTTGGCAACAACTGAAGAGAACAGTAGCGGAGCAGGTGGAAATATTCTGATTAAGACGAGTTCCCTAGCTCTTACAAATGACGCTGCAATAACTACACGCACTTTTGGGAAAGGCAATGCAGGTAATGTTTCGATTCAAGCTGCTGAATCCTTACTTGTGACTAGCAATTCCTTTCTGCAAGCCAGCACAGGGGGGTTGGGCAAGGGGGGTGGAATTTTTATCAACACCAATACACTGGAGGTGAATCAAGAAGGCAGTATTGAGTCAACGGCAACAGGTTCAGGTAATGCAGGTAATATTGGCATTACAGCAAATCGGATGCAATTGAACGATCGCTCTACCATCTCCACTTCAACAACTCGCAGTGATGGGGGCGATATTACACTCAATATCCGTGATTTGTTGCTGATGCGTCGTAATAGCAGCATTTCCACAACCGCAGGCACGGCACAGGCAGGGGGTAACGGTGGCAATATTACCATCAACGCGCCACGAGGATTTTTGGTTTCGGCTCCGAATGAAAATAATGACATTAAGGCAGATGCTTTCAGCGGCAGCGGCGGCAACATTACCATCAATGCGGCTGGAATTTACTGGTTTACGCCTCGCAATCGGGCAGACTTAGAACGATTGCTGGGCAATCCCCCCTTTGACCCAAACCGCTTACCGACAAATGACATTACTGCCAGTTCTGAATTGGGCATCAGTGGCACGATCGCCCTCAACACCCTCAACTTTGATCCGAGTCGCGGGTTAGCGCAATTGCCGCAAAATTTGATCGATACCAATCGGATTTTGGCGAATAGTTGTATCGTGCGAGATGCAGGAACGGGAGGGACGTTTTACATCACCGGGGCAGGGGGTTTACCCGTGCGTCCGGGAGATGCGGTGTTGCCAACCTTTGCCACTGGCGACGTGCGCGGCATTGAAGCAGCACCTAAAGCCTCCAACGGCACCACGATCGCCGAGGCACAGGAAATCTATCAGCTTCCAGATGGACAAATTGTTTTGAGTTGGGAGTGTCCCCAATAATCTGCCTTCTGTCTTTTGTCTTTCATAACCGATCGCTCTGCATAATCGCTTCCAGTTGCGATCGTTGAGAGGGGGATTCCAGTTGGCTTAGTTGTTGTAAAAAACTCAACCGCAGCGACTTGGCATTGGGAGACTTGAAGGTTTCCGCCAGCGCATCGTACCAGAAGCCTGCTTCGGCATAGGCATCAGCGCGTGCTAACAAATCGGTGGTCTTCTGTAAAGCAGCTTGTAAGCTGGAGGGAGTTTCTGTGGCTTGAACGATCGCTTCCACCCATTGGCTTTGGGAAGGACGTAGGGGATTGCAGATCAGCGCCACCTGCCAGAGATAGGTTTTACCTGGTGTCAGCCCTGGCTGGTCTTGCGGTAGAGTCCATTGCATGATGCCCGATGAACTTTCCAGCTTGAACGTCCGAATCAATTTGCCGCGCCCTGTAGTCCCGTATTCAAACAGGGAAACTTCGACCGGGTAAGACTCTTGCTCCGAAACGTACCAAACCAGGGTGGGATGGGTGGAAGCGGTGCGTCCGATGTGATCTCGTGGCGCTAACACGGTCAAACTGGATGGAGATGCTGAGTTGGCAACAATCCCTGGTTTACAGATGCTCCGGGTTGCAGTTGAACCAGTTTTGACAACGGGACGACTGGGATTGCGAGGATTATAACCAGCTAGAGCAGCGGAACTTGCCAACAATGTTAGACACAAGGCAGTGCTTGCCAGCGTGGTGAGCTTGAGTAGAGTGGGGGGCAAACGACGGTGAATCATGGTCAATCTTTCCTGTTGCAGCTTTCTCTCACAATACCGATTTAAGCTGGAATAAATCAAAGCGTTTGGTACCAAATCATTGTGTCAAATAGGCAAGGACGATCGGCGAAACTAACCCGATCGCTTGCAGAAAACTCCATACTATTTTAGGCAGTCATGGTAGGGCATTCCTTGCACCAATTCTCCTCAATTCCCTACTGTGTATACACAAATCTCACGATTGCTCAAGGCTGTACTCAAAACCTGAGCTTTGCACTTGGGGGCACCCCCCCAACCCCCCCGAACTCAGGGGACGGCTGCGTCCCCCGAACCCCCTCCAGAAGGTGTGAACGGTGAAAAGCGAAAGACTGTGGTACAACAAGAGGGAAAGTTCGATCATAGTCTTTGCACTCAACAAACCAACCCTTTCGGGGTGTGTGGGAGCTAGTACCCCACGAGGCGGGGGTGCGGGGTAAGTCCCCCGGTATAGGCTTTGGGTTGAATCAAGGTCTATGCATAGTAGCGTTGTCAAGGAAGAAGGCGCAAGCGGTGAAACCAGGACGTGCGATCGCTCCAGGTTAATTCACAAATCGTCCCGTTGGGTGTTCTAGCAATTCGCTGAAACCGTCCGCTCAATCGTTTGGCTAGATTTTGGGCTTGTTGGGTGCCAAATCCTGGCAGAGTCGTTCTTACAGCAGCATCCGTTGGCTCACTCGTTTTGCCATTGTCTTCCACCCGAATCAAATTACCAGTGGGCGATCGACCGCACGTTACTTCCAGGCGAGTGACATTGATGGCGTGCTTACCTACATTACACAGCGCTTCTTCCAGAAAACGGCAAAGTCCCCGTTTTTGCTCGGCGCTGAGATGGTGTTCAGCCAATGGCTCAAACTTGACTACCTTCAGCTTGATGGTTTTGAAGCCAGGAAAATCGCGCTCCAATACGGTTCGGTAGACCTCATGCAGCGTTTGATGCAAAGGCGCTTTTAAATCCAAAACTTGTTCTTGCTCTAGAAACAAGCTATTGTCTTGCAGCAGGGCTTCCCGTCGCACCACGTCGTAAACCTCGCGCAACTCCTGGTTTAACTCCTGCAAATCGGGTGCTAAAGGTTGCCAGGATGAATTTTCCTGCACCTGACGCAGAAGTTTTGCCAGAGTTTGCAGTGGTCCGTTATGAATCGCATCAAAGGTTTGATCGATGATGATTTGACGATCGTGCAAGCGCGATCGCAACGACTCACTATACCGATAAAATCCGACGATTCCTGCCCCGCTGGTAATCATCAATGCTAGAAAGGCTGGCACCGCAGGAGTCCACCATCCCAACAGCAACAACCCATAGCTGATTCCCAGCAAGCCAGTACAGGCAACCACAAACCCTCCAAAACTGTGCAGCGGAGAGTGGATCAACCGACCCACGACAATCCCAACCACACCCCAACCCACGATCCACAAGTACTCCCAACCGTCCGCCCACACGGTTAAGAACGGTCGCCCATCCAACACCCCGCTGATAATTTGGCTGATGACGTGCGCCTGCATTTCCACGCCATAGATCAAAGAGGAATTTTCAGTAGCAACAGCTCCAGTGTTGACCACATCTTTCACGCTGATGGTGGTATAGCCAATTAAAACGACTTTACCCCGCAACCAATCTGGATTCACTCCAGCCTGCACGTCTTGCAAGGACAAAACCCTGAAGGGACGGGCACCCCGGCGGAAATTGATCAGCATTTGATTACCCCCCGCATCTGTTCGCACGTACCCCCCCGAATTGGTCTGGAGCCGGGGAAGCTCGATCGCGCCAAATCGCATCGCATCCGGATCTCGAATGCCATTTTCTAAGGTTAAGCCCTTTGTTTTCAAATAAATATCTGCCAACCGAATGGATAAGGAAAGGCGATAATCGCCCTCCTCTGACAACGTTCCCAGCAAACTTCGGCGCAATTTTCCATCCGTATCGGAAATAGCATCGGCAAACCCAACTTGTTCCGGGGCAATGCCTGGAGGAGCCTTGACGCTAAACCCATCCACAGATAGAACCTTTTCTACGGCAATTAAATTTTTACTAGCTTGAAACGTTTTGAGCAACTCGGCATGACCGGGTTCTACGGGTAAGTCTCGAAAAATGTCCAGCCCGATCGCCGCAGGTTGATAGGTCTGGAGCGTGTTGATCAACTCTGCCAAGGTTCTATCCGACAAAGGATACTGCCGCGCGGCTTGAATGTCTTCCTCGCGAATGCCGATCACCACCACTCGTTCATCCAAAGGTTCGGGGGGGCGAAATCGCAGTCCGGCATCCAGAGCCGTCCATTCCAAAAACTGCAACGCGCCACTCAAACGGGCGATCGCGATCGCGGCAATGGCAACCAGTTCGGGCAGGAACTTGAACGATCTCGCTCCGGGTTGAGCTTTTACCAATCTCCATAGCCTATTCACTAATCAATCAACCCTTCTTCACGGGCGCGTAATTCTGTTTGAATCCGAATATTTTTGCCGTCATCGGGATAAACGCCCAGCACATCCTGAATCTTTGTCCAGTAATGCCGTACACTGCGCTCGGAGACGTTCATGCGTTCCGCGATCGCTTTATCCTGTAAGCCTTCCCGAAAAGCCAGCTTCAACAAATCCAGCCATTCGGGTTTCACTTCCATGCCACTGCGGAGTTCTTTCGGTGTGTGAAATACTCCATCCTGCGCCCAATTTACTTTTGTCAGCATTTCTTTCATCGGCAAACTTTTATCCGCGACCACAAAGCCCCCTTCATGATTGCTAATTGCCAACCTTAGCCGCACCAGCGACTTACTATGAGCACTTTGCACCACAATATTTAGCGTGGGATAGTCATCCATCAAGGTCTTGAGTAAATCAATTCCAGTTTCCGTGCGGGCAGGGCTTCCCGTCGCTGCTGGCATGGCTAAATCCATCACCACCAGATGAGGGTGATACGCCTTAACTTGCTCCAACGCATCTGTGGCAGTGCTAGCCGTGATGATATGAATCTCTGGATAGTATTGCTTTAAGGCATTGACTGTTCCTTCTAGCACCAGTTCATGGTCATCTACAACTAAAATCGTTTGTTTCATAGAGATTTTCTCCATAAGAATTGTCTAGTTATCTGAGAGTGTTTTGGGCTGCCACTGGAAATGCCAGATCAATTGAGATGGGGTAGATTGAAACCAACATTTACCTGAAGTGATGAATTGAAAAGTTTGTCTTAAATAGCTCCAATCTCTGGTTTTAGTTGAGTTCATAAAAGTTGATAACTGCTCACCCTCAAATCCTATAGAGAGTTGATTGATGGTTTTATTTTGATTCATTGTGATATGAATTGTATGCAAGTTGACTGTTTCTAGCGAATTGCCCAGGTGCAGTAATTCATCCAGCATCAATAATACCAATCGCTGATGGGGATCAGAATTATGCTGCCAATCATCCGGTAATGTAGTACGAATTGTTAAACTTGGAAACCGCGATCGCCATTGTTCCAGTAAATATTGAATCGCCAGGGGGAAGTTATCCTCGCCATAGGGCGGAGACAGGCGATCGCTCAAGTCTTTCAGTGCCAGATGAAACTTTTCCAGCATTGCCAAACATTGCTCGTTTGTCTGTTCATTTGGATCAATCATCAATGGGTTGGCAGGAGTTCGCATCAACTCTAAACTACGGCGCATCACAAACGATTCTTGCAACAATCCATTCCGAATCGTCTCAGCTTCTTGGGTCAATTTCATCGTTTGCCGTAATTGCCACCATTGCAGCGATCGCTGAAGTCCCCTCGTGGAAACGACCATCCACACCAGGGACACAGCCCATCCAATCACAATCGCAATTTCTAGAATCAAGGTATTCGCAAGTTAGTAAACAAGTATTGTTCCCATTGCCAGATTACACAGGATCGCGAGCAATACGGGGGACATCTCTACCGTCTTGATGGCAGAAATGGCTAATCTCCATTGCAGAAAAGTACAACGGCATGGGAATTAACCGAAACGACGCTTTAATCCCAGCGCACCCAATCCCAAGCAGCAAAATGCACTGCCTCCGTCAACAGGGACACGGCAAAAAAGCCCATCAGCGCGTAGCCCAAACGAGGGCGATCGGCAAGCAGCAGCCCGATCGCAAACGAGGTTGTAGGAATACCATACAGGTAACGGTAAAACGAAGCGGACCCTGAACCCAGCAGTAACAGCAGCACACAAGCGGCATAGGCAACAGCAACCGGGGGCAATTTAGACCGCAAGTGCCACACCAGATAAAAACTAAGCAACAACACCAGAATGGAAACAATGCTGCCCTGATCTAGAGTCAGTGCCCGTTTTAGAGTAGTTAACCAGGAGGCGTTATGCGCCCAGCCTACCCGTGTTTTCAAAAAGGCGAGCGGCTCCCCAAATGCGATCGCGGTATACCCACAATAGAGCAGCAAGCCTGTGCTGGTTGCCAGTCCAGCCAGGTATGCTTGCACAGGTCTACGATCGCGCCATGCCACAATCAAAAACGCAGGCAGCAACAACATTCCAGGAACGCGAGTCGCCGAAGCCAGCGCCCCCCAGCCAGCCGCCCAGCCATAGCGCTGTTGGTCGAATGCCCATAACGCTTGAGTTGCCACCAACAAGAACAACCCTTCGGTGTAAATCACGGTGCCAAACAGGGAAGAGGGCAACCAGGCAAGGACGGCTGTTACCCACTTCGCCACGCGGGTATCCTGAGTGTCCTCCACCCAACCATACAGCGTGAACATGGCACCCAAAAATGCCACATTGTTGACCAACACCCCTGCCACTTCAAACGGCAATCCAATCAACATCAACCCTCGCACAATTAAGGGAAATAGCGGAAAAAACGCCACCGCGTGCTGGTATTCGTCATCGGCAAACTCGTATCCTACTGTGGCGATCGTGCGATACCATTTCCCATCCCAGTGAGAAAAAACCTCCCATCCCGCCTGGGGAATGTATCCAGGGATAAACCCGTGGGGGCGATTTACCCAATCCCACTCCAGATGCACTGGCGACGTGACCACTAGCGGCGCAATAATCTGCAATCCAATCAGAATCACAATTCGACTCAGCAGCCACATCAAAAGGATAAACGGAATTCCTTCCAGCTTGACTATTTTTTGAAGGGTTGAATTTATCATGATGGAGTTGGTAGTTGACTTTCCCACACTTCATTCCACGGATCCTTAAAGGATAGTACAAACTCCTTTTGGTAACGAGATTTGAACTGATTACGAAATACTTCCGGCAAATTGAATAAAAACACCGTTTGTCGATCTGAGGGTAATTCTTTGACTGGAAACGATGTACCCACAGGAGGCAGCAATAAAAATTGAGTTTCTGGCTTTAGCAGGTAGCTCAAAGAAACCATGCTGGCTGGATTGTAGCCAAAGGAATCCACGACAATGAGCGGGCGATCGCTCTCATTAATCAACTCAGCCACTTGATGATAGTTGGAATTCAAGACTTTAATCCACCAGGTATTTGCCTGAGTGTAAACCCCTGAAGACAGCACTCCCAACCCAAGCAGCCCAGCAAACACGATCGCAGCAACTCGTTGTTTCCAACGCGATGACTCAGTGAAGGAATGGGTCAACAGATACACGACAGCCAGATGTAGTCCCACAAAACAGGGAATCAGATAGCGAGTGACCGTAAACCGTTGCCCCCCGAATAACCCATCTGGAAGCCCATAGGCAAGGGCAGTTACCCCCGTAAAGGTGAGCACAAACCACCAAATTCGCAGGGGTGCCGTTCGACACAGCACGTACACCGCATAAGCCTGGAGCATCAAGACCGGAATTGCCAGCATGTAGGCGATCGAGGTATCAAAATCAAAATTGAAATCAACAAAACTGCGACTAAAGTTAAAAATTGTGGCTTGCACGGTAATTAGCAACGGTAATGGAATTGCTGCCCACGAAGTTGTCGCTCCCAGTGCTTTATGAGATTCAACGATGAAATAGAACCAGGGAATGAATAGCACACCCACCAGTACCAAGGAGCCAGCCCAGAAAATGGTACGTCTGCCAATTTGCACAGGCAACTTCAGGAGACAATTCTCCGGATCAAGCAGCAGCACGTAAAGCAAGTGTCCAACGGCAATCCACAAGGAGAATAGCGCCGTGTAGAACGCAATCACCATCGCCAGCCCATACCCTACCCAATTGCGCCAGGAAGGGAACCGCATCGCCCGCAATAACAAGGCACTACTGGCAAGGATCAACGCAGTCCAAAAGCCAAATTGTCGTGCTTCTTGAGCAAATACTAAATGGAAGGGAGACACTGCAAACAGAGCGATCGCGATCCAGCCACTCAAATGAGATGCAAACAACTCCAGACACAACCCATACAATGCCGGAAACAGCAATAGGCTCAATAAGGACGAGAACCCCCGGATGATCGCTGGATCTGTTCCCCACAATTGCGCCCAGAAACGCAGCAAAACGTAGTACAGGGGAGGATGTTGCACATCTTCTACGCCCTTTCGCACAATCATGTCTTGCAAGCTTAAACCCGGCACAAAGGTTTGATACGCCAGCAGATCAGCAGGCTTGACCAACTTATTTTGGAACAAGTCCTGACTCAGATACCTGCCGGGACGTGCCGTAATCACCATCGACGTGTAAACCTCGTCATGCCAATACACCTTGCGATCGAGGTGAACAAAGCGCAAAATCACGGCAAGGGTGAGCAGCGCGATCGCGGCCCAGCGCATCACTGAAATGAGCTTGAAGGGCTGAATTGGGGGGTGAGAATTTTCCGCCATAGCAAAGTTTTCGGCAATGAACCTTGAGCTAAACCATGATCAGTGCATATTAACTCACTCTGGCTAACTAAAATTTTGTGAGTAGGTAAGCACAATTATTGTTAGGTCGCTTCATCTAGCTGGTAAGACAGTACACAAAGTCCTCTATCTGAGTTCTGCGTTTTAGCTGATTGACTGACACAACTCTTGCAGCCCTGATTCTTTCGTAGGTTGGATTAGCGTCAGCGTAACCCAACGGAAGCGTTGATGGTGTTGGGTTTCGCGCCGTTCAACTCAACCTACATTAGAAGATGTGTCAGTCAGCCAGGCGTTTTAGTGATTAGCTCTGATGGTTGGGCTGAGAATCATCAAGGGATCTGGGATATTGCGATAATTCATAGTACAATTGATCCAATTTAGCCAATATGTCTGATTCAGAGTAAACTAGCTCCTTGAATTGTCGTTTCAGTAGTTGTAGCTTGTGCTTTCAACAGATATCCCGAACCAGCATCCTGGATTATTTGCAATAAGGTACTCCAATCGAGACTTTACTCAAAAGGAAGCTTGGGGCAAGAATTGTTTCAACACTTCGTTTCCTGCTTCTCTCTGTTCTTACCTGTACAATAAAAATCTTGACAACATCTATATTAAGCTCAACTCGAATCTAGAGATTGAGCATTCAAGTATTAGCACAGATTCTTTTTACAGAATTAACCCAGACTCAGAAAATGTTTTTTATGCTTTTGAAACTCAATTTACTCCGTACCAGAGATATTTGATTGGTGCCCTTCCGAGAGCAGATTTAGTTACTCAACAAAGAGACACTGGAGTTTGCCTCCAGGCAATCGAAGTAAAATTAACAGCTTTGCCGGACAACTCAACATGTGATTTCCTAGATGAAAGCCTTTATGGATGTGAAATAGTCGTCAGACCTGATACTATTGCCTATTTAGCTTGTAGTATTGCTGAACATTTTGTACAGAACATAAATCTACTACAAAATCTGATTGTAGGGAACTTTGAAGAAATCAATGATTGGACAGAACCTCTAGAAGTAATACCCCATCTCGCCAATATGTTTGACTCTATTAAGGCAATCATATTGACAATACTGAAAGAGCAGAAACCTTCCATAATGCAACCTATATGGAAAACCATAGGTAAATCTCCCAAGCTTGCAGATAACTGCTTAGATGTGTTTGTTTGGAGCAATCTTGCTTTTATAAAACTAATCTTAGACTCAAGTAGATTGGATAGCAAACCGACTCAGACAATAACTATTGGTAGACATATTCGTGCTGTTGTTTGGCTCTTTAAAATGATTCATGATTTTAGCCTGCAATCTCAATTTAATTATGGAAAAATTGTTGACATTGCGTACAACACAAAGAATGATAAAGCTTTTTCAGTTAGTGGAAGATTTACAAATTCCTATATGAGATCAGAAGTATTAAGAATGCCAAGAATTCAGAAGAACGAAATCAAAGAAATTATTTTAGGTGGAGGTCAAAATTTGTTGAGTCCAGAGAGGAGGTTTGATGCCATAATCTATAACTCTTCTGATTTGTTCGACTAGTCGAACGTATAGCTTATGTCTTCTAAAGTTGGATCTTTAAGAATGAGAACAATAGATCTATTTTCTGGTTGTGGAGGAATGTCGCTCGGATTTCAAAATGCTGGGTTTGATATAATAGCCGCTTTTGACTCCTGGTTACCAGCAATTAAAGTGTATGAAGATAATTTTCAGCATCCTATTTTCAAGAAAGATCTTTCCGAGAAAGAAGCATATATAGCCATTGCCAAATTCAATCCAGAAATTATCATTGGTGGTCCTCCATGTCAGGATTTTTCAAGCGCAGGCAGAAGAGATGAAGGTCTTGGCAGAGCAGGCTTAACTCTAGATTTTGCAAACATTATTTCTCACGTCAAGCCTTCCTGGTTTGTCATGGAAAATGTAGAGAGGATTGCGAAAAGCCGTATTTTAGGGACGGCTTTAAAAGAATTAAGAGAAAATGGATATGGTTTAACCTCTTCGATTTTAAATGCGAGTTATTGCGGGGTTCCACAAGCTAGAAAAAGATATTTTTTAATTGGTCAACTTGGTAGCAAGGATGATTTTTTGAGTTTTTATTTAGCAAAGAATCAGTCAAATAAGCCTATGACTGTATTTGATTACCTAGGTGAAAATTTAGGTCTTGAGTATTTTTATCGTCATCCTAGAAGCTATAAAAGAAGAGCAGTTTTTAGTATTCATGAACCTAGTCCAACTATTCGAGGTGTAAATCGTCCTGTTCCTAAAACATACAAAAAGCATGAAGGAGATGCTTGTGAAATCAATGAAGACTTACGACCTTTAACTACAATTGAACGAAGCTATATTCAGACATTTCCTAATTCGTTCAAGTTCAAGGGTAATAAATCAGACTTAGAGCAAATGATTGGCAATGCTGTTCCGGTCAAACTTGCTGAGTACGTCGCCTCTTGTATTCTTGAATATACCGAGGATTGTTCTAAAGGCGCTATATATTCTCCGCCTGAGTTACAGCTAAAATTATTTGAGCGGGCTTGTAGTTACAGCAGAAATGTTTAGTAATTGAAAAGCCTCTGAAGGTATACGATAAATGTTCTAAGATGAAAGTTGAGTATAGCCAGCAAGCTAACACCGCATTGGGGCGGACGGTCCAGAGGTTATCTGTGAGAGTTTCAGGTGATTTGCTGCGGCATAACTCCACCGTTATTGCGGAAGCGTCATGGGTCGTTCGTCCTTTGTCAGTGCGTGGCAGTCAAGACTTTTAGGAAAAGTGGGCGATACCCACGCTACTGAAATCGCTGTAGCTTACTCTCGATAGCCCCTCAACCACGCATCAATCCACCGCTGACCAGCCTTCGATTGTAGAGTTTTTGCTTCAGCCCACCGTTAAAATGTTCATCCTTCTAACAGATTGATTTTTTGAGGATTATTCTTCATGCTCTTAATCAGAGTGCAGATTTTTTGGATGGGAGGTTTTGGTGGCTGACCGAGTATTCGTAGCAGGTGCAACGGGCGGCGTAGGGCAGTTAGCCGTTGCTAAAGCGCTGGACAAAGGCTACGTCGTGAGAGTGTTGACCCGCAGCCCGGAAAAAGCCCAGCAAATGTTTGGCGATCGGGTGGAAATTGCGATCGGAGATATTCGCCAGCCAGACACTCTAGCTTCCACAATGACCAATGTAGATTATGTGCTTTGTTGCACTGGCACCACAGCCTTTCCCTCCCCTCGCTGGAACTTTGACTTGCCAGACAACCTGAACCCCTTAGAGCAAATCCAGGAGTGGAGCAAAATTTATTTGGATGCGGACTATCGCAACGCCAAAGCCAAAAATAATCCGCAAAAAGTCGATGCCGAGGGCGTTCGATCCTTAGTCGCAGCGGCTCCTCAAAGCTTGAAGCGCTTTGTCTTTATTTCTTCTGCTGGCGTTGAACGCAAAGACACCCCGCCTTACAACATCTTGAATGCCTTTGGCGTATTAGATGCCAAGCAACAGGGAGAAGCGGCAGTGCTGCGATCGGGATTGCCCTACACTATCATTCGTCCCGGTCGCTTGATTGACGGTCCTTACACTTCTTATGACCTGAACACTCTGTTAAAAGCCAAAACCGATGGCAAATTGGGTGTTGTGGTTCGATCGGGCGATAGCTTAAACGGGCAAACGAGTCGCATTGATGTCGCTGCCGCTTGTGTGGAGTGCTTGGAATACCCAACGACAGAACGGCAAGCCTTCGCGATCGTGAATCAAGGACAACGCCCCCACCCCCTAGACTGGGCGACTCTATTTGCTCAATTACGGGGATGAGGGCAAAAATTAGTCGTCCATCGCGTTAATGATGATGGTGCCCGTGGTGATGGTGTCCATCATGGTGATGTCCATCATGATCATGGTGATGGTGTCCATCATGGGTGTGAGCCGTTGCCAGACTGGGATTCACCGCAAGAGCATGTTCAGACAGGAGCGCTTCAATTTGAGGCGTTGCCCACTCTGCCACCATCTTTAAGAACTGCGGATCGTCATTCACACAATCCATGCGTAAGTAAGTCACATCATTATGCTTGCGATGCAGCGCTTCAATGATGTGGTCTACATCCAGCAAGGTTTCGTGGTTTTCCGTGGCAAACCCGATCGGCATAAAGACGATCGCCTTTGCTCCCAGTTCAATCAAATTCTTCGCTGCCAGTTCTGCATTCGGTTGAGTCCATTCAATTAGGGGCGTTTGATGATTCAGCCAGCCCACCGAAATCAGGGGATATTTATGGATCAAGCGATCGCGCACTCGTTCATACAATGCCTGACTTTCATCAATGCCAGAGGTGAATCCCTTTGCCTTGTGGGGACAGCCATGATTCATCAACACAATTCCAATCCGCGAAGGCAGATGAGATTCTGCTAATTCCGTGTTGATCTTGGTTTCTACCAGTTGCGCCATCAAGTTGATATACTCTGGCTCATTGAAAAATGAGGGAATATAGCGAATGCCTTTCACCCAATGTTCGCCCTCATCCGTCAAGTGTTCTAACGCTTTGTTGACTTGCTCTACGGCAATGCCGCTGGTAAAAATGGAATCCACCACCAGCAAGGGATAAATCAGCAGCTTTTGAAAGCCCTCTGCCTTGATTTGAGTTAAGACTTGCTCTGGCAGAAAGGGCGCACAAAAGTTGAAGGCTTTGAACACTTTGACCCGATCGCCCCATTGCGCCTGCAAATTCGTTTCGATACCTTCCCGTTGCCGCTCAAAAATCGCGTTGTGGGGCGAGATAAAGTTGCCGTGTTGATGACTCCACTCGTGCAGGTCGAAGATCGCCAGCAACTTTGCTAGAGGCGGATAAATCCAGGTGGGAACGGGAGCAAATTTAGCCGTAAGCAAGTTTAGCGCCTGTTCGTTGTAATTGGCAAAATCTTCGTAGCTTTCAACTTCGCCATAGCCCATCAGCAGCACAGCAACCCGATCGCTGTTGGGGGATGAGTTTGTAGATGCGCCCTCTACAAAGGTTTGGGATTTTTCTGGTGTGGCAACCACGACAATTCCTCAGATTAGTAACTTTTCCACTTCGCCCATCGTCGGTGAATCCAACTGCGGGGCTATCTGCCGTTTGTTAGATTCACCGCTCAGGTTTGTAAGTTCAGGTTCACAAACAATATGCTCTAGGGTAACATCCCCTACTGGGGGATAAGGATTAAGAGAAGCTGTTAAGTGCGGTAGAAAAATATGAATCATTCTAACGAATGGGCGATCGTGCTCTGTCCTGGGTTTCATGCCGCCACGCTAACGCAAGCATTTTTAGCGCAGTTGGCAACGATCGTACCCTCAAGGGCTAAAGTACTGGTGTTTCCCAGCGATCGTCGCCCTGTTTACTCTATACCGGATATTTTGTATTTTCTGTACGAGCGCTTAAATGCAGAATGGCATCGTCCCTGGTTAAAAGTTCCCGTCGTGTTTGTGGGTTTTAGTGCCGGAGTGGTGGGGGCGATGGGCGCAGCCTTGGCGTGGGAGATGATCGGCGGTAACGTTTTGGGATTGTTTGCCCTGGATGGATTGGGGGTTCCGGTGGTTGGCAGTTTTCCTACTCATCGCTTGAGTAGCAATCACTTCACCCACTGGAGTTCAGCCTGGTTTGGTGGCGGGCAAGACAGTTTTTATGCTGATCCCGAAATTGAGCATTTGACCTTGTGGAAATCGCCCCAAACGGTTCAAGGCTGGTGGGTTTCTGCTCGATCGTCCACCCGAACCACCCTTTTGCAATTCCTGGCGCACTGGCTCAATGACTATCAGCCCTAATCTGCGATCCTTAGGAATGGGAATCTAGTAACTCCGCAACCTTCCTGTACGGGCGAATGTCCATTCGCCCCAACTGACTACCAACTTTTCGATCTTATTTAATCCACGATGCTTAGATTGCTGAATCATCCATAATCAAATCCGTGTCAGTTCGACGGCGACTACCAAACAAATGGGCATACACATAGGAAATGACGCAGCCCAGCAAAAAGATTTGACACGTGAGAAAAATCCACAGCATCAAAATCATCACGCTGCCGATCGCGCCGTAGGAGAGGAAGCGTCCGCCGATCGAAATCACGCTATTGCTAACAAGTTGCTGGAGACCAACTAACAGTGACGCAACGAGCAGAGCACTGAACCACACATCCCGCCAACCCACATATACAGAGGGCAGAATTTTATACAGGATGCAAGTCGCCAACGCCAAAATAAAAAAGGAGGCGCTAATGTGTAGCCCGTTGGTGAGTTGTGATTCATCAATTTGAATAAACGGGAAAAGCTCTCGAATCGTGGAGATGAGATTGAGAATCACCCGAATGGCAATATCAGACAACAGGGAAGCCAGCAGCAGCAGCGCTGCGCCAAACACCAGCAAAAACGAGAAAAGCCGATTTGCCAGGAAAAACAGCACCATCTTGGGCACCGATCCCACCTCAGACACCCGACTGGGCGATCGCCAGATCCGATTCACTGACCCTCTCAAAATGTTGAAAATCGCGCTGGCAGTAAACAACAAAATGCCAAACCCAATAATTCCGGCACCCACGCTGTTTTCGTTCAGCGAGATGAGCGTGCCTTTAATCAATTCATACACTTCTGCTGGTAAATATCGCTGGGTGGTTTCTGCGATCGTCCGAAATGCTTCCGTGCTTGGACCTAAAAATGAACCGATGATACTGAGAACCACCAGCAACATCGGAAACAAAGAAAAAAGGGCGTAGTAGGACAGGGAGGCAGCCATGCCGGGGCAATTATCCTGATCCCACTTCATCCCTGTCTTGATGATGAGCTGGACAGGCTTTGCAGGCAGAATCGTAGACCGCACGTAGGGTAGGACAGTTGAGCGAATGTACTGAATCATAAAAGTCGCGCCCCTTCTGAAAACGGTCATATTTAACCTATCAGAAGTTTAATGCACTCCTCTTGCTTTCCTACCGCAAGTATTGCAAAATACCACGGGCGATCGCTTTAGCAATGCGGCTGCGTCCCGATGCGCTACTGAGTCGGGCGGCATCTTCTGATCCCGTGACAAATCCAGTTTCCACCAAAATTGCAGGCATAGACGTGTACCGAATCACATAGAAGTTTGCCGTTCTCACGCCGCGATCGCGGGCACCCAACTCTTGCAGCAAACTATCCTGCACTGCCCTTGCCAACGGTTGCCCACTGCCACCCGAATAGTAATAGGTTTCAATCCCATTCACATCAGTTCGGCTGGCATCAAAAGCATTGGCGTGAATACTCACAAACACATCCGCATCTGCCCGTTCTGCAAATTGCACCCGTGGCTCCAGTTCAATTTCCTGATTGCTGCTACGAGTCAGCACGGCTTCCACGCCTTGCTGCTTCAACAAAGACACCACCTGCTTGGAAATATCCAGCACAATTTCGCTTTCTCGAATGCCACCAATCCCCACCGCGCCCGGATCTCCCCCACCATGACCCGGATCGATCACAACAACTGTGCCGTTACGAGGAACGGAGGGCAGAGGATTGGTGCCGGGATTCGATGCAGGCGGATCAACGCGAGGCGGCGTAACCGGAATTTCCGATGCCTGTCCGGTTAAAATCGTGGCTTGCAAATTGTTGCGGTTTAAGGTTCGTTGCAATTCTGCGGCTTTGCTTTGCTCCCGAAACACCCCCGCCTGAATGATCGGTTGTCCGTTCAGGGACGTGCGAAATGCCTGCGGCACCACATTTTTCACCTGTTGCTGGGTTGAATCGGAGCCATTCATCACCACAACCCGGTAAATTAAGCCCCCCGTAGCAGGTTGGGAGGGAGGATTGGTCACAACTGGGCGACTGGGTTGGGGCGGAGTTGGTGTGGGATTGCGTCCAGGAGTGGTGGGGTAGGTGGGCGGATAGGTAGACGGGTAGCTGGGGTAGCCCGGTGTATAGATAGGGACAACCACAGATGGAGCGTTGGGTCGAGAGGGGGAGGGATAGCTAACGGTGGGTGATCCAGTGCTGGGAATGGTGGGCACCACGATCGAGCCTGGTGCTGCCTGGGCTGCCTGAATCATGCCGAAAGGAGATAGGGCGATCGCGGCTATCACTGCCGATCGCAATGGAGAGAGCATATTCATCTTAAGACTGAGAGGAGGTTACTTTCGTCTGTAACTCTGGCTGCAAGCCTCAATCCGGATGAAACGCTGCGGTTGCATTATTGCAAATTCTAATCAACGGTACAGGAACTTTTCCCCGCTTAACACGTTCCGTCCGCTCATCCAACAACAAAAGACTTGGCATGACCGTAGGGTGCCGTTAGCGGTAGCATAACGCACCATAGCCACAGCAAGGATAACTGGTGCATTACGGCGTTGACTAACAGCGTCTTACGTAGCTATGCAAACACAATCATTCTAAGGGCTGGTAGTGAAAGCAGCGATCGCAGGGACCCATAGGATTTACCGCACACCGCAACACTGGCGAGAGTGCATTGTAGGAACAACTAGCGTCTCCAATCACCCAATGCCCATCCAGCAAGCGGCGATCGTCGGGAACTTGAGACTTTTGCACATACAGCGCGACATGATGGAGCTGATAGCGTCCTGCCTTGAAGCGATATCGATGTCGGCGCTCTAAAATTTGATAGGTTTGCCCCTCAATATCCAGGTAGCCTCCGGGCTGAGGATTTTGCTCCAGAGTGTGATAACCCAGACTGGTTTGGGCTTGACTCAGAATAACTTCTGTACGAACGGTGGTTAGATCCATCACAAAGGTCAGTGGATGGTAAGCCCCGGAGAGATGCGATCGCATCTCTCCGGGCTATCAACTATGAGGCGGCTTGGCGTTCTTTCGCTTCCTTAATCACTTCTTCTGCCACGTTGGTGGGGCAGGGTGCGTAGTGGGAGAACGACATGGAGAACTGTCCTCGACCAGAGGTCATGGTACGCAGATCGCCAATGTAGCCAAACATTTCACTGAGCGGGACATCGGCTTTGATCCGAGCACCTGTTACCCCAGGTTCTTGGGATTTCATCATGCCACGACGACGGTTTAAGTCACCAATCACATCGCCCATGTAGTCTTCAGGCGTGAACACGTCCACGTTCATGATCGGTTCGAGCAACTGAGGACCCGCTTTGGGAATGGATTGGCGATAAGCGGTTTTAGCGGCAATTTCAAAGGCGATCGCAGAGGAGTCAACCGGGTGGAAGCCGCCGCCTATTAAGGTGAACTTCAGATCCACACAGGGGAAGCCAGCCAGCACCCCTTTGCCGATACTGCTTTCAAAACCTTTTTCGACTGCGGGCCAGAATTCTCTGGGAACTGCACCACCCACCACTTTAGACTCAAACTGGAAGCCCGATCCGGCTTCACCTGGTTCAACGATGTAATCAATCTTGCCGTACTGACCAGAACCACCCGACTGTTTCTTGTGGGTGTAGCTGTCTTCAATTCGGCGGGTAATGGATTCACGATAAGCTACTTGCGGCTTACCCACTTCCACTTCGATGCCGTGAGTCCGCTTCAGGATATCCACTTTGATGTCGAGGTGGAGTTCACCCATCCCTTTCAGAATGGTTTCGCCGCTTTCCTCATCCGTCACCATGTGGAAAGAGGGATCTTCCTGCACCATTTTTTGCAGGGCGATCGCCATCTTCTCGTCACCCCCCTTGGTTTTGGGTTTGACGGCGATGGAAATCACAGGCTCAGGGAACACCATCGGTTCCAATGTTGCCGGATTTTTGGGATCGCAAAGGGTGTGTCCAGTCTGGACATTTTTCATCCCCACGATCGCAATGATGTCACCCGCTTGAGCCGATTCGATCTCTTCGCGAGAGTCAGCGTGCATTTCCACCAGACGGCTCACCCGCTCGGTTTTGCCCGTAGCAGTATTCAGAATGGTGTCACCCTTGGACAATTTGCCAGAGTAGATACGGGTAAAGGTAAGCGCTCCGTAGCGATCGTCCATGATCTTGAATGCCAGTGCCCGCAGGGGACGACTCGGATCCACGATCGCAAACTCACCCGTTTCATTCCCTTCCAGGTCAACTTCCGGTTGAGGATTCACTTCCATTGGATTTGGTAAGTAATCCACAACGGCATCCAACACCAACTGCACCCCTTTATTCTTAAAGGAGGAACCGCAGTAGGTCGGGAAGAAGGACATATCGCGAGTGCCCTTACGGATGCACTTTTTGATCTCGTCGATGGTGAGTTCTTCGCCTTCGAGATACTTTTCCATCAGTTCGTCGTCTTGCTCGACTGCCAATTCGATCAGCGCTTCACGATAAGACTCGACATCGTCCTGCATATTTTCAGGTACGTCTTTGATCTTATAGCTCATGGGATCGCCGGAATCATCCCACACCCAGGCTTTACGGGTGAGAAGATCAACCACGCCCACGAATTGATCTTCAACGCCGATCGGCAACGTCATGACCATTGGCTTGGCACCCAGGACGGTTTCCACTTGCTTCACCACGCGATAGAAGTCTGCCCCGGTGCGATCGAGCTTGTTGACGTAGATGATCCGCGCCACTTTAGACTCGTTGGCATAACG
>JANRIN010000178.1:0-5397 GCA_033764965.1 Leptolyngbyaceae cyanobacterium bins.302 | reverse complement strand
CATGCCCTGGCGCTGTGCCTCCGACTCCATCACCTGCCGAATGGCGCGATCGCTGGGGAGGTCAAGCTCAATCTCCAGCATCCCTAGAAAAATGTCACGTCCAGGGTTCACAGAAGCCAGACAGACCACCTTCACCCCAGCATCGATCAAGTCTTCCAGCCAGTAGCGAATTCCCGTCGTCAGCCGCTTCGCCTCTGGGAAGATCAGCAGGGTATCCTCATTCACATTCTGGGCAATCTCTTCCTTCAGCCCATCCATTGTGAGCGCCTTCGTTTTGCCGTTGTCGTCGGTGACTTCGGTGGGGATGTCCAACTGTTCCGCGATCGCTTCAAAAAACTTTTTGCCACTGCCCTTATAGGTCGCGATCGCACAATTGAACGCGCCGCCACAGTGGTCATACAACGCCCTGGAGAATTCATCTAACCCGCTACCAGCTTCCCCTAATACCAAAACGCTGTGACCCGATTGGATCGCAGCGCTGGCTTTTTCAAATGATGCAGAATCTATGCAGCCTGCACCGGACTCTGGCGATCTCGCCACCGATTGAGCAGGTCGGTTGCTAACTGGGCGGGTTGATACTTTGGGCTAGCCGCTTCCCGCACCGTCTCCACCTTTGCCTTAATGTCTTCCGGCAAATCATCGTAGGTCATCCGGTTAGCTAACTCCCGAATCACGAGCTGCGGCATCACCAACTGTTGCCCCTTCAACTCCGCCGCCGCCCGGATCAGGTCGTCCAGTTGGTCATCCAGTTGCGGACTAGGCTCCTCTACAGCCGCCGACCCATCCAGCAGGCTCGGTGTATCTGCCACTGCCAACCCACCACGACTGTTAAGAAACCCGTCCATTTTCCCAGTTATCTGCACATGAGAACGGAGCGCACGGACAGCATTAGCCTGCTCATCTGTAAGGAACGCATTACCATTTGAATCCTTCTCAGCTTTCAGCCCCAAATACTTGAGATAGGCATAGTAAGCGTCTTTCTTAATCCCCAGTTCCGCCATCAAGTCGTCCGGGCGAATCTGGTGCTCGACTACCGAATTTTGACTATCCATACTGATAATTTTTCAAGCGTCACCGCCCATATTATGGAAACAGCGTAGAAGTTTTCGTCCGAGAAGACACCAGAATTCGGGTGAAGAGTTGATGAAGACCCGAAGACCCGAATTCCAAATTTCAGTTGATTTATTGAATAGTAGGGTAACTCTTGAATCATCCATTTGTAGAAGCAAGATTTTTGGGTGAGACAAGACTCCGTACTAATACGAGCAAGATGATTTGTA
The DNA here is from genome assembly GCA_033764965.1 of Leptolyngbyaceae cyanobacterium bins.302. GTDB lineage: Bacteria > Cyanobacteriota > Cyanobacteriia > Leptolyngbyales > Leptolyngbyaceae > JSC-12. The sequence goes on along the minus strand of JANRIN010000178.1, from coordinate 4,117 downwards.
GGCACTAAAAATGAACAGACGCGATCAAGTCCATGCGCTGTATCTCCAGTGCGATCGCATTGTGAACCCCTAAAGACCCTTTCAAAAAGAGTTATCGCTATAGATGGTGTAGACTGTGAATCTTATAAGACTAAAGTACTCTATAACTGGTGTAGAGCACCGTTTTCAGAGTATTTGGTGATATAACTGGGTTCTCTAAATAGAACATTCGCTCTATCTAGAGACTCCAGCCAACAAAAAGTCCCCAGTTCGGCGGCAATCGCTGCCATCAAACTAGGGAATCAATAATTTCTTGTAATTAGGACAATAGCATGTCGAATCAACCGAATAGCAATCCTGAAGGGAATCGTAAACCTGTCCGCAAGGCTGCTCAGTCTCAAAAGCCCTCTCGTCCGCAGGGAGGAAGGACAAGAAAAACCGTCACCTACAGCCCCAAACAGGCGACCCATAAGCTGTATATGCGACAGGCAACTGTCTCCTTTGGGCTTGTTTGCCTGGGGATTACGACCTTTTGTGGACTGCAAGCAATGAGTGTTGTTCTTTTACTCCAGGGGCGAATTGACCAGGCGATCGCGACCAGTGCTGGAGGGTTCGCATCCAATATGGGGACTAGCCACGCTCGGCAAGTCAACAAGGAAGCGCAGGATCGGTTAGCCAAAGCGACCCAATCCACTCAGCGCAAGCGCAAACCTCCCGCGAAATCATAACAAGCTCAGGCGAGACTAATTGGTCAGCGATCGCGGTTCACTCGATAGACTCCGCCCTGGCTATGGTCAAGTAGGTAGGGTGAGGGGTTATCTGCCAAAACGTGGTTCACAGTGTCACGCATGGTAGAGAGGTAAAGTCGAACTAAGCGATCGCTCTCCGGAGATGCCTCTTCCGTTTGCGCTAAGAGTTCGGTCAACGCATTGGCGCAGCGCTGGAGGATAACCACCTGTTTCCAGATGTCGGCATAGTCCCACGTTGGATCGGGAATGGGATAGTCAGCGCTGAGCAATTCGAGTTTCTGAATCATCGGGTCTGTCATCGGCGCTCTCATCCTTGCCTGGGCGTAGCATTGACCTGTGGAAAACCGGGGGATGTGCCAGTTAGATTTCCCAAAGTCTCTATTAGAGGGGGTTGTAAGCTATTTTCATCGGGAAATAGTGTGACACTTTCGGTAACAGCGAGGCGTGGGGGGTGCTGGTCGGAATTAGAAGAAGGTGAGAGAGAAAAACAGCCTGTTAACGCCTTACCCTTCATAAAATCATCTAAGGTGTAAAATTCCTTGTCTTCTGGGGGGTTTGGCGGATCGTCACTCAGATCAGAATCGAGTCGTGAGATCGCGGAAACCGTTTCACAGCCGGGTATTTTACTCTGATCTTGAAAGAGGTGTTCCGGGTGCCAAAGATCTAGGTGACGATAGAGGGTTTTGGAACTGATGCCTTGCGCCACGATCGCATTGACCCGTGCTGTGATGGTTTCCGGTAGAGTACCCAATGCGTCCAGGCGTTGCACTACTTCTCGAATGCGATTTCGGGCATCCTCTGACTTCGCGGTATTGAAGGGGATGATGTTATTGCTGGCTTCAACGGGGAAATTGCCGGAGCGCTTTGGCATGTCGCCGATTTTCCAGTAGTAGTTTTCGGCTGCCCGTGCCCATACCTGCGATCGCAGTCTGATTTCATGCTGGTGTTGACACCACTGGGTATAGCCTGGAGACGCGATCGCGGTTCGTTCTACATAATCCGTCAAGGCATCGCCTTCTAATGCGGCAAACACAACCCCATAACAGGCGATGGTTTTGAGTAAATGGTTGGTCTGCCCGTGCCCTGTCCAGCCTTCTTGAATTTCATCCTTTAAGTCTTGCTGCCACTCGGTCACAATGGTTTTTCGGTATGACCTGGCTTTGCGGTTGGTGCGCGCCGTCGCGATCGCGTGCTGGAGTTCCTCCATATCTTGTCCAGCGCTGGCAGTGTCCCACTGTTGGAAAAACGGCTCTAAGTCTTCACTGTGGGGGTTGCCGTCGGCATCCAGGAGGCAGGAACCAGAGGCTGGTTGTAAGGGAAGGCGATGGGCATTGTATTCGATGTAAGTGCCGGGTTTGGCGTATGCCTTGCAATTTGGGAAGATTTCCAGCTTGCCCTGAGCTACAACAAACCCTTGGGCTTCAAGGCATTGCTTGAGCGCGAGGGCGAGTCCAAAGGTTGGCACCGCTTCCGGCAAGGGCAAGTAGAGGTGTAATCCACCGGAGAAACTAGACCGGATTAGCAGCGATCGAGCAATGCCAATGGTTTCCAATGCGGTGCGAATCAGGGGTAGGGCGGTGGTGTCCTGGGCGGGGTGATACGGACTGTGGCGATCGATATCAAGCATCCCGTAGCGGGTGGTGTGATCAAACCGGACTCCGACCAGTTGAGCGGGATCCTGCCAGTACCGCCAGAGCACCCGTGGGCGGAGGGGATATTTTGTGATGGTTTGCCATTGTGCAGGGGTTTCGTTTGGGCTTAGAATGGCTTGCCACAGGTAAGGAAACGTTTCGCACAGTTTCCGACCCATCTCACTTTGGGGCTGTGGTTCGCTAATCTGCTGCCGCTGGAGAGTTGTTGTCATAGCCTAGCTGCCTGATTAGATTGACGGTCTAAGGTTCCTAATGGGTAAACATCTCAGTGGGGTGTGACATAAGAAATCGCTCTTGCTGAAAGAGTCGGGTTATACTGATGGTGGAGAATCAACATTTTTTGAGCATATGCTCAAATTTATACCAGCTTTTGATTTTTGGATCAAAAAGTTATGCAAATTTCGCAAGCTCTAGATCGAACCATTGACGAATTTGGGATCTCTGCTACCTGGCTAGCGGAGCGATCGGGCGTGAGCCAGCGAATGATCAGCCGTTTCCGTAATGGGAAACAGCAAATTTATAGTGATTCACTAGAAAAAATTCTGGATACGCTGCCCTCTGAGGCACGGACATACTTCTTCCAACTGCTCAGCGTGAGTCCGGCATCCCTCAAAGCTTCAATTGAGGTGATGGATGATATGGAGTTAGCGATTTTGCTGTCCGCGATCGCGGATAAGTTACAGAAAGGTAAAGCACAACAGCTTATTTCCGCGTAGAGATGTTAGTGTGTTCTGAACTACAAGCACAGTCTTGCAGTCAGTGCATCTAGGTACGGAGATATAAATTTCGCAAAATGAATAGAACAGAGCTTCAAATCGCGGCGACCGCCCGCCGATCGATTCCTCTGGATGAAGTTTTGTCGAGTATTGCCTCACTCTCGACAGAAGACAGGGTAGCTCTGCTGAAACGATTGCTACAGCAGTATGATTTCAGCACGGTGATTGGAACGAATCAACCGATCGAGTCCCTGCTTTGGCAGGTCAACCAGATGAACCGACAACAGTTAGGGGAGATCTTGAAGGTGATTGCGTTTCGGATAGCAAGGGAATAGAAATCTAGTCAATTCAGCAGCAAAAAGCCTCCCACGATGACCAGGAGGCTTTTTTAGGGTGCAATTCATGAGAGTAGATCAAGTATATTAGCTTGCGATGCTTTCTATGCCAGACGGCATGGGCTGACAATCCACAAAGCTTAAGGAGTCGGGGTCAAGGGAGGCTGCGATCGCAGATTCCAGTACCGCTTCGACGGGGTAATTGATCTCGGCGGCACGAGCGAACAATGCTAACCGGATGTGTTCGGGGAGTTTGTCTAAAAAGGCTCTCGCGGTTTCAGCATCGAGATGGTGAATGGTTTTCGCGGCTTGCATGATCAATCCCTCATCGGAATTTTGGCGTTGAATGGCGGTTTGGTCGCCTGGATAATCAACGTTTCTAGACTTAATGATAACGCTGCCCATTGGTAGTAATCGAGTGGGTAGGCGGCAATCCTGACATCCTGCGGGTTGTAATGCTCCAGCCACGACCAGACTAACGCCTTATGCCCATTCGTAAACCGTTGTTTGGGGTTCTGAGTTTTACCAATGTATAACAGTCCATCTGTCCGATGTCTGACGGCATAGATGCTGTGTTGAGTGGTCAGGGTTGGAAAATCTCGCCCCACCGGGATGCACTCTTCAAACGGGCGAGATACAAGAGCCTGGAGGATCTCCAGGGCTTCCTTTGCGGTCGAATCGGTCAT
>JANRIN010000177.1:0-3817 GCA_033764965.1 Leptolyngbyaceae cyanobacterium bins.302 | reverse complement strand
CCTGCCAGAGTTGGGTACAATGCGGCTCGTGCCTGTCGTAATGCTGCCTGCCCGCGCTTCAGGGTCAGTTCTGCCACTTGGAGATCTCGATTATTACGCTCTGCTAGAGCGATCGCCTCTTGTAATGTAATGGCTTGAGTTCCTTGTAGCCTGACCTCATCCGGTTTTGTAGGCAGTTGCAATGGATTGGAGTCAGGGTTGAGCGATGAACCGGAAGTTGGAGTCGTTTGCTGAGTTGCTTGATTGAGAGTCGGTTTTGCAGAAGGTTGAGATGTACTCGAAATCCTTTCGGCAAGAGCGATTTGGATTGCACTGAGATTAATTGCCGTACTAACACTCATCACCGCCACACATCGAGCAAATTGCATCATTAATCCTTGCTTCTCCACACAAAACCTGTAGGTTCCGGTTAAGGCAGTTTTAATACCATCCTGAAAACCCACAGGCACCAATTCTCACTCTAAAGGAGCGGAATGAAAACAACGTGAAATTTTTAGCGATTTGCAAGATATGAAAGCATCTACACGAGGTCATCGGGCGCTTGAGTGCAGGGATAATTTGGAGCGCCGGATTCAATTTGGAGAGTGGTGTGTTCAATGCTGAAACGAGTATGTAGTCCTTCCGTAACTTGCGTTAGAAAGACATCGCTGGGATACCCGTTGGCAAGGTTAACTCAGCAAGATAAATACGAACCGCCAGCGGCTCAATCCCAGCCGAAATAGTATCGATCATCAGATTGAAGGCTTCCACGAATAGTGACCAAGTAACCCGCACTGATCACCACTCTGACGGTTAAACCATTGCTGGATCAAACCAAACTCCTCAACAGGTTCTTTAACGCATCAATTACGATTGCTACTGCTGTTACTGCTTCGAGAACGAATCGCATCTCGCAAAATCTCGATGCCACCGTAAGCTGCAACGGCGGCGATCGCAAAACCAATAACGAGGTCGGGCCAGCTCTGCCCAACTAGAAATACTAACGCTCCCGCGATCAGGATGCCGAGATTAGAAACAAAATCGTTGATGCTGAATGTCCAGGCAGCACGGAGATTTAAATCTCCACGACGATCGCGAGCCAGCAGCTTGATGCATAGCGCATTGATAGCTGTAGCAACGAAAGCCATCGCGATCATCACTGGACCAAGCGGCTCTGTACTTGTGGTAAATCGGTGGATGACATCGATCGCAACACTGACAGCAAGGATCAGTAGAAGTACACCAGACACTAACGCGGCGATCGTTTTCCAACGTTGCGATCGGGGAACCGCGTAGTAGCTGATGCCATAGACAAAAGCATCGGAGGTATTGTCAAGCGCATTGGCAATCAGAGCACTGGAATCAGCCGATAAACCAGCAATCAGGAGACCAGCGGCAAGTCCGGCATTGAGCAGTAGAACTTGTAGAAGCGTGCGTCGCTGTGCGGCATCTTGGGTGTTAGAACTCTCCTCATTCCCACGTACCATCACTTATCCCTCTGACATTTGCCATCTAATGCCCCTCTAGCGATTGGTTCTGAAAATTTCGAGAACCTTGATAACCTGACAAATCAGCCAGTTCTTTCAACGTTTTCTCGCCCTGATAGAGTTTGCCGCCAATCTCCCAAGTTGGAAACCCTTGAATCCCTGCTGAGGTGCAGAGGTCAGGTTGAGCATTTTTACCTTGAGGATGGCACTCAATGTAATTCAATTGATCAGCAGCTTGTTTGCCAAAAAGCCCCTTCTGATTTTGGCAGTGAGGACAGGTAAAAGCTCCATACATCTTGGCTCCAGTCTGCTTAAGGTGCTGTGCCAGAGAGATTTCGGCTGCGCCGGAAGACGTTGTAACGGCGATCGTACCGGGTTCATTGGCAACCTGGGGATTTTTGACATTAGCATACATACCCAGGGAGCCAACCAGTACAATCATGCCAACGATGATTCCAGTAAAAAATAGTTGTCCAACTTCTTCCCAATCTCGACCAATGATAGACAGGACAAACAGACTGGTGGATAAGACGGCTGATCCAACGCAATAGATGCAAACTGCTTTGATTTCAGAGGTCAGTAGATACATCAAGTAGCCACTAAAGATCATCATGGCAGTTCCGCCGATGAACAGTAGCAGCCCAGTCCAACGTTCCAAAGTAGAACGCAGTTGCTTCTGGTCTGGAGCATTCACTAGCAGAGGCGCGATCGCAAACCCGATGATGCTGGCATAGGCAAGAAAACCAAACAGCGCAAGCGGCAAGCCAAACACGGTAGCATAGGGACTGGAAAGCACCACATCACAGCCTCCAGTTGGACAGGCGGTGGGATCTCCAGTTAGCCTGGTAATTGTAAGATAAGCGGTGACTGCTGCACCGATCGCGGCAATTCCTGCCATTAAGGGGCGAGACCAGCGGTGTATCCAGGGAACAGAACGGGGTTTTCGCATAACAGGGAATCCTCAGAAGTGCTTTGGAATCGGTTCAAGTTTTGGACAGGCGATGGAGCCAGAGGAAGTCGTCTCCCTCTGGTGAACACTTACTTTGAATCAATCCGTTAGAGTAGTGCAAGTTTTCGCCAGAGGCGTTGTTGTTGTAGCCGCTGGAAGTCCATTCACCATAAGGATCATTGACAAAAAAGCCCGTTTGATTGTAGCCTCGCACGACAATGATGTGACCAAAGCTGGTGAAATAGCCGTGAATAATGCAGGGTTTGCCTTCTGCGATCGCCTTACGAATATCAGACAACTTTCCCCGCGTCGTAAACTCATCCTTGAGTCCAAAAAGACTTGCCATCTTGGCTAAATCTTCTGGATCATGACGGCTCAACCCTTTGCTCTCCATAAACCGGTAAAGTTCATCTTCCAATTGACCAACACCCATTTGCCCTTTGATTTGAAAGTACGCCATCACCATTGCAAAGCAGGTGACGTTACACGCTCCGGTTGGGTTGAGTGCATTGTCCAGTTGACTTTTATAGGGAATCACCAGCGTTTTGGTCGGTGGCAACCCGCCAGGGGCAGGGGGAACGTCTTGCTTGAGCGGAACCACTTTTCCCTGACTGTTAATTAACTGAATGTGGTTGACAAACGCATACCAGGTGGTGCGTTCAGGATTACCCAATTTATCCTTTAATAAGGCAACCCTGAGGTGAGTGGAATTCACCAGTTTCCAGGAGTGAACAGCAAACACCTTGCCCGCTTCAACTGATACTTTGTCTTGAGGTGGGAGTTTAGCAGAATCTTCTGTTGTCTGTTTGAAGATGGTGGTTTGGATAATTTTGAGTTGCATCGGTTATGCCCCCTGTGATGTAGTGTCCTACAGCGACAAAAGTGCGGTAAAAATTCTGTTTCTACAACGGTTTTGACTAATGGCATAGCTCAGGGAGCGACTTCTCCACCGCCTAAGTCTGTTAGGTGAATTTCATCATCTTTTTGTTTGGGCACCAGGAATCGACCAAACAGGGAGTACAGGGCAGGGATGACGAGTAAGGTTAGTGCTGTGGAGGTGAATAGTCCTCCTAGCAAAACGACTGATAAGGGCTGCAACATTTCTTTGCCTGGACCGCCGCCAATTGCCAGCGGAACTGCACCTAAAGCGGTGGCAAGAGCGGTCATTAAAATAGCAATCAACCGCTCTTGAGATCCTTCAATCAATACATCTTTTAACGGCATTCCAGTTTTGAGTTTCTGATTGTAGTTATCGACGAGCAGCAAACCATTTCGGGCGGCTACACCAAATAAAGTGATGAATCCGACTAATGAGGCGATCGACAGCACTCCACCTGTCAATGCGAGTGCAAAAATGCCTCCTATCAGTGCCAGTGGCAGATTGATCAGAATCATGATGGTA
>JANRIN010000173.1:0-3653 GCA_033764965.1 Leptolyngbyaceae cyanobacterium bins.302 | reverse complement strand
TTGACCGCCTCCGAAAACAGTAAACTGTAAGCCGGTTTGGGTTTAAACCCAGAAATTAAAATCTCACTAATGCGGCGACCGACCAATACTGCCAGCCCCGCCGCCACCTCATCTGGTTCATCACTGTCTAGCAGCTTGATCGCCCGCGCTACCAGTTCATCAGCTTGCTTAGTGGAAAAGAACTTATTTTCACGGGCATTGAGACGAGATGCCTGCTCATTGTTCAACTGGGTGTAGACCTCAGAGGGCAGCAATACAAACGGAATGACAGGATGATTGGGGTCAATGATTCTGAGGGCATTAGCGATATCAGTGCGCCGATTTTTCTGCTGCCCCGGCGTGGTGAGTTTCTTCTCTTGAAACAGCCCATCAATTTGCGTTGCCCAATTTGAAGCGATTTCCTCCCACCCTGGAGATTCAGTCGTTAGAGCCGACACTTGCGGCAACAGGTCTGTGAGTGCCTGTTGGAGCCAGCCCGTTTTGGCTTGAGTGGCTGCATGATGAAGGAGGGAAGCATCCATAGGGGAGTGAGTAAACTTATTCTATTGTATCGCATTCCAATAAGAAAACAATAAGAATAAGAAAATAACCAATCTACAAGGATAAGTTGCAGTACGATCGCCCCTACTTCTTCGCACCGAATCCCTTTGCCTTCGGACGGGCTTTTTGATTGTGTTGAATGCGGTCTTTGAGTGTTGTAGCCTTCGCCCCCATCTCGTGCCGCAACTGCTGCTGAATGGCTCTAAACTCCTCGACTGGGGGTGGTAGGTCGTCGAGAATCGTCAACCTGATACGGCTCCCTGGAACCACCTCCCCCACCAACACCCGTGCCTGTTCATGCACCTCTTTGCCCAGAACTTGTCCCTCCAGAATCTCCACTGGAGTAATCAGACGAACATAATAATCTTGATCAGGGTGTTGGAGGAAGAAGGAGCGATCTCGCTGCATCACCTGGTCTAACTGGTCAGCCAAATCTGGAGGAAGACTGGCATGGAAAGCCTCTTGAGTCGAACCGGATTGGGGGTCAAGCAGCAGGGTATGAGTCATCATTGGTCGCAGCACTCTTTTTCCATTGTGCCTCTTACCCAGAGAGGGCTAATCGGAGAGGCAGCTTTCAGCCCCGCCTGAGCGTCCGCGACTCAAAGTTTGTATGGTAGAATTCCAAACCATACAAACTTTTCATTTCATCTGTGAGATCGCCCCTTCCTCCGATTTTGTACGATAGGATTTCAAACCATATAAACTTTTAGCTTGTTGCGATCGCCCCCTTCCTAGCTCTACCCAGCCACATAAGGACAGAGTTTTTGTTTGCCAAAGGGACAATAGTTGAGACAGCGTTTATTCTCCCCAGGTCTCACCTCAATGGTATCTGCCGGAGACTGCTGCCATGCTGTTGCCTCAGCCCTGTCCTGAAACACCTTCACGGCAGTTTTTCGTCCTGGTCTGACGATGGCATAGGTAGTTGGCGTTGCCCACCGCTCCTCCGGTGAACACTGAGGCGGTATCTCTTTGGAAAAAGCTGCCTGATGCCATTGGTGACAACTTAAGAAGATGAAGCAAAAGTCAAGAGTCTTTTGGGAAATGGCGACAAATCAGGCGGGGCAATGGATTTGCGCGGTTTAACCACCCGTAAGTCTTGATTTTCCGGTGCAGCAAAATACAAGACGGGATCGCTCGCTTTGCCGTTTTTCACGGCAGTGGAGAAATGGTACAACCCTCGGTAGAGCATTTCTAGCGAGATTTGGTCGAACGGTACCCCCACTTCATCTGCCACGGCATCGCCGAGATCCACTAACACCGCGTAGAACAACCACGTTGCCCACAGTTGCAGTTTCACCCCATTAATCGAACCCGTCCAAAGATAACTCAGACCCAGTAAGCGTTTGACCACTAAGAACGCTTCTTCAATGCGCCAACGACGACGATACAAGTCCGCTACGACAAACGGGGGCAACTGGTGGGGGTCGAGAACCGAGGTGAGGTAACTGCGCCAGGTGGAACCAACCTTGACTTGAACCAAGCGAACCTTGACTTGGGGAGCGCTCTTGCGCTTGACTCCCAAGAGTATTTGGTGGTCTTTGAGATGAGGTAAATCACTCCAGACGTGTTCGACTTGATAGGATGCTTTGGCTTGTAAGCGACAGATGAAGTCAACTTGGCGCTCGATGAGTTGGCGCCAGAACTCGAAGTGATAGAACCCTCTGTCCATAATCACCAAGGTTTTCGCCTGGAGAATTTGCAGTAAGTTGGCTTGAAAGTGACGGTCAGGGGCTTTGGGATTGGCGTTGAACCACACCTCAACGGGTAAGCGACTCACCAAATCGACCACCGTTGCCATCCTGCCTGCTAATACCCCAATGGGTTGCTCTTGTAAGCTATCGAGTTTACGAAACAAGGCTTCGAGAGTGGAGCCGTCAATTATCCATATCCGCTCAAACCGCTTTTGAGCAAACGCCACGCTCAGGGGCAAAGGTCGTCGTTGTCGTTGGTGCCACCGCTGTTGTAGTTGCGGCAATAACTCCAACAACACCCGTTCAAACAACTCTGCCGGAAAACATAACAGGCGCTTGCTCAGGGCTTGTTGGCTCACCTTGGTCGCTTTGCACCACAGCAAATCTTCCCGCGCTAACATCCGGGTGAGTTCCTGCACTCCCGGCACTTTACGCCAGATTAAGGTCAGCACGAGCGCCACCATCAACGGTAAGTTCAAAATCCGGCTACGCAGCCCCAATGTCCGGTAGTAACTTTGTTGGGCAAACACCAGTGGGGTGAGCAAGCGGTCTAACTCCGCTGCAATGACGGCGTTATCCGGTCCAGGTTGTTGCTGTTGGCGGGCATGGTCTCGATTGATCCGTTTTGCTTTGGTCATTGTCGGGAGCAGCAGATGGATAATCCCTGACCTTGCCATTTCGACTGAGGGGGAGTAAACCGTGTATTTTTGCCTATTGACGATTGTTCTCTGACCTTAAGTTGTCACCAATGGCCTGATGCAGCCTTACTCGCTCCCTGAGATAGGCTTCCACCCGATCTTGCTCCCACAAAGGAACCGAAATTACCTCCACCGGCTTGAGTCCATCCTGAGCATGACGCGGACCCCAATCCCTGAGCATCGCCACAATCTCTAATCGCTTGACTGGAGAAAAACTCAACCGCGCATCCTGCTCCAACAAATAGCGGTACACGTTCAATTGCCGTTCCCATTCCGGCTTGCCCTGCTTCTTCGCCTCCCCCACCGTCCAGGCACTCGTAAACTTGTAATCCTGAATCGTCCCGTCCGGCATCACCAAAAGATCCAGGTGCCCCGACACCCGCATTCCATCCACAGTGGCGATCGCTTCCGTCTCCACATGATGCCCAACCCCCGCGTACCCTTCCAGAATGGAATGAGCGATCGAGCCATACAGCGCCCACAGCCGATCAGTCGCATCTTCGGTCACCTGATCGCCATAGTTCCGCCACAACCAGGCAATCAGTGGTGCATCAATCAACTGGGTACAGGAGATATCCGCCTCTCCCACCGAATGCTGCTGCTGTTGAGCCGTGATTGCCTGATACAACGGCTCTGGTAAGTTGGCATCATTGGTAATCTGCATTTGCCTTCACAGCCCCTCTTCCTGTCGATCCATTACCTTGTTGCCCATTCACTGTAGAGG
>JANRIN010000172.1:0-11456 GCA_033764965.1 Leptolyngbyaceae cyanobacterium bins.302 | reverse complement strand
GTACACTTCTGCGTCAGGACTGATTGGCAGTTTTGCACGGCTAAAGGCACGGCTACTGTAAATAGCCGCTCGCAGCTTCCCATAAAGACTGGTGTCCTTTATGGCAGCTGCTTTGCCATTTGTGGTGCCATTAGAAGAGGTGGTTTTGCCGTTAGAGGCAGGTTTGGTTGCAACTTTTGCCATAATTCCCTTAAATTCCTTGTTGGATTGGGTTTTCACTCCAACGCCGCAGTCGCGGCTTTCAGCGATTTCGACCTGAAGGAGAAATTCTCTCAAAGTGGCGGTAGCTGCCTCCGTTCCAAAAATTCCAACATTGCGGCAGCAATGCCTATTTCTGCTTTCCCAACTTTGCTTCTGAATTATGAAGTTTCACATAGTTGTAAGTTTGGGAACCCTTGTAATGAAGATTGACGTTAAGGTGAAGGAAATGCCGTCAGAGATCGCATTCGGCATTGAAGTTTCTGCAAATTGAATGGTATGAGACAGTTCAATGACTGGTCAGTACTCGCTGATCAAGGGACTGCTGTGGTGGGTTTGGAGTTTCAAAGCCCTGATCGTGCGCGAGTGCTACATCAATTTCACCTCTGGGGTGATCAGCGATCGCTCCCAGTTTACCTATGGAACCCTGGATTTTCTGAACTGCAACAGTTGGTGTGGTCAGGTAATAAAACCGTTTTTGAACCGTTAGATTTAAGCTCTGAATTAAGCAATGGGACTGCGGTAATGCAGTACTTGTTGGATTCAGATACCTCTGGAATTGTGCTGTTGGAAGGAGCGTTACAGGTGAATGAGTATGGTGATATTGGCGATCGCCAGTCCTATCAAATCCTCAATGCTCACTACCAGGCAGAACTACGCTCCTCATCCCAATATTGGGTGCTGTTGGAAGATACGGTTCAAGTATCAATGAACCTACAACCTTACGTTCCGGTGTTAGAGTTCCCACTTCCGAGGCGAGAAGAGGTACAAGCAGCCATTGAAGCCTTTTGTCGCGCCCATCCTTCATTCTTAGACCAAGCGAATCATGGTTCATTTTCACAGCTAGTGCGATCGTCCCAGGGTCTACCATTGGGCGAAATTGATTTGGTTTTGGCACGATATCAGCCGTTTGCTCATTCCCTTGAGCAGCTTGCTTCATCGGTGCTGTCCCACAAAATCTCTAAGCTGAAGGGGCGGGGATTGGAGTTTATTTCTGAACCAGATGTTCCAACAGCAGGTGGATTGGAGGTGCTGGAAGCAGATCTAGGCAAGGTTGTATCCTTACTGGACCCCGATGCGGAACGATTTGGATTGAAGTTTCCCAAAGGGATGATCCTCTGGGGTCCTCCAGGAACAGGTAAGAGTTTGAGCGCAAAATTAGCAGCCCAAAAAATGGGAGTCCCACTGTTAGCAGTGGATTGGGGGCAGATTTTGGGTACTCGTCAACCCGATAGGACATTGCGGTTTATCCTCTCATTATCAGAGGCGTTATCCCCTTGCGTACTTTATTTTGATGACTTTGATAAAGCGTTCGCTGGGTTTGACTCGAATGCTGATGGTGGAGTTGGACGGCGAATGGCAGGAAAATTGTTGACCTGGATGCAGGAACACCAATATCCCATCTACATGATCGCAACAGTGAACCGACTGGGGATGTTACCGGCTGAATTAATCCGCCGCTTCGATGACATCTTCTTCTGTGCATTACCGACAGAAGGAGCACGGTATGACATCTTCAACCTGCATTTGGCAAAGTACTTCCCAGTGTTTCGCAACTTAGCGCGATCGAGCAACGGATCTGTAGGAGTATCACCCTTTACTGAAACGGAATGGCGATTGCTGTTGCGCGACTATAAGCTCTGCACACCTGCTGAAATTGGTAAGGCGGTACGGAAAACTGCTGAAGCTATCTATCACCGCAACAGACAGCAGGGGATACAGACGAAGGAATTGACAGTCACGCTCAAAGACTTGCAGGAACAGCGATGGAAGTTTACTCCGGCAATGATTCGAGAAGAAAAGCAGATGTACGAAATTCTTAATCAAGCGACTTATGCCAGAAATGCTGCGGCACCGGATCAATCAAGATTTGCCATTCCGCCCCAGGAGTTATTTGGAGACGTATTAGAGAATGTAGCGTGACTCTGAATTGCTTAGCTGTTGACCAGTGAGTTAGTTTGTAAGAAAGAATCAGCGATCGCTAGGATGAACCGCTTGGCGATCGCTGATTTTTACCAACTGCACAACTCGTATCCCCAAGGAAGAGTGCCAGTTGGAGTCGTAATCTCAGCACAACGGAATGGTTTCATTTGACCGTCTATTTTTCCAAGGTTTACGACAACTCCTGTCTTTCTCTGTCCGATTGTCACCATGCCAATAGATTTACAGCCGTTCAATGATTTAGCTGCTCGCTGATACAACTTGGGTGCTTTAGGAAGAGTGTTGACTGTGAGACTGAGCCGTAATGGCGATTGGGCTGGGTTGTTATGATATCCCCGAATTTGATGTGTGGAAACACCTGTGACCTGAACGCTTCCACGATTGAGAGCTGTTTTAGTCGCTTGTACAGCGGCATTACAGGTTGGAGGAATTTTTGGAGATGCCTGCACGGGTTGGAGGATTATTTGGGTAACAGCAAGAATCCCCAATGTTGTGAGAGTTTGTTTGAACATGTTGGTTTGATTGTGGGCAATTAGACTTCTAAAGTCAGAGTTAATGCTTAGGTTATGAGTCTTGATTAACCCCTCTGGGCGATCGCGATACGGTTTTTCTGAACGGTTTCTTTTTAGCTGCTACTTTCGTAGAATAGTCTTGATCGAAGCTAGCCCCTTCACCTATTCCGACTATAGTAGTTGTAAACGATCTGGAATTGAAAGCTCTCTATGACTGAGGCGAAGGTTCGCACCTAAGACGACCAAGTGTTTCCGCATGCTTTGATATCTATCGTGGGAGCAGAGTCCGCTTTGGTATGGTATGGGGATTGATGATCGCAACCACTAGACCTCACAAGTGAATTTAGTAAGATTCATCGAGTCACTGCCCCAACTGTTGGCTACTTTGATATCGACGGCGATCGGAATAGGTTTTAGCCATCGTTCAGCCGCTCGAACCATGACTTTGTTTATAAGCGGGATAACCTGAGTTACTTCTGCGTCAGGACATTCCACTACAATTTCATCATGTAAAACAGCGATGATCTTGGCGGATAACCTGCAACGTTTGAGATGCTCATTGAGCTTCCGAAGTGCCAGCTTTGTAATGTCGGCATTAGACCCTTGAACGGAGTGATTGATGATTTCGTTGATAGGTGGTTTGTCCTTCCATTTCCAAACTCGCCGCCTGCCTGCTAGCGTATAACTGTCATTGCCGCCTTTATAGAAAACATTCCGCCGAATCTGTTCCTGCCAGCGTTTGATCTGAGGATGTCCCGCATAGAAGTTGTCAATGAATTGACTGGCTTCTTTTAGGGTAATGAAGTAATTTGCATCGCTTTCCAGGGTTTGCTTGAGTTTCTTCGCTCCCATGCCGTAGATAATGCCAAAGTTAATTATTTTGCCTACGGCTCGTTCTTCTGGGGTAACGTGCTCAACCGATTTTCCAAAGATGAGTGCGGCTGTTAAGGCATGAACATCCTGTCCGGTCAAGAATGCTTTGATGAGTGGTTCATCGCCACAAAGCCGAGCTAGGATACGTAACTCGATCTGGGAATAATCAGCTTTGATAATTTTCCAGCCAGGTTCAGCAACGAAGCATCTGCGGGCAAGGTCAGTGCGAGGAATTGTTTGTAGAGGCGGGTTTTGGCATGAATATCGTCCGGAGCGGGCACCCAGTTGAAACCAGTTGCCGTGTACACGTCCAGTAACTGGATGAATATGTTGTGGAAGCCCTTCTGCCAGGGTATTGGTGAATTTGCTCAGGTGTCGGTAATCGAGAAGTGCTTGGACAACTGGATATTTGCGGGCGTGAGGGGTCAGTTCTCGTTCACTAGTGGATTGGATGGGTATTCCCATTGCCTGTAGAGCTGGGAGAATTTGCTGCCAGGAATTGGGGTTAACGGTATCCGTAATTTGAGGTAGTAGCGAGAGCTGGTTAGTATCCACCCGCTGCAATTGCATAACCATTGCTTTGGCACAACTACGGCGAAGCTCGATTTCTTTGCCCAATCGTTTCCAACGGTTGTGGTCGAACTTCATACCGTTGAGTTCCATGTTTGCGGTTACCTCAAGGCAGGGGAACTCTAGTTCTTCAGCGATCGCCCAGAGTTTTCCGTTGCCACGTTGGAGGCGATCGATTAGTATCGGTTTCAGATCTAGAGGGGCAACTGCGTCATTTGCTCCATACTGTAGTTGCTGCTTGCGGAGCGTACCGCGAAAGTTGCTTTTCTGTTCGGTCTTGTCGAGAAACCGTTTGAGTATTCGGGCTACGGTAGATTGTAGACTAGCACTGATTTTGCGCCCAGCCAGGTAGACTTTGAAAGCAAGTTCTGTGTCAAAAAAGGGACCGTTGAACCCGATCCCTGCTGTTTCAAGAAATTTCTTTTCAAATTTGAGTCCGTGTCCAACCTTCAAGATGTTGCTCTGCAATAAGCGCTTGAGGGGAGACCACTGTTTAGGAGGAATTGTCATTAGGTCAATGACCAACACCGGCATGTTCTGAACAGCAATCTGGACTAAGCGAATGGCATCTGTAAACGGGTCAATCCCAGTGGTTTCGATGTCAATCCCAATTTCAGAGGGATGTCCAATTGATTGAATGGCTGCCTTCAAATTGTCACCAGTTGTGATATAGCGGTACGATGCGTCGGGATAACGAGGAAGAGTGGTGAGGTCCATTGCGTTGTCAGGTGATTTATGAGGGCTTTTCGGCAACGATGAGGTATGCTTCGACTGTCACAGGACGTTCCGTTTCCCAAAATATTTCCAAAGGTAAGTCATAGACGTTTGCTGGAATTCTGTCTAAGAAATGTTGAAATGCTTCAGCTCGTGGGCAGTACCGCTTGTTCATCGAATTGGAAACTACGCTAACCAGCCTGCCTCCAGGGGCTAGAAAATACTGATACATACGCTGAATATGATTGATATCCGTTCCCCGCAAATTCTCGCTTTGACTAAAAGGCGGGTTGGCGATGATTCGTGGGTAGAGTTTAGTAGGGGTCGCTGTCATGAGGTTACTTCCTACCAAGTTAAATCCCTGCTGGATGAGCAAGGTTTGAAGTCTTGGGTCAAGTTCGATGACATCGACAATTGCGCCATACGCGCGAGCGGCTCTTGCTAGTACACCGCTTCCTGCGGAAGGCTCCAGTATTTCTAGACCAGCCTGGATCTGTGCGTAACGGAGAATCCGTCGAACTAATTGGGCTGAAGAGGGAAAGAAGCCGTAGGGAGGATTTTGAAGAAGGTTGTTGTATAGAGGTTGTAGGTGTTGAGGAAGGGACGGAATGATCGTAGCCATAGAAGGTATGCATTATGGCAGCTTGAATTTGTGTTTGAGTAAACGCTCAAACAATTTGCGGTAGCAGTATCCTATAGAGTTGTTTAAGGTGTTCTTTGATTAGGTTTCGCACATATCTGTAATGCTGTAATTTCATGATTCTGTAAATATGTAATCTAATAAGTTCATACATTAACAAAATTGCAATTCTATAACTTAGTAATTTTGTAATGCTTGCTGGTTAAAATCAAAGTTTTAAATGTATTTCTAATCCTAAAAAGCGTTTGCTACAAAGGTTTTTCAGACCTTGATGAATATTTTTAATACTTAGTTTAGATTTAAAGTTTTGATTTGAACCCCAATTAGAAAGCGTTGCTCTAACATGAAATTACAGCCTCTTCTATGAGCGTGAATTTGTTTCGGAAAGTAATAAATATACTCTTGCTTGACGATTACTTTCTGAACAAATTTCTAAAGAGTTTTACAACAACGTCAAAACGTAGTTTTAGCAATTGGAGATGTTATGTCTGAGTCTGAGTACAGAATTGGTTACAACCAACCTGAGCAGAATAGTTATGAACAAACTGCTGAGGGATATGGTGGGAATGGTTATGGTGAAACTCCCAACTTTGTTGCTCCTGGATATGGAGCTAATCCCAACTTCTACGGTGAAGGTGCATCGTCTGGTTTAGGCGCGGGTGACAATCCTTGGAACAGCCAACAGATTGAGAATCCGTATACCGAGAACGTGTACGAGCTGAACTGGTTTGATACCCCTTACCAGGAAACATTTGCCAACGCCAATCCCCAAGGGATGGGGTATCAGCGTCCAGGGTATTCCCAATCCAACGTACTGGATGACGATCAGCAGCAGTTAGAACTGTAGGTTTGTTTGACCTGAGCTTGAACTGAGATCCGTTGTTTTTGTTTGTTCCATCAGTTATGAGTCAGCAATGCCGATTTACCCGGGTGCTGTCCTGGGTATTTTCATGTCTATTAATTGGGATTCAGTTTTTCACGATCGCACCCGTTGCGTTTGCTCAAACCGCAGGAGATGCGGGAGTTGGTGACAGTGATTTGCCGACTGTGCTGACTTCAGTAATGTCAGACGACGGCTCTGGGGCTGCTGATGTTTTGCTGCCTGATTGGGATAGCATTTCGTTTAACCAGATGCCGCCTATCCAAGAAGCAGGTGCTATCAATTTAGGACAATTCACTTCCAATATTGGTTATGACCTCAGCCGTACCTGGAAAGAAGGGATGACACCAGACCAGTACCTCAAGCTGGGAGATATCAGTGAAGCATTGCAGGCAGAGAAGTTTTCGCTAGCAACGATCGCAGATGCAACTGAGTTAGACCTGAACCAGGTGGCGTTGAGTGCATTTACATTAGCTGCCGTTCAAACAGTTGCAGAACTGGCAGAAACGGTTCCGTTTTTGAAAGAGCTACCTATCCGTGAAATTGCACCGATCGCAGCATTGTTGTTGAAAAAAGCAGTTCAAGTTGATCAGAACCGATCTTTGGAAAGCGTTTTGCAGCAACAACCCCAGGTTGGAGAATTTCGGCTTGGTGATGTCAACTTGGATGCCTACTCAATTACTTCAATCCCAAACTTGGAGACAGTGCAGTTAGGTGACTTTTCCCAATGGCAAAATGCTTTTTTAATCGATGTTCCAGGATTGGGTAATGTTCCACTATCCCAGTTTCCCAGTCCATTAATGGTCGTGGGTAACATGGCCATGCGAATTGATCAGGTGTATGGTCCAGCAGAAGCAAAACGAGGTAACACGATTTCTGGCTCGGACAAGATGGGGTTTTCTGTACCCTGTCAAGAGAAATGTGCCTATATAGAACTGGATGATCTGGAAAACGAAGGTAAGTCGGTGCGTGGCGCGACGGAAGGTAAGCAATGGATTTCTGGGAAGTACCAGGAAGTTGAAGGTGGCTATGGAGCACTGGGTCAGATCAATGGTGGGATGGAACCTACAGGTCGTCATCCCTACGGCAAGTCGTTCAAAGTAGTTGTTTGGGAACCTGATGAAACGACTGACACGGTCAGTACAGCACTTTTCTTTCGCTCTTGCCATAAGTTGTTGGGCTGTACGCCGTACTTTATTGGACCTGTGCCATTCTTTGTGCTTCAACGTGATGCGGTCATGTTTGTTGGCTTGCTAGATCCTAAGCCAACCCAAACACCTTCTACTCCAACCAATGCCGATCGCTCACCTGGTAATCCTGCAAAAAATGGTACGCCGAAGAAACCAGCGAACATCAAATGTGCGAAGGGAGCATCTAGCCAGGGTAAAACAATTGGAATGCTCAAAGGCATTCATCTGCCAAACCTGGAGAAAGCGATCGCTGCGCGTGAAAGCAGCGGTGATTATGCGGCATTGGGAACTTATGGCTGTGACCAGGATGGCTTGTGTGGACGTGCTCTCGGCAAATACCAGTTCATGAACTATAACGAGTATGCGTCGAATAGCATCGCCCGTAAGCCTGGTGGACAGACGTTTTTAGATAAGGTTCGAGGAGGATATGCTCCGTCACGAGATGAGATCATGCGGTTTTTCCCGCCCACAGATCAAGAACAAGCTCGCCGTAATTGGTTTCAGCATTTGATTAGCAAAGCAGCAGGACAAATCGATCCGCAAACAGGGAAGCCCTTTACGGATCTGCGACTGATTGAGCGAGTGTCTCAAATGCACTACGGTGGGGAATATAGCCCGATTGATGCAGGTTCAACTCAGGGGTATGGGTTTGACATTGCCAAGCGCTACCAGTCTTTGGGGGGTGCTCAAGGTGCGGGAGTTGTGGCACAAAATAAATCCCTGCTCTCAGGATGTGTTGAAGCACCTAAAGTGGGAAAGAAATCGACACCTCCGAAAAAACCAACTGGAAAGAACATTAAGCAATCAACCAATGCGAAGAAACTAGTTTCCAAAGCAGTCACCAAGGGCAAGGCAACAGGTAAATATGCCCGCCCGGTCGATGCACCAATTACTAGTTCTTACGGGTGGCGAGTTCATCCCATTTGGGGCGATCGCCGTCTTCATGCCGGAGTGGACTATGGTGCTCCAATGATGACAATGGTGCGGGCAGCAAATGGCGGCGTTGTGAGGAAGGTAGTCAATACTTGTACGGTTGGAAATTTAAACTGTGGAGGTGGCTATGGCAATTGGATTGAAATTGATCATGGGAATGGGCGTACAACTCGTTATGCCCATCTGGTAACGAACAGTGTGCCGTGGAAAGAAGGTAATCGGGTTGAGAAGGGGCAAATGGTCGGTCGAGTTGGTAGTACTGGGTACTCGACAGGTTCTCATCTGCATTTTGAAACCCGTGTTAATGGCAATCCGGTTAATCCAGTTGGAACTTACAGTCTGTAGGGAGGAGATATATGTTTTTCCATCGATTCTTCCGCCAGTGGCGATGGATGGTTGGGGCAGCATTGATAGCGCTTTTGCTCCCAGTAGCCGTGGGGCTGACAAACCCTCAACACCCCCCTAAAATCCTGCCGATTGTTCAGGATGTTTCTACCCAATCCTTGCCGTTGGAGTGCTTGCCTACAAACCTGCCAGATGTCAATGATCCGGCACAAGACCTTTCGTTTGAGCTGATTGCACGGGTCAAAGCGGATAAAAGTGAGTACCGTATGTATCGCGCATCGCGAACTCAAGAGCCGGGTCCGTTTCCCTACCTGATTCGTGTGGTTGAGAATCGATGCCAGGTACTGTTAACAAATTCGATGGGGGATGACAATGTGTTTCTGCATCAGGTGGTGCCACTGCCCGTTGCCCGCCAATTGGCGTTGGCTCAGTTACAGTATTCTGTCAATAAAGCGGGTGGGATTGATACATTCCGCACTCAACTAGAGCAGAAATTGCAGCAAACACCGCAGAGTGAACCTTTACGGATGCCTGAGGAGGAGGTTTGGGCATTTGAACAGTTGCAGTTGCCGC
This sequence comes from Leptolyngbyaceae cyanobacterium bins.302, assembly GCA_033764965.1. Lineage (GTDB taxonomy): Bacteria > Cyanobacteriota > Cyanobacteriia > Leptolyngbyales > Leptolyngbyaceae > JSC-12. Next base: position 2,087 of record JANRIN010000172.1, on the reverse strand, counting down.
TGCCTCCTAATGTCAAAGTTGTTCCGGCTCCTACTCAAGGAGAGAAACGCTAATGATTAAGCTCCGGACAACCCAACGCTGGATTATTTGGATTGCATTGGCAGTAACTGTTCTGCTGGTGATTGTTGATAGTCGTTTTTAGCGAGAATTTTTATGAACCAACCAGGTTATTGTATTCAAACCCTTGACCATCCTCGTGTTCGCTCTCGTGTCCCCACTCGAAGTCGTGTACGTGCCGGTGCTTGTTCTGGCAAAGGTTCTAAGCGGAAGGTGCATGATTTTTGGGATATTGTTGATGCGATCGCCCAAAGTCTGCGTACATCATCCCGTCGCCAACTTAACGTTTACGCATTGTTAAACGCCAATCGGACCCACCTACCCTGGGATCAGAGCGATGCTCAAATTCAAGCGGCGTTGTACTCTCTGCCAGATGATCTGCAATACAAAATCCAAGAGCTTCTACACCCAGTGCTTGTCAAAGCATATATTAACCGCCTTCCTGATTGTGGTGGGATGAGAGGAATCAATCTGATGTTGGGGTTGATGAATGCGCTAACATCATTGGAACTTTCCCTGGGAATCGAGGAGTGTACTGCCTGGAGTAGTTCTCAAACAGAGCCATTTTGGTTCAATTAGCAAGGAATGGTTATGACCAAAGAAACTGCAGGCGATTCTGTGGCTCCCTTGCCGCCGCCACCTCGTTGGCTCTCCCAGTCGGCAAACTGGTTCCGCATTGGGTTGAGCTTGTTTTTGATTTTGTCTGTGTTGCTGGGAACGTTTGGCTGTGTCTCTCAGGCGGCTTCTCCAACAGAATGGCGATCAGCAACTGATGTGCTGCCTAAAGAGGTTTTGATTGAAATCGTGAAACAGCAGTCTACTAATGTTCCCGACCCTGCGGCGATCGTAGATAAGTCTATGCGGGTATGGACAATGGATGCCAAGCAAGGAGAGGTAGCTGTTTTTGACTTTAATCATTCAGGCTGGTGCGGGGTAGGTGGATGCTATTACCCGGTTTATTGGATTAAGGACAAAATGGTAGTCCCTCAGCCTTTGATGGCAGAACTATTCTATCCTCGCTTACCGCCGAACAAGCCCTTGTTTGAACGAGGCGAGGATAATGGTCAACCGCTCCCCTGTTTGAATGTCTGGCAGGCAGAAAATGAATCAATGACCCGGCTCAGGCAATCCCGTTTCTGTTATAACGGGCAGCAGTACCAGCGTGCCGGGTCACAGGTGTTTGAGATGAATCAGCGATCGAAATAAGCAAAATCCCAAGGCACTCAAGCTGAATGATCTAGAATTTGGCAAGACGCTTGGCTAGCTATTACTCTTCGTCAAGATCATCCAGATCATCATCGAAGTCATCGCTAACATCAACATCGATCGCGTCATCCGGATCAAAGAACTCATCAGGATCACCCACCTCTGACTGTTGTTTAGCCCGCTTCCCGTTCCTGACTGGTGGTAGAACTTCAACGGTTCCACTGCTAGCGGCAGGTAGAAGCGCAGGCATGGTGTATCCTTCTCCCAAACCTGCTACTTGGTTAACATATACTTCACCAATCATTTCAACCTGATTGGGATTGCCGAGAAACAACCGCTTGAAGTTTTGAGGAGTAATCCTCGTGATGTCTTCTACCTTGCAGCAGTAAGACTGATCTTCTTCACCTTCCTCTACTCCGTGGAAGGTAACTTCGACCACTACTAATGCCCGCCACTCATCGGATTTACCTGTTGTGCGGCGATCGCTATTTTGCTGTAGTCGGCGTTTGAAGAGTTTGGTATAGAGTGATTCGACATTACGATAAAACTCTTTGAGCGCAATTGCCATTGATACGCGCGCGACATTCTTGAATGTCACCTTAAATGGCTTCTGTGGGTTATGAAGGGGTTGATTTTTGTCGTCTAGAAAGATGACACAGTAGTCTTCGCAACTGCTATGTTTCTTCTTATCAAAGTTAGGAAATTCGTCGAGAAGTCCTAAAATACCAACTTCACCCTTCTTGCGCTTCTTAATGGCAACATAGGTGGGCGAGACGAAAAGAATAATCATTCGTCCCTCAGTCAGCAGTACCCCTTTAAGTGTT
>JANRIN010000155.1:0-26832 GCA_033764965.1 Leptolyngbyaceae cyanobacterium bins.302 | reverse complement strand
ACGAGCGTGGGCTTGAATTTGGGCTTTCTTCTCAGCGTCCATAAGCGTTATCGACCAATGCAGGAATGCTCGAAGTTTAACGCTCCTTTCCTAACATAGCTCTAAGCACTTATACTCATCGCAAAAGTGGGATGCACTCGCTTGCTCTTTTGGGTAAAGCAAACCGATAAATGGCACCATTTTGAGAATCAGAATTGTATTTTTTTAAAGCTCTTGAAGGCATCACACGATTTTGATCTACCTTTTTAGAAGAGGTTAATAAGTCTTCTTGTTTATTTTCAACACTCTGTAATTTTTGGAGGATATAGTCTAAGTAAGGATTAAATTCCTGTCCGCCTTCGCTCCCACAAACTTCAGTTAATATTCCTTTGATCTTTTGCAGCGTTCTAACAATTAAAGGAATAGAAATATTTAGTGATTCAAAAGTTTCTTCAAAATTATTCAAGCAGTGCTCATCAATAATTGACGGATCTCCTGCAAGCATTGCGTATGCAGCATAACTTAGTAAGTACTTCAATTCTCTAACGTGAATCGCGTACAGTCGTGAGCTATGGTTCTTATTACTGGGTTGAAATGCTTTTGAAGAAAGAGCTTCGATGTCAAATGCTTTATTGATGATTTTATCTGCATATTTCGAAATGTACGCTGCTGTTTCAACCTTCAAAATGCCAGTTTGGAAGTAGCTCTTCAACTTACTTAAATCATTAAGATCACTCAGGCGATAACTAGACTGAATATTACCTGCATTACTGAAATCCATACGACATCTCAACTTTTTTGTAGAGGAGATTTTGTTTGATCTTGGCAAGGTGCGAGATTGCCTTAGCTTTTAGTAGCATAGCTTGAGTTAGAAAGAGCATGTAAAATGTGAAAGTTGTGTTGGGCGACACGAATCTTGATTGAGCGGTATACCCTGCCCGAAATGGGCGATCTCTGGACAGACAACTACAAGCTGAAAACCTGGCTGCAAGTAGAAATTGCGGTGTGCGAGGCGCAGGCAGAATTGGGCTACATTCCCGCTGAAGTCGTGGAGGAAATTAAGGCAAAGGCGAGGTTTGATCCAGCGCGGGTGCTGGAAATTGAAAAAGAAGTCAAACATGATGTCATTGCCTTCTTGACGAATGTGAACGAGTACGTGGGGGATGCCGGACGCTACATTCATCTCGGCATGACCAGTTCCGATATGCTGGACACGGCATTGTCGCTGCAAATGGTCGCCAGTTTGGATGTGATTTTGACCTGGGTAGAGTCCTTGATCCAAGCGATTCGTTACCAGGCACAACAGCATCGCAACACCGTCATGATTGGTCGATCGCATGGGATCCATGCCGAACCCATGACTTTTGGTTTCAAGTTAGCGGGTTGGTTGGCGGAGATGATGCGACACCGCGATCGCCTCACCCATCTTCATAGCGATATCTCGGTGGGCAAAATCTCTGGAGCCGTGGGTACGTATGCCAATATTGATCCCCAGATTGAAGCGATCGCCTGCCAAAATCTTGGCCTAAAGCCCGATTGTGCTTCAACTCAGGTAATTTCGCGCGATCGTCATGCTAACTTTTTGAACCATCTGGCATTGTTGGCCACCTCGATCGAACGTTTTGCGGTTGAAATCCGCAACCTGCAACGCACGGATGTGCTGGAAGTAGAAGAATTTTTCTCTAAAGGTCAAAAAGGTTCTTCAGCGATGCCTCACAAGCGCAACCCCATTCGTTCTGAGCGATTAACTGGGATGGCACGAATGATTCGTGGCTACGCCATGACTGGACTGGAGAATGTTGCTCTTTGGCATGAGCGAGACATTTCTCACAGTTCTGTCGAGCGAGTGATGTTACCAGATGCTTGCATTTTGACGCACTTCATGCTCGTGGAAACCACGGATTTGGTGAAAAACCTGCTGGTTTACCCCGACAATATGCAGCGCAATATGAATGTCTATGGCGGAGTCGTCTTTAGCCAGCGGGTAATGTTAGCGTTAGTGGAGAAAGGCTTAAAGCGAGAAGAGGCTTACGCGATCGTTCAATCTTGTGCTCACACGGCATGGAATCAGCCCAACGGCAACTTCCGCACCTTGGTAGAACAGGATTCCAGGGTACAAGCCATTCTTGCTGCCGCAGAAATCGATGCCTGCTTCGATCCCCAATACCAACTTCGCCATCTCGACCAGGTCTACCAACGCCTGAGCATTTGAACCACAATCCACTCCGGCTATTTCCGATCCGTCTTCGCTTTTGTTAAGATATGTAACATAAAGTAAAACCTCTTAATAACTTGGTGTCACAAATGTCTCAGTTCCCAGGTGCGGCTTCTCTTCCTTCCCTACCCACTCCCATACGGGTAGATTTCTCAGATGAAGACGATGGGCTGGCGCAACTGTTGTTTCAGGAGAACCAGGTGTTGCGAGAGCAGATTGCCTACCACGCCCAACTCATGCAGCTGATGACGCATCAACTGGCAACGCCCTTGACCAATTTGAGTGGTTCTGTGCATCTGTTAGCCGATCCAGACCTGGAGTTGCTTCAGCGCCAGGAGTTTTTGGGGATTGTGCAGCAGCAAGTCCAGCGGTTGCAGGATTTGTTGAAGGACATGATGGCGCTGCGGGATCTGGAAAGTGGCAAGTTGGAAACTCACCCTACTGGCTTTTGTCTCAAGCAGTTGATTACAGAAACGATGCAGGACTTTGCCCCTTACCCGGCAGAGTACCATTTTGCGGCTGAGGTTGCCGATGTGTGGGGCGATCGCTGGCAGATCTCCCAAGTGCTCACCAATTTATTATCCAACGCTATTAAATATTCCCCAGACGGGCGCTCCATTGAAATTGGTGCGGGTGTGACTCAGCCTGGATGGGTAGAAGTATGGGTTAAGGATCATGGCTTGGGGATTCCGGTTGCCGATCAACCCCACCTGTTCAATCGCTTTTATCGCGTTAAACACCGCGATCGCCAACACATTCCCGGCACTGGATTGGGGCTTTCCTTATGTAAAATGCTGGTGGAAAACCAGGGTGGGCAACTGGGGTTTGAATCTACCCACGGTCAAGGCAGTCGATTTTTCTTCACGCTGCCCGTTGCGGCAGTCGCACGGCATTAACTTGATGATTATTCCAGGGAAGCTTTCACTAGAAACGCCACGCATTCTACATGGGGAGTTTGGGGAAAGAAATCAGCAGGTTGAACACGGGTCAGGGTGTAGTCGTGCCCCAATTGCTTCAGGTCACGAGCGAGGGTGGCAGCGTTGCAACTCATGTAAACGATGCGATCGGGTTGGAGTTGCAACAATGCTTCCAACACGGCACGATCGCAGCCTTTCCGGGGCGGATCCAGCACCACAATATCTGGTTGCACACTTAAATTGGGCAATAAGGCTTCTACGGTTCCGACTTGAAATGTGACGTTATCTAATTGATTGAGGGCAGCATTGAGAGTCGCTTGCTCGATCGCCTGGGGTTGCACTTCCAGACCGATCGCTTGCTGGGCGCGTTGAGCCAGAGGCAGGGTTAGCGTACCCACCCCACAGTAAGCATCCAACACGGTTTCTGTTCCTTGCAGCTTTAATTCCTCCAGAATCACTTGAACTAAGGCTTCGGCAGCTTCCGTATTGACTTGAAAAAAGGTATCGGGGCGAATTTGGAACGTTATCCCAGCAAAGATTTCGTGGAGATAGGCGCGTCCGGCAATGATGCGGGTTTCGGCACCAAAAATGGCATTGGTGCGATCGGGGTTCAGATTCAAGGCAACGCCCACCAAGCCAGGATAGCGTTTTAACCATTCTTGCGCCTGGACTTCAAGATCCACTAATCCCGTTTCCTTCGTCACTAGGGTTAGCAACATTTCTCCGGTGTGCCGTCCAATGCGTAAACCGAGGTGGCGCAGCTTGCCCCGATGCAGAGTTTCATCGTACAGGCTCCAGCCCCGTTGCTGGATGTCTTGCTTCACTTCTGCCAGCAGGGGATTGAGGCGATCGTCCTGGATGGGGCATTGATTCAGGTTAATCAGTTGGTGGCTCCCTTTCTGGTAATACCCTGCCATAACTGAACTTGGGGAGGTTGCTCCTTCAATGGGTTGAGGCTGAAGTTGAGGCTGGGGCTTGCCTGACCTCGATCGAGTTGTCAGCGTTGGAGGCTTACCACTCTTCGCCCGACGCAGCGGATAGGTTGCTTTGTTGCGGTAATGCAAATCAGCTTTGTGCAAGACGGGATCAACCCTTGGATTGGACAAGCCACCAATGCGCTCCAGGGCTTGCACCACCAAGTTGCGCTTGACTTCTAGCTGGTAGTCGTAAGCAACGTGCTGCCACTGGCATCCACCGCACTTATCCGCCACGATGCACTGGGGACGAATACGATGGGGAGATGGTTCTAGCAATTCGTGCAGTTTGCTGTGGGCGTATTGAGGCTTGACGTGCATCAAGCGGACTCGCACCCGATCGCCCGTGACCGTATCCGGCACAAAAATAACCCGCTGCTCCCAACGTCCTACGCCATCCCCACTATCGCTCAGGTCAGTAATTAGCAGGTCAACCAGTTCGCCTTGTCGCCAGGAGGATGGGGGATGGGGATGGGAGGATGGAGGATGGGGGTTGGTCATTGGTTATGAGTGTACGGAGCCGTCGGGGAGGGTTGCCCATTTGAAATCTGCCCCTTCCAGGTTGGCTTGGGTCAAGACAGCACGAAACAGGGTTGCGGAGTTGAAATTGGCTCCATGCAGGTTGGCAGCGTGCAAATTGGCTTCTAACAAATTAGATTTAATTAGCCCTGCCCAACTCAGATTTGCCAGTTCCAGGTTTGCTTGACGCAAGTTTGCTTTATCCAGGTTAGCAACTTGCAAGTTCGCACGAGACAAATTGGCGTGCTTCAAATTGGCATTGCTTAAATTGGCGATATGCAGGTTGGCATGGCTCAAGTTGGCATGGCTGAGATCGGCTTTATGTAGATCGGCTTCTTTCAGATTGGCTCCTGATAAATCAACTGTACTGAGATGGGCATAGCTCAAATCCGCATGGCTTAGGTCGATCGCCACACCCCGGTTTGCAATCCGCCACTGATTCCAGCGATCGCTGCCCTGCAACAATAACGCGAGTTGAGTCTCGTCTGCCAACTCTCCACCTCACAAATTGGATTCACCCTACTCCAATTTGCCCAATTTCCCAGCATTTAGGTACGAGGTTTAATAAGAAAAAACTGAAACCAGGATGAATTTGATCTGCCTGATTTGCTGCTGCACCACTCATCCCCTTACCTCCCCATGCCAACCCCCAACCCCCAATCCTCGAATGAAACCCGCTTGAGCCTTTCTTTACAAAACTTTTCGTTTTCTCATACAGTTGGCGCGGTACGCTCTTGGTTGGATGGCGAAAACTTGCCGTTCAACAGCGAGGTGCCTTTATTTACCACCCCAAGAATCGCTAAACTATCAACTGATACTCTGAGAAATAACCTGATAACCATGAGCGTAGTTAGCCAAGTCATTCTTCAAGCCGACGACGAGCTTCGCTACCCCACCTACGGCGAGCTTCAATCGATTCAAGACTTCTTTAAAACTGGTGAACAGCGGACTCGCATTGCTGAGACTCTGTCCACAAATGAGAAAAAAATTGTGCAGGAAGCCAGCAAGCAGCTTTGGAGAAAGCGCCCTGACTTCATTGCTCCTGGCGGCAATGCCTATGGTGATAAGCAACGCGCCCTCTGTCTGCGGGATTATGGCTGGTACTTGCGGCTAGTGACCTATGGCATTCTCGCTGGGGACAAAGAGCCGATCGAAACGATCGGTATCGTAGGCGCACGGGAAATGTACAATGCGCTGGGTGTGCCCGTTCCTGGCATGGCGGAAGCAATCCGTTGCCTGAGAGATGCTTCCCTTGGCTTGCTGAGTGCTGAAGATTCTGCCGAAGCGGCTCCCTACTTCGATTTTATTATCCAGGCAATGTCTTGAGCCAAATCGATTTGGCTTAGTTTGGCAATTAATCATTGTCAGATTTCCCACAGTTTGCGGTGGTCATTGGCTCCGGCTAAAGCGATCGCAAGTTGTGGGAAATGTTTTTTTACAAAACTCCGACTTCTTCCAAGAAATCGGAGTTTTGTGATTGTAGCCGTCGAAGCTTAGTTATTGAGCCGATCGAGGTGAAGAAGTTTGAGGAGTTTGGGGAGTTTGGGACGCTGGGGTGCTTGTTCCGTTAAACCGTTGTGGCACCTGGGCGAATCGATAGTTTGTCAAAGAACTTGCTGTTGCAAAGTGCTGGTTGATAATCGGCAAGCCATTGTTGGCAACCCGCAGCAAATCAGGGTTTTGTCCAAAGGCGGCTTCACGTTGAAAAGTAGCCGCATTTTCCAGGTGAGCGTTGACTCCTCCCTCGCTCATGTAAGCCAGGTCAAACTGTTGTCCAGACAGTTGAGATAATCGCCGGAGCGCAGCCTGATATTTGGGCCCAGGGCTGGTTGGTAGGGTGACACCCACCTGCGGCGAAATGCGTTTCAACTCGCTGGACACGGTTTGCTGCTCATCGATTTCGGCTTGAGCAAACTGCTTCACTTGAGGGCTAGTGGCGCGTTGCAGTGCAAGCTGACCCATTTGGATGTTGGCAATTCCCGCTTCGGCTGCGGTTGCCATGTACGCGCGATCGGTTTCATTGATCTGTCTACTATTGGTGGGAGTTGTGGGAGTTGTGGGTTCCGGGCGACTGGTTTGAGCGACTACTCCAGAACCTAAGGTGATACATAACCCCAACGCAACTAAAGCGAGGGTAACAGCGACTCTCTTAAACATTGTTTAGCATCCTTTGCAGTTTTTGAAGGCAAGCTTTGTACTAACTCCAATCATGCTGAACCGCTTCACAGATCCCTCCCTCTTGGGATGGGAATGGCGAATGGCTCGATGGTTATCAGGAGAACGTTCGTGTTATTCGTCATTGGTCATCAGCCATTGGTTGTTTGCAGTGAACGAGTGACCAACGACGCAGGATCAGTGACAGCTTAGGTTTAGCAATTATTGGTAGTGTGTTAGATCTGTGTTTCGGCTTCGCTCATCACACTGTGAGTGCGGGTTGAGCGGAGTCGAAACCCACATTTCTAATCCATCACCCCTAAAACGTTCTACCGTGTCCAAAACTCGGTAGGATCAACAGGGTTGCAAAAAATGATCAAAAGCCAGATTTATGACTGCACTTGACGATAAGACGATTGTTCGAGACTACTTCAATGCCAACGGGTTCGATCGCTGGCGCAGAATTTATGGCGATGGAGAGGTCAACAAAGTTCAACTGGATATTCGGGTAGGGCACCAGCAAACGGTTGATACCTTGTTGGGCTGGCTCAGAAGTGATGGTAATTTGTCTAGTTTGACGATCTGTGATGCTGGGTGTGGAGTGGGTAGCCTCAGCATCCCGCTAGCGCAAGAGGGCGCAACGGTTTTTGCCAGCGATATTTCCGAAAAAATGGTGGGGGAAGCTAAAGAGCGGGCGATCGCAACTCTGGGGCAAGCAGAAAATCCCACTTTTGCCGTTCAAGATCTAGAAACCCTGTCAGGTCGCTATCACACAGTTGTTTGCCTAGATGTGCTGATCCACTACCCGCAGGACAAAGCCGCCGATATGATCAACCATCTCAGTGCACTGGCAGAGTCTCGCTTAATCCTCAGCTTTGCACCCAAAACCGTTTTTTATCAAGTGTTGAAAAAAATTGGTTCCCTGTTTCCCGGACCCAGTAAAGCCACTCGTGCTTATCTCCATAGCGAACGGGACATTGTCAGCATTTTGCAAGCTCAAGGCTGGAAAATTGAGCGCACTGCCATGACAAAAACTCGCTTCTATTTTTCCCGAATGCTAGAAGCAACTCGATGAAACCAACCCAAAAATAGATTTGGTTATCGCGGAGTGAACAGGGCTGTGCGGGTTACAGAACCAACAATGCCATCTGAAGTTAACTGTTTGTAAGTTTGAAACTCCCGGACTGCCTTCTGGGTTTGGGTTCCAAAAACACCATCTACGGCTAAAGGCGTTCTAGGATTCAGCGGGAAACCCCAATTTCGCAATTGAACCTGGATTTCCCTCACTTGTGCTCCCTGGCTACCAAGGCGCAGAGTGGAATAGCTTGGAGGCACACTGGGGGCAAAAATGGGTTCTTGTCTGGGACAGCGATAGATAAGGTGACGCGCCTCTACGGGAATATGATTTGTTAGCAATGCGGTGGAGGCGATCGACGCTGCCAACATCGCGGTCATGGTATTGGCAAAGGGAGGAATGGCAACGGTTTGAGCGTCGTTGTTCTGTTCGTACAGCAGACATAGATGCAAATAGCCTATGGTCTCCATGTGAATTCACCCATTCACTTTAGGTTGACAAGTTGCGTGCCAGCACGCATTTAAATTATTGTCAGAGTATGACTTCTCAATTGAAAAAGCAAGGAACTCAATAAAATTTTGTATTCAATGGGAATTTATCATCTCCCCTGGAGCGTCGGTTTGCTGCGGCTTGAAGGGGAACTGCACTGTAAAACAAGTGAGCGCATTTGCACTTTCCACCGCGATCGATCCGTCCAGATGTTCAACCAGCCGTTTTACCAGGGCTAACCCCAAGCCAGTGCCGCCATGTTTCCAGCGATCGACGCTGGTAATGCGGTAGAACTTTTCAAATAGGCGTGGTAGTTCTTCAGGGGGGAGTTCTACCCCGGAATTGCAAATTCGAACGTGCAATTTGTTGTCTCTGGTGTAGGCTGCTAAAGTGATTTGCTCATGGGGTGGGGTGTATTTGCAGGCATTGTGCAGCAGTTCCACCATAATGCGCTTTAGCACAGCTAAGTCGGTTGTAAGCGTGGGCAATTCGGGTTCCATGTTGATAATCAATTGCTGCTGCTGTTCTTGAGCGCGAGTTTCAAAGGCTTCCGCAACCGTTGGCAACCAGTAGTTCAAATCGATGCGCTCCAGTTCCAACATTTGAACCCCAGCCTCTAGGCGCTGTAAGTCTAGTAGATCATTGATTAAAGCGAGTTCTTGAGTACATCCCTCTTCCAAAATTTGGATATAGCGAGTTAGTTGATCATCTCGGACATTCTGCTGTCTAAGATTGAGTTTCACCATCTGAATTGCCATTTTGATGTTTGCCAGGGGCGATCGCAGTTCGTGGGAAACCGTACTCAAGAAATCATCTTTCAACTGGCTCAACTGTTCCAATGCTTTCACCTGAGTTTGGGCAGCTTGGTACAACCGCGACTGGCGCAGAGCGATCGCCGTTTGCACGCCAATTTGACGCAACAAGCTAACTTCCCAGGGTTGCCAGTTATGAACTCCAGTATTTTGGTAAGCCGCCAGCAACCCCCACAGTTGATCGTCTAGAAAAATGGGAGCGATCGCGTAGGCTCTTACCTGGAATTGTTCTAACAGGTCAATGTGACACTCGCTATGCTCTGCGGTGTAGATATCATCAACGGCAAAGGTTTCATTATGGCGATAGCGTCCGCCCTGAGTCTCTTGCAGGTAGGTATCTTGCCACACGGTTTGGACTCCTTCTCCCACCAGCGGCACCCATCCTTCCCCGACGGATTCTGCTAGAAAATATCCGCTCCAATCCGGCATAAATTGATAAACTGTGACGCGATCGACCTGGAGGGTTTGCCGAGTTTCGGTTAGCACGGTGGATAGGATTTCGTTCAGATCCAGCGATCGGTGAATGTTTTGCACAATCAGGCGCAGCAACCGCTCTTGCTCTGCTTGTTGTTGCAATGTTTGAGTACGTTCTCGCACGCGCTGTTCCAACTCTTGATTCAGTTGTTGCAACGCTAATTCTGCTCGCTGGCGTTCGGCTAACTCCAGTTGGGCTTGGCGATACAAATCGGCTTGCTGAATGGCGATCGCCACCTGATCAGCGAGTTGTTGTAATAATTGGATTTCGTCTCCAGCCCATTCCCGGATGTGGCCACAATGATGGACAATCAACAGTCCCCATAAGCCGTTCGGCTGGATGATTGGCACAATCAGATTGGCACGGATTTGAAACTGCCGCAGAAAATCGGCATGACACGTTTGAATACTGCCATCATCAATGTCAGCGATCGCCCAGGTGCGCCCTTGAGCATACTTCTCGATGTAATCAGCTTGAAAGCAGGGATCATAAATGTCTTCTCGCAGCAGGGCTTGCCACCCTTCCCCTACAGACTCCTGAATAACATAGCCTTGCCCATCCTGGTTGATTTGAAACAAGATGACGCAATCGGTTTGCAACACGTGGCGCACTTCTGTCACTGTCCGAGTCAAAATGTCATCTAGATCAAGGGACTGCCGAATCCGCTCAGTCATGGTTCGAATTAATTGTTCTCGTGCCGCAGTTTGATGCAATCGCCTTTCTGCCTGTCTGCGCTCTGCTCGCACCAGGGCTTCCCGGACTTCACGCCGCACGGCTTCTGCCAGTCGAGTTAAATTATCTTTCATCAAATAATCGTGGGCACCCGCTTTCATCATGGCAACGGCTGCCACTTCGCCGATCGTGCCGGACACTACAATGAACGGCAAATCGAGCTGAGTTTCTTGCACAATCTCCAGCGCCGATCGTGCGTCAAACCCCGGCAATCGGTAGTCTGAAATGATCACATCCCAGAGTCGATTCGCCAAAGCGGTTTGGAGCGCGGCGGCGGTTTGCACCCGTTCCCATGTCAGGTTAAACCCACCCCGTCGCAACTCTCTCAGCACCAACAAAGCATCATCTTCGGAATCTTCTACAAGTAGAACAGTGAGGGGTTCACTCATCAATCACAACCCTCCTGGCAATTCGTTGAGGATTGCCCAATACAGCCCTAATTGCCCCACTGCTTCCGTAAATTGGTCAATTTCAACGGGCTTGCGCACGTAGCTATTGGCTCCCAGGCTGTAGCTTTCAACGATGTCTCGGTCTTCGCTGGAGGATGTGAGCACTACAACTGGCAGCAGACGAGTACGATCGGTGGCTCGAATTTCCCGCAACACCTCCAGCCCATCAATTTTAGGTAACTTTAAATCCAGCAAAACAACAGCAGGCAAGGGATTCAGGCTGAATATTAGAGTTAACGCCTCTTCTCCATTGCGAGCAATCAGAATTTCATTGGCAACTTTGCCTCGACGGAGCGCACGCACAGTAAGACGTTCATCATCAGGATTGTCCTCAACCAGCACAAGGGTACGTAAGGAGGTCATGGGTTAAGCTCTTGTCCTGCTGAGGATGGATCAGGGATGGTGAAGTAAATTGTGGCACCTTGCTCGATCGCCGCTTGTGCCCAAACCCTGCCACCATGACGATGAATCGCCCGTTGCACGATCGCCAAGCCAATTCCAGTACCGGGAAATTCATCGGTGTTGTGCAAGCGTTGAAAGACTCCAAACAGTTTAGAGGCATAGGTCATATCAAAGCCTGCTCCATCATCGCGGACAAAATAAGTCGCTTGTGCATCCTGTTTGATTATGCCAAATTCAATACAGGCAGAGGAATGATGACTGGTAAACTTCCAGGCGTTTGCCAGGAGGTTATTAACCACAACGCGCATCAGGGTTGGGTCTGCGGAGACGATCGCAGCCGGAGCAATGATAAATCTCACCGGGCGTTCTGGATCGGACGCTTGTAGCTCGTTGGCGTGCTCTTGTACCAGATTAGAAAGGTTGACCGTCTTGAGTTGCATCTCGTAGCGGGAAACACGAGACAGGCTCAACAAATCGTCGATCAGCGTTCCCATGCGTTGAACATTGCGCCGAATCCGATCGAAATAATATTTCCCTTCATCGTCTAGCCGATCGCCGTAGTCTTCCAGCAGCGCTTTGCTAAAACCATCGATCGCTCGGAGTGGTGCTCGTAGATCGTGGGAAACAGAGTAGGCAAAGGCTTCCAGTTCGCGGTTGGAGGCTTCTAATTGAACCGTTGTTTGCAAGAGTTTTGCTTCGGCTTGTTTGCGATCGGTGATGTCATAGTTAATTCCGATCATTTGGCTGACTTCTCCTTGCTCGTTGCGTTGCAAAACTGCTTCTGACTTTATCCAGCGCAACTCACCATCAGTTCGTCGAATCCGAAACTCCATACAACACTCCCGCTCTCCCCGAAGAACGGCTTGCAGATCCGCTTCAATAGAAATCAGATCGTCTGGATCCACTAGATCCCTCCAGTCCTGAAAGGTGATGGGTCGTCCAAGATTTTGCAACCCATAGATCTCATAAACGCGCTCATCCCAGTAAAGACTTTGGTCTAAAATCCAGTCCCAGACTCCGAAAGACCCAGATTGCAGTGCCAGCGTCAGACGTACTGAGAGATCCCGCAATTGAGCTTCGGTTTGCTTCCGATCAGTAATATCCAATACAGTGCCCGTGAGCTGAATTAACCGACCCGATGCATCAAAAACAGGTTCGCCTTTAGCTTGGATGTAAACTAAGGTGCCATTCGGTTGATACGCTCGACATTCGATATCGTAGGGCTGGGCGGTGGCGATCGCTGTCTCTAGCATCTGCTGGTGCAGGGCGCGATCGTCGGGATGGAAGAGTTGCTGAAGCTCTTGAACATTCTTGGGCGTACCCAGGGCTGGATCTCGTCCAAAGATACAAAATATCTGATCCGACCAGGTGATTTTCTCAAGTGCCAGGTCAAACTCCCAACTCCCCAGTTTGCCAATTCGCTGTGCCTGCCTCAAGTGGGCTTCATTCTTCTGGAGTTGCGCTTCTACTTGCTTCAGTTTGGTGATATCGACATGACAGCCAATCATTCGCAGCGGTTGTCCCGTATCATCCCAGTCGATGACCTGTCCGGCACAAATGACCCAAACGACGGAGCCATTTTTGTGGTGATAGCGCACTTCGTTGTAGTAAGGCTCCTGTCCACGACTTTGCACATGGCGATCGAAACACGCCAATACTGCTGGTAAATCCTCAGCAAAAATGAGTTCTTGCCAGGTTTCTGGGGTGTTGGGCAATTCGTGTTCCTTGTAGCCCAGCATCTGCTTTAGCCCAGGACTCATGTATTCTCGATGGTTTGGAATATCCCAATCCCAGTAGCCAGCCAACACACTGTCGAGAATGCGCTCCAGTAGATTTAGCTCCAAGCGTAATTTCTCTGCCTGGAATCGAGTTTCTTCGGCTTTTTTGCGATCGCTAATGTCTAAATTTACGCCCAACATCCGTATCGCTTGACCAGCCGCATCCCGCTGAATCAGAAAGTAGGATTCGATGTAGCGTAGAGAGCCATCCGGTAACACAACTCGAAACTCAATTTCGCCCTCCGCGTCTTCTGCACGGGCTTTCTCGCTGGCAGCATCGCAGGCAGCGACATCATCGGGATGCAGCACGGATTTCCAAGTGGCATAGGTGATGTCGCCGCCGATGGGAAGTCCATACAGTTCATAGGTTCGGTCATTCCAAACTTGCTGATCGGTGACAATGTCCCAATCCCAAATGCCCATTTTTGCAGTTTGCACTGCCAGGTCTAGTCGAGCGGATAACTCGCGCAGTTGAGTTTCTGTTTGTTTGCGATCGGTAATGTCTCTGGAAATGCAAAGGATTGACCCAATTGTTTGCCGCTCATCTCGTTCGGGAGCGATCGCCATTTCAAACAAGCGAACCCCATTGAGGGTAGGAGCGGAAAACTCAATTATTTGTCGTTCTCCTGTTGCCAAAAGCTTTGCTGCTGCGGATTCCCAGGCGTTGATCATGTCTGCATCCATGTTCAGTTCACGACAGGTTTTGCCCATAAACGTGTCTGCCTCGATGCCAGTAATTGCCGTCAGAGCAGGGCTGACATAGAGATGGCGCAGGTGTAGATCAAAGCGCTCAATAATGTCGGGAGAGTTTTCTACCAGGTTTTGATAGCGCTGTTGAGATTCGGCGAGAGCGGTTTCTGTGGCTTTGCGATCGCTAATATCGGTGTGGATGCCAATTACCCGTAGGGGCTTGCCCTGCCGATCATAAGCAACGACTTTGCCATAGTTTGCTACCCACTTCCACTCACCCGATTTGCAACGCAACCGATAATCAAAGGCATAACGAACAGACCGATCCTTTAAGTGAGCCTGTAGCCGCTCAATTGCCCAGGTTCTATCGTCCGGGTGGATCAGGTTTTCCCAAACGTCCAGATTCATGACGAGTTCATTTGGGGTATAGCCGAGCATCTCTTGATAACGAGCATTGAGATAAACGCTTCCAGATTTAACGTCCCAGTCCCACAAACCCTCGCCGGAAGCATCAAGCGCCAGTTGCAAGCGTTCTTCACTTTGGCTGAGCGATCGCGTGCGTTCGCGGACTTGTTGCTCTAACTCCAGCTTGATGGTTTCCAGTTCACTGCGATCGGGCAAAGACAATGCTTTCGGAATGATTGGAATTAAGGTTCCCGCCGTGGTTAGAGAAACAAGGGCAGTCACCGATTTCAGCCCTCCGGATAGCCAGTAGGTTGGATACCAGAGCGTCCAAACTTCCATGACATGAGTTAATCCACAGGCAATGATAAATGCCCCAAACAGTAAAAAGATCCAGGCGTAGGGCAAATCTCGTCGCCGTTGCACAAAGTAAATTAACGCGATCGGAATTGAAAAGTATGCCAGGGCAATCAAGCCATCTGATAACCCATGAAGCCACACCAACCCAGGCTGCCAGAGATAGCAGTGCCCATGAGGAATGAAAGCGAAGTAATTAGAATTATCAAGGATCGTAATCATATTTTGCGCCCCATAGGTCATTTCCAAGGATTGCGAACACAAAATGGGCTTGTCGATTAAAATTTGCCAAGATTATATTTCAACCGGTTCGTAGCTCACTTCACGATAAATGGTTTGCCTCCTCCGTGGTGTCAAAGTTTTTCAATAATTTCTCGACCGCGCCTTTTTGCTCACCCGTGCCACACGGTTTAGAGTGGAGCAGAATAGCTGAAAAATTAACAGTTAATAGCCCGAAACGATAAATTCTGAGTTTGTAGTCAAACAGGTTGTTATCCAATTTATTCTTTATGGGAATGCAAAATCGGATTCGGGTGAAGGCATTAGGACTGATTGTGGATGGCGATCGTACGTTTATTTCCAGTTGCTACGAACCCGTGAAACAAAAGACGTTCTATCGATCTCTGGGGGGCAGCATCGAGTTTGGCGAAAGCAGTTTAGAGGCACTCAAGCGCGAATTTTGGGAAGAGATTCAGGCAGAGTTGACCAACATTCAATACCTGGGCTGTATCGAAAATATTTTTACCTACCTGGGGCAGCCAAAACACGAAATGATTCAACTTTATTGCGCCGATTTTGTTGACCCCAAATTTTACAAGCTGGAGCAACTCTCGTTTGTCGATGGGGACAATCCGCCCACACTAGCTGAATGGATCGAGTGCGATCGTTTTCGTGCTGGTGAATTATGGCTCGTCCCCGAAGCCTGCCTAAACTACCTTTAACAAATTGGCAACCTTCGGCTGCTAAGGTGGGTGGTGAATTGTTCCGCCGTGAGGATTGACTGATGCGATTGCCCCTGCGCTCAAGCCTGTTTGTCGTCAGCTTATTTGTCGCTACTTTCAGCCTGACTGGGCTGGTCTCGCTTCACCCACTTCAGGCGCAGATTCCAGTCAACGGGACTTTTACCGCGACGAAGGTATGTCCGGCACAACGAGCGATTAACGGGGAAAATCCAGGTAATATCCGGCTGACGGTGGGCGATCGCTACGCGGCAGTTGGGTTTAATAGTGCCCGTCGCAGCCATATTTTGCTGATGATTGAGGGGGCAGATCCGGAGCGGCGTTGGGTGAGTGTAGAATGTGGCACCTTTAAGGCAGCAAACTCATCTGAGCCAGAACCAAACGATCGCAAACCAAACGATCGACAACCGGGCAATATCACGTTGTATCCATTCTTTGATACTCAAAATAATCCCATTCGAGTTGATAACGACTCCACACCCAGAGACATCAGCCCCAAGCCACCGCCGTTAGAACCCTTCGATCGTAAAGTCTTGCAATTGTGCGGCAGCAACTTTGATGATCCGGTGAGCGAAGTTGCATTTAAACAAATGCTGACTTTTTACCCAGATGTAGTTCGCAAGCTGAAACAAGCCACCAACGGAGAACTGAAGCCCAATCGCCGCTCGGATGCGGAATTCATCGAAGATTTGGGTGCGATCTGGTTTGGGCAAAAGGGATTCAAGCACATTTTTTGTGGCGAACTGGATGACCGCAACAGCATTGGCGGATTGCATTTTTATGGACGCTACCTGGAGTTTCAGGAGAAGGATGTTGCCGGACGAGTCGATCGCCTATCCGATGGGCGAGATGCCAAAGCTGAAGTGGTGGACGGATCCATCTACTCGTTTGGCACAGCCATTAAACGGGGCGATCGCATCATTGCCCAACACCCCATCAAGGGCTACTCCTACGTCAGCAATGCTCAGGAAATGTTGGTTGATGCAACCCGCGCCTTCAAACTGTTTAGCGTTCCTGACACTCCAGAATCTCAAGCCTGCCTGATCACCATCACCGACTCACAAGCCCAGCCTTTTC
The DNA here is from genome assembly GCA_033764965.1 of Leptolyngbyaceae cyanobacterium bins.302. Lineage (GTDB taxonomy): Bacteria > Cyanobacteriota > Cyanobacteriia > Leptolyngbyales > Leptolyngbyaceae > JSC-12. The sequence goes on along the minus strand of JANRIN010000155.1, from coordinate 10,377 downwards.
GAGCGGTATTCGTCAAAAAAGCGGGAGCCATTCGCACCTTTTATCCGGATGCCACACCCGATGAAGAAAAAACTCGTTCTTGCGAAAATTGAAGATAATGCTGTGGCAATGTTAGTAACGACTGATGGGCAACTCCAACCTTATCCTCGACTCCGCCAGCCTGGTGATTGAACATACCGTCCCCAAAGGAAAAGGGCTATCGTTTCGCTGGTGGCACTCCAAACTCACCCGATCGGCCAAAAAATATGAGGGGTATCTCCGCACCGATCTATACGCCCCGATCCACGGTTCCCAGGAGATGAAATGGTACTCGATCATTCATTTTGACAAACCAGAGCACCTCGGCCAGTGGATTAAGTCTCGTGAGCGAGAAGATACGATCAATTCCGGTAGCCAGGTTTTTTCCTCCTATCGCTTTATGTCCTTTGCCACTGGGTTAGAGGGATGGTTTTCTCGCACAACCGGGAGGGAAAAGTTGGGACTGGGACCTCCCGCCTGGAAACAAAATCTTGCTGTGGTGCTGGGACTATACCCAGTGGTGATTCTACAAACAGTGTTATTTAGTTACTTAGGATTGATGCAAGAGTGGTCATTATCTACGTCGATGATTGTGAATAATTTGATTTCTTCATCCATCTTGACTTGGGCAGTGATGCCATTCGTAACCCGCTTAATGGGGTTTTGGCTGTATCCCGCATCTCAACCCACCTCTCAAAAAATTGACTGGTTTGGCACTCTTATTCTGGCTGGAGCACTGGGAGTAATGGTGGTGTTATTCAATAGCGTTTTCTAGCCCAGCCACTCCTTGAGCGATTGGGTTGATTGAATCAGGTGCATTCCGGCGGCAGCAAAGCGTTGAAAGGCAGCATTTGCTTGCTCGGTGAAGTCAACAATATCAGGCACGACGACAGGCGAAGTGCAGTCTTCCAGCAAATATACCTTTTGGGCTAGAGCCGGATCGATCGCTTGAATTTCAGTCAACAAATCGGCGATCGTCCAGGCAACACAATGACTTTTTGCCTGACCTGCCACAATTACCGCATCAAATGCCAGCAGCTTTTGAATGAGGGACGAGTTTTTCCCCGCGATCGTGCTGCCATCGCTATCCTGCATTACTTCTGGACGGAGCACAGAGTAGTGTTCTGTAAGGGGATTGTTGCCTTTCAACTCAAATCGCGTTTGACTACTCCGGGCAATGCAATGAAAGAACATGGCTTCTTCCACAGCGGAGACTAATGCGTGTCCAATTCCACCCAGCATCGAATGATAAGTCCACACGGTTAAAGGATATTTACCATCTTGAGTAAGCTGTTGGGTGTAGTGCAAAGCATAGTGCTGAAGCGAGTCTGCATCCATGCCGAGGCTAGGAGCGATCGCTGGATTGACTCGCCATATCCCCTGCTTAACATCCTGAAATGAGATCATCGTGGCGGTTGGAATGGGATGGTCGCCAGCCTGATTAATCCAGAAAATGGGATGGAAAATTTGCACGGCGGTGTGGGTATCCAGCGTGGGCACAATTTCAGTAATCACATCCAAATTGCGGTAAATGAACTCACACAGCCGCACATTATCTTCGACCGCGCCTCTACCGGACTGTCCCCCCACAAACAACTCAAAATCGGGAATGCAAAATGTATTTTGCACATCGATCGCCAGCAAGCAAACTCGTTTTTTGTCTGTCGAGGCAGGCTCAATCCCGTGTTGCTTTGCCCAGATTGTGGTTTCCGCTGCCCGCTGTTGATAGGGCACCCGCCAAACCTCCCCCACCCGATCGGGGTTAAAAAATTCTGGAATCGGCAGCAAAGTTTGAGTTGTCATCGGATGAGTGGAGGATAATGAGTTGGGCAAGAATGGCGAGGCAGGATGGGGGATAGTCTCCCTCTAGAGCTTTTGGGCGGAGTTGAGGTTTTGTACACAAGTAAGCATGGCAGAAAAACGAGCGCTTACCTCTGCGGTTGTCTATCTTCCCCCAAGATCTTCAAAATTTGTTGCTCATCCGTAGTAGACGTGCAGGGATTGCTGACCGCAGGCTGCGATCGACTGGCAACATCCGTCCCTCCCGTGGTTGTGGCAACTGGCGTACAGGCAGAATTCTGATTTTGGCTAATGAACGTCCGCTGTACCGTTTGCGGATCGCCGACATTCGGTGACGACGTAGCCGTTTGCGATTGGGATTGGGTTGGTTGAATGGACGTTTCGGTGGGGGTGGGCGGCTGCACAATGGGGCGCGTTCCAATCACCCGATTTTGTAACGAGAGCGTCAGCGATCCATCCGTGGCGATCGTGCGAATAATTGCCCCCACCGTGCCGCTTTCATTCGTTGGCACCACCACTGGCGCGTAGGACTCATTCTTCACCAGAGCAAAGGGACTGGCAACAAACGTCGAGAAATTGTCGGCGGGGTTAACTGGCACAAAGGCAGCTCCAGCGCCCGGCGCAACGTTCGGACCGAGCGTAAAAGGAGCATCCCCTCCTTGCAACACAACCTGATTTGCCAGCGTTGTTGCGGCTCCACCCCCCGCATAGCGAATCGTGATGGGACCTAAATAGGTACTCAGGCTAACCGGAACATTGACCGTGACTTCCACACTGAACGGATCGCTCGCCTCGATCGCATTCGTGATGTTTGTAGCAGTATCGCCAGTTTGATTTTGTAGAAAAGGTAATAACGTTGGATCGGTTTGGAGATAGTTATCCATCCGGGTGGTGTAACCCAGGTAAGCACTCCCCAGGCTGTCAAGCGTTCCTGTTGCCTTAAACAGTCCACCCGCCGTAATGTCGATCCCAGCGGGACCGTCTGGAATTGAACTCTGACCACTGGAGATAGAGTGAACGATCACATCACCATTGGTTGCCGCCAACCTGACATACCCATTCGGTACAGTAGACCCTGGATCGGTCACGATCGGACCATTCACCACAATTCCGCTAGGAGCCGAAATATCTACATATTCCGCAGCAATGCTGGGCACTGAGGGATTGCCAGGAGTGCCAACCGTCACCCGCCCAACCGAGCCTGATGCCGCGATGCCTGAAAATACCGTGCCTGCTGCATTCACTGCAAAGGGTGGATTGGGAGAAGGGTTGGCTGCAAAACCAGTTTCTTGCAGAGCCGGAACCCCTGCCCGCAAAATCACAGCCTGGTAATCGCCCAAAACTCGCCGATCGCTGCCCACTGGAGCCGCAACAAATGCTGGATCATTGCCCGTAATCTGAATATTGCCTGTGGCGATGTTGCCCGTCGCTTCCACCTTCAAGGAAACGCCTGTGTAATCGCCAAAAACCACGTCCCCATTGGCGCTAATGATCGGGTCATACAAGCTGATAAACTTGCCTGGAGTGCCATCCCGTTTTCGCAAGGAAAAATTGCCGCTGGCGTAGTGAGCATCCCCCGAAATGATGCCGTCACTCACCAGGCTTAAAGTTCCGCCACTCTGGAAAGCGGGATTGGGATGATTCAGCGCCAGAATATCAATGCCGCGATCGCCCTGAATCGTCATGTCTTTCCCAGCTTGCAGCGTGACCGGATTTGTGACACTATCTCGCACCGTGACAACATTATTTGCCACCACTTGCAAATTGCCCGTCGTCTGAATTTGGCTTTCCGGCAACGTCACATTGTTCGCAGCGGACAGAGTAGCCGTTTGAGCCGCGATCGTTTGAGCCACCACATCCCCCACCGTCACAGACACTCCCGATCCGGTGAGCCTGGTTATGCCATTTTCCACCGTTAACCCCGTCGCACTGCCCCCATTACCGCCCGTCAGTAGAACTGGTAAGGACACTGGAGTTGCGTTCGCCGGATTCACCGCCGCTCTAGTTTCTATCGGTAGATCTAAGCTCAACACGCTACCCGCCTGACTCACCCGCACCAGCTTTTCCCCTGGCACCGTGGCGATCGTCACCGTTCCCCCGGTCGCTGTTACCGTCCCTGTGCTGATAACAGTGCCACCCAGGAGGGTAATGTTTTGTCCCTGACCCACAGCCAGATTGCCCGCATTCACGATCGCCCCCGGATTGGGCGTAGTAAAGACAAACTGATTGGGAGTACTAACCAATGCAGCATAATTGTTGTTGCCAACAGCATTAAACCAGCCATTCCCAATTCCAATACCGTTGGCAGTGGTGGCAGTAAAGGACGCAGGGACATTCAAGCTGGCATTGGCACCAAACACAATCCCCGCCGGATTCATCAGATATAAGTTGGCGTTGCTGCCTGTGACTTGAATTAAGCCATTGATAATGGAAGCGTCGCCGCCTGTCACTCGTCCTAGAATGTTGGCGATCGCGGGGTTCGACAGAAAATTAGCGATCTGTCCCTGATTCAACCCAAATTGCTGGAAGCTGTGAAATAAGTTAGAACCTGCTTGCGTTCCTCCCGTGATGTTGAAACTGTTACCAGCCTGGTTCACCGTGGTATTGGTGCCATCCGTGGCGGCTGAAATTTGTGCCCAGGCAGGAGCCGAAAATAGCGGCAGGATAGTGGTAGGAAGTAGGACATAGGCGATCGTGCCGATCATGGCTGAACCGATCGCACCTGAACAGCGTCTTTGCATCGAAACTCCCTCCAGCCAACAAAAAACAGTACCCCTGCAATAAATTACAGTTAGGCTTTATGGGTTATTTCAACACTTTTTCCTACCTCAAATCCGCATCCTCGCCAAGAATCTTTAGAATCTGAGCATCATCATTGGTCGTTTCCATTAACCAAAATTTACAGTATACTAAACGTAGTCGTTATGAGTTTAGTTAAGTATGGCTACCTCACCAGTCGAAAACGTTGTCATTATTGGCTCTGGTCCGGCAGGCTATACAGCCGCTATTTATGCAGCGAGAGCAAACTTAAAGCCTTTTGTATTTGAGGGATTCCAGGCGGGAGGGTTGCCCGGTGGGCAACTCATGACCACAACTGAAGTAGAAAACTTTCCCGGTTTCCCAGAAGGCATCACCGGACCGATGCTGATGACCCGGATGAAAGAACAGGCATTGCGCTGGGGAGCAGAGCTTGTCACCGAAGATGTGACCGAAGTCGATTTTAGCCAGCGCCCCTTCCTGATCCGCTCGGAAAGTTGGGAAATGCGAGCGCATAGTGTGATCATTGCCACTGGAGCAACCGCAAAGCGCTTAGGTTTGGACAGTGAGCATCAGTTCTGGAGTCGGGGCATTTCTGCCTGTGCCATTTGCGATGGTGCCACGCCGATTTTCCGCTCTGCTGAACTGGCGGTTGTGGGCGGGGGGGACTCTGCCGCAGAAGAAGCCGTTTACCTGACGAAGTATGGTTCCCATGTGCATTTGCTCGTCCGCAGTGAAAAAATGCGTGCCAGTAAAGCCATGCAGGATCGGGTATTGCAGAACGACAAGATTACCGTTCATTGGAACACCGAGATTGTGGACGTGTTCGGCGAAGCAGACCACATGAAGGGTGTGAAGCTGAAGGATCGGCAAACCGGGGAAGAGAGCGAATTGCACGTCAAAGGCTTGTTCTACGCGATCGGGCATACACCCAACACCTCCCTCTTTAAAGGGCAGCTTGATTTGGATGATGTGGGCTACATCAAAACTCAGCCTGGTTCGGTTGAAACCAACATCGAAGGCGTGTATGCGGCGGGTGACGTGCAAGATCACGAATATCGGCAGGCAATTACGGCGGCTGGAACCGGGTGTATGGCGGCAATGCTGGCAGAGCGCTATCTATCCGTGAATGGTTTAGTGCAAGAGTTCCACCAAACCAAGGAGGCAGAAACTCGTCCAGCGACAACTCCAGACAAGAAAACGGAAGAGCAGCAATCGGGTGAATTTGACCCAGCGGCAACTCGTCATGCTGGCAGTTATGCGTTGCGGAAGCTGTATCACGAGAGCGATCGCCCGATTCTGGTGTTATATTCTTCGCCTCAATGTGGCCCCTGTCATACTCTCAAACCGATCTTGGGTAAAGTGATTGACGAATTTGACGGCAAAATTCATTACGTCAATATTGACATTGAGGAAGATCCGGATATCGCGGAAGCAGCGGGTGTGGTGGGGACTCCCACGGTACATATCTTCAAGCAGAAAGAAAAAGTGGGCGAGTTAAAAGGCGTGAAGCAAAAGAGCCAGTATCGTGAAGTGCTTCAGGCAAATTTGTGATTGCTTCAGACTTCCGAGGTTCTGACAGATACTCAGCAGTCAGGCTTGAGTAAGTTGCAAACCTCGGAAGTCTAGCAACTTCCACGTTCTAAAACGATCGTCACGGGTCCATCGTTCTCGATCGAAACTTGCATCATGGCACCAAATTTACCTGTTTCGACTTTCAAGCCACTGGAACGTATTTTTTCAACGAACTGGTTGTAAAGAGCTTCGGCTTGGTCAGGAGCAGCAGCACGATCGAACGATGGGCGACGACCTTTGCGGCAATCTCCATATAACGTGAATTGGCTAATCACCAGCAGTTCGCCCTGAATTTCTTGCACTGAGCGATCGAAGCGTCCACCTGCTGCATCGGGAAAGAGCCGCAGTTCCAGACATTTACGAACCACCCAATCCAGTTCGGCTTCCGTATCTGTATCGGAAATGCCGACTAACAGATTTAAGCCACGTCCAATTTTGCCGACTACCTGCCCATCAACGGTTACTTGAGAAGATCTCACCCGTTGAATCACAACTCGCATGGTTCATCCTCCCGCTTTAGGACTGTAGATGCGTTGCTAACAAAGGAGCCGCTTGCAACAGGGTTTTTGTATAGGGATGTTGGGGATTGGTAAACACTTCTTGAGTTGAGGTCAGTTCTACAATTTGACCGGCTTGCATCACCGCAATGCGATCGCAGAAAGATCTCGCCACCCATAAGTCGTGCGTGATGAATAAGTAAGTTAAATTGAACTCCTCTTTTAGTTCCTGCATTAAGTCTAAAACCTGTGCCTGAACCGTTGCATCCAACATACTCACAGGTTCATCACAAATGACAAGCTGAGGACGAGTAATCAATGCGCGAGCGATCGCCACCCGTTGCTGCTGCCCCCCGGATAGCTCTGACGGGTAGCGCCCATAGTAGTCTTCCGCCGGAATCAACTTCACCCGCTCCAACATCTGCAACACCTGCTCTTTTGCCTCAGCAGGAGAAGCGAGTTGATGAATCAACAAGGGGTCGGCAATGCTCTCGCCGATCGTCATCATCGGATTCAAACAAGCGCGTGGATCTTGAAACACCATCTGCATTTGACGGCGCTGCTGCTGCATCGATCGGCGCGAAAGTTGGGTTAATTCCTGCCCCTGAAATTGCACCTGTCCTGATGTGGCTGGGATGAGTTGCAGGATCGTTCGAGACAGGGTACTTTTGCCGCAGCCTGATTCTCCGACCAGTCCCAATGTCTCTCCAGGATAAAGTTCTAAGTCAATGCCATCTACCGCTCGAATTGTCTCCCCGCCTGAAAGCAATCGCGCTACAGGATTGCTCTCCAATTGGTAAAGCTTTGTGAGGGATTGGAGCGAGAGGAGGGGCGTAGGGGTGGATGGGTGGGTGAGTGGATGGGTGGGTGAGTTGACTCCTGATTCCTGCTTCTCCGATTTCCCATGCAAGGCTGCTTGCAGGAGCGATCGCGTGTAGGGATGCTGCGGTTGTTGCAGAACGGTCTGCGTCTCACCTGTTTCCACAAATTTGCCGTCATACATGACCGCAATGCGATCGCAATATTCACCCACCAGTGCCAGGTCATGGGAAATCAGTAGCAATGCCATTTGGCGTTCGGCACAGAGGCGCGTCAACTCTTGCAAAATTTGGGCTGAAACGGTGACATCCAAACTGGTTGTGGGTTCATCGGCAATGATCAGCTTGGGATTGAGCAGGAGGGCGAGGGCGATCGCCACCCGCTGCCGCATCCCCCCACTAAACTCGTGCGGGTACTGGGACCAGCGTTTGGCGGGAATGTTGACCGCTTCCAACGTTGCGATCGCTTGGGCTTTTGCCGCTCGTCGGGACAATTTGGGATGGTGGGCTTGCAGAGTTTCCACGCAATGATTGCCGATCGTCATCAATGGATCGAGGCGAGTCATGGGATCTTGGAAAATCAGCGCCACATCTTCTCCACGAAAACGCTGAAGTTCCGCAGGTGAAAGTTGCCCGACAGATTTTCCTCCAACCGCGATCGTGCCCTCAAGCTGACTGCCCCCCGGCAACAAGCGCATGATCGCCCGTCCCAGAGTAGACTTGCCGCAGCCAGACTCCCCCACCAACCCCAGCCGCTCCCCCGCCTGCAAGCTAAACGACACATCATCGATCGCCCAATCTATTTGCCCCGCAGACATTTGCCCCGCAGCCGCAGCCGCATTGACATGAGACGGATAAGCCACCCGTAAATGGTCAACCCAAAGCAAAGAATTATTCATTCAATGATTTTAGTGTAGAGGTGTCAGTTTGACAGATAACAGCTCAAATCAGCTTTTGTCAGCAGATCTACATTCAATCAAAGCAACTTAGTTAATCCGCTGCACCATAATTGTTAGACCTCGCTGCGTTTCCTCCCAAGCGGCAACTATTGTATCTGACTACGAGGTTAAGCCATAGTAGGAGAGTAATAGTATCTGACGGGATCGACCTATAGTTAATGAACTGGCCTGCACACTTACCTGACAATTGCCCTCCGCAAGATGCTCAAGATGCCACCGGAGAAGTATACCGTTTAGTGAATCATAACTCTCCACACCCTGATGACTTTCGATCCTGGCGGGAGGAGAATATAAGTAAAGACTTGCCTCAAGGTGTAACAGAGTGTCAAGCAGGAGGGTTATCTGTATATAGAGACAAAGCGGATGTCTGTCGTGTTATTAACAGAATTCCTCGTTTTAAGAAAGCACAACCAGCACTAGGGGTACTAACGCCAGCTTTAGGAAAAATTCTTTGCACTCCTTCAAGGTCAAGCCAATCCCATCATACTTGGTGGTTACCGATGGGCACACAACCCTGGACTATCTTCCAGATTGTCAGCATTGATTAGATGAAATATTTATGAGTCTTCTGCCGCAAGAAACTATATTAGGCAAGCTAGAAATACTGGAGGTTTATGAGTTTTATGATAAGCCTTGCCTATTTTCTTGCAGAAATGTAGCAGGGCAAATCTTTCTGGCTATTTGGATTGATGAAACTTCATATTCAGATTCATGGCTTTATGTACCAACATCTCTTAGAAGACTTCAGCAGATAATTACTGGAGGAATGGAGTTAAAGAGTGCGTTCTTAGAGGCTGAAGATGGTTTTGTTTTCGAGGTGATTATTGCTCATGATGAAGGCAGTACAGACATACTAAGAATTTCTTGTGACAATCTCGATGAAGATAAGTTACCCGCACCTGGAGAATTTTTGAGTTGTCAATCTCAGATTGTTACGTCTCTTGTTGAAAAGAAGAACGCAAAGCATTCTGCTATTCAGCTTAGAAGAGCAGTTCTAAACTTGGCTTTTAGTTTTCCGGGCATGAATGTTATGCAAGCTTCAGCAGTTGACTTAGGTAACCTCCTTCAATCAACACAATATTTAATTGATGCTCTTGGGCAATTTAGGGCTGGTCAACCTACTGTAAAAGGAAGTATTCCTAATAGAATTATTCAACAAACTAAACTAGCTGTCGCTGGAACTTTTGTAAGCTCTTTCGGAATAGAAATGGTTGCTTTTGAGCAGCCTGACTTATGGGGTAACTCGCTTGTAGAAGAAGCAATCGAAGCTTTCTTACAGTTAATAAAAATAGGAAAAGACTCAGAAAGGCTACGTGAGTTTTTATTAGATGCTCAACCAAGAGCAGCCTCTAGATATCGTATCTTTTTAGAAAAGATAATTCTTGCTAAAGCCAAAGTACGTGCTGAGTGGGGATCATTTAACCAAGACAAAGGAGATTCTGCTGAATTACTACTAGCAGATGCAAAAATCGTTCTTGGAATCGTTAGCCAAGTTGAAGCCGAAAAACCTAAACAATATGAAGTAGAAGGTGAATTGGTTGGTGTCAACAAACGTACTAAGTCCTTTGAAATATGGGAAGTTAAAGGGGAAAAGAAAAAATATTCAGGTAGAATCCTTGACTCAGCCCTATCTATTGCAGAAACAGCAACTCTCAGTGAGATTTATACTGCAACTATCAAGGAAGTAACAGAAGTCTCTTTGACAGGAGAAGAAAAAACAAAATATCAATTAGCAACTCTCAAGATAAACGAGACAGAGAAGAAGAACAGAAAATCATAACCCTTTTATTTTTGCACTTCATAGTCTTTGTAGGTAGTGGGCTAAACCTGTGGAAATGAAGGAAACTGAAAGAGTGATTTACCTGAGAATTTGACATGGTACTTGAACCGGTTGTTTGTCCAGGTTGTGGAAGTAGTGATGGGGTTAAACATGGACAATCAGCAGAGGGCAAA
>JANRIN010000148.1:0-35286 GCA_033764965.1 Leptolyngbyaceae cyanobacterium bins.302 | reverse complement strand
ACGAGCGTGGGCTTGAATTTGGGCTTTCTTCTCAGCGTCCATAAGCGTTATCGACCAATGCAGGAATGCTCGAAGTTTAACGCTCCTTTCCTAACATAGCTCTAAGCACTTATACTCATCGCAAAAGTGGGATGCACTCGCGGAATTCCTTCTGGGTCGGAGCCAAAATCTGTCACTCGAACAATGTGGTTAGTCCGAGTACTCAGTTGGGCACATGATGTTGCTTCTTGATAGAAGCGATCGCACATCGCAGCACTTTTAAGAGTTTGATTCAAAAATTTCAATGCTACGGTATGACCCAGCCTTCGATCTCGCGCAAGGTAAACGCTTCCCATCCCACCCATCCCAAGGAGTTTGAGGGGTAAGTAGCGGTTGACAATCAAATGTCCAATTCGCCTATCCTGTGCTTGATCCACCATGTCTCCACAGCCAACTTGTCAGTTTTATCGTGGCACAAGGATTTATCAGTTGCCTACCTGATTGGGCTGGGTGGAGGGCTGGCAGGAGATGCTTGAGAAGAAGGTGCAACTGTTGTTTGTGGTGTTGGAGAAGCGACAGGACTAGGAACTGGAGATGCGGGAGCCGCAGGAGCAGGGCTTGCAGTTGGGGCAGGGCTTGCGGCGGGACTGGTAGCGGGGGCTGGTTCAGGGCTACCCAGAATATTAATGTTGCCAGGTGTGTAGAAAACGCCCGCGACAGCCGCAATCATCAAGGTTGCCAGAGTGCCAACGAACAAAGCCTTCCAGCCCAATTCAGATATATCCTTGCGGCGAGAGGGAATCAGGGCGATCGTGCCTCCCACGAAGATACCAACCGAGGCAAGATGGGCGAATCCTGACAGGGCGTAACTCACAATCACTACAGCCCGTGGACTCAATCCCCCTTGGTCTACGGGAAGTGTCCCTGCCTGGGCTAAGGCTTGATAGGGTGGAATCGCAGTTTCAAACAACCGTCGCCCGATGATGACCGAAGATTGCCAGAGTTCATTCCAATCCAGGGAAACCCCCGTCAGGAATGTGAAAGGTAAAAACAGCACTCCCAGGATATTTGCCAGAGTAACGACCTTGAAAACATCGCCAATGCCGCCCGGAAGATTTGCCAGAGCCAAAAAGAACTGGTTAATCAAATAGACAAAGCCCAGGATCAGGATCAACACTGCGGCGATCGACACCGCCATCTTCACGCCATCCAGAGCGCCCACGATCGCGGCATCCAGGGGACTCACCCGTTCAATTGGCTCTCCTGCTACCGTCTCAACCTCTGCAGCAGCATCACTCTGGACTGAGCGTTTTGCGATGGCTTCAGTGCCAATCGGAGTTTCTCCCCGCAAAATGCGCGTGATTTCCTCGTCTTCATCGGTGGTGGGAACTTCAGTCAGGGGTTGCCGATCTCGGTCATCAACGAGCTGCCGTTTGCTGGTGGGCGATCGCAAGCGAGATGTTTTGGGTTCTTTTGGTAAGCCGCCCAGGGTCAACGGCACCTCAGTTTCGGGCACCAAGATTTTCGACAAAACAAAGCAGGCTGGAATTGCCATAATCGAGGCGGAAACCAGGTGTCCCAGAATGTTGGGGAATACAGGCTTCAGGAAACTCACGTAAATTGCCAAAGTAGAAGAGGCAGCGGTGCCAAAGCAGCACGCCAGAACGGCGCACAATTCACTGCGAGTCATTTTGGGTAGAAACGGCTTGACGACGATCGCGGCTTCAATGCCCACAAAAATATTTGCCGCCCCACTCAATGCCTCTGCCCCACTCAGTCGCATGACGGAGTAAAAGATCTTGGCAAAGATATTTGTGATTATCTGAATCACGCCAATGTTGTAGAGCAGTGCCATCAATCCTGAAAAGAAGATCACCGTGGGCAATGCCCGAAACGCAAAAATGTAGCCTAGATTGACATCGGATGACTGCCCCGGCACTGGGACAATATTCCGCCCAAACACAAACCGAGCGCCTGCATCCGCTGCATCAAACACGACATTCAGTAAATCGCTAAACACTCGTAAAATGTCTCGTGTTCCTGGCAGGATAAATACACAGGCACCCAGAATTAATTGCAGCAAGATCCCCGTAAACATGACGCGCCAAGGGAAGTAGCGCAGATTACGATGCTCTGAAAATACCCAGGCAATGAAACATAACCCAAAGATGCCAAGCAACGAAATTAAATTCAGGATCGTCATGGGTTTTGCCTCGCACTGGTAGAAAACGAAAGATAATACCTGAAAACTGCTGTTGTCGAATATATTCGACAACAGCAGTTTTGGCATAACTGTTTTCTTAGAGTATTTTCAAAACTTAACAGGGCTTACAAAACCTGTTCTCCCTGACAGCTTGCTTTATAAAGGTGCGGTAAGTTGTTTGAGATAGCGCTCTATTAACAGGATTGCCACGATGTCATCAATCGGGCGAGGAATCCGACGCAGCGCTTGGGGCAACAAACGATGTAGACCGGAGGGAGGGAACATTTGCCAATAGCGATCGCGCGCTTCCAAGCTGCTATTTCGTTCGTCCACCAGAACGATCGACACCCCTCCACTCATTTCACTGGTCAGGCGATGTTTCCATTCTTTTGAATAGGTTTGATCCCCCATCACCACCAAAGAAATGGGATAGAGCGATCGCAACTGCTGCACCGTTTCAACTGCCACAGCAGAGTCAACAACTTGGTGGTAGCACAGAGTTCTATCGACTCCCATAACTGCCACCCCGCACTTGTGACGACCCGGATCAAACCCTAAAACCGCAGGCTGGGTACTACCGACCATTGCCTCGACCGCCGCCACCTTCCCGAGGCTTGGCTTTATTCACCTTCAGTTCGCGTCCCAACCACTCTGCTCCATCTAGCTCAGCGATCGCCGCATCTTCTTCTGCATCACTTTCCATGTCTACAAAGGCGAAGCCTCGCTTTCTACCTGTCTCGCGATCAGTCGGAAGGCTAACGCGGCTTACCTTCCCGTATTCAGAAAACACCTCGCGGATATCTTCCTCTTCTGCCTGGAACGACAGGTTTCCAACGTAGATAGTCACACTTTTCTCCAAACCATTTCGTGAAAGCTGCCTCTGGGCAAGGTTCTCTCCACAACAGATGCCTGCTACAGAATTTCCAAGAACCCAAAGGATTTGTTGAGCGTCATTATAGCCGAATCCCCCAATAAAAACAGCATAAGTTCGTCACATTGTCCAGCTAAATTCGGCTCAAAGTTCAGTGCTAAAAGGGCGCGATCGTACAGTGGGAGACGGGTATGATCGTATGATGGAGACCATTCAGCCAGGTGTAGAGTGCAGACGATGGATACCAAAGCATTTAAGCGATCGCTCAACAGTTCCGAGAATTATCACCGCAAAGGATTCGGACACGAAGAGGAAGTGTCTGGCTTGATGCAGTCAGAATACCAAAGCAACCTGATTCAACACATTCGCGATAATCACTATACCCTCACTCGCGGTGATGTCACTATTCGACTGGCTGAGGCATTTGGCTTCTGTTGGGGCGTTGAACGGGCAGTAGCAATGGCTTACGAAACTCGCACCCACTTTCCCCAAGAGCGCATTTGGATCACCAACGAGATTATTCATAACCCCTCCGTGAATCAGCGCTTACGGGAAATGAACGTTCACTTTATTCCAGTAGAGAATGGGATAAAAGATTTTGCAGTGGTTAGCAAAGGGGATGTGGTCATTTTGCCTGCGTTTGGAGCCAGTGTGCAGGAAATGCAGTACCTCAACGACAATGGCTGCACGATCGTAGACACCACCTGTCCCTGGGTCTCGAAAGTTTGGAACACGGTAGAGAAGCACAAAAAAGCCAGTTACACCTCAATTATTCACGGGAAGTATAACCACGAAGAAACGATCGCCACCAGTTCCTTTGCTGGAACCTACTTAATTGTGCTGAATTTGCAGGAAGCCGAATACGTTACCAATTACATTTTGCATGGGGGCGATCGGGATACTTTTATGGCTAAATTCAGTCGGGCTTGCTCCCCAGGGTTTAATCCCGACACGGACTTAGAGCAGGTGGGAATTGCCAACCAAACGACGATGCTGAAAGGGGAGACCGAGCAAATTGGTAAACTCCTGGAACACACCATGCTCAAGAAGTATGGTCCCGCCAAGCTCAATGACCATTTCCTCAGCTTCAACACCATTTGCGATGCCACCCAGGAACGGCAAGATGCCATGCTGGGCTTGGTGGAAGAAAGATTAGATTTAATGGTCGTGATTGGCGGCTATAACTCCTCCAATACCACCCACTTGCAGGAGATCGCGATCGAACGGGGAATTCCTTCTTATCACATCGATAGTGGAGCCAGGATTGGTCCGGGCAATCGGGTGGAGCACAAGCCGCTAAATCGTGACTTAGAAGTAACCGAAAACTGGCTCCCCGATGGCAAGCTGACGATCGGGGTAACATCCGGAGCCTCTACCCCCGATAAAGTTGTAGAAGAAGTATTGGAGAAAATCTTTGAATTGCGAGTAATGGCGTACTCCGGTTAGCCTGACTCTTGCGTAGCCACCCTTTTATTGGTATAAAAAGTAAGCTCCATTAAGTGATTTCTCGTAGCGTCGGCAAATGCAAAATGCTTAAGAGGTGCGTCGAGCAATCCCCCTTATCGTCAGGGTTTATGCTTTTCAACGAGGAGTCACGTTTTCAGTGACTCCTTTTTTTCGTTTATGCGATGGGCGACTTTCCTGAAAAGCCCATAAACTCTGCATCTACCCTCATCCCTACTTACACAATGTAGGGCGAATTGATGGCGGCTGAACGTCCTGCCCGGACCAGAGCCTGATACACGATCGCGGCAACTTCAGCCCGACTGGTATCCCGATTTGGATTTAGTTGGCGCAGGTTGGGATAGTTCACAACCAAATTTTGCAATGTTGCAATCGAGACCTGATTCTGAGCATATTGCGGAATGGAGTTGCGATCGTCATAGGCATTGAGCGCACTTGGATCGGCTCCGGTTAACTCCAGTCCAGTCACAACCGAAGCCAAGACTTGTAACCGCAAGATATTTTGACCCGGCTTGAAGCTGCCATCTGGAAAACCAGAAATGAACCCTGCTTGATAGGCGCGATCGATGAAAGACTTTGCCCAAAAGTTTGCTGGAACATCGGAAAAAGTTGTGGCGGCTCGTTTGGCTGGTGGGTTAAAGGCATTCACGACAAGGGAAGCGTATTGGGCACGGTTAATGGGAATATCAGGTCTGAAACTGCCGTCCTCAAATCCACCAATGAAGTTTTGGCGGGCTAATCCAGTAATGAAATCGGCTGCCCAGTGTCCTTGAATGTCTGTGAACAGGGGCGCATCGGCAGAGGCATTCACAATATAAGGAGAGGCGATCGCGGTCGCTTGATTCAGGGCGACGAGAGCTTGATACACTAATGCCACCAACTCTGCCCGACTGATGTCCTGCATCGGTTCCAGTTGCCGCACGTTGGGATGATTCACAACAATCCGGCGTTGGGTTGCGGTTGCCACTTTTTCGGTCGCATAGCTAGGGATTTGCGCGCGATCGAAGTAGTAGCTCAACACATCCAACCCGCCTCCGGTTAAACCCATGCCGCCAATCAAAGACACGATCGCCTGCACGCGCGTCAAATTTTGATTGGGGCGGAAAGAATTATCGGGAAAGCCAGAAATAAAGCCCATTTGGTTCGCTTCTTGAATGAACGGAAACGCCCAAAAATTCTGCGGCACGTCAACGAAATTGCTGGCAGGTTGCTTGCGGGGTAACTCAAAGGCGCGGGAGATCACAGCAGCATACTGAGCACGGGTGATGGGGTCTTCAGGCTTGAATGTGCCGTCGGGGAAGCCGCTGATATAC
The DNA here is from genome assembly GCA_033764965.1 of Leptolyngbyaceae cyanobacterium bins.302. GTDB lineage: Bacteria > Cyanobacteriota > Cyanobacteriia > Leptolyngbyales > Leptolyngbyaceae > JSC-12. Next base: position 29,456 of record JANRIN010000148.1, on the reverse strand, counting down.
CCTTTCTGCACCAACCCTTTAATGAATCCTTCTGCCCAGTGTCCCTGAATATCACTGAGTTCTCCGGGGTTGGGGTTGGGAATCGGCGAGGGATCAGGAATGGGGGAGGGGTCGGGAATTTCGTTTGCCAGCAGTTCAATCAATCCTTTAATGCGGGCTGGGTTAATCTGATTGCCAACGCACACCAGTTTGATCGAGGTGCCATTGTTGATGTCAAACTCTTTGTTATCTCGAAAAATATTACGTCCGGGGTCTTGTCCGCTGCCCAAATCCGCAGAGGCGCGATCGATGAGAGACAAGCCTTCACTGGTGTTGCGCTCCACCACGTTTGCCCGCAATACGGCGCGGGATTCCTGCCCAAAAACGAACCCACTGCGATTCTCAAATAGGCGATTCTCTGCTAAGAAAGGAGCCGCTTGGTCATTGACCACGATGCCAAATCCGGTATTCTGGCAAACATTCCGCCGCCACTCCCCTTTCGCCGTGCGGGCAATACTGAACCCATTCGCATCATTTCTGACACTCACGTTGTCATACACGGCGGGGCTGGAGCTACCCGTGGCAAAAATGCCCTCTCGTTTGCAGTTGGTAAAAGTGCAATTGACAATGATGGGATTGGTAGACTCTAGCCAAACCCCAGTGCCGCGAGTGTCTGGGTTAGTCACGGTGACTCCCCGCAACTGGGCGTTGGTATCCAGCAGCAAGGTCACGTTTTGTCCGGCAAAGGTGCGGCTAATGAATCTGCCGCTACCGGATATCAGAATGCCGCTACCCTTGTTGGACTCATTGCCAATCACAGTGATGCCGCTTGCCACGACCAGCGGGAACGTTTCACCGGATGCGACGCTGTAAGTCCCAGGAGCTAATTGGATGCGATCGCCAGACTTCGCCTGCCGCAAGGCGCGACTAATGGTTTTGAAGGGTGCAGCCTGAGAACCGGAGGCGTTATCATTGCCCGTGACAGGATTGATAAATAAGGTAGCAGAAGAGGGAGATTGAACCATGATGATATGGAATGTCAGAATGTGAAGCTATGCTGATTATGTTCTAAGGCTTTGAGATGCGGCTTGTTGTTTTAGTTGTTATTTTTAACGTTTTGTTAGGTGTGGCGTGCTTGTGGATTGCAGTTAGGATTTGGCAATTCAAGCGCACTCTGGCAATTATTTCCGATCGCATTTTAGGCGCAGAACGAGCGGTGCATCATGTCCTGTATCCAGCGCCTCAGACCATCCGTAAAGCTCAAACAGGCACGAGTCGGTTACGCGAATACTATGCTCGTTTGGGAATCCAATTTGAGCGAGTTCAGCAAATTATTTCCATTCTTAGTTTGGTGCAGCTTTTTATGCGATACGGGCAAATCGTGATGCCCCGATCGCGATCGTCCAATCCCAAACCCTCAAAACGTGCTTGAGAAAAGAACTGACTGTTAAACGTCTTGCCGATCAAATGCTGCGGTAAATTAGAATGTGATTGCCAATTGACTCGGAGGAATGATGTCAGACAATCGTGGCGGAGCATTCATGGGAGGAATGATATTGGGGGCAGCATTCGGCGCGATCGCTGGCGTGTTGCTGGCTCCTCGCCCTGGACGAGAGACCCGCCAAATTTTGAAGAAATCTGCCGACGCATTGCCTGAATTAGCAGAAGATTTGTCAACCAGTGTGCAACTTCAAGCCGATCGCCTATCGGAATCGGCAATTCGCAACTGGGACAGCACCTTAACTCGCCTGAAAGACGCAATTTCCGCTGGCTTAGAAGCAACTCAACAACAACACCAACTGCTGGAGAGCAACGAAAAAGCGCTTTCTGCAAAAGCCAATTCCGCCAACCGTGACTCTGTGCTATAGGCATCGCCCCTGTGACCAATCCTCTTTTCTGGCTGGGTTTATCTCTTTTATTCGTCACCCTCAGTTTGGCGGTCGTTCTGATTGTGATGATTCCGACGTTAAGAGAATTGGCACGCGCAGCCAGGAGTGCAGAAAAACTATTTGAAACCTTACGCCGCGAATTCCCACCCACGCTAGAAGCAATTCGCTTAACAGGCATGGAGATCACTGATCTCACTGAGGACATCAGTGAAGGCGTGCAAAGTGCTGGGCAAGTGGCAAAACAAGTGGATCAAACGCTGACTGGCGCACGCAAACAGGTTCGCAAAGTGCAACTCAACACCCGTAGCTTGATGACCGGAGTAAAAACTGCCTGGAAAACATTTACCCGCTCCCAGCCTCCCCAACCACGCCGCAAAGAGCAACTTCCACCTGCCAAGTTGGATTCAGAACCGTTGGCGGATCCCAACGGGACTCGCTTCATCTCCAAAGCTGGAGAAGTGATCGAAGAAAATCAGACGACTATCCATACAACCGATGAGCGCTGGGTCGAAGAACCTGAAGCACGCCGACGAGACTAAAGAGATTTCTAGAAAAAAATACCTGTACGGGCAGGTTTAGCGACAGAGCGATGCGTTAACGCTGGAAACTCTGGCGAAACCTGCCCCTACGCAAGGGTACTGATTTCTAATTTCAGATTATTCATCGACGACTTTGATTAATCCCATATCCATGCGTTTCATCAAGTCAGTCAGCGTGGACATATCTTCCTTAGTGAGTGAAACATCAGAAGATAATGCTCGTAAAAATACCAGTTCATCAGAGCGGGTAATTTTGCCTGTGGCAATGACCTGCTGCATGATTTGCCCCATCGAAATGGCGGCTCGGATATTGGTGCGAGGAACGCGGATCATGTCTGGATTCCTTAAGCAAAATCTTTATTACTTCTTTATCTTTCCCAGGCAAGGAATGTTCTAACACACCTCTATAGCGATCGTTCTAGTCATTCCTGGCAGGAGTTCTGTAGGATTTCGGTAGACTTTTCCCTTTCTATGCAGTTCTAACATCTCTCTCCAGAAATCGTCCTGATTTTTACGGGTGATTTGTTATAAATCGCAAAAACTTTAAGAAGAGATAGCTTTGGTGAGAAAGCTGAGGATGAGACCGCTCGCTCAAACGCCAGTCCTGGTTAAGCTGTCCGACTCGTCTTTGCCACCCTTCACAGAGCGACGGCTTATAGCTGAAGTTCTCCAAACTTTGGAAACTTAGAATAGAACTGACGGGTTTTGAAACGAGGACAGTTGACGAGATGAATACACAAACAATGGTTTGCATCGCTGACTTAGAAGTTCCAGCAACGCAGTTGGATGATTATTTCGACTTTCAGCGATCGGATGACATTCGCTTGAAAGGAACCCGCGTCGGCATCGAAACGATTCTCTACGACTTTATCCATCGTTGTCGCACCCCGGAAGAAATCGTTCAATCCTATCCCAGTCTCACCTTGGAGCAAGTCTACGCTACTATCCTCTACTACCATCGCCACAAAGAAGCCGTCAGCAAATACATCGCTGATTGGCTTGAGTATGGTCGCTTGGCAAGAGAGGAACAGGAACGAAATCCTCCCCAAGCAGTGATACGCTTGCGAAAAATTAAAGCAGAACGGGAGGCAGCAAAACGCGCAAATGAGTCTTCAGTATCTAATGGATGAGAATGTTAATCCAAGCTATCAAACGGAGATCCTTCGTCAACGACCCAGTTTAGTAGTTTGGAGTGTTGGACAGGCAGGCGCACCAGAGCGAGGAACGCTTGATCCTGGGATTTTATGCTGGTGTGAATAAAAATCTAGAAGGGTGTAGAAAATCTCAATAACATCGAAGTACGATCGCGGCTTTTTCATTGATTGAGCTTAGGTAAGATCGTTCCTTAAGGGTAACGATCGCTTCTTTTCCATAAATTGGTTAAGTTTGGGAAAACTCACTCAGGCAAGAAATTAGAATCGAGAACTTGTTCAATGGTATACGGGCAGACTTCAGGGAACATGGTTAAGGGTAAGTCGGTTTCATCAGCCGCTTGTTCGCGGGCGTTGGTGTAGCATTCGGCAAAAACGTCTTGCAGGTATGGAACTAGGCTGGGTGAATCTTGCAAATCATCGTTCAGGCGGCGGCGATGTTCTCGAATGCTGCTGCGCCAACTTCCTGACTGCTGTTCTGGTTGAAATTCCCACTTGAGGAGATGAAGCAACACAACGATGAGATTACTCTTTAACGCCTTGCGTTCTCGCCGTCCCATATCCTCAATTTCCTCGATCAAATTTGCCCAATCAACAGCGGCATAGTTCTGGTTGCGAAGTTGCTTAACGGTTACTTCGACCCACTGCACGAAATCCGTTTCGTATCCACTTTTGAGGTTGGTTGGGATTCTGGTTGCCATCGCTTGTCTCCTTACATGGAGGTTTGCTTTATTGTAAAGGGTTGATTAGAGCAAGTTATTCTGCCGCGCCAATAAAGACGAATGCTGCCCAGTCTCGTGGGGTGGGGTATTGTTGAAGAGTTTTGAGCATGGCTTGGCGTAGGGCGATCGCTTTGTCGGGATTTTGCAGGAGTGCCTGGTAGAACTCGGTCATGAGGAGAGCCGTGGAGGCATCGGAGACTGCCCAGAGGGAAACAATGACGCTAGAGGAGCCAGCGGAAAGCAGCGATCGCGATAGCCCAATCACGCCATCGCCAGTAATGCGTCCGCGTCCAGTATCGCAGGCACTCAGCACGACTAGATCGGCATTGAGCTTCAGATCGAGGATCTCATTGGCGGTGAGTAGTCCGTCACTGGAGGGAGAATTGGCATCGGGAGCCAGCGCGATCGCGCCCGGAACTCCCAGTCCTTTGAAGTCGTCCAGCAAGCCGTGGGTTGCTAGATGAATTAAACGCTGGGTGGGCAATTGCTGCACAACGGTTTGTTCTGTGGCTTGTTTCCCAATCAGGGCGCTGGTTTGCAAGAGAGACGCGATCGCCATCGCCTCAATTTCTGCACCGGGCAAACTGGAGAGTTGCTCTGGAGGTTCTCCGGCGACGATGCGAATTTTTGGCATCGCGGGATTGCCCACGATCAGGGCAGGATTCAAGCGGGCAACAGCGGCGAGAGTTTTGGCACGATCACTCACCGGTTGCTGCCGATGCCCTTGTTGCTGAGTCAGTTGCAACACTTGAATGGAGGGCGAAATGGCGATCGTGTATTGCTCAATCAAGTATTTGCCTGAGGGGTTTTGCAGGGCAGCGAAGGGCACCAGAAACAGGGCATTGTGCGGAATGAAGACAATCCGGGCACCCGGTTCTTGTGGTAGTTGGTCGGCGACCGGAGCGATGAGGAGTTGATACAGTTGTTGCAGTTGGGTGGACGTGGGGCGATCGCCGCCAGTGGGAACCGTTCCCCGTCCGCGTACCCCTAAACCCACTAACCGTACTGCTTCGATGTAATCTGCCAGATTGTCTCGATTTGCTGCCAGCGCCGATCGTAAACTCACCTGCCGAAAGACAATGGTCCCATCGGGTTTCACCACCCAAATGTAAAGTGTCTCATTGCCAATAATGGAATACTCGACCAGCGTTGCCTTTTGAGTTTTGGCGACTTGCCGAATTTGAGTTAGAGTGAGCGGCTGAACCGTACTTTTTGCCGCTTCAACAGGCTTCAAGCGTCGTGCCAGCAGTTCTACAAAGGCTCTAGCTCTGCCTCGTTCAGCGATTTCTAATGCCTGCTCGACTTTGTTTTGAGCAACTAAGGCGGTTTGCAATTGCTCGTAGGCTTGCACCTGAGTTTCAAATAAGGACACTAGATTAGTATCGCTCAATCCTGGACGCAAAGATTCCCAGGCAGTTAAGGCGGCGGTTAAGGATTCCGAGGCTTGCGGATAATTTTTAGCTTGCAGAAAAGCGCTGCCCAGGTTGTTCAGGCTTTTGCCTTCCAATGCCCGATCGCCCAATTTGCGACTCACCGCTAACGCTTGCTGGTAATACTCCTGCGCCTGGTTGATTTGCCCAGTATTGGTATATCCCAGCCCCACATTGTTCAGGCTCAGGGCTTCTAACTCCAACGATTGGGCAAAGCGACTGGCTTCCAGTGCTTTGAGATAAAAAAACTGTGCCTGGGAGCGCCCCATCCGACGGTAAGCATCACCCAGATTGTTTAAGGTGGTGACGTAGACAAATCGTGCCCAGGGATGCATTCGTGGTGGAGCGTGGTAGTTTAGTTTGAGCGATCGCTCCAGATACTCCATTGCCGCCTGCTGGCTGATGGGTTGCAGTCCATAGATCAGCTTATTTGCTTCGATCACGTTGATTGGTCTGCCACCCTTGGAAATGTCGCGCCCCAAGGGATAACCCACCTCTTCTACCAGCACCATCGCCCGATAATATGCCTCAAGCGCTTTAGGGAATTGGGTTTGATTGGCATACACCTTGCCAAGCTGGTTAAAGATTTCGCCGTCTAGGGCGTAGTCCCCTGGACTTCTGCCACTCCGGGCGATCGCCTCTAAGCTAAGATCTAATGCTTTTGGGTATTGCGCTAGACGTTCATGGATCAGCGCCAGAAAGGAGAGGGTCGATCGCAGTTTGCCTCGACTACGAAAGAAGATCTGGAGCGCCGTTTCCCCTTCTGTTTTTGCGGCTCGATCCTGCACAGCTTGCTGAACTTGCAAGGCTTCCTGCAAGGAGTCCAGCCCATTCTGATATTGTCCTAAACGAGCATAAATCAACCCAATCATCTGAATAGCAGTGCCTTCGCCATCTCCTTTTCGTAGTTGTTCTGCCGCATCGCCGCCTGTTTGCCGAAAGGTTGCTAGTGCCTGCTGGTAGGTGGCTAAAGCATCCCGGAGTTGTCCCTTTTGATAGTGTTGCTGTCCCGCATCGAGCAATTCGTTGCCTTGCGAAACAGCCTGAGCAATCGTAAAACTAGTCCCAATAGAAGCCGATCGTTCAGGTGAAAAGTTCGCTGGAAGAATGGGATTTGGAGCTGATTGGGTAAATAAGAGAGGAGCGATCGCCACTAGCAAGCGAGATCGACTGAAAAAACTCGGATGAAAACTCATGCAGACGACAACTCAGGTGAAACTTCCCACTGTCTTAACTCAGAGCCAGAAGGGTTGTCAGCCATTAAAAACCCCGACAGAGCCGGGGTTAAAGCAACAAGCAAGAAATTTTTAGTCAAAGGCTATCTACAGACCTACACTTCTGGGGTCAACGGTGAAGTCGTTGAGCAGCAAGGAGGAGTTGTAGACTTGCAGAATGATCAACAAAAATACAAAGAACAAGCCCATAAAAACTGCCATTAAAGGCGTGGTGCCCCAACCGGGAACCACTTTACCGTATTCAGAATTGAGGGGTTTTAATACATCACCCAACCGAGTCCGCTGTGCCATGGGTCTCCTTAATGAGAATCTCGTCTGACATTGTTATGCTTTGTAACGTATTATATGGGAGAAGGTACTCTTATTTATCACGACTATGGAACCCGCAATAGCTCTTAACATTTCGATCGCTGCTGTTCTGGTGGGCTTAACTGGATATGCTGTCTACACGGCTTTTGGACCTCCAGGAAAGCAACTGGACGATCCTTTTGAAGACCACGAAGACTAAATTCTCAACTTATCGATCCTTGGTTTCTGGCGCAATGGGTAACTTTTTCGAGCAAGAAGAGGTTTCCTGATTGCCGCAGGCAGCGGCAGCATTAAGGCTGAGATCGCGGCAATTACCTTTGATCAGGAGCAAGTGACACGTAACACAGCGATTGATCTGGCGAACATCAGCGCAGCGATCGCGGAAACTTGCAATAATAAGGGGATTAATAACAAGGATTACAAGGCTGTTACAACGCAATGGACATCGTCGAGTTTTTTGAATTAAGCAGTGGCAAATGGTTTTACAAGCGATCGATCCATCACCTCGCCTTCAAGCAATCAGTAGCAGGCAAATCTGATCTGGTGATTGAAATGCTGGACAAAGCAGATCCAGACGTGGTGAAACTATGCGAACAGTACAGCTTTGATCCGGCTACGGCGTTGTGTGGAGCGCGGGTCACATGGAACGGCACAATGGAATGGGATGAAGAGAAACACGCTGGCTCTACGGTGTTGGTTCCCATTGGAGATGCTGAAAAACCCAACGAAGGTAAGCTGTTGCGGGAAATTGGCTATGCCGAAAAAGCTCCTGTTGCCGGACGTTACGTCATGGGAAGTGACGATGCTTTGACGCTAATTACGGACTACGAAACGATGTACTCTGAGGAGCGCCTGTGGTTTGCCAGCCCTAACTTACGCTTGCGTACCAGCATCCTCAAGCGGTTTGGTGGCTTCAGCATGGCTTCTTTTTGCTCGGAGATCCGCATGGGTGGAGCGAAGTAAAATCAAGTTTTGAGCGGGTTGCGATCGCTGGGAGTGGCTTCAGGTATTCGCTCGCTACTCGCTCCATTTTGTTCTAGAAACGACAACCAATTAGGGGTAAATCGCTGGCTCAGTTCTAGTCGAAGGCGAGGTTTCAATGCCCGAACCGCTAATCCTGAACTCAACCCAAAGACGACCCCCTCTTTAAATTCCTTCAGATCCCGCTCAGTTGGGATAAGTGGTGTAATTGCTGAATCTTTGCCATTTGCTGTGGGTGCGGTCTGATCTTTTGTCTGCTTTGCCTGTTCCACCAATACCTCAGAACGAGTCAAGGCAACTTTGATCGAAGGAATTTCGCTCAACCGCTCTAATTTAGATGCGGCTTGAATGCTGGGCAACTGCAACAACATTTTGCGATAAGACAAAGAAGGTTTGGGCAGAGGGGTCACAAGGGCTTTATTTCTTTCGGTTGAGCCAGTCTCGATCGCATTCGGCAACTTGCCACAAATCAAGCGCTCAAACTCATGATTAAAGTGATGCACAGGATGCTCTCGCCGTTGCCACAGATTCAAAATTTGCTCCACTGAAATAGCCTTGTACCGTCCTTGATACAATGCTTCAATGATCGCCAGGGGCAACCATGCTGCGGGGTAGTACTCCAACCAGATCTCGATTTGCTGCGTCACAGCGTATCCAGCAAGCTCAAAACTGTAGTGATGCAACAGATCTGCTGCCAGCTTTGCCGGATTTTTGGACAAATTGTGGAGACGGTCTGGCGGATCGGTCATAAGTGGCGACGGCAGCAACTCAGCGAGAAAAACTGCCTTGAGGGTTTACAAAACCTAATCACTAATGCCTCAAGTTTACATCGAAGATTTGATAGCCTTACCTAACTACTTATTGTTTTCTAACCTTCATGCCCACGTCTACACTACGAGCACAACTTCATCCGGCAATTCGCCACCTGGCTGACACGATCGAATCGACCTGGCAGCAGCAACTCGACCTCTCCCCTTACCCTCTCCCTGCCGAACTGGGCTATGTGGAAGGGCGATTAGAGGGAGAACGACTGACGATCGAAAATCGCTGTTTCCAAACACCCCAATTCCGCAAGCTGCATCTGGAATTGGCAAAAGTCGGCACCAATCTGGATATTTTGCATTGCGTCATGTTTCCCCGCCCTGACTATGCGCTTCCCATGTTCGGCACTGATCTGGTGGGTGGACGAGGACAAATCAGTGCCGCGATCGCCGATCTTTCTCCGATTAGCCGCGATTGTACCTTGCCAGAGAACTATCAAACCCAACTGCAACAACTCGGCACAACCACCTTTTCCCAACCTCGTGATCTGCCACCGTGGGGAGATATTTTCTCTAGCTTCTGTCTTTTCATTCGTCCAGAGGGGGCTGACGAGGAAACGCATTTCGTGCAGCGGGTTCAGGATTTTTTGACGATCCACTGTCAGCAAGCCGTTGCAACCTTGCCCACACCCGATCGCCGCACGGAGATTCTAGCGGGACAGGAATACTACTGCACAAAGCAGCAGCAGAACGACAAAACCCGCCGAGTTTTGGAAAAAGCGTTTGGCGACGAGTGGGCGCACCATTACATGACCACTGTCCTGTTTGACATTGTTGAGAATCCTTAAACCTCAAGGGCTTCACTAAACTTTAACCTGAAGCCAACCTACCAATTAACTTCTCTTGAAATGGGGGTTGTAGTCTAGCCTACATTGCTCCTTATCGAGATGATGTATATGCTTCAGACCTCCATTCCAAAGCTGCCCCCGCAGCGGGATCTGCGCCAATTTTTGGAGGAAGTTTATCAGGGAAGGCACCTGCAAGCCTTTCGGGCGGGTCAGTCAATTTCCCTCAACCCTCAGGATATCTGGATTGTTTACCGGGGAGTGGTTCAACTCAGTACGCTGTATCAGAGTGGAGACGAGGCATTGCTGGGGTTAGCCTGTTCTTCCATGCCCTTTGGCTTACCCTTATCGCTGATTCATCCTTACCAGGCGATCGCGCTTTCCGATGTTGACTTGCTTTGCCTGACTGTAACGGAGGTGCAGCAGTCTTCTGCCTTGAGTCAGGAGATTTTTCAGCATCTCACGCGGCGGTTGCGGCAAGCAGAAGCGATGCTGGCAATGGCAGGTTGTCGCCGCGTGGAAGATCGATTACGACAACTGTTACTTCTCTTGCAAATGGAAATTGGGCAACCCTCTCCTGAAGGAACTCGCCTGAGTGTGCGGCTCACCCATCAACATCTGGCAAGCGCGATCGGCACCACACGAGTCACAGTCACTCGCTTGCTCGGCAAACTCAAAGACGAAGGCTGGCTCAAACTAGACCGCGATCGCCATATTGTTTTTCTCTAGCAATGTGTTTTCTCTAGCGATGTACTTTCCCTGCGATTGTCAGGTTGAATTCGGCACGCTGAATCGATACCCCTTGCCGTAAACCGTGCTGATTAGAGGGATTTCTCCCTTCGCTTCAATTTTTCGCCGCAGTAAGCGAATCTGAGCCGCCAGGGCATTGCTCGTTGGCTGCTCAGTGTCCCCCCAAAGGTGCTGCTGCATCTGGTCGTGGGTTAGCAGTTGATTGGGATGACGCATGAGATATTCCAACAACTGCGCTTCTTTTTCGGACAGATCAATCTCCCGTCCAGCCCGGTACGCAAGCTGATTCTGCCCATCTAGTTCCAGATCTCCCACCTTCAACCGTTTGGGTTGGGTTTCCAGGGCAGAAGGACGACGCAGAAGGGCACGCACCCTAGCCAAAAGTTCTCGTAGTTCAAATGGCTTCACCAGATAGTCATCGCCTCCTGCATCCAAGCCTTGCACCCGATCGTCGATCGTGTCTTTTGCAGTGAGAAATAATACTGGTGTGCTGTTGCCCTGCGATCGCACCTGCTGACAAATCTCTAGCCCTGATCGTCGCGGCAACATCCAATCCAAAATCAGTAAATCGTAAGCAGACTGGGTGGCAAGTTGGCTACCGCGATCGCCATCGTATGCCACATCGACAGCGTAACCCTCCCGGCTCAAAATCCGGCTCAACGGATCAACCATTTCCGCTTCATCATCAACAAGGAGGATACGCATTGGGGGATGGGGATTAGGGATTGGGGATTAGGGATTGGGGATGGGGGTTGGAAGGGGAGAAGGTGAATGTTTTGGGATAAACGCAGGGAACGAGATAAATTAAAGGACGGACTCAAGATTCACTTTACCCTTTTCCTACCCCTCTATCCATCCTGTACAGTTGCTTCGCGAAACACCCCACCCAGTACGGACGTTTCGCGAAACGTCCCTCCCCCCCTCCCCTACCCCCCATTCCCCGTATGCTCACCGTCGCACTGCCCAAAGGCGCACTCCTGAAAGACAGCATTCGATTATTTCAGTCCATCGGGCTGGACTTTAGCGCGTTTCTCGACTCATCCAATCGGCAGCTACAAATTGCAGACCCGACGAATACCGCCAAAGCCTTACTGGTGCGTGCTCAAGACGTTCCAGTGTATGTGGAATATGGGCAGGCGCAACTGGGGATTGTGGGTTATGACGTACTTCGAGAAAAAAATCCCCAAGTCGCCCACTTAGTAGACTTGGGATTTGGCAAGTGTCGGTTGTCTGTGGCGGTGAAGGAGTCCAGCCCTTACCGATCGGCGTTGGAATTGCCGCTGTATGGGCGTGTTGCCTCCAAATTTGTCCACTGTGCCCGTGAATATTTTGATGCGCTGGATTTGCCCGTGGAGATTGTGCCTCTGTACGGTTCTGTGGAGCTAGGACCAATTACGGGAATGTCGGAGGCGATCGTCGATTTGGTTTCCACAGGTCGCACCTTGCAGGAAAACGGGTTGGTGGAAATTGAAGTGCTGTTTGAAAGCACTGCCCGCCTAATCGCCCATCCCTTGAGCTATCGCCTCAATGTAGACCACATCAGTCAGCGGATTGAGCAAATTCGAGTGGCGGCTCTGACACCGGCTTAACGTGCTGAAACGAGTTCTTTGGGAGGAGTAACGATCGGTGCCGAAAGGGCTTCTTCCAGGGGGGCACGTCCCAGTTTTTCTTCCAAAATATGCATCACTTCTCGCCCAAAGTCGTTAGGGTTGCGTCTCCAGGCTTGCAAACAAACTTCTCCAAAAAACGAGCCGAGCGGTTCTGGGTTCCAGAGGAGTTTGCGAGTTGTCCAGGGCATCAAACTCATGGGGTCATATCCCGGCTTGAGGATATTTTTCTGGAAAGCGTACTCTTCTAAATGGGTGTGGGGTTGTAAGCCGATGAAGAAGATGGCGGGTTCGACCTTGTCGGCTCCAAAAATGGCTTCCAGTTCACGGTGGTAGGCGATCGTTTGCCGGATTGTGTCGAAGGTTTCGTCAATCACATTAAACGAGTAGTTCACAGAAACCAGATCATTAAAACCAGCCGCTTTCAAATCTCGGCAATTTTCCAAAACAGTCCGTAAGTTGTAGCCCATCCGCATTTTGCGAACTAACTCCTGGGAACCGCTAGTAATGCCAATCTCAAAGTAATTCATCCCCGTTTTTGCCATCAGATCACAGATTTGGGGAGTGAGATTATCGGCACGAATGTAAGCTGCCCAGTGAATATCCGTCATGCCGGAATCTAGAATCTTTTGCAGCAATTCCACTACGTCATCCATGTATTTCCGGGCAGGGATGAATTGAGCATCGGTGAACCAGAAGTTGCGAATGCCGCGATCGTACAACTGGCGCATTTCGGCAACCACTTCATCAGCGGGATTCACCCGAACTTGCTTACCTTCAATCACGGTGTAAACGCAGTAGCAGCAGTTATGGGGACAGCCACGTTTCGTCTGCACCCCCACGTAAAAATCCTGCGCCTGAAAGTAGTACTCAAACTCTGACCAGATGGTTTCAATGTAGTCGTAGTTGCAGGCAGTTTTCTCGATCGGGGTCGGAGCTTCATGAATCAGCCGATCGCGGGGTGTATTCTGCCCCACCACATAACAACGCTCATTGAAAAAGTTTTGTCCCTGGAGCAGTTTTTCCAACAGCACTTCTCCCTCGCCCACCGAGACGATCGTACCCTTGGGCAGACTGCGCTGCAATTGCTCATAAAATACGCTCACCGCCCCACCCCCGACGACTGCCCGTGCCTGAGCTGCATACTTGCGCGATCGCTTTAAGCCGCGCCGGATCAAGTCCAAATTCCGCCACAATTCGGCATAGTAAGCCAGCATGACCCGCAAGCCCCCGATCGCGCCCCGTAGTTTCAACAAAGGATTGCGGGCATAAAAGACCTCAAAGGCGTGTTGCAGCGGGTTTCCACCCCGACCACCTACGGGAGCATAGATTTGAATGTCGCGCCAGGAGAACACCAACAGCGTTGGACGAAATTCATCAATGCAAGCATCCAGGGCTGTGGCGTAATCCAGCGGCGGAACCGCTCCCAGGTCAAAGATACGCTGTTGCACATCCGGAAAAACCTTGTGGACATGATCAGCCAGATACACAACTCCGATCGGGAAGATTGGGTTACACGGGAGGCGGACGTAAAGAATACGGCTTTCCATAAGTTGGAGTGAGGCGAAATCTGAAAATTGAGTCACATAACTTTACGATACCATTCTCTTCCCGTTGATGGGGTTTGGTAGTTCAGGTTGGATACTTTAGGTAAAAATTCTTATTGATTTGTGGTTTTCCGCGTGGTTGGTAATCGGATTTACAGCGTTGGGGGATCAGCGAGTGGTAGGTTTTATATAGCTTACAGACCTATCACATCAACATCATGGCTCAAATTTTTGATCCCCTACCGTCAAGCAGCAACACATCCATTGTTTGTTGCTATGTCAATGCAACCAGTCGGATTCAGATTGCCCGAATTACGAATATCCCCAATTGGTATTTTGAACGAGTGGTTTTTCCGGGGCAGCGGCTTGTGTTTGAAGCGACTCCCGATGCCTTGTTAGAGATTCACTGCGGGATGATGGCGAGTGCGATTTTGGCAGATACTATCCCCTGCGATCGGTTACAGATTGAAGATGCCATTATTTCAGCCTTTGATGTTGAACATGAGCAACGCCTTGAACAACTAAACGATGGCTTGGGAATTACCAGCACCGTCATCGCTGGGTCTATCACCGTGGGAACTTGATTGAAAAGGCTTTACAAACCTTAACTTTACAAGCTCAAACCATAGAATCATTTTTGATCAGGGTTAATCCTGGATTGCAGTGCTCACTTTTAAGAAACGCTTGACTATCACCTGTATTTTCTCTAGACATTCTCTAATTACTGGCAGCTTTGTTTAACAGCGATTCCCCGTAATTTGATGTGTCATCTTAAAGCTCACGATTTGCCAGGGGTGAACTGTTAAAGTTTGCCCCTGGTTCTTTATATTCTTTGAGTAACGTTCCAGCAGATCCACAGGTTGTTCCAACTTCAAATTCAAGTTGCTACGAAAATTCAGTTGAGCTTCTTCTCCATGACACTCGTAACAACGCAAGATCCATTCATTCTCTGCATCTTCTGACTGTTTTAACGCCATCAGCACTAGATTTTCCGCTCCCAAATCCAGCAATGACGCAACCGGAGGCAAGGTTCCCGCTTGACTCATGCTGTCCACGTTCAACTCCACAACCTGAAGCGGCAGATTCAACTCATAGCCTCGCCGCACCGTTTGTGCCTGTTTCCAATCTCCCGCATGGGGATAAATGGCATAGGTAAAAAAGTGCAGTCCTTTATCCGCTTCGGGGTCGGGCCATTCCGAACCGCGTAACAATGTCAACCGAAGTTGATTGGGAGTGGCATCGTAGCCATACTTGCAATCGTTCAACAAACTCACACCGTAATTCCCGTCACTCAAATCCGCCCAACGCATGGCGGGAACTTCCCACTGGGCTTTTTCCGCTTCCGTTTGGGGTTTGGTGGTGCGTTGAATGGCTCCACAAGGAATTTCATAGGTGGCAAAGTCAGCGTTCAAGTTGAGGGGAAATGCCGCTTTGACGAGGACGTGCCGTTCATGCCAGGTTGCATACGTTTCAAATCTGAGAACGCGGGAACCTGTTTCTAGAATGTAGATTTGTTTGAACGTGGACTGGTTTAGTCTCCGGGTAACTCGTAATCGAGATCGCACCGAACTCTTCTCCAACCATCGAATCTCTTGCAATTCAGTTGGCGGTAGGGGATGGTTTTTGTAGTTTGGATCAATGTTCCAGGCATCCCAATATTGCCCTTTGTCTGCAAACGCTTGCAGCTGATTACCAGGACTACGCAGTACTTCTCGCTGATGGTGCTTGTCATAAATGCCTGTCAAGTCCCCTGTAGTCGGGTCAACTGAAACGCGCAAAAATTCATTCTCCAGAACATACGGTTCGTCAATCAGAGCTTTTGGCAGTGGTTCAATCTCGTAAACCCAATATGAACGATACCCATGCGGCGGAACGTTTTCAGCTAAGAACGAAATGCTGTCACCTTCTGCGCCTCTAAACGAATGTTGAATTGGAATAATTTGCCCTTCTAAATCGCAGACTTGCCAACGTCTGTGTCGATAAGGAGGAATCATCAGACCAACTTTGACAATCTCATTACGATTCCAACTTAGGGCGTTGAATACAACGAGCAGTCTGGCATCAGGGCAAGGAGGCGATGGAGGGGCAATACAACGAGCGATCGCTTCTGGTATGCGAGTAATATCAACAAATAATTCACTCCACAAAATATCCTCCCAAACCTGATTTGCATCAGCAAAAACCTGAGTAATTGATGATCCAGGCAGGATGTCATGGAATTGATTAAACAGAACCTTTTTCCAAATCTCCTCTAATTTTGTTTTGGGATAAGGGGTTCCAAGCGCGATCGTTGCCAGGGTTGCCCACAGTTCTACTTCATACAACAGATTTTCAGCCTGTCGATTATTTCGCTTCTGATCGGCATGAGTCGTGTAGCAACCGCGATGGTATTCCAGGTAAAGTTCGGAGTTCCAGATGGGAAGAGGATGAGTGGGTGATTGGGTGGGTGGGTGAGTAGTGGATGAGGGGGGGAAGGGTGTAGATTCTAACTCCTGACTCCTGACTCCTGACTCCTGACTCTTAATTCCCTCCAAATACTCCAATGCGGTGCCAAACTCCATTTGCGGGAAAAAGGGAGACTGCTGCCAGCGCCGCGCCACTTCTAACATATCGCGAGTCGGTCCGCCGCCATGATCGCCCACACCAGGAAGCCAGAGGGAGGTTTGCAATCCGGTTTTTTGTTCCAGATCCCAGGCAAAGTTTGCCATTTTTACGGGATCGATGAATTCACCAATCGGAGCTGACATCAAACTCAAAATTTGGGTGCCGTCGGGAGCTTGCCACTGGAAGAGTTCATAGGGGAATTTCGTGGTGTCATTCCAACGCAGCTTTTGCGTGACAAAATATTCGACCCCACCCTGCCTGAGAAGTTGGGGTAACTGCCAGGTGAAACCAAACGTATCGGGCACCCAAGCGATCGCGCAAATCTCACCAAACTTCTCCTGGATATAGCGCTGTCCGTACAACACTTGTCGCACAATAGATTCGCCACTAATCAAGTTCAACTCTGGTTCAATCCAGAATCCGGCAACGATTTCCCACTTTCCGGCTTTGACTTGCGCTTGAATTTGGGTAAAGACATCGGGACGGTTCTGCTCCATCCACTCGTACAAAGCGGGTGTGGTATGGGCAAAGGTCAGTTCAGGAAAGTCTTTTTGCAAGCTGAGTACCGATCGAAAAGTGCGTTCTGCCGCTTTCCAGGTTTCTGCCACTGTCCACAGCCATGCCATATCTAGATGCGCGTGACCCACGAGTTTGATCTGGCGTTGTTTGAGGGGTTCGGCGAGGGGGAGGAGGGTTTGGCGAAGATGGGTGAGGGAGTGGGTGAATGGGTGAGTGGGTAAGGGGGTGGAGGGGTGAAGGAGTGAAGGAGATGAAGTGGGGCTTAGCTGTAAAGAGTTCCAGTCGATTCCCGCGATCGCAGTTGCCAAAATTTCCAGTTTTTCGGATTCAAACTGCTCCAGGTAGGAGTGGAGAACGGCGAGTTCATTCGCAATGAAGGCGGGTTCCAGAGGTGTATCAGGGGAAAACGCTTCGTAGTGGCAAACGGATTTCATCAATGCGCCATCGTCGTGGATGGGGCTGACCATCCGCAGGGCGATCGCAAATTCATCTCCTGGCTGCACGGATTCACTCAATAACAAGCGCGGCGCACAATCAAACAAATCGCCTTCTTGCACCAATTGTCCGTTGACATATACTTGCGTCTCTTCTGACCACCAGAGCAATCCTAACCGCAAACACAGTCCTGCTAAGGGGTAGCCATTCAGATCAGTTGGTACTTGAATCATGCGCGAAAACCAGCGCACCTTACGTCCTTTGATCCAGGGATGATGATCTCTCACGTTGACTGCTCCCAAATGCCAGTGCTGCCAGTTTTCCGGTTGCAACGCCGCATCGATGGGTAAGTCTTCATCGACATAACGCCAGCCATCCTGCACACTGATCTGGCTCAACGATCGCAATCGCTCGATCGCTTGAGTAATGGTTTCAGATAAGGGATGGGTTGGGGAGGAAACTGGATTGTTCACAGATGTCGCTTCACGTAATGCACCCTCCATAATAGACATACATTGAGTTCTGCACAGTCCTATGGTGACAACTCCCAACCCCGCGATCGCTCAGCCCGCAAGCAAGGACGATTATGACTACGATGCCGCTCCCATTCCACGAGATCGCTACGATGTGGTGCCAGAAGGCATGGAAGAAGTTGACGGAGTGCTAATCGAGAAAACCGGAATGACAGTCAAACACGCTTTAACTCAATTAAATTTGGCAGGAGAATGGCGCAGCTATGCGAAAGCCAGCGGGCAAGGTGGAAAGGCTTATGCAGAAGCACCTTGTCAAACGGATCAGCAAAAACGTCGTCCGGATGTCGCGTATTTAACGGCTGAATTGGTTGAACAGTATGGTAGCCCTGCCATTTTGCCTCAAAGTTATACGCTGATTGGCGAGGTGGCTTCACCGGATGATGAGGCGGAGATGCTGTTCAGTAAAACGCGGGAATATTTGCGATCGGGCTGCCAGGAAGTGTGGCTACTCTATCCTGAAAATCAACTGGTGATCATTGCCACCGCCGAAAGTTGGCAGATTTTTACAGCCCAAGACACGATCGCCACTCAAAAAGTATTGCCGGGATTCACCATTTCAGTCGTAGAATTGTTTGCTTAAATCAAGGTTTTCTGAGATTCTGGACGATCGCTTAAGTGGTGGTCAAATGCCTGTTTCAGTTTGGTTCGGAGTAGCCGTTGGGTGTTGAGATGTTTGCCGGGTTTAACGCGCGTCAGGGTTCGCAGCACCAGGTTGTCATCGCCCAAGGTTTCCAGCCCATCTACTTGAGTGGGTTCAATCACATCAGGGCATTCTGCCTGAAACTGCTTGCCAATTTGATCAATCAACGCATACACTGCTTCTAATTTGGCGTGGGCTGGAACGGGAACTTCCACTTTGGCGTAGGTGTACTGTTTGGAGTAATTCACGATCGCGCCAATTTCGCCATTCCGAATAATTTGCAATTGTCCGTCCGGATGGCGAATGTGGGTCGTGCGTAGTTCGATCGCTTCCACGGTTCCTTCCACATGACGCTCCTCCATCTTGCCTGCCTCGATGTAATCTCCCACCAGGTAGTAGTTTTCAAACAGAATGAAGAAGCCGCAGACGACATCATTAATCAAATTTTGGGCACCAAACCCGATCGCAATCCCCACAATTCCCGCCCCTGCCAGAATGGGACCCGGATCGATGCCAATCAACTTCAAGATGTAAACAGCGGCAGCAAAGTAGAGCGAGTACTTAACGATGCTTTTGAACAGGGGAATGATTGTTAGGCGGCGTTGGCGCTGTAAGTCAGTCAGTTCATCGGTTTTGAGAACTAAATCTTCTAACAAAATATTGACAAATTCGATGATCACGCCGCAGAGGAAGTAAATCCCAATCATTTGCACGATTTCATCGGCATATTCGGCAATCCAGGAAATTGGCGCAATTTCGCGCACAATGATTTTGGCGATCAGCACGTAAAGGACGTATTCCAGGGTTTTCTTGAGGGCGGGCACTAGATGGCGAAACCGCTCGTAATAGCGCAGCCCATTGTCAGCGCTGGCAAACCGCAGGCTCAAAGCGTCAAGCGTATCAATTAAAACCGATGTGGCTTTCACCACGAGTTGCCCGATCGCAATTGCCAGGTACGCTTTCAAGGCGATCGCTAAATACTCAGGAATAATTTTTGGTGCTTGCAAGAAGCTGGCACACAAAATCAGCGCCAACAGCCAGATGCTTGTAGATAGAATCCGTTGCAGTGTGGAAAACGCTTTGCGGATACTTTCATCATTGGCGACCAGTTGATCGGAATTTTGGGCATAGCGACACGCCCAATCCAGCGATCGCCGCATATACGGAAGACTCAGTTTAACCAGCAATAGCAAGCTGATGCACTTAAACAGAGCGATCGCCAGACTGAGCCAAAATTCCAGCGGAATCCGTAGCAGCCAGTCGCGGTAAAACTCCAGAACGAGATTGTCCTGGTAAATCAACACGCCATTGACACTCAGAACCAACAGGCACAACCCAATGCAAAGCCCTAACAGAACTGAGGAAATTGTTCGTCGCAGCTTTGTCAAATTAGTCGAGAATTGTCCAAGTTGAGTGTTGGCAGCAATCGCCTTAAAACTTGCATTCATCAGCCAGTTGACCACCCAAAAAACAAGAACCAGCGTGCCGATCGCCGCGATCGTGATAACGATGTCCATTGGTTTGGTGTTTAAAGGAAATCAACTGAAGCTTACCGTGGCACTGCCAGTAATTATGATGAATTATAAAAGACGGTCGATAAAGAAGGGTAGAAGCCCCTGATTGGTTCTTCGGCTATGGAACTTGATTTGATTTATCGTCCGAAAATGCGTTGCCAAAAGTTGGAACGACGGGTTTGAATGATCCTGGTTCTGGGTTGTGTAGTTGGTTGGGGTGTCGTTACGCTGGGAGCCGGACTCACCGTGACCACAGGGGTAGTAGGAGTTGGCGTAACTGGATTGTATACAACCGGAGGTTGAGCTACTGGATAGTTGGTCACTGGATTGTTTAGTGCCGGATTGCTGGCAACTGGAGTAGAGACAGGACGAGCCGCGATCGCAGCAGTATTCAAGCTGGCAAGACTTTGATCATTAGTCAGGTAAACGTGCCCAACGGAAGACCCTTGATAGGCGCGTTCTGCTAACCTCCAGCCCGGTTCCAGGTAGAATTTGGCGAAGCCTTGCGTCAAGCCGCGAGTTCTGCCAATCAACAGTTCAGGAGCAGCACGATCGATATTGGGAACTGCCAATAAATGCAAGTCATTGCCTCGCTTCGCCACTCGGAAACTGTAGCGCCAGTTCAAATCTTCCCCACCAACCCTTACTGAATAGCCGTTACTGTCGGTGCTGCGTCCGCAAATATCCGTAAAGTCAAAGTCCAGTAGCAAAGGATTGATTGTAGTTGGGTTAGAACCACTCTCACTCCAGCACTGACGGGCATTACTAATCTGTTTTAGAATCAGAAGTTGATGGAGATTTCCGCCGTAAGGAGAAGCCACGATCGCGTATCGGTTTTGATCCACCTCTAACTGACTAAACAGGGCATTTGCCTGAGCTGCGTCCGCAATTCCAACTGTAGACAACGCAAGCGTAGCCAGCGTAGCAATACGCCAGTTCAACAGGGTATTCATAGTGTTAAATTCCTGAGAGTGTGATTGAGTTACTGTTGAAGTCCGAGACGCACCCCCCAAACAAAAGTTTCCAGTCAGGAAAGTGTCCACCCAAGTTCGTTATTAGGAGGCAGCAGCATGAATGTTTTTGGCATTGGTTTACCAGAAATGGTGCTGATTATGGTGATCGCGCTGCTGGTATTCGGTCCCAAAAAGCTGCCCGAAATTGGGCGGAGTTTGGGCAAAGCGATTCGCGGATTTCAAGACGCTTCCAATGAATTCCAAAATGAGTTCAAGCGAGAAGCCGAGCAAATTGAAAAAACCGTTAAGCAACCCATGGAAGCCAAGTTAGAAGAACCGGAGCAACCTGCCCTCTCGCCTGCACCGGAGTCGGCTTCTGGGGAAACTTCTGTGGTTGAAGCGGAACCTATAGCTTCGATCGCAGAAAGTAACCCTGAACAATCGAGCTAAATCGATGAGCATTCGTCCGGTAACGACAGCGGATGCGGCAGAGTGGCTACGGATGCGGTGTTTGCTCTGGGAAGATGGCAGCGATGAACATCCCCAGGAAATTCGTGCCTTTTATCAGCAGCAACCTTCTGATCTGGAAACCTTTGTGTACGATCGCGGGGGTGTCCAACTGGGCGGTTTTGTGGAAGTCGGGATTAGAGCTTATGCAGAAGGCTGTGACAGCGATCGCGTCGGGTACATTGAAGGGTTGTATGTGGATGCAGATTTGCGACGCAAAGGAGTTGGTAGTCAACTGATTCAAGCGGCAGAACAGTGGGCGCGATCGCAGGGCATGGTAGAAATGGCAAGTGATTGCTTAATTGATAACCACATCAGTTTGGCAACGCATCTAGCCAACGGATTTGAAGAAGTTGAACGCATCATCTGCTTTCGTAAAGCACTATCCAATGGGTAATCAACAACCATCCAGCATGAACACTCAGGAAAAGACTGACACCAGTCCACCAGTGCGGGTGATTCCTCAACTCATTGTGGGATTGGGTAATCCTGGCACAAAATACGATCGCACTCGCCACAACATCGGATTCGATATTGTTGATCAATTGGCACAGTCTTGGCACATCAACCTGACTGATCAAAAGAAATTTCATGGATTGTTTGGAGAAGGTCTTGCCGCCAATGGCAAAATTCGCCTGCTCAAGCCCCAAACCTTTATGAATAACTCTGGGCAATCGATTCGAGCCGCGATCGATTGGTACAAACTCCCGCCAGAGTCGGTGCTGGTGATTTACGACGACATGGATTTGCCGATTGGTAAGCTCCGACTGCGCTTATCGGGTTCTGCGGGAGGACACAATGGCATGAAATCCGCGATCGCCCATCTGGGTACCCAAAACTTTCCCCGCCTGCGAGTTGGGATCGGTAGCGCCAAAACCGAAAAAGGGGACAAAGACACGATTTCTCATGTGTTGGGAAAGTTTGCCCCTAACGAAGCCACCATCATGACAGAAGTTATCCAGCTCGCCGCCGATGCCGTGGAATACAGCCTCAAGCACGGCATCGAGAAAGCCATGAGCCTATTCAACAACCGCACAGTCGCAAATTAATGCAGGGTGGCGGAAATAACTGTTCAGTTGTGATATTGATGAGTAAATGGGCAGATGGTAAATGGGCAACTCATGCACTCTCCCACCCACCTCCCGTCTCTACCCCCAACCCTCTCAAAAATTCTGTATTTCAACTGTTGGTAAAAGCCCTGACGCTTTCTAGGCTTGAGTTATAGGAACATTCATAGACAAATCTGACTCATGGTTAATTCTCCTGGTTCAATGTCCCAAGCACCTTCTCCTACCCTTAGCATCCCCATTTTGAATGGCAAAGCGGTGAAAAGCTGCCATATTGTCGTGCCTGACCTGCCCAAACCGGTGGGCGCGATCGCCTATGAAGGACGGTTTTATAGCTATTTTCGTTGTTATGAAGACACTGCCTCGGTTCAACGGGTCGCCACTCGGTTGATTGCTCGTGGCGATCAGGTGCTCTTGACTCAAGTCCGGCGAGGTTTGGTATTGTGGGTATTCGAACCGGAAGCCCAACTAGCGAGAATATTGAAGCGTTAGCAGTCATTTATTTTTATTCAATTCACTGTGGCAAATCGCTTACCTCAAACCACCGCTTACGTCCGCATCACCCGTCAGTGCTGGCAGCAAGGCATGATCGAAGGCGAAGTTCGTGCCAACCAATACGAATGGCAATTTGAGTGGTGCTTTCGCAAAGGGGAATTACTCGTCAACCCCTCCCTGGGACGAGCTTTGATTAAAGAACCTCTAGGGCGATTTCTAGAACAGCAGGATTACCAACTGGAACCAGGGGGAGATTATTCGTTTACTATTCGGGGCGAAGTGTGACACTCCAAGTTTTACCTTCTACCCTCTGTCATAATGAGGTGTGAGCA
The DNA here is from genome assembly GCA_033764965.1 of Leptolyngbyaceae cyanobacterium bins.302. GTDB lineage: Bacteria > Cyanobacteriota > Cyanobacteriia > Leptolyngbyales > Leptolyngbyaceae > JSC-12. The sequence continues at coordinate 6,112 of JANRIN010000148.1, read as the reverse complement.
TAAGGACTGAAGTGTATGGAAGCGTTTGAGCCAATTCCACCTGGTTGGGTAGAGAAAGCGGTTCATGCAACAGAGTTTTGCTGTCCCAACTGTCGAGCCAGTAGCAAGGTAGCATCCAAAGTTTGGATCAATCGTCGATCGCCTGTGTTTACAGAAGATCGTCGCCGTAAGTGGCAGGAATTTTATTGGTGTGAATGTGGTTGTGTCTGGTGGGCATGGAGCAGCGATCGTCCCCCATCCGAACTTGCCGCCCAACAACGGGAAATTCCGCCGCCGCCACTGTTCAATCCCTTTGAAGATTAGTGGTTGCTAAAAGTCTGATAGCCCTGGCAAAACATTTTCCCCACTTATCAAAAGTTATAGCCCACACCCAAAATCACACCAACCTCTGTATTTCTAAAAAAGCCCACATTCACACTTGCAGTTGCGGTGAATCGGCTAGAAATTGGAATATCCACTCCGCCTGTTACTAACCCCCGGACAACGCTCCCGCCTCCTGTCGAAATTACGGCACCGCCGCCCACGTAGGGAGCAATACGGACTCGTTCATCCAACGCCGAGCCGATCGGAAAATCAAACGTCACAGGCAGCAAAATGGCAGGTTCCCGACTGGCAATCAGGGCAGGACGGGCAGAAAGGTATCTCGTCAAACCAATCTTGCTAAAAACAGCAAAACTTCCTCGTCCCAAATCGCTACTCCCACCAAAACCGATATTAGCGCCTACGCCTACATAGCTTGGACCTGAGCGTGTAGCCCGACCAGGAGTAATCGTTTGAGTCGCAGGGGCTGCTTCTGCGGGGGGTTCTGCCCCTGGGGTGGTAGATTGAACCAGCAATTCGGAGCCAAGATCATCGGCAGTCGTTTTTACCGTGCCCGGAATCGGTATAGGCTCTGCCACAGAAGAACGCAGTTCCACCCAAGGACTAGCTGTAACCGGATCAAGGGTGTCTGAATCTGCTTGAACTGGCTGAGCGCTGGCAGACTGTCCATGAAGGGCAAGCAGCAGTCCCACGAATCCAGACAGGCACGAAAGATGATGCGATCGTAGAATATTCACGTTGAACACCAGGCTGTAGAGATTGTCCTGCTATTCACTAACAAAAAACCAATTTATTGAACTAACCAAATAACTGCATAGATATACAGGACGTATCAAAGCCTGGACTAGCCCTGACACGGGTTAGGCAATGAACTTGAATTTCAGTAAATGAAATAACACTTCAACTTAGACAACCATGCTCGAAGTTCCATCTACCACAGGGAAGAAGCGCCAGCACCCAATGTTTTCTCGATTACCACCACAGATATCCCTCACCCCATTCCCATAATTTCGTAGCCAGAATCGACATAGATAATTTGTCCGGTGATCCCACTGGACAGATCGCTACAGAGAAAAGCAGCCGTATTCCCAACTTCAGTTTGGGTGACGGTGCGGCGCAGGGGAGCCACTTCTTCAACGTGGTGAATCATGTCGAGAATGCCACCAACGGCAGAGGAGGCGAGGGTGCGAATTGGTCCTGCAGAAATGCCATTGACGCGAATATTGGCAGGACCTAGCTCCGAAGCCAGATAACGCACGCTCATCTCTAAGCCTGCTTTGGCGATCCCCATGACGTTGTAGTTGGGGATCACTCGTACCCCGCCCAGATAGGTGAGAGTGACAACACTGCCACCATCGGTCATGAGGGGTTTTGCAGCTCCACAGAGTTTGACCAGGGAATAGGTGCTGATATCGAGGGCAGTGGTAAATCCGGAGCGGGAGGTTTCGGCAAAGCTGCCCGTCAAGTCTTCTTTGTTGGCGAAGGCGAGGCAGTGAATCAAAATGTCGAGTTTGCCCCACTTCTCCTGAACAGTATTGAAGGCTGCTTGTACCTGTTCGTCATCCTGAACGTTACACGGCACAAAGACGCTGGGATTGAGAGGTTCTACTAACTCGGCAACTTTTTTCTCAAATTTACCTTTGTCATCCGGCAGATACGTCACTCCAATGTTGGCTCCGGCTTTGTGAAGTTGTTGAGCGATCCCCCAAGCGATCGAGCGGTTGTTGGCAATTCCAGTTACCAGAGCATTTTTTCCTGTCAAATCCAGCATAATCATCTACCGATAGAGGCAACTACTCAGGATACCAATGATGGGGCACCAAGTTTTGCCAGAATAATCGTTCACTTTGGCGAGCTACAGTTAAGATACTGAATAATTAAAACCTTCCTGCGAATCATTTAGTTACTGGTCAAATAGTTACTGGTTAAAGCTGTGTTTCGATCGGGATTTAGTTCAAATATCCTTTGCAGCAAGTCCTTCAAACTCAGATATGTAATCGCTGTTACAAAAAACTGCTGTGAAGTAAGTTTAAGTGTTCTAAGTTACAGAGTTTTCGGTTCAGTTAACGATCGTTTTAGAAGTGTCTGAGGCTCCGAGAAAGGAAATATGGTCGTGACGCAGGACAAGCCACTGGCATCAGTATTTCGTCAAATTGGAGGAGGGGTTTTTCCTCCCGTTGTGGAGACGTTTGAGCGGGGAAAGACGATTTTCTTTCCAGGAGACCCTGCGGAACGGGTGTATTTTTTGCTCAAAGGTGCTGTTAAGCTTTCGCGGGTTTACGAAGCGGGCGAAGAGATTACCGTTGCGCTACTGCGAGAAAATAGCGTGTTTGGTGTGCTATCGCTGATCACTGGGCAGAAGTCCGATCGCTTCTATCATGCGGTGGCGTTTACCCCGGTAGAGTTGCTTTCGGTGCCGATCGAGCAAATGGAAAAGGCATTGAAAGACAATCCTGATTTATCTTTAGTGTTACTGCAAGGCTTATCGTCTCGTATCCTGCAAACCGAAATGATGATCGAAACCTTGGCACACCGCGATATGGGATCACGCCTGGTTAGCTTTTTACTAATCCTGTGTCGAGATTTCGGGGTTCCCACAAAGGATGGAATTATGATTGATCTCAAGCTGTCTCATCAGGCGATCGCCGAGGCAATTGGCTCTACCCGTGTTACGGTCACTCGCCTTTTGGGAGATCTCAGAACTGATAACATGATCTCCATTCATAAGAAGAAGATTACAGTTCACAATCCGGTCACGTTGAGTCAGCAGTTTACCTAGTTGTTAGACTCACTTAACGCTTTCCTCACACACAATCAAATGACCAAACACCTACTTTTGAGGTGCTTAAGGTAGGCTGAAAGAAGCCTGCCTGCTTGGGATGGTTTTGAGTTGATGGTGTGGTAGGCGATTCGGAGAGTAATGTCCAGCGGGCTAATTTTAATTTTGGCGGTTCTGGTGCTCGGTGGAGTCATTGCTACCGTGGGCGATCGCATTGGCACAAAAGTGGGCAAAGCTCGCCTCAGCCTGTTCAACCTGCGCCCGCGTAAAACTGCCACCCTGGTCACGATTCTCACTGGAGTTGCCGTTGCTGCCTCTACCCTCGGCATTCTCATTGGCACCAGTGGACCGTTGCGAACTGGGATTTTTGAGTATGAGCGAATTCAGCGCGATCGACGGCGTGCCCAGGCAGATTTAGAAGTCGCTCGTGGGCAAATTCAGGCAACCCGCAACGAGAAAACCAGAATTGAAACGGAACTCAACAAAGCCCGTTCCGATCAAACCGTTGCCAAGCAACAACTGGCAGAAACCAATACCTCTTTGCAGCAAGCGATTTTAGAGCGGGACAAAGCCAACCAAACTCGCTCTCAGGCACAGGCAGGCTTAACTCAGGCACAGACCGAGTTGGAGCGTAACCAAACTCAACTTTCGGCGGTGAGTAATCAAGCCGCCAAACTGCGATCGGACATTAACCAACTTCAGGCAGAACGCAAACGAGTGATCGCCCAGGGAGAAGAGGAAGTTCGCGCCAAAAATGCTGTGATTCAGGAAAGAGAAAAGCAGTTAAAAACCCTGGAGGCGCAACAAGAATTTTTAGTGCGAGAAATTGCCAAGCTAGAGCGGGAATCGGAAGGGTTACGGCGTGGTAACGTGGCGATTCAGCGGGGGCAAGTGCTTTCGTCGGCGGTGGTTCGCATCGTCAATCCATCCGCTGCGCAGCAAGCTGTGGATCAACTGCTGCGAGAAGCGAACCGCACCGCAACCCAATTGGCTCGTCCCGGTAGCCGTCCCCAGGATCAGATTATTTTGATCACTAAGGCAGAAGTTGAACAAATTGCCAGCCAAATTGACGACGGCAAGGATTATGTCGTGCGAATTTTGTCCGCCGCCAACTATCTAACTGGGGAAACTCCCATCCAAGTCGTGGCAGAAGCCGTTCCGAATCAGGTGGTGTTTAACAAAGGCGATGTGGTGGCTTCAACCTCGATCGATCCCTCTAGTGCTAGTGATGCTGATATTCGGCAACGAATTAATCTACTTCTATCGGCTGCAACCTTCCGGGCACGGCGGTTAGGGATGTTATCAGACACCGTGGAAGTGGGGCGAGTCCAAAACTTAATTGCGTTTGTTGAGCGGTTGAAGGAATACAAGCAAACCGTGGAGTTACGCGCGATCGCCGCAAACCCGGCTTACACCGCCGGACCCTTGACCGTGGAGTTGGTGATTGCTCAGGATGGGCGGATTCAAGTGCGATCGCAAGAATAAATTTGGAAACTTAGCTGCAAACCCGTCAACACCGCTTACCTTAGGAAAAGATTGTTGACATGGCTTTCGCCATGTGAATATGGCGAAAGCGAGGCAGAACGCCTACCCAGCATTGGCTTTTCAGCTTTTTCCTTGCCCTAAGCGTTCTGACCAAAACTACATAACCCACGTCATTCATCCGAGTAACCCATTTGAGGCATTCTAAATGGTGAGCCATCGTATTCAATCCCTGGAACCCTCCATTCCACCACCAGCAGACGATGAAGAAGCATCCTACGTGGATTATTACTACGACACTCCAGGAGAATTACCCGGCACCTTAGACATTGATCCCGATGCGCCGCAACCCGTCATCGTGCTGATTGATTATGCTGAAGAACGAGCGATTCGGCAGGAACTGGACACCCCCGAAGACTGTATCCCCTATCTCGATACGGAATCGGTTTCCTGGGTGGATGTCAAAGGATTAGGCAGCGAAGATGTTTTGCAACGCCTTGGCTCCGTTTTTAATCTCCATCCCTTGGTACTGGAGGATATTGTCAACGTGCCCCAACGCCCCAAGGTGGAAGAACACGGGAATCAACTGCTGATCATTGCCCGCATGGTAACGCTGCACGAAGATGACAGAACCTTTGAGAGTGAGCAAGTTAGCTTGATTTTGGGTAGACACTATCTGCTGACAGTCCAGGAAGAACCCCGATACGATTGTTTTGGTCCAATTCGAGAACGCATTCGTACCGGCAAAGGGGCGATTCGTCGCAGTGGGTCTGATTATCTTGCCTACGCCTTGATCGACTCCATCATCGATGGTTTTTTCCCAGTACTGGAGGCTTATGGTGAGCAACTGGAGGATTTGGAAGATGAGGTCGTCAGCAATCCCACCCGCTCCACCCTGCAAAAAGTCCACGATATTCGACGAGAACTGTTGACGCTACGACGTGCCATCTGGCCCCAACGCGACTCAATTAATGCCCTGATTCGGGATGGTAACGAGTTACTGAGCAAGGAAGTGTTGGTCTACCTGCGAGACTGTTATGACCACACCATTCAAGTGTTAGACATGGTAGAGACTTACCGAGAAGTGGCTTCTAGCTTGATGGATGTGTATCTCTCCTCCGTTAGCAACCGGATGAACGAGATTATGAAATTCTTGACGGTGATCTCCGCAATTTTCATCCCGCTGACGTTTATTGCTGGCGTTTATGGCATGAACTTCAACACGGAAAAGTCTCCATTTAATATGCCAGAACTCAACTGGTACTTTGGTTATCCATTATGTATCGCGTTTATGGCAGCGATCGCAGGTGGTTTAGTCTTCATCTTTTGGCGCAGGGGATGGTTTGAGAATTACGCCGTGGTCAAAACAATCAAACCTACCGGGACCAAGCTCATAGGACGAAAGTAATGGTTTCTCAAGCGCATCTCATTCTTGCCCAAACTTCCTCCCCCTCCCCTACACCTCCCCCTTCCCCCCCTCCCCCTTCCCCCTTCTCCCCTCCCACAGTTTCCCCCACCCCCAACCCCCCA
>JANRIN010000024.1:0-8299 GCA_033764965.1 Leptolyngbyaceae cyanobacterium bins.302 | reverse complement strand
AAGAGCTAGTCGCCACTGTTCTATTCATGGATATTCGAGGTTTCACCACCATTTCTGAGAAATTGCAACCGGGTGAATTATTGCTCTGGGTCAACCGCTATCTGGAAACCATGACCGATTGCATCATGGATCATGGTGGCGTGGTGGATAAATACATTGGCGATGCGATTATGGCGGTGTTTGGGGTGCCTTTTCCACGCACAACCACGGCTGAGATGCAGCAAGATGCTTTGAATGCGATCGCTGCCAGCCTGGAAATGCACGATCGGCTGCAACAGTTGAACCAGGAATCTGCCGCTGCTGGAAAGCCCCTGATCCGCTTCGGCATCGGGGTGCATACAGGGCTGGTGGTGGCGGGAAGTGTGGGGGGACACCGACGGCTCAATTACTCCGTGTTAGGAGATACAGTGAACATTGCTGCTCGGCTAGAAGCTCTGAACAAAGAAATTCAAGCCAATAATCCCTACGACCTTCTGGTGACGGGTGAGACCTTGTCTTGTTTGAGGCACGAGTATCACTCTCATCTCGTTGGCACCTATCCCCTCAGAGGACGTGAAAACGCTACTCTCGTATTTTCGATTCTAGGAAAAAATCACCCTTAAAGATGAAATCATTCACCCTGTCCAAAGCGATCGGTCTGGCGATTGCCCTCAGTTTTGTTCCTGCTACTGCTCCTAACCATGCTCAACTGCTCCAGGTCAACGTCGATCGCTGGTTGAATGTGCGTTCTGCCACAGGCAAAGTGTTTTATCGCAATGGCACCATTTCCAGACCGATTCGCGTTGGCACCAAGCTCCAGGCAGTAGGGGATACTCTACGGACTGAAGCCCGTTCCAGTAGCCTGTTAGATGTTGATACGGGAATTGGATTTATTAAAGTTGCCGAAAACACCACCTTGCAAGTCAAACAATTGCAAAGAGTTTCCGATGGTGGGCATATCACTCGGCTGGAAGTCTCACGGGGACAAGCACGGCTGCAACTTCGTCCATTTACCCATCGCTCTTCTCGGTTGGAAGTGATGACTCCAGCCGGGGTGAGTGCGGTGCGCGGCACAGAGTTTGGGGTGACCGCTCAACCCAGTGGTAAAACTGGAGTTGCAACTTTGAGCGGGAGTGTGGTGACCGCCGCTCAAGGACAGTCGGTTGTAGTGAATGCCGGATCTCAAAACTTGATCATTCCTGGAGAGGCTCCCCAACCAGCCACACCTCTAAAAAATGATTCCAGTCTCAGACGAGAGCGACTTTCACCCATTTCCGATCGCCAGGTTATGTTCAGCGGGGAGACGGATGCCGTTAACCTGTTGTTTGTGAATGACCGTCCACAAAATATCGATCGCAATGGACGGTTTGAGGTGATCGCCCAAATCACGAATGGTCAGGTCACTGCCACGATCGTCACACCGCTCGGCAAGCAACAGGATTACCGTTTCACCCGTCCCCGATGAGCTACACGGGTGAGGAATGCACTACCCAACAGCATACCGATCGCCACTGAGGGTTCTGGAACTGCCTGAGCTTGAAGGCTGGCGTAGGCAAACTCTGAAATTTGAGCGTGTCCTGCGGTGGTTGGGTGAATTTCATCCCAAAAGAGATACGTGTTGGGAGTGGTGCAGCCCGTCAGCAGGCAACTGTCGCTGACATTGGTAAACCCATACTGGTTGGGGTTGGCGATCGCGTCACTAAACAAAAAATTGAAATCCAGGGTAAACAGATTGATATTGGGCTGGGATTGGCGAATTACACTCAAACTCTGAGCCAATAGGGAGTTGTGCGCCTGGGTGAGTTGGTTCAGTCCCGCTGCTCTCACCGGATCTGCACTCGTTCCTGGCAAAGCTCCCAGGTTTGGCAAATTACCCACCGCAATATTTTTAGCACCCACATTGGTCAGCGCTAACACCGCATTGCTTAAGTTTGTCACTGTTGGCACTGGATCGGTTCTTTGGGCATTTAAGTAATCATTTCCACCTGCCCACAGCACATAAAGCGCATTCGGATCCCCCACGGAAATAGAGCCAATCTGCTGTGTTAGACCAGGAAATCCAGGAATGTTATTGGTGCTATCCGTTCGTGCTCCTCCAAAGGCCAAAGTTTGTAACGATGCACCCACCTTCGGCGCGAAATATTCCGTCCAAACTGGGCCATTGGAGAATCTGCCATTGCTGGGATACAAGACATTAGGTGGGAACAAGCCGTTTGTAGCGGCATAGACATTACCGGTGTCCAGCAAGCTATCGCCGAAGGAATAAACCGTGGTAAATCCAAACGCTTCGGCAGTTTGCGGCGCAGCAGTTATTGCAGCGATCGGCAAAGTGACCGCGATCGCGATGGTTTGAAATTTAGAAATTAAAGTTTTATGAGCCATGTTTGAGTCCTATAAAAGTATGGGTAGTGTGTTAGGTCTGTGTTTCGGCTTCGCTCAACACATTGTGAGTGCGGGTTGAGCAGAGTCGAAATCTACATTTCTAAGCCATCACCATTGCACCCTGAATCATCTGTTGCACCCCAAAATGATCGGTTAATCCAGAATAGTTCATGAGGAGAAAAAGATCTGTTGTTGTAGAATCACTTAACTTGATTCGTTCCATAAACGCTCTAACTGATAACGCCATGCAGCCAGGGTATCTTCGCGGGCTTGAGTGCTGGCTGCCATGTCTCCCATCAGCCCTTCCTGATAAAAGCGTTCTAGCGTTTGTAGGGTGGCTTCCAGGGATTGCCCTTGTTGCTTGGATACCCGAATAATTTGCCGGACGCGATTTTCGATTAAGCGATCGAAACATTCATCCAACCCCTTTTGCCGCAACTCAATCAGGCGAGCAATCACAGCTTTGAAGTCAGAGATCGTCAGTCCCTCCCGGCTATGCTGAAACACTGCCCACAGAACTTCTTGCTGAAGCGCATAATGAACTTCCTGGGTACGATCGAAATTGGCTTCCAGCAATTGCTCAAAAAACGGTTGGGCATCCTGGGCAGGGGCGATCGGAACTAGAATTCTGAGCCAGCTTTGATCATCCGACAACAATACTAATATTCGATACTCTGGGGTTTCCACCTGCCAGGAACCTGGCGCTAACTGCTGGGCAGTAATTCCAAACAAAGCGGTTAGCTCATGGGCTAATTCTTGGGAAGTCATAGAGAGTTTTTCAATGTATCCTCTCACAGCATGGACATAAAAAAACTCCCCTGAGGGGGGTCAGGGGAGGTATATCCGAAAGGAGACACATCTTTGAGAGCAAGTCGCTACACCATCCACTCTTCCACCGCTTCTTCCTTCGTGTTCGTGTAGCGTTCCGGTGTTTCCCGATTAAATTTCATGTGAATTGAACGCATCTGTTCACCATCAGCCGCAACTGCCATGATGGGATAGTCAATCAGTCCGTCCTGGAATGACATCTGGAAGCGGAAAGTACCATCGGGATTGAGCTTGATTGGACGACCCCCGATCGTCACCGTGGCATCTGGTTCCGTGGCTCCGTAAACAATCAATTCCGCATCCGCAATCAACCAAAACTTGCGAGGACGAATCAGGGGCAAGGAGGCAGAAAAGCCCACCCCAGACATCCCCACTCCCGACATGGTCATGCCGACTCCAGACATTCCCACCCCAGACATTCCCACTCCCGACATGGTCATGCCGATTCCCGATGCAGTGAGTCCTACGCCCGACATTCCCATGCCGACCCCAGACATGGTCATCCCCACCCCGGACATTCCCACGCCTGATGCAGTCAAGCCAACACCGGATGCTGTGAGCCCTACGCCCGACAGGGTCATGCCAACTCCAGACATCCCCACTCCGGACATGGTTTGAGCACCGGGAACAGCCCACATCCCCATACCAGAAGCCAACACATAGGAACTGACTGCTTGCTGCGCCGATCCTGGAACGTGCTGAGTCGAGCCGGCAACCTGCTGAATCGAGCCGGCGACGTGTTGAACAGAGGCGGCAACGTGCTGAATGGAACCAGCGGGAATTGAGCCAGGAACTTGTTGCATTTGCATGGAGCCATACAGGGAGCCTGCAACTCTTTGGGCTTCGACATCATCTGCCAACTCATACATTTGGTCGTAAATTGGCGTGCCTGGTGCCACTCGCTTGGTGGGAGGAGTCAGGGTGGCAAAGGTTTTTCCTTGCAGTTCCTCATCCCAAGACACCGTGAGGAAGTAGTCTTCGATCCAATCAGAGGGATAAATCGGCGGAATGCGAACTGGTGCAGACCGGGCTAAAACCAGCCAGCGACCGTCTACACAGCGGTAGCCGATGTCAATCACGTAATCGCGATCGCTGACTGGGATGGGCAAATACCATTCCCGCGCCAACTCATCACAGGGATATTCCTGGATGCTATGAGGAGCCTGGAATGCCAGGTTAATATCTGTGACATCGTAAATCCGCAACGCCAACTGCTGCCCACCCTGGCGACGCAACTCTTCTTTTGCTTCATTTGGAATGTCCCAATAGGTGTAAGCCCACTGAGGATCACGTGGCATCAAGACAATCCGACACTCGCCATAGCCTGCTGGCAGATCGGGCAAACCTTCATCTACAGCGGCAAGTGAACCACCCATGCGATCGTCTGAACCTACATCAAACTTTGCTGCTTCAACCACTTCTTGCGCCGCTAGTTCCCGCGATGGAGCGGTTCCTACTGCTTGCCGCCCTTGAATATCCTGAATCGCCGCCAACAGTTGATCCTTCCGCATCCGACTGTAACGAGATACACCACACTCGCTGGCAACTCTGCGGAGTTGGCGTAGGGTCATATCCTCCAAAGGGGGACGGTCTTTAGACATAGCAGTATCCTCCTACGGTGCTCACTTAATAAAACAAAACTCAAAACCTTTCCATAAACAAAACTTTAGAACGCCAAATCTAAGGTTGGGGATCGTTTTGTTACGAATATGTTGCAAGAAAGTAGGAGTCGGGTCAAGGGCTGGGAACAAGGTTTTCTGGTGAATCCTGCGTTTTTCAAGGTTTTAAGGGATCGTAATGTTATTAAACCATGATATTACGAGGGTTGGGGATCATTAGATTCTTAATATTTGATAAGAAGCGGCTTACTCAGTTGCAGCAGAGGATAAGCAGGGTTGAACAATCCTGCTTTTGCCGCAAGTGGCAGCCATCGATCCACGCAACATGGCAACGTGTAAGCTGAAACGAGGTAACTCGATCGATTGGCGTAGGGAATAGTTTTTATGTCGTTGGATGATGATGCTGTTAATCCGGTACAAGCGGTTGACCTGGAACTGGAGGAATTCATAGACGCTACTGGGAACTCTCAGGATTCAGCCCAACCCACTAAGCAAAGTCGATTGATTAGCCGGGTGCTCACTCCAGCCGTCCGATTGTGGGTGCGATCGCAACTGGAGCAGGTTGAAGATCTCCACATCACCATTGAGGCGAGCGATCGTCAGCTTTTAGGGGGAGGCATCAGCCAAGTTTCTGCCTCTGCCAGTAAAGCCATCTACCGGGGATTGCACTTCAGCCAGGTGCAAGTCTCAGGACAGCAGATTCAAACGAACTTGGGGCAAATGCTTCGAGGTAAGCCCTTTCGGTTATTAGCCGAATTTCCAGTGGTCGGGGAAGTTTCTCTCTCTGAAGCTGACCTTAACGCTTCTTTGACTGCGCCCTTATTGGCAAACGCAGTGGCAGACTTTTTGTTGACTTTTCTGCCACAAAGGCAGCAATCTCCTACCCCCACCTCAACCACGGCAACTCTGCGAAATGTCCGAGTGTGCCTGGAAGCGGATCAATTGACTTTGACCGCGATCGTCTCTACGCCAGAAACGGAGCAAGCGATCGCCGTCCGGACGGGACTTGCGGTGAAAAACGGAAATCTGTTGAAGCTGGAAGGGTTTCAATCCTGCAACTCGGCTGATGAACTTTTGCCCAAACACGAATGCACCACGAAGCTCACCATTCCCCTGGGCACGGATGTTTACCTGGAAAAATTGGCAATTCAAGCAAATTCGCTAATTTGTCAAGGGCAAATTACAGTGCGACCGGGTGAATAAGGGCTGGGGGTGGTTTCTGCCGATGATCCTATTTTGGGAGTAAGGGTAGCACGAGGGTCACGAAGTAGAAGACAAGGGGTGCGGTAAAAACGTAGCTATCGGCGCGATCGAGGATACCGCCATGTCCTGGAATCAACTGTCCAGAATCTTTCACTCCGGCATCTCGCTTCATCATGGATTCGGTGAGGTCGCCTAACAAACTGGCAATACCGATCAGCAAGCCCAGCGCCACTCCGGTAATGGGCCACCCTGTCCAGTCCAAATACCAGGAACCTGTTACAGCAACGGCAATACTGGCAGCTACCCCAAACACGGCTCCTTCCACTGTTTTTTTGGGGCTAATGTCTGACAGGCGAGTGCGTCCGAAGGATTTACCGACGATATATGCGCCAATGTCTGCCGCCCAAATGCAAAAAAATGCAAGCAGAGTGCAGGTTAAACCCTGGGGCAAAGCGGCTAGATGAGTCCAATCCTGTGCCCAAAAACCTTCCAGGGGCAGATTACTGGCTTGTGCCTGACCCAACGATCGCAATCGCACCCAATAACTTGGCAAGTAGCCACCATAAAACAAGCCCATGATGGAGGCAGAAATATCCGCGATCGTGGCAAATTTAGGCTGAAACAGCAGATAAAAACAGATGAACGTTCCTGCTACGGGAAAAATTGCATCTGCCAATGTTGGAGAAAGATTGGAAACAACCAGCAAAGCTTGGCTGACTGCCAGAGTTGTTTTTGCCGCAGGAGCCATGCCCTTCGCCCGTGCAAGCTGAAAATATTCCAATTGACCCAGGTACACAATGATGCCGAAGCCGATCGTAAAGTACCATCCGCCAAGTAGCGTCATCGCGAGTGCGATCGCGATCGCAACGATGCCACTCATAATGCGCGTCCAGGGCATAGAAAAAGAAGCTGGAGAAGATGACCCAGTCACAATAAAGGTAGTTGTCCGTAGATTAGGGCTAGTTTAAGAAGGTTAAGAAACCTTTGCAACACTCTAACTGATTCGGACCTACGCCAGATAAATCATGACTAGAAAATACACAGATACTCATACCTTACCGAATTTGAGCCTGACAGCGTTGGTCGCCGCCCTCCAACCTAAAAGTTCAGCCTTCCTCATCGCCAAAAGTGAATTTTAGTAAAGAAATGTAGAGTAATCTTGCTTGCGTGATCCCTCAACTCTCATAATCAATGACATGGTGGATCGAGATGAGAGTAGCACTATACAAGCCTTTCAAACGTCCTTGACTGCGTAATTCTTCATGATTGTAATTTTTCATGATTTTACCATTCGCTGGATGGCACAGTAGGCGCTTCAGCATCTGAGCTTTTCAAGATCTAACTTTCAAGATCTAAGTTTTTTCAGTGATTTGCCTGGTAGCACTGGTACTCTTCAGGAGCATAGAGATGAGCGGTCTGATTAATTTGATCAAAAATATTTTTTCTGGCATTTTTGGGTTCATTGGCGGAATTTTTGGGAGCAAGAAATCTGTGACAGATGGCACTCCCAAACCGAAGAAGGGAAATGGCTATTTTTTGGAACTGGATGACGCAAAAATTAGCCCTGCGGCAAGTGCTGCATCAACTGGAGCGGCTTCCCCTGCGCCTGCTTCTGCCCCCGCACAACCCATGACGGTCTCCCAGGAGACGGCGGCTGAAGTTGCCCCCGCTGGTGCTGCTAAGTCCGCCAAAACTTCCAGTCGCAAAGAGAAATTGGCAGCCCTGGCAGCAGGTGGTAAACCCGACGCGATCGCGGCTGAACCAACTGCCGATGCTCCTGTAACTTCTGCGCCTCCTACCCCAACTCCGGAGGTAACAAAAACGCCCGTTTCTGAGGCGGCGTTTGCAACGAAGTATTTGATTCCATCCAACAATGGTTCTCGCCGTCGTCCCGGTGCCAATATGTCTTCCTATCTCGATATGGCTCGCAAGATGAATGTGGCTAGCTAGGCACTGACTGAGTTGGATTGAGCTTAATTCTTCTGAAAGACGCTATCATCAGCGTCTTTTTTCATATTCATTCACGTTCAAAATGGGTTCAAAGAATTAGGAGCTTTCTGGTAAATAATCTACCCACTGTCTTCGGCTCCGCTCAGCCAGCTTTCGGCTCCCCTCAAGCTGCAAGCTGGTTGAGCGGAGCCGAAAGGTAAACTCTTTTCTGGAAATCTTCCTAGGGCGTGTTTTAAAACCCTTTGATCCTCCCCAACCCTCCTTAAAAAGGAGGGAGCCGAACCGTTCAAAGTCCCCCTTTTGAAGGGGGATTTAGGGGGATCTCCACTCAGCACTGA
>JANRIN010000137.1:0-113545 GCA_033764965.1 Leptolyngbyaceae cyanobacterium bins.302 | reverse complement strand
CGGGGGTCTTCTAAGTTCGTAAAATGCTCTAATAGCGTTGCAGTCGGTGAAGTCATGGGGCAATCAGCGATATGGATACATGGGTTAAACCAGTATCTCACTCGCTCCCTTCCCATAATTTAGATGCGTTTGCCCTGGGGTATCACTGACTTCGATCGGATGGGCATACTATTCTGCGGGAGAATATAGAAAAGCATTTGAACTACATCAACAAGCTTTAGCAATTGCTAGAAAAATTTCTGATCGAGGATTAGCAGCAGTTGCATTGAATCATTCAGGATTTGCAGCAACTGCTTTAAAACAATACCAAAAGGCAATTGAGTTACAGACGCAAGCACTCACACTCGCACGTGAAATTGGTAGGCAAGAAGGCGAAGCTTATTCACTGAATGATCTAGGTAATGCCTATGCTGCATTAAGAGATTACCAAAAAGCAATTGAGTTTTATCAACAGGCTCTTATAGCTGCAAGAAATATAGGTAATCGCGAAGTAGAAAGTAGCGCTCTCAATGATATTGGTTCTGTTTTAGAGAAGCAGAATCAATCAGAATTAGCAATTGTATTTTATAAATTATCAGTGCATGTGAGAGAAAATGTAAGGCAGGATATTCGACAACTTTCACGCGAGACACAAGTTGCCTATATCAAAAAAGTTGCCGGAACCTATCGCGCTCTAGCCGATTTGCTGATTGCCCAAGGACGGATTGGCGAGGCGCAGCAGGTGTTGGAGCGGTTGAAGCTCCAGGAAATCAATGATTTTACCAAGGGCACCCGCGCCCCGACCGCTATTGCCGAAGTCGGCTTTAGCCCGGTAGAAACCCAGGTCAAAGGCAAATACGCTAGCCTGATTGCCTTTGGCGGCAGGTTCTACAACTGCGACAACCAGCAACCGCGCTGCCCCCAATACAGCGAGTTGAAAACCCAATACAGTAGCCTCTCCAAAGAGTTTCAAGCCTTTGTCGAACAAATCAAACAACAACTGCGCGACAGCCGCCTGACGCAAGTAGACAAATCTACTCAAGACTTTCAAACCAGTGCCGATCGCGTCGTCACCGCCCACCCAAACTCCATCCTGATTTATCCCCTCGTTTTACCCGACAAAACCCGCCTGCTCTGGGCAGCCAAAGGAGGCGTGCTGAGCAAAACTGCCATCTGTTCTCTGGGTGAAACCGCTCTGTACAACAAAGTTGCCCAATTCCAAACTCTGATTAGCAAACGCGGCGGCGAAACTCAACTCAAAGCTGTGGGCAAAGAACTCTACGATTGCTTGATCAAACCCCTGGAAAGCGAACTCATTGCCAACAATATTCAGCATTTAATCTTTGTGCCCGATCGCGCCACGAATTACATCCCGATGGGTGCCCTATTTGATGGCAAGCAATACCTGATTCAGCGCTTCGCCATTTCCACCGTCCTCTCCGCCAGCCTCACGGATACCAACAGTCGCCTGGGCGACCCCGCCGCCACCCCCGTTTTAGCTGTGGGGCTTTCCGAAGCACGGGGCAATTACAATCCTTTGCCCCATGTAGAATCAGAACTGCAAGCGATCGTCAAACAAAAAAATGGCTCTGGCATCTATCCTGGCACCATCTTTCTGAATCAACAATTCACCAAAGATGCCCTAGAAGATAACATTCGCGGGCACAGAATTATTCACATCGCCACCCACGGCGAATTTAAGCCGGAAAGTCCCCGCAGTTCTTACTTTTTGCTGGGCAATGGCAGTCCCTACCCTATCCCCGATGTGCAAACCCTGCGCGATCTCAAAGATGTGCATCTGGTCATCCTCTCCGCCTGCAAAACTGGGTTAGGCGGTGCCGATGGCTTGGGCTTAGAAATCAGCGGAATTAGTTCCTTTTTTATGGGCGATCAAGATCGCGCCAAAGCAGTGATGGCTTCCCTTTGGGATGTGAACGATGCTAGCACGGCTTTGATGATGCAGCAGTTTTACACCCAGATCGCCAACGGCAAAAGCAAAGCCGAAGCCCTGCGCCAAGTACAACTGAGTTTGTTACAAGGCAAGCTCACGGCTAAAGATGCCCAAAAACTGCGATCGGGTGATGCAGATGTAAACGTCACTGCATCCGGTACTCGTGTTCCCCGCCCTGCCAACTTTTCCCATCCCTACTACTGGGCACCGTTTATCTTGATTGGAAATAGTTTGTAAAGCTGTAAAGCGCTTTGGGCAGACAAGAAAAGCTGTTAGTGATGATTGATGAGCACAATTGAGGAGTTTAAATCAGATGAAACGATACAATTCAATTTCGGCAGGATTCGTGAGTTTGTTGGCGATCGCCAGTGTTTCTATTGCCTACGCGGCTGGGGAATCTGAGATCCAAGTAGCACCTAGAACATCTCCAACAACGACCGTACCATCTGCTAAACCTAAACTACCGAAGACCACATCGGGCTTTATTCCCGCCAACATTGGACAATCGACCTTTCCCTTTGAAGGGGGACGGAACATTTTTGGCAAAGACGATCGCATTCCCATGAACTCAGCGAAGTATCCCTGGTCTGCGATCGGTCGAGTTGAGGCGATCAACGGCAACCAGATGGATTGGACGTGTACAGGTACGTTGATTGGGAAAAACCTGGTCGTCACCAATGCCCACTGCGTAGTAGATGAGAAGACCAAGCAGGTCACAACCAACAAAATCCGCTTTCGCCCCAATCTGATCGACGGTCAAGCCCCTGCCGCAGCCTTTGCGACCAAGGTAGTTCCGGGAACGAACGACCCCAACCGCGATCGCGGCAATGATTGGGCATTGTTAGTGTTGGATCAGCCCCTGGGCGAAACCTATGGCTGGATGAACTTTATCGTTGCTGACCTTTCCGATTTGGACAGTGTCAAAGGTGAGATCATTCTGGCAGGCTATTCCAGTGATTTCCCCAAAGAGAAGCCATCTGAAACGGCTGGCGTTCACAACGGTTGCAGTATTCGCGGCTTTGGGCCTCAACTGGGCATGATTTCTCACGACTGCGATATGATGTCTGGCGCTTCCGGTGGACCCATGTTTGTGGTCTTGCAGGAGGGGAACAAACTGAATGCGGTGATCATTGCCCTCAATGCGGCTCACCGGACTCCTCAAGGTAAACCTCAGGGTGCTCAAGTGAACAAATTTTCCAGAGAAACAGCCAATATTGGTGTCTTCTCCGCAGTTTGGGCAGCCAAAGCGGAAGAGTTGCTTCAAGCACAACGTTGATCAGAAAAGGGAGGGGGCGATCGCGTCTCTCCCCCATATCACGGATAGTTGTTCGGGTTATCTGTTGTTAACCCAGCAGATTGAGCAATGGTTAATAACTGAACATCAGCCGTCACAAAGATCAACGTTGTCGCTGTCGCAGATGTAAAAGCAGATTGAGTTCGCAGTCCTGAAGCAAGTTGAATCGCATCATACGCACGCAGAGGATACTGGGTGACCAATTGTCCCGCTTGCTCACTCAAAAGTTGATTCAACTCAACAACTCGATATTGGGTCGTTAAGTCAAACCGAAATTGCTGAATCACTAGATTTAGATCGGTGGTAATCAGGCTTCCTTCTCGGTGACGACGTGCCAATGCGCTCAAAACTTCTACCCAGGTGATACGAGCAATGATTAGCAGATTACCAGCGCTAGTATCTGCAAGGTTTTGTATCCATCCACTGCCAGTCTCAGGAATATATCGTTTGACGAGAGCACTGCTATCGAGAAAGTAAGCGTTTACCAAATGTCCCGCTCCTCAATAATTAATTCTGAGAGAGGTTTTCCAGGCAAACTTTTGAGCCGCTCAGTTAGTTCTTGCCACTGGTCTGCTGAAACTGGTTCGACATTCTCAGCAAAGGATGGAGGAGTGACAGTTCCTGCAACTTCCAAAGATTGGGCAATGCGCTGAAGCTCCATAAGGGATTCATCGACAATGATCTGTATTTGCAATGCCTGTCCTTCTGATAAGGACAGGGGTTGCAGAGGACGAATCATGCCGTTTTCGTAGATTGCTGGAATGAGGGGAGCCATTGCAGAAGCAGAAGAAATGAACTCTTAAATGTTATCAAGCGTACCACCAGAAAGAAAAACAATCAGGTCTGACAAAGGAAAAAACGCTAACAGATGGGTTGCAGGGCGATCGCGCTCCTCCTTTTTCTGCCTTATCAAGCCATTGCATAACCTGCCCTCAGCGAGAGTGATAGATTATTGATGAGCTTCTCTACCTGTGGAGGATTATTGGATGCACCGCCTCAAGTCTGTTCGCCTGACTGTTGCCACGCTTTGCCTGTGCCTGAGTCCCTCAATTCCTGCTGGGGTGTCGCCTGCTATAGCTGAGAGCGAGATCGCGGCAGATTTTCGCAATCAGCGCCAAAAGCTAATTGCCCAAGAGAACGAGGCGCAAACGCCCCCAAACTATGTCGCGACAGAGCAAACAGGGGAGCAATCACAGGCTAATCCAAAATTTCCCCAGCTTTGTCAAAACCTCCACTCCGTCCATAAGTTAGGACATTTGGTGAGAGTCACGGCGTTGACTGTGACTCCAGACGGAGAACTTTTGATAACTGGGGACAAAAGTGGTGTGATCAGAATTTGGAATCTCAAAATGGGTGAGTTAGTACAAACTATTCTGGCTTATCTGGGAGAAGAAATTGGTTCTATTTCCATCAGCCCTGATGGAAAAACGTTTGTAAGCCACGGTGCAGGTACCTACTCACGAACAGATGAAATGGCAATCAAGGTTTGGAATCTCAAGACAGGAGAGTTATTACGTACCTTAAAAGACTCAGCTAGAAGCAAATTAGTTATCTTTAGCTCCGATGGGAAAATGATAATTGCGGCTGGAGGAATCGATGATGGCAAGATCAGACTATGGGATTTTCAAACTGGAGAATTAGTCCGAACTATGGCTGGACACTCTTTCGGTGTTGAATCAATCTCACTAACCCCGGATGGTCAAAACTTAATTAGTCGTGGCTCTAATGTTGTGAACAATTCTGTTCAAGCCGAGGAAACTAGAATTTGGAATTTGCAAACGGGTGAGTTGATTCGTACAAATACAAACGTGCCAACTACTGCCGCTGAGGTGACGAGAGATGTTCTGAGTCCAGATAGGCAAATGTTTGTTCGTGCAGAAAACTCTGGGATTACATTGTTTAATCGTAACAGTGGCTCTCCTCTCTGTAGCTTGCCTAGACGTGAAGTGGGAATTATTACTGCCTTCAGTCCAGATGGTCAAAAGCTTATTGTTGCTGGTGGTGATTGGAAGCATGGCAATGTTGAGGTACTGCAATTTGCTCCCAATCTCAACCCGCCTCAGCAGAACATATCAAATACCGAGATTGAACGACTGAACCGACTGGGGCTTGAGAAACTGCGGCGGCGGCAGTTTTATTCAGCTTTCAGGACATTTTGGCAGCTTTTTGAGATGCAACAAAAGCGAGGCGATCGCCTAGGACAAGGGCAAGCACTCTACCATATGGCTGAGGCATCCTATGGTTCTTGTCAACTGGGTTGGGGTGGTTGTTTTGATGGTGGCTATTATGAGGAGTATTACAAGTTAGCCATCCCAATTTTGAAAGAAAGTGGCGATCAGGCTCGTGTAGCAAATGCCTTGAGCAACTTAGGCAAGCCTGCTGCGGGTGCAAGAGGTACAGATTCGTACTCACTCCCCTTTTTACAAGAAGCTTTAGAAATTCGCCGAGCAATTGGAGATCGCCAAGGAGAATGGGATACTCTCATCAGTATTGGAGCTTTTTATATTCAGTCAAATCAGGCTGCTCGTGGGCAGGAATTTTTCAAACAAGCGATCGCTCTTGGTAAAAAACTCAATAGCCGCACGGGAGAGCGCGACACATTGATTAAGATTGGTCTAGCTGTTCCAAACATTCAGAAACAAATATTTGAGCAAGCTTTAAAGATTGATCGAGCTAGAGGGGATCGCAAGGCTGAAGCTGCGACATTGAGCAAAATTGGAAAGCTGGAAGGCGCTCTAAAGATCTATCGAGAAATTGGCGATCGCAAAGCTGAAGCAAATATTCTCACGAGAATTGCTCACTCAAAATTTGAAAAATTTGAACATAAAGATGAATCTCATTTGATCAAATCTTTAGAGCAAATCCTGGCGATTCGTAGAAGTGTTGGCGATCGTGCGGGTGAAGCTGAAATTCTCCACAGCATTGGGCAGAGGTATCGCCCTCTGGGTTATCAAAAAGCTTCTAATAAAATCTCACCTCAAGTGATGAAACAAGAAGCACAAAAAGCCATCAAGCTGTTTCAAAAAGCAGTCAGTCTCTATAGAAACATTGGCGATCTCATGGCTGAGGGGGCTGTCCTGATTGATCTTGCTGATGTGTATCGTTTAGATGGTCAATATGCTTTAGCATTAGATACTTATCAACGGGTATTGGGCATTCGCCAAAAAGTGGGTGATAGTGTTTATGAGGAAATTGTTCTTTATCGCATTGGTCTGATGCACCATCGATTGCAACAGTATCCTCAAGCTTTAGAAGCCTATCAAAAAGCCGTCTCCATCTGTCAAGAAATAGGAACAGATTGTCTTTATTCACGCCAGTTGATCAGTTTCAATGAAAATATCCAGGATATTTTGAACAACATCGGTGAAGTTTACCTTGCTCAAGCGCACTATACTAAGGCACTAACATTTTTCCAGCAAACTACAGGAAATGATATTTATCGAGCATTTACCAATATCGGGCTAGCATATGATGGGATGAGGCAGGATTCTCAAGCTTTTACATTCTTCGATATGGCGATTAAGGCTCGAAAGTGCGCTGGTTATGGGGATGGAGCGCGGGTAGATGCCACTCTTGTTGAAGCCATACGATTTTATGCCTTATACGATGAATGGATGGCATCTGATACGAACCAATGCAATGTTTTTGATAGTCAAGCATTTGCAGGCAGAGCAGAGATTTACCGCAAGCGAGGTCAGTACTCTAACGCGCTAGAAGACTATCGAAAAGCTCTGAAGCTGTTTACAGATTTTGGGATGCAAGACCAGCAAGCGGCTATTTTCAACAACATTGGTGTTGTTTACAAAAGCCTGGGCGACTATCCCAAAGCATTGAAAGCTTATCAGCAGGCTTTGGCAATTCGGAAAGAGCTCAAAGATAAATTGGGCGAAGCTACCAAACTCAATAATATTGGTGAGATTTATCGAAATCAAGGCCAGTATACTCAGGCTTTAGAGAGCTATCGCCAAGCATTTGCAATCTTTGAAGCTTTAGAGCTACCTCAGCCTGCTGACGCAATCTATTGGGGAAGCTCTAATAGAGACAGGACGTGTTGGAATTGTTATGGAAATGGCTATTCTGACGCGACTTTAGGTGAGTCTGTTGCCACACGAAATACTCACTTCAGAAAGGCATCTGCATTACACAACATGGGAGTAGTGCATGACGAACTGGGTCAATATTCAGAGGCTTTGAAATTCTATGCTCAAGCTTTGGTAATTCGTAAAAACATCGAAGATAGAGCGGGTGAAGCAGCAACCTTGAACAATATGGGGCTGGTTTACCAAGAGCAGCAGCAATACTCCACAGCTCTGAAATATTATCAAAATAGCCTTGCTCTCCGGCGAACTGCTGAAGACCGTCCCGGCGAAGCGACGACACTTAACAACATTGGCTTAGTGCATGAAAAACTAGGACAGCCCGCTCTGGGGATTGAACCAATTCAGCAAGCGCTGGCTATTTTTCGAGAGTTAGGGGATAAGGCGAATGAAGGCAACACACTCGATAGTTTAGGCACAATTTACACAAGTTTGGGACAGTTTGATAAGGCACTACAAGCGTATCAACAAGCTTTAGGGCTACTGAGAGAAACAGGCAATCGCCCGATTGAACGAGTAACGCTCAGTCATGTTGGGGACTTATTCAAGCAACAAAATCAACCCGAACTGGCGATCGCGTTCTACAAACAATCCGTCAACCTCACAGAAACGATTCGGGATGAGTTGCGATCGCTGCCTCGTGAGCAGCAAGAATCCTACACTCAAACCGTAATCGGCACCTATCGAAATCTCGCCGCTCTGCTGATCCAACAAGGTCGTCTCCCCGAAGCCCATGCCGTTCTGGAACTATTGAAACTGCGAGAACTGAGCCAGTTCACCCGTGAGGCTGGAATCAATAGCCCCGGCATCAGCCTTGCCAAAATCGAAGAAGACGCTTTGAACTCCATCTTGAAACAGTTCACCACCTTAGGTAACTTCGCTCAAGAACTGGCAAAATGTGAACAAACAAAATGCTCAAACCTAAAACAACTGGAGCAGCAGCGCGATACTCTTTTTACTGCTGTAAACCGGGAATTGAAGCAGCAACGTGCCCTGCTTGCTAAACACTTTTCCACCGAAGTCAGCACCCTCACCCCTGAAAAACTCAATTTGGAAGCACGGCGCATCGTCAACGCCCAACCCGGCACGGTGCTAATTTATCCTCTCGTACTCAAGGATAAAATTCAATTTCTACTAGCAGTCAAAACGGGGGATGGAGCCGTGACCTTCCGTCCCTTTGAAACACAAGTGACTGCTGAGCAACTCTTCAAAACCATTCAAACATTTCGGCAGCAACTTGGAGAAACCACAATTGTTGGTACGCCAAAAACCGATCTGGCAACCGTGCAAGCCACCAGCCAAAAACTTTATAGTTGGTTGATCAAACCCCTGGAAGCCGAACTAAGCAATCCTGCTATCAAACATCTCGTCTTTGCCCCGGATAGCACTACTCGATATATTCCTTTGGCGGCTCTCCATGACGGGAAACGATACCTGATCGATCGCTTCACCATCAGCACCATTACCGCCGCCATTCAAACCGATACGGAAGCCCGAACACCCCGACCTACTGGACAGCAGCCAATGCTATTGGCAATGGGTGCTTCCACTTTCCAAAATCAAAGTCCTCTCCCAAACGTTCCAGCAGAACTGGATGCCATTACCAAAACCAATCAAACCAAAGATCGCCAGGGCATCTATCCCGGCAGCAAATTTTTGGATCAAGCGTTTGACTACAAAGCATTGAAGGATGCCTTGAAGAAGAACCTGGAAAAGAAAACCTATCGGATTCTGCATCTTGCCACTCATGGAGCCTTCAAAGCGGGTCGCCCAGAAGACTCCTATCTGGTTCCCGGTCGGGGTAACAATCTCACCACTGAACTCATTGAGCAATTGGGCAACGCTGGGCTAGGCACCATTCATCTGGTGGTGCTGTCTGCTTGCGAAACAGCCGTGGGCGATCGCGCCAGCGATGGCATCGAAATTCCCGGTATCAGCTATTATTTCTTGAAGGATGGAGTTGATTCCGTCATGGCTTCGCTCTGGAATGTGAATGATGCCAGCACTGCCCTGATTATGCAACAGTTTTATAAACACATTGCGGCTGGGATGACGAAGGCTCAGGCATTGCAGACCATCCAACAAGATTTGATCAACAGCAAATTTACCGCCAAGGATGCACCGAAGCGATCAAGCGAAGCCGACATTCGTGTGACCGCTGCTCCCGGCAGTCGCGCTTCCAGATCTGCCAACTTTGCCCATCCCTATTACTGGGCACCGTTTATCTTGATTGGCAACAGTCTTTGAACAGCGATCGACTGCATATCCTTTGTAGAGTTGGAGTGATACATTTACGAACGAGAAGTCTTTCCCTTTGGAGGATTTTCTGATGCGACCCAGGCGGAAATCTACCAGTTTTGCTCTTGCTACTTTGCTCTTTTGTGTTCTGAGTCCATGTTTACCTGCTCAATCTGCCTCTGCTCCTGCTCTAGCACAGGTGTCTGCCTCTCAAGCTCGTCGAGAAGCCAATCGTCTGTTTAATTTGGGAAGTCAGCAATTCCAGCGGAACCAATTTGAACAAGCATTGGCAACTTTTCAGCAAGCGTTAAAACTTTATCAACAGGCTCGTGAATTGGGTGGGCAAGGGGATGTCTTGCTCAAATTGGGACAAGTTCATGAAATTCTGGGGCAGTATGACCAGTCTCTAACTCGCTATCAACAGGCAGCAGAAATCTTTGCCAAACTGGGCGAACGAGACAATCGAGCAGGTGCTCTGAGCGGTGTCGGAATCGCCTATTTACGAACAGGAAAATACTCTCAGGCGATCGCGGCTTTTCAGGAAGCTCTAAATATTATTCCCAATGCAGGCGTTCCGCTAAATGGTCTTGGGTTGGCTTATATCTACCTGGGTCAGTATGATAAAGCGTTGAAATTTCATCAACAAGTTCTAGCCATTCGTCGGGCAAATCGTAATCGTGCTGGGGAGGCAACCAGTCTTTTGAACATTGGTACTGTATACAAGGGGCGTGTCCAATACCAGGATGCTTTGAACTCTTACCAGCAAGCACTAGAGATTTATCGGCAAGTGCGTAATCCAACTGGACAGGTTAGAAGTCTCAACCTGATTGGAGAGCTTTATAACTTGCAAAAACAACCCTCTCAAGCAATGAGCTTTTTTCAAGAGGCGCTTAAGCTATCCAGAACCATCGACGACTCTAGAGGGCAAAGTATTGCATTCGATAACATTGGCAGAATTCATTTTAGCCTTCAACAGTATTCGCAAGCACTAGACTTCTACGAACAGGCTCTGACCATTCGCCGCAAAGGTGGCGATCGCGAGGGTGAAGGCAAAACCTTGAGCAATATCGGTGAGTTATTTGCTGAACAAGATCAATCCGAACTGGCGATCGTTTTTTACAAGCAATCTGTCAACATTTACGAGTCAATTCGGCGGGATTTACAGCAATTACCGTCAGAACAGCAAGAGTCCTACACCCAGTCCGTTGCTAGCACTTACCGTCGCCTTGCCGATTTGTTGATTGCTCAAGGACGCATTGGGGAAGCTCAACAAATCCTTGAACGATTGAAGATCCAGGAATTGAATGATTTCACCAAAGGCACTCGCGCCCCTGCTACCATTGCTGAAGTTGGCTTTAACTCCCTCGAAACACAAATCAAAGGCAAGTACACCAGTCTGATCGCCTTCGGCAGCAAATACTATGATTGCGAACAGCAACGCTGCCCCCAACACAACGAACTCAAAACCCAGTACCAAGGGTTATCCAAAGAATTTCAAATCTTTGTTGAACAGATCAAACAACAATTGCGGGATAGTAAGCTGACGCAGGTAGATAAATCCACTCAAGACTTTCAAACCAGCGCCGATCGCGTTGTCACTGCCCACCTCAATTCTATCTTGATCTATCCCCTCGTTCTACCCGACAAAACCCGCCTGCTCTGGGCAGCTAAAGGCGGAGTGTTGAGCAAAACTGCCGTCTGTCCCTTGGGTGAAACCGCTCTCTACAACAAAGTTGCCCAACTCCAAACCCTGATTAGCAAACGTGGCAACGAGACCCAACTCAAAGCTGTGGGCAAAGAACTCTACGATTGCTTGATTCAGCCCCTGGAAAGCGAACTCGCCGCCAACAAAATTCAGCACTTAATCTTTGTGCCTGATCGCGCCACTAACTACATTCCAATGGGCGCATTGTTCGATGGCAACCAATATCTGATTCAGCGCTTTGCTGTCTCCAACGTCCTCTCCGCCAGTCTCACCGACACCGACGATCGACTCAAATCCCCCCAGCAAACTCCCATTCTCGCCCTTGGACTCTCTCAAGCAAAGGGAAATTTTGGCGCATTGCCCAATGTAGAAACTGAACTGAATGCCATTGTCAAACAGTCAACCGCTAACAGAAACGCTACAGGCATCTATCCCGGACAAGTCTTCCTCAATCCACAATTTACGAAAGCGGCATTAGAAGATAACATTCGCGGGCACAGAATTATTCACATTGCCACCCACGGCGGGTTTAAACCCGAAAATCCTCGCGATTCCTACTTTTTGCTAGGGACAGGCACTCCCTATCCCATCCCCGATGTGCAAACCCTGCGTGACCTCAAAGACGTGCATCTAGTTGTGCTGTCTGCCTGTCAAACGGGTTTGGGTGGTGCGGATGGACTGGGGCTAGAAGTGACAGGGATTAGCTCATTTTTTATGGGAGATCGCGACAGAGCCAAAGCAGTAATAGCTTCTCTGTGGAACGTCAACGACACCAGCACCGCCCTGATCATGCAGCAATTCTACAAAAATCTGGCAACAGGTAACTTGACGAAAGCAGAAGCGTTACGGCAAGCACAACTGAGTCTATTGCAAAGCAAGCTGACTGACAAAAATGCACCCAGGCGATCGAATGGGGATGCTGACGTTGTAGTGAGTGGTACCCCCGCCGCTCGCCTTGCTAACTTTTCCCATCCCTATTACTGGGCACCGTTTATCTTGATTGGCAATAGTCTTTAGCGATTAGCCAGCAGCCAACAGCTATCAATCACAAGGAGAACCATTCAATCATGTCCCCCATTAAGCGTCGTCATTTTCTGCAAGCGACTGGTGCAACCCTGGCAGCTCTGGGGTTGAGTCAGTGGGATGTTCTACATCAGGCAAATCAATATGGTCGGGTGTTGGCGCAGGGCAGTCCAGGACGCAAACTAGCATTGCTGGTCGGTGTGAATGCGTATCCAGACAAAATTTCCAGTCTCAAGGGTTGTTTAACCGATGTGGAATTGCAGTGGGAGTTACTGGTGCATCGGTTTGGCTTCAATCCCAAAGATATTTTAGTGGTTGCTGATAAACAGCTTTCTTTCACAAATTACGAACCGCTTAAACCGACTCGCGACAATATTCTGAATGCGTTTAAAACTCATCTCGGTCAAGCAAAAGCGGGTGATGTGGTCGTCTTTCATTATTCTGGACATGGTTCCCGCATCATTGACCCCAACCCGATTTCAGAATTGATCATCAACAATGCAAAAGTCGCAAATACTGACAAGCTGAATGGGACAATGGTGCCTAACGATCGCATCACCAGTGATCCTGCCATTGTGCAAGACATCATGGGACGCACCCTGTTTCTGCTAATGCGATCGCTGAAAACTGATCTGGTTACTGCTGTCCTGGATAGCTGTCATTCCGGTGGTGGCACTCGCGGTGGACTCACCTTTCGTGCCGTCCCATCTCGCTTCGATTCACGGGTGGATGGCGATCGCTATGCTTCCCCCAGTCCTGCCGAACTGGAACTGCAACAGAAACTGATGAAGGATCTGGGTATTTCCGAAGCGGATCTAGCCAAGATGCGACAACAGGGAATTGCCAAAGGCGTGGCGATCGGCTCGGCTCAGTTTGACCAATACGCTGCCGATGCCCCCTTCGATAACGAAACATTTCACGCCGGAGCCTTCACCTACCTGCTGACTCGCTATCTCTGGCAATCAGACACGAACGAATCGATCAAGGCTGCGTTTGTCAACCTTGCCCGCAGTACGAAAGATTTGGCTGCCAATTCCAAATATCCGATTGAACAGTTCCCTATCTTCGCTGCCAATCCTGAGAGTAATGGCGATCAGCGAGCCTATTTTCTGGCCCCGACCAATCGCTGGGCAGAAGCTGTAGTGCGGGATGTCAAATCTGATGGGCGGATTGAGTACTGGTTGGGGGGAGTCTCTTCCTTAAGTTTGGCAGCCAGCGACAAGGGTGGACTGTGGGCGGTAGTGGATGACAAGGGTAACGAGATTGCGGAACTGGAGCAAACGGGTCGCACCGGGCTAACGGCAATGGGCAAATTGCGAACCGGGCAACTGAGCAGCTTACAACGAGGCACCTTGCTGCGAGAAAAGATCCGAGGTTTGCCGACAGATTTGAAATTGCGGGTGAGTTTAGATGAGTCTTTGGGCAACCAGATGGAAGCGGCAAAAGTAGCACTGCAAAAGCTAGAGCGGGTGCAAATCGTCAAGACTGAACAGGGTGCCGATTGCATTTTGGGACGGATGACTCCCGTGGTGCTGCAACAGGTGAAGCGGGGGCAGACTCAACGGGGAGGCGTGTTGCCAACGACCGAAACGGTTGGCTTATTTTTGACGGGATTGCGCCCGATCGCGCCCACCTTCAGTGACAAACCAGGAGAATCAGCACAGGCGGCAGTAGAACGCTTGCAAGGACGGCTCAAATCCTTACTGGCGGGTAAGCTGCTGAAACTGGTGACAGGGAGTGATGCAGCCCTGGTGGGGCAATCCTCGGCATACAAGGTGGCGGTGGTGATCGCGCCAAAAGGTAGCCGAGCGACGACAACTCCCAAGACCTTTAAGCAGGGGACAGCGATTCAGGTGCAAGTCCGCAACAATGAGAAACGCAATTTATATGTGGCAGTGATTGGGATCAGTGCAGGCGGCAAGATTACCCCCCTCCATCCCTACTGGATTTCGGCAGAGAGTGAAGCCATCATTGGCTCAGGACAAACGTTGATCACCCCCATTGAAGGCGATGACTGGACATTTACCCTGACGGGGAGTGGTTCGCTAGAAATTTTGGTGTTGGCAAGTGAGAAGCCAATTCGCGATGCGCTAAAGGGATTACAGACTATTGCGGCAGGGCGTGGAGCCGGGGTTGCCTCTAGAGCACCGTTGACTCTCTCTGGGGAGGAGGAATTGGGGTTTGTGGAGGCGTTGATCGGTGATGGCAACCGCAATACTCGCTCTGGTGATGCAGACATTGGAGTGAACCGCGATCTGAACGCCATCAACCGCAGACAACTCGCGGCAATTTCCACTATTGTGGAGGTAGTGAAATAGGTATTCAGCCATGCCCTCGCCATTTCCAGGAATGAATCCTTATCTGGAAAACCCTTTCTTTTGGAGAGAGGCACATAATCGCATGATTGTCGCTCTCGCCAATGATTTGGGAGCACGGTTACGCCCAAAATACTATGCTGCCATTGAAACCAGAACGTACTTAGAAGATGAATCAGATGGAGTTTTAGTCGGCATTCCAGATGCGATCGTGTTTGCATCTACGTCACTGGATCAATCAACACGGGCGACCATTGCGACAGTTGAAATTCCCCAGACCCAACCCCAGCGAGTGCAACTGGTGGAACCGATTGAAGTGAAGGAACGTTTTCTAGAAGTGCGCCAGGTGCAGACGCATGAGGTGGTTGCCGCGATCGAGGTACTATCGCCCAAAAATAAGCGAGGTGACGGACGCATTAGTTACCTGAAAAAGCGACAGGCACTGTTTGAAAGTCAAATCGACAGCCAAACTCATCTGGTTGAGATTGATTTACTCCGGGCATACCAGCCAATGCCAATGGCAGGCGTGAATGGGCTATGGAATTATCGCATACTGGTGAGTGATGCAGCTCAACGTCCCAATGCGGAGTTATATGGGTTTAATTTACGCGATCGCATTCCCAGTTTTTCCCTGCCCTTGAAACCTGAAGACAGCCCACTCACCGTGGACTTACAGCCGCTTTTGCACGCAATTTATGATCAGGGCAATTTCGATCTGCGGATTGACTACACTCAACCAATACCAGAACCCGCATTGTCAGAAAGCGATCGCGCCTGGGTGCAACAGTGCATAACCTCCAGCGGCGGAGAGTGATAGATTAACGACGAGCCTACTCTGCCTGGAGGATATTTGAATGCATCCTACGCTAAAGCTGATTGGTTGGACAATTGCACCGCTGGTTCTCTCCTTGCCGATCGCGCTGGTGATGGGCGATCGTGATGGAGGGGCGACCCTTGCGGTATCTGCGAAGCAGCACGCGCAGGAGTCCATTAGTGAGAAGAAAGCCGAGGGCGATCGCTTACTTGAACGAGGAAGTCAGCTATATCAAGCTGGACAGGTAGAGGCGGCTATGCAACTTTGGCAGCAGGCACTTACATTTTACCGAGCGATCAAAGACCAAGCTGGTCAAGGAAGAGCACTCATTTTTCTGGGAACTGCTTACGGTACGCTTGGCAACCCTACTAAAGCAATTGAATATTATGAGCAGAGCTTAGTCAGCTTTCGACAAAGTAAAAATCGAAAAGGCGAAGGGCAAGCTTTATTGCGTCTAGGAGTTACTTATGGATCTCTGAATGAACATACTAAAGCAATTGAGTACCAACAGCAAAGCTTAGCAATTTTTCGGGAACTGAAAAATAGTAGCAGTGAAGTT
The DNA here is from genome assembly GCA_033764965.1 of Leptolyngbyaceae cyanobacterium bins.302. Lineage (GTDB taxonomy): Bacteria > Cyanobacteriota > Cyanobacteriia > Leptolyngbyales > Leptolyngbyaceae > JSC-12. Next base: position 97,570 of record JANRIN010000137.1, on the reverse strand, counting down.
TATGCGCTACTGTTTTTAGGCACTTCCTATGGTGCGTTGAAGAATTATCCCAAAGCAATTGAATATCATCAACAGAGTTTGGAGATTTCTCAAAAAATAAAAGACAGAATCAGTGAAGGCGCAGCACTAAGCGGGTTAGGATTGTCTCACTCTTCACTGGATAATTATGCCAAAGCAATTGAATACTTCAAACGACATTTAGAAATTGCACAAGAAACTGGAGACAAAAGTGGCGAAAGATTCTCGTCAATTAGTTTAGGTGAACTTTTTGGGTATTTAGACAACCCTATTGAAGCTATCAAATATTTGGAGATCGCTTTAAAGTTAGTAATGAAATCTGATAATGAAAAAGACATAGGGCTAATATTCGTTAGCCTAGGTAACAGTTATGTAGCTTTAGGCGACTACCAGAAAGCAATTGACTATCAGGAGAAAGGGCTAAAAATCCTCTCCAAAATCAAGAATTATCAAGCTGAAGGCAATGCATTAAATAGTTTGGGAGTAACTTATAGGAATCTGGGAAACTACACTGAATCTATTAAATATCATGAGAAAAGCCTATTAATTTTTCGACAATTCAGAAATCAAGAAAGTGAATCGACTGCATTGGGGAATTTGGCAATTTCTTATCGTTATCTAGGCAGATATTCTGAAGCACTCAAATATTCTTATGACAGTCTTTTAATCGCAAAAGAGATTAAAAGCAAGAAACTAGAAGCGGGCATCTTAAATGGATTGGGAGTTGTTTATAAGAGCTTGGGAAACTATATAAAGGCGTTTGATTACCATAAAAAAAGCCTAGAAATTACGCGAGAAATAAAAAATAGACATATGCAAGGAAACTCTTTACAAAATATAGCAATAATATACGATATTCTGGGTAATCCTAGAAAAAGTATTGAGTACTTAGAACAGCAATTAGAAATTACGCGAGAACTTAAAGATCGGCGTGGGGAAGCAAACGCTTTAGGAAATCTGGGAACTTCTCACAGCGGTTTAGGGAATTATGCTAAGGCAATCAGCTATCAACAATTAGGTTTAAAGATTGTGCGTGAGATTAATAATCGACAAGGTGAAAGAGATCTATTAGGTGGATTAGGAACCTCATACTATTTGTTAGGAAATTATCCTAAAGCGATTGCTTATCAACAGCAAGGTTTAATGGTTGCACGACAAATCAAGGATCTAGCTGGTGAAGGCAATGGTCTTAATAATCTTGGAATTGCCTTATTCTTGAACAATCAACCGCTATTCGCAGAAGTGGAATTGCTAAAAGCAGTTGAGATTCGTGAGAAAATGTATCCTGAGCTAATTGATAATCAGCGTCGATCTTTATTTGAAATTCATAGAAAAACATATATAACTCTTCAGAAAGTTCAAGTTGCACTTCAAAAGGAGAAGCTAGCATTGGAAACCTCCGATCGCGGTCGTGCTAGAGCTTTTATTGAACTATTAGCAGCACGATTTGCAGGTGAAACGCTAGAGAATGCAATTGCCAAACAAAAAGTTGAAAAACTCTCGATCGCTCAAATTCAGCAAGTGGCAAAGACTCAAGCGGCGACATTGGTACAGTACTCAATTGTTTCTGACAAAGATCTCTACATTTACATCGTTCAGCCCGACGGTAGTATCCACTTTCGCAAGACTGATCTTACTACTTTGGGTAAATCCCTCAACGAGTTTGTCAATACCAGTCGCGATGGGTTGGGTGTTCGAGGACGCACTGAAGAAGCAAATGTTGTGGTTGGTCTCACACCCGCAAAGGAACAAGAACTGCGAGAGAGGCGCGATCGCTCCCTGCGCCAACTGCATCAATTGCTGATTGAGCCGATCGCCGATTTGCTGCCCAAAAATGAAAACGATCGCGTCATCTTCATGCCCCAGGGTGAACTATTTTTGGTTCCCTTCCCCGCCTTGCTCAATGCCCAAAACCAACCCCTGATTACTCAATACACGATTCTCACCGCCCCATCCATCCAAACTCTCGACCTGACCCACAAAACGGCTCTCAGTCACCCTAAAGGAAATCGCCCTGCGCTGGTTGTCGGCAACCCTACCATGCCTGCTGTCACGACTGTGATTGGCGATCCACCCAAGAAACTATCGGCGCTTCCCGGATCAGAAACAGAAGCAAAGGCGATCGCTGCAAAACTCAATACTCAACCCATCATTGGAGACAACGCTAAGAAAGATGCGATCGTCCAGAAAATGCAGAATGCAGGCATCATTCACCTTGCCACTCACGGATTGCTGGACAGCTTCAAAGGCGACACTCCCGGCGCGATCGCCCTTGCCCCCAACGGCACCAACCAGACCAACGATGGCTTACTCACCTCTGGCGAAATCTTCGACCTTAAATTGAATGCAGATCTCGTTGTTCTCAGCGCCTGCGACACTGGGCGCGGTGATATTACAGGCGATGGTGTGATTGGGTTATCGCGATCGCTCTTCGTCGCCGGAGTGCCCAGCGTGATTGTTTCCCTCTGGAAAGTCCCTGATGACTCCACCGCCTTGCTGATGAGCGAGTTCTACAAAAACTGGAAAGACCGCAAGCTCGACAAAGCCCAGGCGCTCCGACAAGCCATGCTCACCACCATGAAAACAAATCCTAATCCTCGCGACTGGGCAGCGTTTACCTTGATTGGAGAAGCAGAATGAGACACAACGATTTTGCACTCGGCATTCTAGAGATCGCATGGCACTTCGTTGCAGCCTCGCTATCTTTGGGCTAAATACCGTTATCGGCAATGTCTACCGCATTCAGATTTTTGAGTTTTTAACCTCTGAAGTAGCGCTATTTGAATGACCTGGTTCAAGCCGTTGGTTGTTAAGTACTGTTTGCTCAGGAGTGTACTGAGTACCATCCCAACCATAAACGATCTGTCGAATCTGATTTCCCTCAACCTGATTGGCTAGTATTTTTCCTAATGTTAAGTTATTCAACCAACTGTTCGTTCAAAATGGTTTTCTCCATCTCGTAGCGCCTGCCACTCCAGCTAAACACAAGCTGCCGAATCCGGTTGTTTTCAACTTGATTCGCGACCAGTGCTGGAAAACTCTCATCGGATTGATCAGGAGGAGTGTATTGAAGCAACAATGGCATTCCTTTCGGCAGGGACGATCGCAAATACTGTGTCCATACCAGTCGATAAGATTCTGGCACAGCATCGCTGAGGGCAGGCAAAGCAACCTCTGGTATTTGAGCATAAGCAGCAAACAAACAGCCTGCTGCACCACAAAGCTGAGGAACCTTGGAAAAGTTGAAGACAATTGTCTGTCCTTGTTGTCCTTTTAGAGTGCTTGCCAGCACGGGCAGATTTGGTTGTTCCTCTCTAGATGCAATAGTCAAATCATCAAACGCTTGCTGAAGCACTAAAGGTGTAGTTTGCCGAGCATCTGTCCACTGCAAAGGCTGTCCATTGAGTGCTAGAACTCGCCCAGCACAGCCCGTCAATCCGAGCAGACAGCCAAGCAATAAGAAACAGGCAAATCCAATCCGAAACCACAGTGCAAAACGCAATAACCAGTAGGGCGGAGGTGGAAAAATTGGTTGTTCTGTTAGTTTGGATATCGCATCGCTAACAATCAATTCACTCGTATTTTTCGTTGAAGATAACTGAGTCATGATTCTCTCCTATTGTTGATACTTACGCCAGTTTGGGTCATATTGATTGAGAATCTTTTCAGCAGTTTTCTGGGGCACACCCGATTGTTTCAAGCCTTGCAATCCGAGGTATCCTCCACCCGATGTGATTACCTTCCAGTTATTGCCATTCCGCTTGAGCAGCGTGTTGCCACCCATCTCGCCGCGTGTCCAACCGACGAGAGCAAACCCATCTGCGATCGCTATCTCATGTAATTTGGCTTTGATATTGACCCCTTGACGATTGAGATATTGCAAAGCCGCTTTCTGAACCGCTGCTTTTTCTGGGTTAGCTTGAGCCACCCATATTGGCTGAGATGTTGCCCCTGCAACTTGAGTCGTTTGTATCCACGGCTCGATCGCGATCGTCGTGAACAGCATTGCTAAAACCAGCAGTATAAAAGTGATGCGTTTGTAGTGAGACATGATTACCCTCCTTATTTGACCACTCGATAAATTTCTTCCGTTGGTGCTTCCCGGATGTAAGCACTGTTGTTGTAGTACCCATCAAACGTGCGGTCAGACTTCCAGCGAAACGATGCTCGACTGGAGGAATTGGATAGCACTTGAGAGCAGCCATCATTCTGACAAATGCCAATGTGTTCATACCCTTTTGCCAGAATGATGTCTCCCGCTTTGGCTTGCCCTGCACCCACTCGCACCCCACGCCCTGCTTTCAAATCTGCTGCGACTGATGGGACATAATCCGGGTTAGCTCCAACGGGTTGAATTCCAGCCCTACTCAACACCCGATTCACCGCCCAGGCACAGGCTTCGCGCCCACCTTTGGGACCCGCACTGGTATCCATCCCATAAGCACTGGCAGCGGCATTGGCAATTTTGGCGTTGAGGCTACCTGCTGGGAGTGATTTATTGCCACCACTTGGCTCCTGACATTTCGCCTTGCCGCTCTGCCCATAATTGCTGCGCGCCTTCACCCCATAGCCATAGGTGGATGTGCCCAGGTCATCACCTCCACCGCCATCAATGGCTGAATAGTCCCCAGCAAAATGCTTCTGTGCCACCCGCTCAATCAAGCGATCGCCTACAAACGGTTTTCCCGTTTTCGGATCAATTTGCTTCGCTGTCGTTTTTAGCTTGTCCGCCAATGACCCCTGAAAAGCAGCATCTTGATCTTCGGGCGGGAAAAAATGGGCGAGGTCATTGGCAGTTGGGCGATCGCCTCTTTTAACCCGGTCAAGAAATGCCTGTCCACCCGATCTAGCTGTAATTCGAGCAGCGGCGTATTCGTTGTAGTTCATGAACTGGTACTTGCCCAAGCCGCGACCACACAGCCCTGCCCCATCACAGCCATAGGTGCCAACTGCACCATACCCGCCACTCCCGCGACTTTCAATCTGTTCGATCGCACTGGCAAGCGCATCAAGGTTCACTCCCTGCACAGCCTTACCCGAACACAACATCAGGCTGTCCTCATGCTCTTCATCGCCATAGCCAGGGTCGCTAAAGCTCCTGGTTGGAACCGCATCTCCAACTTTAGCTCCCGTCGATTGGGAATAGCCCCGACTTGCCCCCTGCCAATCTGCACGACCAATGAAGAGAGGCATCCCGACTTTGTAAGTGAAAAACGGCACAGGACCGATGAAGTAGGGCGTAGCACCACACCTGGCTTTAAAGCGGAAGTAGAGGGCTGTGCTAACCGTATCGGCTGTTTCGGACGGTTCCAGCACCACCACTTTGAACGCCTTGCCAAACGGATGCCGTCCAGTCGGTTCTCTTCCACCATTTGCCCACGCCAGACAGCCATCCCCGCCTTCGACTTCCTGGTACTTCCCTGATACCCATTGCCTGCCTTCAAAACTACCCCGTGCGCCCCGCCCCCAATTCTCCAGGTCATCTAATTCAATGTAGGCGCAATCCTGCTTGCAACCCACGCTAAACCCAGCTCCGTAGGAACCAGAGATCGAGCGTTTTGTGCCTCCTGCCCCTTCGGCTGGACTGTAGGCGGCATCGATCCGGGCGAAGAGGGTGCCAAGCTGGTCGATCGCGGTAGGAAAGTCCGTCAGTGACAGGTCTCCCAAACCGGGAACGCTGGCAATCTGGGTCTCAACCCAGCCCCGGAATGCGCCTAACTCCACCTGCGCCAAATTGGGAATGGCATCCAGAGGGTATTGACTCAGACTCACCCCGTTGAGCGTCATAGTTACCAGTTCGGGGTGTTGACCCAGAAGTTGTGTCAAAGTTTCGCTGCCACTTACAGTTCCAATCGCCTTCTCTACCACTGCCCCGATTGGTGCCACTGCTTGTACCTGAATATTGCTCAACCCCGGCACGATCGCCGCTAGATCTCCCAGGGTTTGCTTGCCTCCCAGCGGAAACTGACTCAACGAGATCGTGCTGACATCAAGATTGGTTTTTCCAGTAATCGCATCCAGGGTCAGCCGATCTACCCGCAGATCACTCAAGTCGCCCAGATGGAGAATCTGATCGAGGGATTGCCCTGCCTGCCAGGTGCGCTGTTGATTACCAATCCGAATACTGCCGCTCTGCCCAATTGAAGGTAGGTCAGAAAAACTAATGTTGCTCCAATCTGGCACCAGCGTTTGCACACTTGTTGGATTACCCTGACGATCGCGAAGTTCAATCTCCTCAATCTGGGTCGGTAGCCCATTTGTTGTCGAAGTTGGATCTGCTAATGCAATTGGGCTGATCACCGTTGCTGCCAGTAGCCAACAGAGCAAAACCTGGAGAGCGAGGATCAGAATTTGCCAGAAGCCATTTGTCCTACGCTTCAAAGACTTACGCGATCGCCTATGCCGTTTTGAAGATTGTTGAGTGCGAGTGGAGGACACCGAGTTCATGGGAATTTTGCCAATGAAATTCGCTATGTCCTTTGTTTTAGAGACATTACGTCACCATTTCCTCGGACACTCAGGAGGTTTCGATCCCTACTAGTCAGGAGAGTTACACGGACGGACTCAAAAAATCCCCTGACTCGCCCGGTAATTTTCTCCCGATTGGTTGAGAAACAACATCGTGGGTGTTTGCTTGACTAACAATTGAGTTTTTTAGATCAACCATGCAAGATATTCGTGCGATTCCAATTTTGTTTAGGTCAGATGCACCGCTGGTGGCACTCAAATCTCCTTTGACAGAACGTCCCTATGTCCTGGCACACGTGTGTCACTGGGCGGATGAAGCCAATGTTCCGTTGTACTTCTGGAGTGTCGGTTATCGACAGGTACAGCAGGTGACGCACATCAACGGGCAGGTGCAATGCACTCCTGTCTCCGAGCAACCCATCGATCGCATCTTTCTGTTTCTATGCAACCATGATGGACCCGCCTGGTTTGTCCTCGAAGGCTTGCTGGAACCCGATGAAACCAGTGAGCTATCAGCAGAGCGAGTGGCAGAACTGACAGACACTTTCTACCAACTGTGTCAGCAGGGTCATAAGCGAGTCCTGTTACTTGATAACGACGTGCCGTTCCCGATCGCCCTGCTTCCACTCATCCCCGTGCTGGAGAATCCCTTACCCGATGCAACTGCTGTGACACGATTAGTCCAGAATGCCTGTGTTCAACACTCGCATTTAGTTGAAAAGAGTGGCGTAGAGAACTTGCACCTGTTAGTGCGATCGTGCCTGGGACTACCCCGTTTAGAACTGCGGCTGACCCTGACGCGACTGGCACCCTTTTGCCCTGACCTGACTGCCCTGGCAGCGGCAATGTTGAATTACAAAGTCTCGAAGTTAGCAGGGCATGGACTGGAATTTATTGCCAAGCCGGATGTCCCGGCTGGTGGACTCGATTTACTCGAAGCCATTCTGGAACGGGATTGTAGCTTGCTCTCACCCCAAGCGGCTCAGTACGGGCTGTCCTTGCCGAAAGGGATTCTCCTGTGGGGACCACCGGGAACTGGGAAGAGCCTATCTGCCAAACATGCAGCACTCAAATTGGGTGTGCCGCTCATTGCGGCGAACTGGGGGAGTCTGCGATCGCCCAAGCCCGGGCAATCGGAAAAGAATCTCGATTTTTTGCTCCAACAGTGCGGCATCAACGCGCCTGTCGTGCTATTTTTCGACGACTTTGAAAAAGGCTTTGCTGGCTGGAATTCTGATAGTGATGGTGGAGTCGAGAGCAGGTTAGCAAACAAACTCCTCACCTGGATGCAGGAACGGGTCGAACCAGTCTACGTGATTGCCACCTGTAACCGACTGGAGAAATTGCCACCTGAACTGATTCGCCGATTTGACACGATCGTGTTTGTTGACCTACCCCACGCTGGAGCCAGAAAAGAGATCTTTGACTTGCATCTGGCAAAGTATTTTCCTGCTTTTCGCGATTCTGCCTGCTCACCGTTAAGCGATCGCGACTGGCGACGATTGCTCAAAGCGACGCATCTTTGTACCCCAGCCGAGATTGGTCAGATTGTGCGAAAAGCAGCCCAGGAAGCGTTTTATCAGAATAGACCAGGGCACTGCACGCTCGATGACCTGCTTCACCAGCGATCGCTGATGGTGCCAGCAATGGTGCGAGAGGAAGAAGCGATTCTGGCAATCCGTAACCGCGCCGCCTTTGCCCGTCCTGCTGCTTCCCCAGATACAAGTCGATGGGCAACGTCACAGGAACGGTTGTTGCGCTGTGGTGCATCGCCCCAATGGGAGTTAGTGGACGACTGGCAGGTGTCGTAGCTGAGTGTGTTGTTAGCGGAGGAAAACAAGATGAACGGATACGGCAATGACCAAGGCTCGAATTACTCATCCGGCTACAGTAGCTCTGGCTATGGTGGGAATGGTTATGGCAGCGACGAGGAGATCAGCCCGGACACGGGGTATGGCAAGAGTGGCTACGGCGGCACAGGTTACAACACCGGAGGTTACAGTACTGATATTCCTGATATGCCATCTGCCCTCCATAGTTCAAGTGCTGGGTTTGACCCCAACCCTGAGGATTCTAGCTACACGCCACCCGATGTCTGGAGTTCAGGCTACCAGGAAAACGTTTATGACGAGGCAGTATTGCTCGATACGCCCTACACCGATACGGCTGATGCTCCCAATCGGGGTGGTGCTCCAGCCTATGAGTCTCCAGGTATGAATGAGCGACAGGTTACTTCAAACCCGGCAACGCCGTTCATTGTTGAACAGTCAGAGCGTTCCTTACCAGGGCAACAATCCCTGAAAGCACAGCCAACCAAAGCTCAGAAAGCGAGGGAGTTAGAGCAATTGCGCCGATCTCAACCAGCTCCGTACCGTTCAAAGGTGTTCGACGTGGAATTAGAGTTGTAGCATCATTTGGGTTTCAGATTTTTCAAATAGAAGCTGTGGTGGGTGCCACCGCTCTTGTAACGCAGGTAAGGATAGGGTCCACAGCCGTTGATGATTTTCCATTCAATCCGAGGACTTGCGCCGGATCTCGATCGGCGCGGTCGAGGTGTCACCGCCTCTACTTCATTTGGTTTCGCCTCCTCTTCGTCCAAAGCATCCCGCAGTGCTAGCAGCGCGGCAATCAGGTCATCTAACTCTGGACGAGACAAACCCGATGCCAAGGCAACAAGACTATCGACAGTGATTGCTTGCGTTCCCTTGCCAGATTTGCGCTGACGGGGCATGAACACCTCCTCAAGCCAAGTAAGTTTAGGGTACGCAGTAACCCTGCAATAGCAGTGCCTCTAAGCAAATTAGCACCCTAAATTTGGGATGCCAGAACTATTTAGGGTACATTGACCACCTTTATACAAATAACTTTGAGCGTATTTGCACCCTAAATTTAGTACCCCCACAGACTTAGGGTACGCTTGAACGACTTTACAGCACTATTTCAATCCTTATCTGCACCCTAAAAATGCGTAGGACTACTCAAACTTAGGGTACTCATAAATGCTGCTTTCTCAGGCGTTTAAGGCTTATTTGTACCCTAAACCTGCAAAGCTGTTCAAGTTTAGGGTACGCTCTAATGCTTCTAGACAGGCACTTTAATCCTTACTCGCACCCTAAAACGCGTAGAAGAGCGCAAATTTAGGGTACTCACAGGTGCAGTGTTCTCAGGCAATTAGAGCTTATTTGCACCCTAAATTTTGAGTGAGTATGTCGCACCCCTTTCCCCTCCACCTGACCCACTACTTATCCCAAATTTAAAGAAAAAGTTTGCAGCGACCGCTGCTGAAGCCATAGTCCTACTACCGCCTCAGACTATGACCCAGCAATCCGACCTGCTGAACGACTTGTTGCCCATTGTTGTAAATACCTCGCCATCCAAACAATCATTTACATCCCAAACTCTTGGCATGATGCGGGCGATCGCCCAACTTGAACCTGTCAGCCCTGGTTTTCTCAGCATCCTGCTGCAACTACTGGAGGTGAAAGCGGCTCACCTCAACTACTTTCGCGGTCCGATCATTGTCGGCAAAAGTGAATGGACGAATCTGGACGTGATTGTCAAACTCCGACCCGCCGTCATGCAAGAACGATTCCTGCATATTTTGGATGAAGTGGAACAGGGAACCCTGACTGAAACGATCACACCCGCTGAAATTGTTTGTGCGCTGCAACCCCTAACTCTGGTTTCGCCCCTATCTAGAGACTATGCTGATCTGTGTATCTGGGCTTTCGGTGAAGTCTTGAAACGGCACCCGACGCTGTTTGGGGTTGAAGCAGCTCAGTCTTTCGCGGTGGATGACTACCTGATCGAGTTTCGCCGAATTGAGTCTGTATACAAAGACTTGAGCATCCAGATTCGACGGAAGGTTATGAAGCTGGCACCCAAAGGGGAGCGATCGCAGCAGGCAAAGGCGAACCCAACCGACGCTGTTGCCGTCAACGAATTAGAGACTGATGAAATGCCCCAGTTGGTTCAACAATCTCTGTTTTAACTGCACTTATACACCTGGCAGACTCTAGCCCGATGTCCACGTCGAGTGTAGACTGGAATCAAATCTGTTGGCACAATCAGTCTGGCATTGATCAGTGTTTGCATAAGGTCTTGCCTGCTTTGGGGAATCAAGCATTCATCTTCCAAAAGCTCCAGAGCCGGAACGTCGATCGTACACTCAATTACTGCTTCGGTGATTGCATCCACAAGTCGTAGAGCGATATTTCGGTTGGCATAACGGCTTGTGACAACTGTGAATAACTGCCCTCGATATTCCAGTCGGGCAGGCGTTAATTGATCGGGTGTAGCCAGGGTTTCCATTGATTGCTCTACTCAATTCATCTACTCCTCTTTGGTGTACCGAACTATACCGAACTGATCCTGTCCTGACTGACCGATTATTTCTCTCCCAATCGGTCGAATTGCAGCGCCTCCAGTTACAATGGCAGTGCTGTGTAGAGCGGATGAACTATGACCGTGCGGTGGCTTATTCCTGGCGAATCTCTCCTGATTGATGGTCAGGTCTTTCCGTTGGCTGGCTGCCATATCGTGTTGCAACGCAAATCCAAGCATTCTCTGAGCCAGGAGGATCAGGTGCCGACGGTTGAATTGTGGTTTAACACGCCAATCGACGGCTCAATTGAGTACGAAATAACCGTAGACTCGATCGGTGTAGTCAAGATGGAGCGAGTGACTCAACTGCAACCGTTCAGTGATCGCTCGCTCCGAAAGTGGTTAGTCTGTGTGGACGGAGACGATGCTCTGATGCTGCGTCGGCTGATTCGGTCTCATGCCAAACAAACAACCCGGCAATGCCTGGAGTTGGATCCTGTCCCCTCTACTGTCAACACTAGCTGGCGGCGGCAGACCCAGACCGGACGATCGCCTAACAGTTGGTTGGAAGAATGCCCCAACTACTGGGATTACATTGACGTGGATCATCCCAGCTACCAGTAGGGTTGTATGGATGCAGTGGAGCATAACTGAATCGCTACCGCCCCTCTCTAGCTGAAGTTTTGAGAGAAGAGAGGGATGATTCATGCCTGACAGCAATCCTGGTTCCACAACGATTGATGTGCCATCGGGGGGTGCTTCATCTGATCCGCCTACTGCCACCAGTCTTCAATTTGCCCTGACAGAGCAGCAGGCAGACGCAATCGAAAAACTGCAAGCTTTTGTGCAACCGAATTGCCTGGAGAAATTGTTGCTGATTGCCGGGTTTCCAGGAGTCGGCAAAAGCACAATTATGGTTTATGCCATTCAGGAATTGCAGAGTCCCAACCTTGAATTTGTTCTGACTGCAACCACAAACAAAGCCGTGAATGTTCTGAGCAAAATGGCAACGCGAGTTGGACTGCAAGTTCCCTGCATGACGATTCACCAGTTTCTCGGACTCAAACTGGTCAAACGTCAGGGACAGAAGGTCCTCGAAAAAGGTGCCAGTGACTTTGCCCTGCTAACCTACTTCTCCGGTAAACAGGTCATTGTCTTTGTCGATGAATGCTCCATGATCAACAAAGCCCTCTGGAGCTTTTTGACCCAGGAAACCGCGCGTTTCTACCTGGCTCCTAAATTTGTGCTGATGGGAGATCCCTTCCAACTTAATCCCGTCAACGAGGGCAGATCTCCCAGCTTTAAGGTAACGAACAAGGTAATCTTGAACCAGATTGTGCGACAGGCAGCCCACAATCCTTTGCTAACTACACTGGAGGACTGCCGCCTTGCCATTCGCCAAAAAGTTCCCTTTGCACCGAAAACGAATTCTACAACGGATAAGGATCAGGGACTCTTGAAAACCAGTCAAAAGACTTTAGTAAAATACGCCCAGAAGTCGGTAGTCGAGAGCTTTGACACCAATCCAGATCGGTTTCGGATTCTATGCTGGACAAATAAACGAGTTGACTTTTACAACACGCTGTTGCGCCGTCATCGGTATGGACAGGATGCTCCCCGGTTTGTCGTGGATGAACGCCTGATCAGCACCCAATCGATCGTCGCCCCCAACAAGAAAGACATCATTTTGAACACGGCAACAGAAATGCTTGTGACAGGCGTTGAGGAGCAACCCTATGAAGGCTATCGTGCCTATCGCCTCACTGTCCTGCCGGAAGGTTATCCTGGTGCTCGTCAGATTTTTGTGCTGCACGAAGCGGAGCGGGAACGATTCGATCAGGAAACCGAACACCTGTTGCAATCGGCAAAACGCAGCCCAGTTCTGTGGCGCAAGTATTACGAGCATCTGGAAATCTTTGCCCAGGTACGTCCCTGTTTCGCTCTGACAGTACATACCTCTCAGGGCAGCACGTTTGAAGAAGTGGCGATCGATGCGGACGACTTGAGAAAACGATTGCGCGATGGGACTGGGGAGAGTTTGACGGAATATAACCGCCTGTGGATGGTTGCCCTGTCTCGCGCTCAACGGCGGGTGCTGTTTTGTTGTGACGAGGGCTGAAATTGGAGCCGCATCTTTTAACTCGATGGGGCTACCGCTCCTCTCGCCCTGATGTCTATACGGTTTGATCATGGCAACCCGATCTACAACCCAACCCCGATCGCACACTGCACCCGCCAAACAGCCCCGCAAGAGCAGAAAAGTTGCTACTGAAAGTGAGTCCGATTCAACGCAGACCGATCGCGCCGCAACTGATTTATCCAACTCTACTTCAAACCAACTGAACGCCAATGTCTCCCAATCGCGTCTATTTGAGGCACTAAGTTTTGTCGTAGAAGCCGCTTCCAGAAAACCAACGCATCCAGTCCTGGCAAACGTGCTGATCAAGGGGGACGCGACGACGAATCAAATCTGGCTCACCTGTACCGATCTAGCAACGACGCTGACCGCCCGAATTGATGCTGACGTTGAACGACCTGGCACGGTGACTGCTCCAGCAAACTTACTCAAAGAAGTGGTGGCGAAATGTCCAGCCGGGACGTTGATTCTAAACTCTCAGGCGAAAGGACAAGCCGTTGCGGTCGTTGTGACTGACCCACAAGCGGGCGTTGTGGAACTCGATGGGCTGGCGGCTGATGAATTTCCCACCCCCGAAGCGATCGCCCAACCCAAACCCGTCATCCTCAACGCCAAAGCACTGGCGATCGGTCTCAAAAGCGTCTTGTTTGCCGTTGCCAGAGAGCAGGCGAAAGGTGTTCTGACCGGAGTGAACTGGCATCTTCAGGATGACCGCTTGACCTGCACTGCCACAGATGGATTACAGATCGCGATCGCTCATCTCGACCTGAAAGGGATTGGGCGCAGCAAACGCACCAGGAAAACTGAAGCCATTCATTGCTCTCTCTCTGCAAGTGCCGTCAAAGCGGTGACCAAAGCGATCGAGGGTATGGAGGTGGACGAATGTAACGTCACCTATGACGATCGGACTCAGAAACTTCAGGTGCAAGTGGAGAGCGATCGGCTGCATCACACGATTACCACCCAGGCGTTGCAGGGCGATTACCCCGATGTGTTAGCGATTATCAACCAGCGGTTCAACTTTACTCGCAGTGCTACCCTGGGTCGGGGCGATTTCGTCGAACGCCTGAGTCGGCTGAGTGCCCTGACGCACAGGGATAAACATGACCTGTTGCTCACCTTTGAAGGCAGTACCCAAACTCTCACCCTCACGATTGAGCAAGCAGGAAGTAAGGGCAGGCAGGTGATTGAAGCCACCCTGGATCAGCCTGACTCCTTTGCAATCAAGCTCAACATCCATCAACTGCTGACGATGCTCAAATCCCTGGGTAGTACCGGGGTGAGGTTGTGGATGGACAGACCCGACACCATCACCAAATTGGAAGCGGTGGGTGATTTTGAGGTGAAAGATTTGGTCATGACTGCAACCTACTTCACCCTGCCCTTTGAACCTGCTACCCACGCGAACGCTGGCACACAGGAGCCGAGCCGAGTATCAAATGCTGATGGTGAACCAATAGATGAGGATGATGAAGAAAAGGCAAATGCAGAGGATGACGACGCGATTGATGAGGACGAGGACGAGGAAATAGCTGACGAGTAAGCCATCTAGCCATCTTCAATGCTTCAGGGCAACTTCCCCGACTGGGACAACAATTCTGACCTTCACCCCACCAAAAATATGACGACAGCCCTCCATCTGGCGTACCGACCCCAAACGCTCAAGGATTTGGTCGGACAGCCCACGATTCAAACAACCTTGAGTAATGCCATCACTCAAGGACGGATTGCGCCTGCTTACCTGTTCACGGGTCCGAGAGGCACGGGCAAGACCAGCACAGCCCGCATCTTTGCCAAGTCCCTCAACTGTTTAAGTGACGATCGCTCGACTCTCCAACCCTGCGGTCAATGTCAGTCCTGCCGCTCCATTGAGGTCAGCAGCAGCCTGGATGTGACCGAGATTGACGCTGCTTCTCACAATGGCGTGGATGATGCACGAGAACTGACTCAACGAGTGCATCTAGCTCCCGTGCTGGGTCGCTATCGGATTGTGATTGTGGATGAGTGTCACCAACTGACCAATCAGGCACAAAACGCTCTGCTCAAATGCGTTGAAGAACCGCCTAACCATGTCGTGTTCATCCTTTGTACGACCGAAGCCCATAAAGTGCTGCCGACGATCGCTAGCCGCTGTCAGCGATTTGAATTTCGGGCACTGGCAGTGAAGACGATCATGAACCATTTACGCTCGATTGCGAATACCGAAGCGATCGAGATTGGGGATGAGGCATTGATGGCGATCGCCCGTCTTTGTGACGGCGGTTTGCGAGATGCCTTGCAATTGCTGGCACAGGTGCGACTGTTGAGCAACCAAGTGACTGCAAGCCAGGTAATTGAACTGGCAGGAGGAATTGCCGAAGGTGATTTACTGACTCTGGTGGAATCCATATCAGCGGGAGATACGTTTGGGCTGCTGCAAACGGCACGTCACATGATTGATGGCGGCAAATCTCCCAAACTCATTCTCTCCAGTTTGCTACAGATCTACCGAGATCTGCTGATTGTGCAATCCGCTCCAAGTCAGCGTCATCTACTGACCAGTTCTGTTAGCTCGGATCAACTTCAAGCTATTGCCCAGGAGTGGAGCTATGAAGCGATTCAAGTCGGACTAGCGCAACTCCATACCAGTGAAGGACAGCTTCGCTTTAGCACCAATGCTCAAGTCTGGCTGGAAGTCTGTTTGCTCAATCTGTTGCCAAAGCAGGCTATCAAAGCCAGCACTCCGTCGATGGTAAAAACTCTGCCTCAGAACAATGGCAATGGTCATAGCTCAACAGATAACCTTTGGCAAACGATAATCGATGCTGCTCCGGGTAACGCCAAGTCACTTTTGAGCCGAGCCAGATTACAACAGTTTGATGGGAGCGTTGCAACCCTGCTAGTTGGTGAACGAGATCAAGCCAAATTTGATGCCAACACCAGCAAAATCGCACGACTGATCCAAAAGGCAGCGGGTATCAGTCAGCCTGTAACGTTAGAATTCAAGCTGGCAATCCCGGTCTAAGCCCAGTATGATCCAAAGGTAGGAGCGCAAACCCTACCTGAAGACTAATG
Organism: Leptolyngbyaceae cyanobacterium bins.302; assembly: GCA_033764965.1. GTDB lineage: Bacteria > Cyanobacteriota > Cyanobacteriia > Leptolyngbyales > Leptolyngbyaceae > JSC-12. The sequence goes on along the minus strand of JANRIN010000137.1, from coordinate 81,570 downwards.
GAAACTTCGACGATCTCTCAACCTGTTAGCAATTTAGCTCTTAGTGATCTGAGAGACAAATTCCAACTGACTCGCGATCGAATTGATCCATTCTTTGAGCGATGGTTGCATGACGCAGAGACGTTGTCCGACTTTGAGCAACAAGCCCTTGATCGCCTCAAGCGCAACTACGAAAACATCATTGAAACGAACCCTTTAGAGGAAGTGGTCAAACTAGTTGTGGTTTCCCCCTTACTGGATTTAGCCGGCTTTTATCAACCGCCCTTCTCGATTCGTGCTGAAGTTTCGACCAAGTTGTTTGTGACTGAAGGAAGTCAGACTTTCACGGGTAGCATTGATGTGCTGGTGGTTAAACAACGCTTGTGGGTGCTGGTTGTCGAATCCAAGCAATCTCGCTTTGATGTCACCTCTGGTATCCCTCAAGCCCTTAGCTACTTACTGAGTCAGCCATCTGAAGTGCAACCTTCTGCGACCGACGATCGCTTTGGCATGGTTACCAATGGGCGAGAGGTAGTCTTTCTTAAACTCAAGCCTGAGCAACCACCCACCTACGTGCAGTCCCGGATTTATCAGGTGATTGAAGTGCTGGAAGACCTGACTCAGATTCTTCAAGGGCTGAAGGTGATTGGTGCTCAGTTGTTGTAGCAGCAATCATTGGTAGACTAATAAAGAGGTTGTTTTAGAGAACTTGCCATGCCGACCACCAAACAACGCATTACCGCTTTACTCGGCACCTTGCCTGATGACTGTTCGTTGGAAGATGTGCAATATCATCTCTACGTGCTGACAAAGGTGATGGCAGGGTTGGAAGCGGCTGAGACGGAAGGTGTTGTTTCTCAAGCGCAGGCAGAGCAGCAGTTGAGCAAATGGCTTATTCCGTAAATTGGTCGCCCAAAGCGATCGCAGATGTGGATGCGATCGCGGACTACATCGCCCGTGACTCCCCAGCTTATGCCAGTGCTGTAGTTGGTAAAATTTTGGAAGCAACTCGCAATTTGAGTACATTTCCGCTGTCTGGACGGGTAGTGCCAGAATTTGGTGACGAGATGCTGCGAGAGAAGTTGATTTACAGTTACCGCATCATTTATCAAGTCCAAGATCAATCCGTGATGATCACAACGGTCATTCACGGCAAACAGCTTTTGTAAGGCAATCGTGCTTTTTTAGAATTGCCTTTGCAGGTGACTCTGCTAAAAGCCACAAGGTGAACAACACACCCAAATTCTCCCTTCTACTACTTTTCTCATTCCCCCTGAATGCCAAAGATCAGCAGTCAGGGGCTTTTTCATTCAGGAAGTGACAACTATTATGCCCACCCTACTTTTAATCGGCGATGACTCCTACCGCATTCACCAGGAGATTCACGAACTCAAACAACAACTGAATCCAACCTGGTCAGGATTCAACTATCACCGCTACGGAGCGGATGATTTGAGTGACGCGATCGCCACTGCCCGTACTCCACCCTTAGCAGATGATCAGCGATTGGTAATTGTTGAAAATTGTCAATTTAATCAGTTCGGTGAACAGCAACTTAACTTATTGCAAGTTCTACCGCAATTGCCCAGTAGCACAACATTAATCTTCACAGGTAGGAGTCTGGATAAACGACTGAAAATCTCCAAGCACTTATTAAAGCACAGCACGATTCAGTCCTTAGAACTCATTTCACCCTGGCGAACTGACCTGATAGAAGCGGAAATCAAGACGAGAGCGAAATCAACTGGTCTGCAATTGTCTCATGACTGTATTCAATATCTAGCAGCGGCGATCGGGAATGACCTGGCAGGGATGGATGCTGAGTTGGAGAAACTTACCCTGTACGCCAATGGTCAACCGTCCAGTCTTGCTGCTGTCAAATCTCTTGTACCCAACACCACTCATAGCAGCTTGCAACTGGCTGAGGCAATTCGACAGGGAGACACTGCCCAAACCGTGCAACGGCTGCATTCATTACTGTCCAGAGCCGAAGTGCCGCTGGTTATTCTCTCCACTCTGCTGACTCAATTCCGCACCTGGCTTTGGGTCAAATGCGCCTTGAGTGATAAAACTCGGCGTAAAGACTCAGAAATTGCTCAACTCTGTGGAGTTGGCAACCCGAAGCGTCTTTACTACCTGCGTCAAGAAGTTGCTAAAACGTCTGTTTCCAGTCTGACTCAAACTCTGACTCGACTTTTTGAGTTAGAGGTGACGCTCAAGCAGGGAGCCAATCCTGACGTGATGTTACCAACGCTAGTCGGGATTGCAAGGTCATTTCGATCGGCTATTTAAATAAGCTGAACCCAAACCGCTGCCTGATTCTTCTCCCTCTTCTTTTCCCCTTCCGGGGATCTTTTTTGACCTGCAAGCGTGGAAGAAGATAATGGCAACGCCCAACTACAACACCCTACTTCAGAGCTTCTGGAATCCAACCGTGCCCAGTTCAACCGTAGCAGACAACACCGAATCACTCAATCCTAAAGCATTACCCGATGATATTGCCCAGTTTTTGGGTGAGCAACTGCTGTGGCAGGAAACCATCCCAGCCCAAGTAGGAGAGCTTTACCCGATTCCCAAGTCACTGCCGTCCGCCCTAACACAAGCATTGACAGCCCAAGGCTTTAGCCATCTCTACTCGCATCAATTCAAAGCACTCAAAGCCATTCGCGCCGGGAACGATGTCATCTTGACTCCGCCCACGGCAGCAGGCAAAACGCTAGCGGCGTACATTGGCATTCTAGAGGGCTGTCTGCACCAGGGCTATCGCTGTCTATCGTTTTATGGACTTAAAGCTTTAGCAAGTGATCAGAACAACAAATTGAGTTCCTTACTGAAGGCGATGCCCCAGTCAGAGCGGCTGGTCTTTGCCAAACTGACGGGTGATACGAGTAAGGAGGATCGGGAAATCTTACTGGCTGCTCATCCTCACGTAATTGCCCTCACTCCCGAATTGCTGCACTACCAGCTTCGTACAACCTGGCGGTTAGAGGGCTGGCAATCTTTCTTCCGTCACCTGCGTTATGTCCTGGTTGATGAGTGCCACACCTATCGCGGGGTATTTGGCGCAAATATGGCATTGCTGCTGAAGCGGCTGAAACTGATGGTGGCTCGCTATGGTGGCGATGCTGAGGCGTTGCAGTTCATTTTCCTGTCTGCCACCTGTGGGAATCCAACTCAACTGGCTCAAATGCTCTCTGGACGCAAGCGACGGGATAGTCCAAAACGCCTAGTGTGGTTGAAGCAGAGTGGAGCCGCGACCGCAGCCAAACGACTCCTGGTGACTCAGCCTTCCCACCACACCAGTGCCGATGTCGCTCGGATCATGCTCCACTTAATGCAACAAGGATTGCGCGGGATTACCTTCTGCAACAGCCGCCATGCGGTCAAATCGGTGGCGGAACTGGTGACTAAAGAAGCTAATCTCCAAAACCGGGCAAATTTGGCAAGTCGAGTTGCAGTGTTCTACGGTTCTCTGGATGACCAACGCCGATCGCAGATTATGAGGCAGCTTGAAGCGGGCGAGATTGCCTGGATTGTAGGCACAGAGGCACTGGAAGCCGGAATCGATCTGCTTGTCGTGGACTGTGCCATTTTGCGTGGTTTTCCTGGCAGTCTGACTGACTTCTGGCAGCGAGTCGGACGGGCAGGACGCAAACGCCAGGGACTCGCCATCTATGTCCCGGTGGCTCAAAACCTGCTGGACAGCTACTTCACCGATCGCGATCGCCTCTTCGGAACCATCGAATCCATTCACTTCAACCCCAACTATCCGATTCTGCTGGCAAAGCACCTGCTGTGTGCGGCATCGGAAGGCAGTCTATCACTGACAGAGATCCAGCGGTCATTTGGTAAAGCCGCACTTCCGGTCGCCAAAGTACTGATCGAGCAGGGACATTTGCACAACAGTCGCAAAGGATTCTACGCCAAAGGGTTTCCGCAAGGGGACATCAACTTTCGCGGTGGGGTGGGGATGGGCACGATCAAGCTGGTGGATCAGGCGACGGGCAAAGTGCTGGAATGCACGAGTGATGAGATTGCCTATCGAGAAGTGTTTCCAGGAGCTATTTACCGACGGCAAGATGACGATGGACAACTGGTGACCTACCGCAGCTTGTCGCTAGATACAACCCAACGAGTGGCTACCCTGCAACGTACCGCTGCCGATGACTTGCTGACTTCTGCCATCACTCGGATAGATGCCCAGTGTGATCAGCCCTTGACTCCGCCTAAACAGGTGGTCGTTCAGCCCTTGACTGTCTGGGAGATTGCCGGATCACCATCCACGATTCAAGTTGAGCTTTCAACATTCAGTCCTGAGTTGAAGGAGTGCCAATTTCTTACCCTGGAACTGGGCTTTGGCAGCTTTCGCCAAGTGGTCGAAGGCTACCAGCGGTTTATGCGGCTCTATCAGCGTACCTGTCTGAACCGCAAGTGTAGCCACTATCGCACTCCGCTACCAAATACCACCACCTGTCTGCTGTGTGGTAAGCCAACGCGCGAGGCAGAGCTATTGACCCTGCTAGATGAAGAGCGGTTTCCATCTCCCTATGTGACCCAGCATCACACCCCGATTCTCAGCGTATCTCTGAGTGATGGATTGATTAGCTCACTCCAGCAAGTTGCTGGAACGGCTAAAGCCCTGTTAGGCGCACAAGAACCAGTGCTCAGGGACTACCAGGTGTTATGGAACTATCCAGCCGAATATATTGCTCTGCATAGTCTTGGTCATCAGCTAATGACGGCGTTACCGATGGTCGTGCGGACGGATGCCCATGACCTGGAATTTGTGGTGCAACCGGATGGTAATGGCTCCTGTGGGCTGTTCTTTGATACCGCTGATGGCGGCAACGGAGCCACTGAAGCAGTGTTTAACCATTTCACTCAGCTCTGCCAAACTGCTGCGAGTCTGGCTGGTCAATGTGATTGTGAGACGGGTTGTCCTCGCTGTCTGGTTCAGCATGGTTGCCCAGATCGAAATCAGGGGTTGCTGAAGCAGATGGGGCTGATCCTGTTGGAGGCGATCGCCCCATCCTCCTACTCGACGGCTCCATCACTGTCTTGATGGTTGTCTTGCTACCGCTACTTTCCCCGTGATTCATGACCATTCCCCATCTGGAAAGACTGGTCAATTTGCTGAACCCACTTTTGCACTATGAAAACCAAACAAAAAACTAACGGCAAGGGCATCGGGACGGATATTCACCCGGATATGCAACAAGAGATTGCAGCCGTTATCAAGCACCTGAGCTATGACCGACAACTGAAGGAATTATTTCCCGCTGGCGTATTCTTAGGCGATGCGGCTCATCTGCCCATCGGGTGCCGCGCCATCGGCATCCCAAAACTGGATGCGATTTTAGGCGGGGGCTTACCCCAAGGACGGATTGTCGAAATCTATGGTCCGGAAGCCTCTGGTAAGACCACCCTGGCACTCCACGCGATCGCTGAAGTGCAGAAAGCGGGTGGAATCGCCGCTTTTATCGATGCTGAACATGCGTTCAATGTCGAGTATGCCAGAGCGATCGGGGTACGAACTGACCAGCTATTAGTGGCTCAACCGGATTCCGGCGAGGCGGCATTAGAGCTAGTCAACTGCCTGGTGGCATCGGGCAAAGTTGCGCTGGTTGTCGTCGATTCGGTGGCTGCCCTAGTGCCGCTAGAACAATTGAAAGCTGAGATGGAGCATTCTCTAAGCGGGCTGCACTCCCGCTTGATGAGCAAAGCTCTGGGACGACTGGTGAATCAACTCAATGCTACTAGGTCGAACTGTACGGTGCTGTTCATCAATCAATTGCGCTACAAATTGGGAGTTGTCTACGGCAATCCAGAAACCACGACGGGTGGCAATGCTCTGAAATACTATGCGTCGATTCGGCTTGAGGTTCGGCGCATTATGACTCTAAAGCGCGGCAATGACGAATATGGCATCACGATCAAGGTTAAAACTGCCAAGAATAAAATCGTGGCTCCCTTTCGCAGTGTAGAACTGAAACTGGTCTTTGGTAAGGGTATTGAGTCTTGACTATCCAAGTTGATGGGTAAGGAACCATTAGCGCACCCAGGGTCGAAATTGTGCTTTGGGTGTTGCCTGGTTCTGTGCAGCCTTGTTGGATGCGACCTCTGGCGTTTTAACTTCTGCTGCTTTGCCTGTTCCTGTTGTCTTGACTGGGTTGGGTATTGGAGGGGCGGTAGCTTCAGTGTCCGGCAATGGGAGCAATTGTTCCGCCGCCGCAATTCGATCGTAGAGTGCCTGAGTGAGTGAATCCTCACCCACCAATCTGACCCGCTGTTGCAGCTTCTGTTCTACAGTTGCCCACAAGTTCATCGTTTGTTGCCTGTGTTTGATCTCTGCTGGGGAAATCGGAATTTTGAGGCGGTAAGGCACAGAACTTTCCCCCCGTGATCGATAAGCCGGGTTGGTGATGATGCATTTGCCTTCCTCAAAGCGCAAGATTTCATCGGGTGAGATCAGCGGGACTTTCTGCAACGACTCATTCCAGGAGGTTGAACGACTGGCGTGTAGTCCTGAATTGACGCTCGTGGAACGACTGCGAACGACTACTTCCTTTTCGCCATACCGCTTGGAGTATTCCTCCGCTGTCTTGAAGTTCCCTGGATCAAACAGAATATGGGTGGCGCAGGCAGAGGCGATCGCACTGCCCATCTTGTCGCCATAGATGTCATACAACTGCTCTAAACTCTGAATGCCCAGCATAAAGCACGCGCCATTCGAGCGATATTCATTAATCCACTGGGGTAGACGCTCAAGTTTCAAGGATGGCAACTCATCGAGTGAGATCACTAGCGGGTCTTGACGCGGTTTGGAGAGGTTGGCGACGATCTCCAGATGCAACGCTGCTGCCAGTAAGGGACCGACCACACTGCGACGGGCATCATCTAGTTTGAAGATAATCATCTGCCGTCCTTGAAGCGTGGTCGGAATATCCGATTTGCCCAGAAACACCCGCAGTAAATCAGCCTGAATAAAGCTGCTAAAGGTTGCCGCAGCCGTCGTCAAAATGCCTGAAATCGTTTTCTCCGCATCCTTGGCTGCCAGGAAATTGTTAAAGCTGGTGGCAACCCACTCATCCATTTGTCGAGTTTGCACCGCATAGTCAAGCCGATGCACCAGATTGGGCAGACGCAGCACTGCATAGAGCATGGCAAAGTCCGGGTAAGGCGTTGCCTTGATCAATTGCAGTAACGCTCGTGCCAGCAAATCTCCTGCTTTGGTAAAAAACTCATCGCTTTTGCCTCCCAGCGAAGCATTGCGGTTGATCACCTGAGCAATTTCCCCTGCCATTACCGAATCCCGTGGGTCACGAATGAAGTCTACGGGATTGAGCACACCGCTGTAGGGTTCTCCAGGCGCAAACACCCAGACTTGATAGCCATACCGAGCAGCTAGAGGCGCATGGAGTTCCATTTGCGAACCTTTTTTGTCATACAAGATGACTGGAATTCCCTGAACATAAGCGCTTTCTAACGCCGAATCCATTGCGCTAAAGGTCTTGCCACTTCCCGGTTTGCCAATCACCAACAGGCTACGTTGAGCATCGGGTAGGTAGACAGTCGGTGATGCTTCTAACAAAGTCTGCAAGCGAGTCACCCAAGTGGATGGACGACGCAAGGTTCCCATCCAGTAACACGGTTTGCCACACCACAGTGTTACCCGATCGTGCCGTTGCTGACGCAGTTGCTCCAGTGCCAGTCCCGTCGCTGCCAGTTGCTCGGCTCTACCCGCCATCCGACCTGTGGTGATTTTGCCTCTGCCTTTGCCTGCAATCAGCATCACCAGTGCCATCAATAGAAATGCACCCATGAATCCCCAGCCTTTGGGGTTGTTGTAGTCCCGAAACACGCTGGTAAACGGCACCAAATAGTTGTTAGCGGATACCGCAATGATCGGCTGGGAAGACGCGGAGGAGGGTTTGAAGAATAAGGGCATGGCTAGAGGGGCGATCGCGCATCGATAAACGTTGCTATTTAGCTTGCAGAATTTGCCGCGTTTCCTCCAGTCCCAACTGAAGGATTAACCTTCTCCCAATCAGGCGTTGACAGATCGTGATGAACTGTGAAACCTGCCGACTGGCATAGACACCCGACGTTGTTTGGGTGACCAATGCTGATCACGATTTCTGACCTTCACCGCATCCAGTCTGACCGTAACCAACAAATCTCCTCCTATGCCGATCGCAATTCTCATCTCCAAGAGCAGCTACAGCAAGTCATTCATCAGTGGCATCTAGGATTACCAATCCAACTATTCCTGGATGCTGATCCTGTGCTTGCTCAGCTAGTTTATCAGGTACAAACATTACTCCCCAATCTATTCAAACCCAATAAAAAACTGTATTTGCATACGCCTATTTCGACCATTCTCAACGTGGAAGCAATAGCCCATACTATCCAGGTAGACGTGAATCTAGGTTTCCGGCATGGCATTCCCAAATTATTTGAATGGGGAGTGCGATCGCCTGAACTGAACTGGCGTGACCTGGTTAAATTGTGGACAGTCGCCCAGCATTTTGCGATCGCCCCCAGCGATTTGAAGCTGATTGTCATTGCCTTGCATCCAGATCAAATGGCTCAAAAAGTAGTGCATATCTGGAATGATGAGTTGCATCAGCAAACGCAGGAATGGCTAATGATGCAGCTATCGGTAGATGAGAATCAGTCCCAAGCAACTGTAGTGAATGAACACGAAAGTGATCCACTATGGGCGGCGATCTCGAACCTGGAGGCGATCGCCGAAGTGGTGATATAGTACAAAGACTCTATTCTGTTGCGGCATGAAAACCGACAGCCTGTTTTATCGATTGTTCGCTGACCATCCAGAACTCCTGTTTGAGCTAATGGGTGAGGAAGTTCCAGCAGCGGTTTCTTATACCTTTGGTTCCCAGGAAGTCAAACAAACCAGCTTCCGACTGGATGGTATTCTTACCCCATCTGTCCAGGAGCCAAACTCGCCCATTGTGTTCGTTGAAATCATGGGCTATCGCGATAACAACCTCTACTTCAGCTTCTTTGCCGAAATCTTTCTTTACCTGAAAGACTTCACCCCATTGAACGATTGGCTGGCGGTTCTAATTTTTAGCCGTCAGGGTTTAGACCCTGGTCTATCGGTGCATTTTCGAGACTTTGACAGTAGCCCCCGGTTTCGTCGTATTTATCTAGATCAGCTTCCAGCAGAGGCGATAGACCGTTCGTTAGAATTGGGCGTATTGCAGTTGATTGGGGTGAAAGAAGAAAGTGCCCCTGACCGCGCCCGACAGTTGATTCAACGAGCACAGCAAGAAGCCACGGATGTTGCAGAACAGCAGCGAATTGTAGAATTGATCACAACAACGCTGGTCTATAAATTCCCAAACCTGAGTCGCGAGGAAATAAGGCAAATGCTAGGACTAGACGAACTCAAACAGACACGGTTTTATCAAGAGGTTAAAGAAGAAGGATGGGAAGAGGGACGAGAGGAAACACTCGCGCTGGCTATCCCAGCGTTACTGGAGAGTGGGTTAACCCTTGAACAGGTTGCGGGACGTTTACGAGTAGACATTGAAACTGCTCGGAAGTTTTCTCAACAGAGCGAAGACTAATGAGAGTGGGCACCTGTGTAGGTTAATAGCAGCCGCCCACTGGCTACCGCCTGATTCGCCATGCTGATTTTGGACTTCCCTGCATGGTAAACACAAGAGCCAGAGCTACTCAACCGACGACAGTTAAAACAGTACGAACCGCTAAGCCCAAAGCTCCTGCGTTTGAGATTGACCCTGAACTGCTGAATGACGCTTATAACCAGACCCGCCGTCCGCAACTGCCCTACGGCATTGTCGTCAATGACAAGCCCGCCGGGATTTTGATTCCCACCGACCAACTCGACAAAGCCGAGTGGAAAGACCAACCGAGTGACGAAGACCTCAGCAGCATTACCTTTGGCGAAAACGAAGTGACTGGGCTGTTCTTCACCCAAACCCGTTTGCTGGTACTGGCGTTTGTTCCAGAGTACATTCGCCACAAGGACGAAGAAGCTTTGCTCAAACATGGTGCCGACCCAATCTTGGAACACGTTGTTGTTGGCTCCTATGATGACTGTCGCAGTGCCCTGGACAAACGGATTATGGATGTTTGCTCTGAACACGCCCTGGTGTTTCTGGATGACGACAACCAACCTCTGCACACCACCCCGATCGTGGTTCGCTTCAAGAACGTAGCACTTTGGAGCTTCAAGTCTGCCCGTGAAGAGTTCTACCGCAAGCTCGAAAAAGCCTTTGCTGACTTTACCGGGCAGCGCTATTCTGGCAAGAGCGACAAGTGGCGCAGTTTGGGCATTTTGGATGTGAGCTTCAAAGCCGAAAAGCAAGGTGAGGGTAAGAACAAATCCTGGTGCTGTAAGACTGAAGTTGTTACCAACCCTGACCAGGCAAATTTGCCGCAGGTGTTTCTGGGAACGCCAACCACCAAAGCCATTGTCTGGACGATCCACGATGACATTGCCGGATTCACGGAGCCACAATCTCTGCCAGCACTGCCGGGTGAGTCAGACGTGATGCCTGCCCTACCTGCTGCAACTGGGAGGCTCAAAAGTGCGAAACTCGCCTTGGATCCAGAGGATGAGCTGGATGAGCTGGATGATCTAGATGTGCTCGATACTGAGGCAGTTGCCGCTGACGACGATGACGAGTTTGATTTTGATGACGATTTAGAGGACGAGTAGAGAAAAGAGAAATGCTAACTCTCCAGCTACGGTGGGTTAGTATTTTTTTACAGACTAAGACCTATTAGAAGTCCGTACTCTTTTCCCCCAACTGGTAGATAACCTGGTAGCAGAACACGTCTGCTTAGTCACCCAAGTGGGCGATATTACTTCCTTTCCTGCCATCTCTAAGTCCGACTTGCTATAGTAACAGTTTCTGATTAAGCGCCAATTGAGCAGAACGGTACGGTAACTTTATTGACCTGATCTTCGTCACGGGCTAAGTATATTTTAAGAAATCGATGATTCGGGAACTTTTTGATCTAAAGCGGTTAAAACAACAGCGAAAGCGGGCTACGGGAGAGCAAATTGTTGGGATAGTCAGTTTTGGTGTGGCGATCGGGGTTGTGGCAGTTCATTGCTACCTCCTGATGCAAGATTCGTTAAAGGCTCCAAAGCCGATCGCAGGATTTCACCTGTCACCATTCAATGTGGTGGTAACGGCGATAGTGAGTTGTCTGGTGATTGCTGCTGCCATTAGCTGGTATCACCAATTTCGCTACTCTGCCGTACTATTGCAAGAACAACAGCAACTCCGATCTCTCATTCGTCAGGCTCCTGTAGCAATGGCATTCTTCGATCGTGAGGGACGAATCCTGCTCCAGAGTGACTGCTGGTTGGCAGAAATGAAATTCTTGGGGGAATCGGTTGGTAACAGTGAGTCAGGCGTGCCTGATCACTGGAAGGACGGACACGCGCAAGCTGTCCAGGGCAAAGTGACCCATCACGCTGAAGACCCAATTCTACTGAAGAACGGCACAAACCACTGGCTCAAATGGACGGTGCAGCCCTGGTATCAGGACGGGCAAGTTGGTGGGAGCGTCCTATTTGTCCAACCAATCGACCAACTGATTGAAGCACGGGAATCTGCCCTGGAAACGGCTCAGACCAAGTCTCAGTTTCTTGCCAATATGAGCCATGAAATTCGGACTCCAATGGTCGGTGTGCTGGGCAGTGCAGAATTGCTGCTAGGGGACAATTTGACTGCTGAACAGCACCAATTTGTCCAAATCATCTACTCTAACTCCCAGCACCTACTGAAGGTGATCAATGACATCCTGGATTTCTCCAAACTGGAGGCAGGCAAACTTGATCTCGATGAACAATGGTTTGACCTGGATCGCTGTATTAATGAAGTCCTAGGAGTGATAGAGCATCAAGCATTCGAGAAGTTGATCCAATTGACTGTTCATGCCAAAGGAACCCTTCCCAATCGCCTACGAGGAGATGCCTATCGCCTGAAGCAAGTCTTGTTCAACCTGCTGGGGAATGCAGTTAAATTCACTCCCTGCCGTGGACAGGTTAGCCTGACCATCAGTGCCGATACCCGGCAAGAGGAGGCAGTGCTACGGTTTGAGATCACTGATACTGGCATTGGGATTGCCCGACGCGACACCGCTAAACTGTTTCGCGCCTTCTCCCAGGTTGATCCCTCCTACACTCGTCAACATGGAGGCACTGGATTAGGGTTAGCCATTTCCCGCCAACTGGTCAAGCAGATGGGTGGACGGATCGACTTCAAGAGTCAGTTGGGCAAGGGTTCCTGTTTCTGGTTTACTACACGATTTGAGGTTGGGCAGTCTGAACCACGGTTAGAACCAGTTGCGGTGATCGTGCCAGTAGACGCTGTTGTCCACCCTTTGAACATCTTGCTGGTTGAAGATGATCCGGTCAATCAGTTTGTGATGCAGCACCACTTGCAGCGGCTAGGACATCAAGCTGAGGTTGCCAGCACGGGACGAGAAGCTTTGAAGAAGTTGCATCATCAGCCCTTTGATCTGATCCTGATGGATTGTCAGATGCCGAGGTTAGATGGCTACAGTACGACTCGCATCATTCGCCGTAGTCCCCAGTATGCCTCACTCCCCATCATTGCCTTGACCGCTCATGCCCAGTCTGAAGAACGGCAACGCTGCCTGGAGGCGGGGATGAACGACTATCTGAGCAAGCCAGTTTCCCAGGCGGAACTGGGTAGGATGTTGCAACGCTGGGGTCAGTCAACTGCACTCATCCAGAGCGATGTGTCCGTACCAATTGATATGCGGCAATTGCTGGAGTCTTTTGGAGAACGAGGAACCGTGTTGCAGGTTGTACAAAAGTTCGTCAAGATTGCCCAACAAGAGATTGCTGCCCTCGATCGTGCCCTGATGCAACGGGATTGGGGTGCTGTTGCCCGGTTCAGTCATCGGTTTCGTGGTGCTTGTGCAGTTGTCAGAAGTGCTTCCTTAACCCGACTGACTGACCAACTTGAAGTCCTAGCAAAACAGCCTCGTCCAATGTTGGTGCGGGGACGAGCGCTGTTGGAGAAGTGCCGTCAGGAACTCCTGCAAATTGAATCCTGGGTGCAATCGACTAATACAAATTTGAACAGTAAACAAAAGGTAAGACCATGACAGGTCGTAAGATTGGGATTATTTTGATTGAGGATCAAGAACTTGCCCGGTTTGGCTTAATGCTGGGACTTCCTAAGCACAACCCCAAACTTGAGGTGATCGGGGAAGCAGAGACGGGTGAGCGGGGACTGGCACTGATCAAGACGCGGCAACCGGATGTAGCGATAGTAGACCTGGGGTTGCCAGGAATGAGTGGGATCGACGTGACCCAGCAGATCAAGCGCCAGTATCCTCACGTTAAAGTGATGATGCTGACCGTGAGTGCAGACGAAGCGCATGTTCTGTCAGCGTTTGAAGCGGGAGCCGATTCCTATTGCATGAAGGACAACTCAATCAGAGTGATTGGGCTGGCACTGGAGCAAACCTATGAAGGCAATCACTGGATTGATCCAGCGATCGCCAAGATTGTGCTGCGACAGTATCAACTCAATCTAGCGAACCAACGCCAGACTCAATTAAGTAGCTCTCAAGAAACTGATCGTGCATCGAGATCTGCACCTGCTTCTGCCAATGGTTTTACAACTGAATTAACTCAGTTGTAAAACCGATCGAAGTAGAGCCGTTAACCAGGCGAGAAGTGCAGGTGCTAGAGCTGATGGCAGAGGGACTCAGTAATCCCCAGATTGGGCAGCAACTGTTCATCAGTGCTGGCACGGTCAAGTCTCATGTCGGAAATATTCTCCGAAAACTCTGTGCAGATACTCGCACCGAAGCAACCAGCCGTGCGCTCAAATCTCACTTGTTTGAGCGGTATCAGCGGACGAAATAAACTGCTACCGCTGCCCTCGTAGCGACCGTCCGAGAGCTTCACAGCTATGGTTGATACGAGTTTTTATACTTACAAAGAGACGCTCCGGGCACAGCGCCAGGGGCAACCGCAATCGCTTTCAGCTATTCCATCTCCTACAGCACTCTTACAGTGTCCCTACCGACTGATCACTAACTTAGCAGAATTGGAGATTGCGATCACGCCGTTTCTTGCTGCCAAAATTCTGGCGATCGATACGGAGACCACAGGAATTGACCCCCAACTTCATCAACTTCGACTGATTCAAATTGCCGCTAAAGGTCAGCCTGTGGTACTGATAGACTGCTTTCAGATTGATTTAATCCGGTCTGATCCTCTCAAACAATTGCTGCAAAACTCAGCGTTGAAAATTCTCCATAATGCCAAATTTGATTGGCAGTTTCTCACTGAGGTTGGACTGTCCCTCGTTGGACCCTTTTTCGACACGCAACTTGCCTACAAAGTGTGGGTCAGTGGGATTAAAACGTCCAGTAGCCTGAAAGCGATTGCCCAAAAGTTATTGGGCGTGTCCCTCGACAAATCGAAACAACAGAGTGATTTCTCTAGGTTAGAGCTGAGTCTAGAACAACTTCAGTATGCTGCGATCGATGCTGCCATCCTACTGCCCCTGGGTCAAATTTTGGCACAGAAGCTGAAGCAAGCCAACTTGTGGAAAATCAGCCAGTTGGAATGTCAGGCAATGCCCGCCTTTGCCCAGATGGAACTGGCTGGAGTTCAGCTTGATCAGACGCAGTGGCAGGTGTTGGAGAAGGAACTGTCCGGGCAGCAGACCGGGTTATGCGCGACCCTCACCCGACACCTGGGAATTGAGTCTTCCCAACCGCTGCAACAGGTTAATCTGTTTGGCGGTTCTCACGTTACCAGTTGCAGCGATTTTAATCCCAACTCTAGCCAGCAAGTGAAAGCAGCACTGGGCAATAAGGGGATTACATTGAAATCTACGAATGCTGCCCATCTGGCTCCCCTGGTGGATCGTCATCCTGCGATCGCGACTCTACTAGCCTATCGCTCAGTTACTAAACTCCTGACGAGTTTTATCCATCCGTTAACTCAACAGGTCCATCCTGTGACTGGGCGGCTACATCCAACCTATTTCCAACTTGGAACTCGCTCTGGTCGCGCCAGTTGCAAAAGTCCACCGCTACAGACCATTCCGCACCGATGTGATATTCGCCATTGCTTTGTTGTGGCTCCCGGTAACGTCATGGTGCGGGGCGATTACTCTCAGATGGAGTTGCGTCTGGTTGCCAAGATTAGTGGCGATCTGCGGATGCAGCAAGCCTTTGAGCAGGGTGAAGACTTACACTGTCTGACGGCTGCTTTTCTGCTGCATAAACCGATTAAAGCGGTGACCGATGGAGAGCGCCGATTGGGAAAAGTCATCAACTTTGGGCTGATTTATGGCATGGGGGCGAAGAAACTTCAAAGTACTGCCCTGGTGAAATACGGTGTAACGATGAACCTGGCAGAGGCGAAAACTTTTAGCCGTCAATTCTTTCAACTTTATCCGGGTATCCGACAGTGGCATGAGCGGGTTAAACGTGCGATTTATATTCGCAAACAACGCATCTGGTACACATTAGCAGGACGGCGACGAGTGTGGTTGAAGGACGGTAAACTTGACCCCAACGAGATCCTGAATTATCCAGTCCAAGGCACCAATGCTGACATCATCAAGCTGGCAATAGCGACTCTACACCCACTGTTGCCCATCGGTGCGGTTTTTATTGGCATGGTGCATGATGAACTCCTGATTGAGTGCCCCGTTGAAATGGGTCAAGCAGTCGCAAGGTTGCTAGAGCAAGCCATGCTGAATGCCGCGCAGCCCATCCTTGCACCAATTCCAGTGGGAGTGGATGTCAGACTGGCTTTCAGTTGGGGTGGTTAATGTCATAATCTGGGTTAGTTTATGGCTCTTCGTTCGATAGAACGACTAAATCCAGGGCTATCAACAACGCCTGATTGAGTTCAACTAGAGCAGTCTGCGATAATTCTCCGCAAAGCTCAAATAACCTGGTTTTTGCTAAGACACGAACTTGCTCCCCTAACGCAACTGAATCACGAGCTAAACCTCCATCAGGAGCTTGAATCAGCACCTGGGTTGGATATACTCTCTTACCAGTCCGATAGGTTGTGCATGGAACTGCCAGCACGACTGGACTGCTGTTATTGAGAGCGTCTCAGCTTACAATAATGACAGAACGAGTTCTGGCTTGCTCAGATCCCTCAGTAGGGTCGAGCCGTGCCATGAAAACGTCTCCTCGTTTCATGGCTACGATTCCGTTTGCTGTAGGGCTTCCCACTGGGCGGTAGCAAATTCTGCTTCAAGTTGTAACGCCTCAGTTTGGTACTCCGAATCAGCTGCCATTTCCATTAGGGCAGCATCAATCTCTGTCTGGTTGATGGGCATCGACGCAATATGTTCGTCAATTACCAGTACAACACGATGGTTTCCAGGCGCAATGTCAGGCGGAACTTGGAGCGTCATCGTTCCATCAGGATTGACAGTTACTGTTGTCTCGATCGTTTTCATATTGAAGAAAATTATTACTATGCTTGACGCTATTGTAATTTGCCTCGAACGTGGCACATCCAGCGTTGTTTAAGGTTTTTAGGCAATCAAAGCATTAAAAGTAAGTGGATGAAGGGGTAACTCGCCGCCACGGGCGGCAGCGGGAGTGATGTGTCTGAAATAACCCAGGCACAAGTAACCCATCGATTAGGAGATAATCCCAATGGCAACTCGAACCAATGGTACAACCCGAACTGCAACCCCTCCGACGACCCCTGCCAAAAAGCCTGCGGCTGACCCCAAAGAGTTGGCGCGGTCATTGCGAAACGTCGTGAATCAGAAGTATGGTGTGACGCTCAAAACCCGCAGCCAACGGGTGCGAGAGGCGGTTTACTACGAACTGCGAAACCTGATCACTGGGGGAGTCGCGGCAGGCATCCGCAAAGCAGGTAAGTCAGCAGACCGCCAGAAGCTCAACAAACTGTTTGAGAAACTGTTTGGTACGGCTGAAGCTCCAACTTATGACGTGATGACAATGGCAGCGATCGCGGCTGAGTTCTCGGCTGAAGTGGATACCGATTCCAAGCAAGGCATCAAAGACTTGTTGCGGCTCAACAAAGAGCGGTTGCAGTCCTACAATGCTCAGTCAGCAGATGACGATGAGGACGAGGACATGAGCCTGGAAACGGGAAATGGCGGACGAGGACGTAATGGCACTCGTCGATCGCCCAGCCCTGCCAAAGACGAAGATGACGAACTTCTCGATGAATTAATCAATCAGGGTGACGATGCCACAGGCGACGAGGAAAGCGATGACGACAGCTTTAACCTCGATGAGGACGAAGACGAGTAGCTTGCTTCAGTCGCCTAACCATTTCTTACAGCAACTCCCGGTCGCAGAGCTAATCCTTTGCGATTGGGAGTTTTTTTAACGCTTAATCAAACGTCTCCTAATTGGGGGAGTGATTTTAGCCAGATCAGCAGAGGACGGGAGTGATCGCAGCCTCTACGCTAAAGCTGTGATCTCCTTGCTCTGTCTATGACACGAACTAGAACAAAAGCGATTTTGCTCGCGATCGACTTTGGCGGATCGGCGACCAAAGTGTTTTATCAAGCACGCTTCGCCCCAACTTCATCGGTGCATCTATTGACAATGCCACCGGAGGTAGCGCAAGTCTCAGCCCCGGCGATCGCTGGGGCAACGGCTCACTCTCTGGGTAGCTTGCAATCATCGCCGGAGCATCGGGTCTGGGTGGGAGTACCGGGTGAAGCCGATTATTGGGCAGTGGGCAACTTCGCGCAACGGTTTCATGCTCATGCCGGACTGACGCAACTGAAGTATGAACGGGCAGTGTACAAAACCCTGGCAACTTTGTGGATCATTGAGCAGCAGCTTGCCCTGCCTGCCACTTTTCGAGTGTCCCTCGCCTGCCTGTTACCCGCAGGGGAATATGAAGACCGCCATCGATTTCAGCAGAAGTTGACCCAGGCACTACATCAGTTTGAAACCCCTACCGGACTGTTGCATGTGCAGGTAGATTCGTTTGCCTGTGCGGTTGAAGGCAGTGGAGTCGTCCTTGCCCACGCTCAGAGGTCGCCCAACTTCTCGACCACTACCACTGCGGTGGTCATGCTGGGGTATCGCAATGCCAGTGTCCTGGTGTTTAATCAGGGCAATCTGGTAACGGCTCGTACCTGCACACTTGGCTTTGTGCAGGCAGTTGAGCACGTTCTGAGTCACAGTAGTGGGCAGACCCATGAGCGGCTGCTAGCCGCGATCGTGCAGTACCTCCAATCTGACAGCCTCGCCGCCTTTGTCCCAATTGTCCGGGCGCGACAGGAACCCGATCGCACGGACGAAATCAAGCATTTGGGCGCAGTCACGACTCAAGCGATCCAGGATTACAGTCAAACTCTGCTGTCCTGGATCGATGAAGTGTTGCCGCCGGGAGTGGATGAGGTGATTTTTGCTGGAGGCAGTGCGGATCTGTTGCGCTCTCATCTGCTGTCCCATTTCCGCTGGCAAACCTGCTCTTTCCATGCCGAGGTCGAAGTGCCTCAAGCTGACATCCCGATCAGTATGAAGCATCGTCTGGTTGATGTCTGGATGATGTTTCAGGCACAGAAGGCAGCACTGGAGGCAACCCAAAAAGTGGGTTAGCCCGAAATTTTAGTGATCATTTTCTTGAACACACAAAGGACTCGTTCATGACTCAATCTCCAACGATTCATCTAGTCGATAGCGGTGCGGGTGGTAAGGGCAAATCCCTGTTCACCTTGGCTATGGCGCATTACTGCGAGGTTAAGGGCTACTACGTGCAACTGATTGATGTCGATCGCACGACTTACAACGTCAAACGCCACTATCCCGACGCGATCGCCGCCGTTCTGAGCGAGATTGAATATCAGGCATTGGATGCTGTCTGGCAGTCTGTGGAGCAAGCTAAGTCAGTGCTGGTCAACTTACCGGGTGGTGCCCATGAACTTGTTGCAAACTGGTTGGAGCGAGATGCATTGCTGGAGATGCCATTGGAAGACGGACAACTCGTGCGCTTCATCAAATGGTTTTTGTGTGACCCCACCGCGCAAAGTCTGACCCTACTCAAACAATCCTTAGCAACCTATGCTGGAAATCCCAATCGCATGTTGCATGTCATAGTCAGGAATGAGTTTTTGGGAACCGATTTGCAGTGGCAAAACCAGGCTCAAATGCTGGAGACGGATGCAGAGCTTCAGGCTGCTATTGGGGCGGGTATGCTCCTAGAGATGCGGTTTCCCAAGTTTCCGCCCTACGAGCGTAACAAGTTTTATCAGTCAGGTTGGTCGTTTGCAATGGCACTGAAGTCGCCAAAAGAGTTGGAAGTCGTAATGCCGAATTCAGCCATAGGATTTGAACGATTAGAGCAACAACGGATTGTCACCTTTCTCAAGAAAACGAGTCAGGAATTGGAGCGATTAGGATTGTGGAGTGCTACGTTAACAGTGAATGAGGCAAAGGCGAAGGGATTACTAAAGACTAATAAACTGAGTGGTCACAGCAGTAATAAAGGACTTGAAAAGACATCTGAAAAAGTGGCTCAAGTGAAACCTTCTAATTAGTCATTAGTTGCTTCAGTGGAATGGGAAATAACATGGATGCTAAAGCTCGCACAATGTCTCACTCTTCAACCCGAAATCATGAGGATGAAGGATTGGATATGCTGTTGCAGGATGAGAATGAGTTAGATGCCTGGGATCTGGAGGATGAATTCGACGAAGACTTGTTAGAGGAGACGATTACGCCTGCAAAGGAACCACCAAAAAATACTTCTGTCAACGCCTCCGCTCGACCGATTTCGACGATCGCGACTGGCGTAAGTCAATCCATTGCCATACCACTCTTGGCTCAACACGAGGCTAAAACTGCGTCTCGCAAGCAGGTTTCGCCTTCTACTCATAATGCGTTGGCACGATTGCTGAAGGAAGAACCAGAATCGGTGAAAGCCAAAGTCTGGGAGTTGATCAGTGAGTATGACCTGGATTCGGATGATCCAGCCTTTACATTGATGACAGCGACGGGACGACTGCAAGTGTTGCTCAAAGATAGTCCAGCCGAATTGAAGGCGATGTTTGAACAGTGGCAGGCAGACCTGTATGGGGCGATCGCTCAGTATCGTGAGGGATTAAAACAATACGAGCAAACCGCCGTCAAAGCACAACAAACTGCGATCGCGCACTCGGTTCACACATTACTCCGCAAGACGGCGATTGACCAGTTCATGCACCAGTTGAGTGCAGCCTCAACGATTCTGGCGGGAACGCTGCTAGTAGCCGCCGCCGCGATCGGGGGTGGTGTCGGTTGGGCGATCGCGCAGCAACAGCAGAATCAGCTTGATCCGACACGGCTAGATCCGCAGGGTAAACGACAACTGACGCTGGAGCAAGCGAATCGGTTGCAATGGGCAGCCAGCCCAGAGGGCAAGCTGGCTCAGAATTTAACGCAATGGAACAAAGATTTGCTGGATCGCGATTGGCGAGGACAGTTTGCCTGTGAACAACAGGCGCGGAAGTTGGGTATGACGCTGAAACTGGGGACTCGACAGGCGAAATCTGGGTTCTGTGTGCTTTGGGTAAAGCCGCCGCAGGACAGTCTGGCGAAATAGCATTTGGCTCTACGTCCGGTTGGTAATGTTGGGCGATATCAGCACAAATCTTGGTAACGCGATCGATTGCCTTCAACGACCCTGTCGCTTACGCAAAAATGCATTACGGGGTGAGTCTAATAACGAAAATTGCTATTTCTGGTTGTTGAGAGTACAACGGTAGTAGATGAATTGCTGGGAGAGACGACCCGTGAATGTTTCACTAACGCCAGAACTGGAGAAGTATATCAATGACAAGGTGGCAAGCGGTTTATACCACTCTGCCAGTGAGGTCATCCGTGAAGGGTTACGCCTGCTAAAAGATCAGGATGCCTTACGGGAAATTCGCCTCAACGAATTGCGGCAGCAAATACAGGTGGGCATTAATAGTGGGGAACCTCAGCCCCTCGATATTGAGGATGTGGTTGAGCGTGGAAGAAAACGCCATGCACAGCGCAGCAAAGCCAGCAACTAGGTTTTTTAGTATGGGCAGACTTGTTGTTAGACCGCAGGCAGTGGCAGACCTGGATGATATTTTCGACTACATCGCCGAGGACAGCCTTGACCGTGCGATCTTGTTTATCAGCAAGCTCTATGGGCAAATGGAGAAGCTAGCAGCCAGCCCGGGCATGGGTCGTCGCCGCGATCAGTTACTATCGGGACTGCGAAGCTTTCCTTATGGCAACTACCTGATTTTCTACAGCCCTCTTAATGATGGGGTTGATGTTGTCCGTGTCCTGAACGGAGCCAGGGATATAGAGGCTCTTTTTAAGGATGATGAGGTGTAGTTTTCATCATGATTTTATCTAAAGAAGCAATATTTATCGCTGCTGACTAGCTGTGTCTATGGGGAACCATGAAAGACATAGCTAGAGACTTCTCAGGAAAATGATGGCGCAGGGTTATTTCTGGAATGTTGTCTAGAGAGAATCAACCATCTAAAGCAATCCTTTAAGGGCTTGCCAGTCTTAATCAAGCTGCTAGCGCAGCATTGGGGGTGAGTTAGACACAACCATTCAATTGGTTGTAACCTAACCGCGCTGCGACTCGCAGCATCCTATGTGAGCGTCTACGAAGATGCCAGTAACCCTGAAAGAACAAGGAGACTAACATGGCTCGTAACAATGCCCGGAAACCCTCTCTGATTGATGCTGCCACAAATCACCTCAACGGTGAAGTCCAAGTTCGCATGGTTTTCAATACCCTGCAAGAACTGACCGGACGGGCACTTGAGATCAAAGCATCTAGCCAGGACAAAGATTTTGACTGGCAGAAGTTCAAGGCAGCCTTTGCACGGCAGTATGGCAACCTGACTCTGGATAAACTGATGGCAGAAGCAGAGAAATTCGGCTTCACCACTGTTGAAGCGGTTAGAGCCGAACGCCAGAAGCAACTGGCAAATTTCTACAAACGGCAAAAGGCATACAAAGCCGCCGTAGCTCGGAATCAGCGTCAAGCCGATGACGACTACGACTTTGAAGTCGCCTGATGCATTAACTGCCCTGTAACCCCACAGGGCAACTCAACTGGCATGAAGCTGGTTGAGTTTTTTCCCTCCCACCCACGCCTTCAAAAGCCAGTGAAAACAGGCAGATTATTCCCTTACATCCTTATCTTCCTCCCTGGTTTCATCGGAATGCATTAAGTTCACTCCGATGCCCAATGATCCAAACTGAGATAGTAAACCCTGATCGATCAATGGTTGTTGCGCGATCGCCGTTTTCCTGTCTTGCGATCGCGCCTCAGTAGCGATTGGCTCAGAATCGGCAGAACGATCGGTCATCGATCGACCTTCAGGAGAGGCAGGCAACGCGGTATCCCTCACCCGTGCTGGAACATGCAAGCCCAACCTCTGCATCTCCCGCTCAATTAATGCCAGATCGCCCAGATACCCGTAGTAGGCACGAATCAACTCTTGCTCTAATTGATCGCGCATCGCTGGCTCAGGTTGAGTTTGAGTTCGCCAAAGGAGCGATCGCCACAGGTAGCAAGACCGCAATGCTGCCTCCACACCATCACTCATACAGCGGAACTCTGGTCGATGCTTGAGGTACTCTGTAATCCACTCAAACTCTGGCAGAGGACGTACCAGAAAGCGGTAGCCATGTGGGTTGCTTCCACCCGTATCGTTTGCAGATTTGCTCATCCTTGCCGAACCCATTCCTTCTCTCTTAATTCCTGGCTCAGTACATCCCGTGTACCTTCCTTGCACCATAAAGCTCCCTTTGAAAATGCACACCTGCTGACTCGGTGATTTTTGCTCTGCCGATCAGTAGAGACTCAACTACCGTTGTCACTGCCCGGACGTTTCGCACTCACCTCCGATGGCAGAACTCCATCCCGGCTGGCTACTCCCAGACCTGATCACGCTTGACCACGAGTATCAAGGCAGATACGCCCTCTGGCGCACTACCCTGGAAACGGGCAATATTACAGCCGACATTCCGCAAACTGCTTTTCTAACAGTTGGGGATGCTGGCTTTGATCGAGGATTGGCAATGCTCACGACCTGCCTCGATGCCATTCCACCCAGCGGTCTATCTGCCAGCCACACCCTGCCGTACTTTGTCACTCGAACTAGGGATGGTAGGCAACAACTTTCTAGGTTAGGAAGTTATTGGCTCACTAAACAATGAACCGATGACAATGTTGCCAAGCATCCATGCCGTTGTTAAGCTAGCTGTCAAGGAAAATCGTTCTTCGGATTTGATAAGTTCAACACCTACAGTCACAATGGGGAGGATATTGCTAAATGAGTCTTAGGGATCTTGATAAGCAACGGCTCAATCATTTAGAGGAGCTTTTAGAAATTGGATACGAGAAGCTTGCTACCTTTGAGAAGGAACTCCAAATTACGTCGAGTTCTCCCAATCAGTTTGAGCTTAAACAGCGTCTTAAGCGGGAATTAATTCCAGATATTCTTAAATTCCAAGCTGAATATATTGAAATTCTTAGCCAAAACTTAGAAGCTATAGTAATTCCGGACACTGAAGTTGGCTTTGTCTTAGCGCAAGTTCGTTCGATTGCCGAAAGGCTTCAAGGCTCTCAAACTGTTAGGCAGTACCCTGATTTAGAGGGGCAAATAGTATATTTGAATCAAAAACTGGATTCCCCAAATATAGCACCAGCGGCAAAACTGAAATTCACAGTTCCACTCCTTCCTGGAATCGTGAGTTACGAATTTGAGATAGAAACAAAAGATTTTCTTGTTAGGGCTGGGAAGCAACTTCACACATCACTTAAGAATCTTTGGAAATGATCCAAATTGATAGGTTTCAAGTTAGTAAATGGGAAGAAGAACTTGCTCAGATGCAGGATAAACTTTATGAGGCTGAGAAAGAAGTTCTGTGTAATAGTTCAGTTGATAAATATCATAGAAGGAAAGAAATTGATGAGTATAGAAGTAAGAGAGAATACTTGCGATTAAAAATCAAGAATTTTGAGCTAGAGGATGCTAAACAAGAATTGCAAGAAACTACTAAAATTCTTGAACTCAAGGTTGAAGACTTGAATTCCACTTGTCTATGGCTAGACAATGAGAACTCCAAGTTAGAGGCGGATAATAAGCAGATTCAGAAATATTCTGAAAATCTTAATAATGAAAATGAGAATCTTCAGTATTCTTTGCAAGAGACAAGAAAAGTAGCTTATCGAGTAATTGGTACATTAGCTGGTACTCTGTTGGCTGCTGTCTTGGCATCGGTACATCTTGCTGGAAAAGTAAACAACCTAAAATCTCAGTTTAGTTTAGAAGCTCCTAAAGGTAGTCAAAGTTTTGAAAGAATTGGCAAGGAGGAATTGGATTTCTCCATAATCTCGTCGGAAAAGCCATCATACTTTAGAAGCTTTAATCTTAATAAGATTTGCGATACAAACAGTGCTGTAATAGAGTACTCCAACCTTAGCTCAAACAGAAAGGTTTTTACAGTAGGGAGAATGCATTTTCCTAAAGTTGATTGTACCGATGGAGAAAAAGATATTAATGGTTACTTTAAGGATCAAAATAGTAATTTGATAAGTAAAGATATCTGGGTATGTAAGGGAGATGTGAGTTTTAATCAAGAGAAGAAAATGCTGTATTGGACAATGAAAAGTGAGGATTTAAGATGTTCAACTGATGCTAAAACTTATGAATTACGATGATATAAACTAGTAGCTACTTAAAAGGCTTTATATTTATCGATTTAGCAAAGAATAGCCGCCAGCAAGTTGGGAAGCGACAGTCGATCGGATACATGGGCAATCGGCTAGAGGAAGCACAGACGAAAGCCAGAGTCGCTCAAGCATTACTGGCTGATGCTCCAAATTATCAAAAAGCACAGCTTGATCTCCAAGACGCTCAAACGGCGATCGCCCACTGGCAGCAGGAGATTGTGACGGCTGGAGGGATGCTGAATCAGGAGATGGTTCAGGTTGGCGATCAAGTCAAGTTTTGTGGAAGCTGGTATGAAGTTGGTGGAGTGAATCGCAAATCAGTCACGGTTAAAAATTGGCTCGATTGCCCTGAGTTAACCTATTGCCTTGCTTATCACAAATTGGAAGGGCATCATTCAAGCACCACCTCAAACCATTAAATTTCATGTCCTTACAATGTACACCGGATGAACACCTGACTGACTTGTGATGTTCATCGGGTGTACTTAGGAGGAACACAAGTAGATCGCAACATGGACATGATTGCAACGCACTTGAGCTTTTTTGTGACCCCCGATGGACATGACATGGCACTGACTTGTACACACCTATGAACCACCAGCGGCAGCAAGCCATGTTCTCGCTAATGGGAGAAAAAAGAAATTAGCAAAATCCTCCCAACTGGCAGAGGGATTGGCTCAAACGACAATGCACACTCAAATCATCGCATTTGAATCTCGTCGTCACTCGTTATGGCAACCCCCGTACCTCGCTCTCCAAAACTGGAAACTATTCCGACCATTAATCGGCAAGCCTATGTCTGCCTGTTGGAAATGGCTCAAACCTGTCAGCACATCAGTCAAGCGATGCAGACGATCGCAGCCCAACCACTGCTGACTGAAGCCGAGCGATCGCAGCTCAACCAGATCGAACAACAGCTTGGCGACCTCAGGCAGGCGATTAAACAACTGGGCTTTACTCTGATTGGAGTGACTCCCCAACGCTCCAATCTGCCCACTGCTGAAACCGTTGATCCCTAATCCAACCCCGTAGTGATGATTGGCAAACAAGTGAAAGGAAGGGACTTTGGCGGCTGCATCCGGTATGTGCTGGAAAAAGAAAACGCAGAACAAATTGGCGGCAACCTGTTGGGAGAAACCGCCCAGGAGATGACCGCCGAGTTCAATGCCTTTCGGTCTTTGAACGTTCGACTAAATGTTGTCGTCTACCATGCCACCCTGTCTGTCCCTGCCCAGGAACGACAAACCGATGAGCAATGGCGAACGATCGCAGCGGACTACCTGCAAGGGATGGGGTTCCAAGACTGCCAGTACCTGATTGCCCGTCACAATGACCAGCAACACGACCATATCCACATCATTGCCAGCCGTATCCGCCTTCCCGATGGCAAAACCGTGTCCGATAGCTGGGACTACCGCCGCTCCGAAACCCTGATCCGAGAGTTGGAGCAACAGCATAACCTCACCCCAACTCCATCAAGCCGCGATCGCTTGGAGCGTGCCCCGACCACAGGCGAAATGCGGAAGTTGAGGCGAGAGCAGCAAGCATTTGAAGCCGATCAGGGCGATCGCCCTAATCTCCCGACAGTTCCCACCCGCACAACACTGCAAACTCTGATCAGCCAACTGAGTGACCACAGCCCTTCCCTGCCATACCTTATTGCCCAGCTACAGAACCAGGGTGTTGAAGTGCGACTGACCCAAACAAAAGCCAACCAGTGGGGCATTTCCTACCGATTTCAAGGGCAACAATTCAGCGGCACTCAGCTTGGCAAAGCCTACACCCTCAATGGACTGCAACACTACAAAGGAATTCACTATGAACCCATCCGAGACAATGCTACCCTCATCGCTGCTACTCGACCTGCAAACGAATCAACAGCAATTGATCCTGCAACAGCAACAACTGATGCAGCAAGTGAGCAAATTAACCGATTTAGTCAACCAGTCGCATCAGTCGCAGACGACCAGCCTCGACGCTTATCACCAAGACTTCAATCAGGTATTAAGCGGCTTTCTGATGCAATTGTCCAATACCTTAACGAGCAAGCCCTCAAACTCCTTACAGACCCAATTAGACAAATTACTGAAAGCCTTACACAGTTTGCAGACGCAACTTCAAGCCACGCTGCAACTGCAAATCGACTCCGAACAACACTTGCTGACCAGTATGACCAACTTGCAGACCAGCTTGCTCAAAGGCGAACAGACTTCCTAAGTCAATCTAAACAAGACTCTGTAGATTCTCAACAATCAACTAATCCACCACAAAAACTCTACAAATTCAAACCAACCCTATCTGCCAAACAAAACCAACTGGAACTGTAATGCCATCAAAATTGGAGTTGGCTCATGACTCAACATCGACACCACATCATCGAGCAGTCTCATCAGACCCGATGTCCTGCTTGCAATAGCATTAAAATTCAAACTGCGGCTCAAGTCTGGACTGAAGGCACCACCTACGGCAACCATCAGGGCTACGCCTTATCGGTGGGTAAAATCCGCGTTCGCTCCGTTTACCAAACTGAGTTAGCGGCTCAAGTCAGCCCACCCATCAAACCTGAGATTGCCCAGTTACCGTTTGTCCTCTGGCTGCTGTATTGGATGCCAGGATGGATCTGGGATCTGTTCTACTGCCTCACCGGAGGCATGAGCCAACCCCAGTACGTCAGGTTGGTCATTACCAAATTCATCATTTTAGTAATTGTGAGTCTGTTGATCTTTGGGCTACAAACACTGATCAATCTCCCCAGCGAACAACGATATGAGCAAGAGCTGCGTCGATGGCGCAACACATTCGTTTGCGCTGATTGCGGCACTTGCTTTATCCAACGATAGCCGACTGATGACTCCGGTGATTATCCCCTTTATCTCCCAACTGGTAGAGGCTGCTTGGGAGATGATATTTCATCCACATTTACGTTATTTCTAAAGCATCTACCCTTCGCTACCGCGCCCCTGGATGTGACGTTGTTCACTTCTAGCGATGCCTACACCCACTCTACAAACCTTAGTCAGTTTATCTATCCCATTTTCTGTTGATGCCGAGGACCTGGCTGAACAAGCGCAATCCGTTCTAGATGAATTAAATCGACGACGGGAACCGGGTCAACCCCAGTACAGCCTGGAGCAGGTACAACAAGCTCTAACTGGCTGGCTTCAAGAAAGTCTGGAGCAACTTCTGGAAGAAGCGGTTTACCACTGCTGCACGGGTCCCCGTCACTATGCTGTCAACCGGGATGACTTCCACACTCGTTTGCAACGCGCAATCCTTTGTCCAAGCAGCCATCATGCAATCTCTAGAGTCCCATCAACTTAAACAAACCCTACGGCAATTCCTTGATCGCATTGGCTTCAAGACGGGAAGTACCATCTGGCTAAGGATTTCCTGGAACCATCCATTAGAGGCTGCCCCGACTGCCTGGAGCCGCTATCAAACCCGGAGTGGCAAAAAACAGCTACGGCATTACCTGCTCAGGGGAGTGGTCACTGGCAAAGGTTTGATTGCCCAACTTTGTGAATGGCAGGGACGGGATGCCAGTGGCAAAGCTTGCTGGCAACCGAGTTCTGGAAGTAAACGGCGAGGCTTCATGCACTTGCTGAAGCTCTCGCTGATGGGCGCAACGGTGAGCTTTTACCCCAACCAACCCCAGAATGGCATCCATAACCGGGATGTCCAGCGCTGCTACTGCCTGTTCTACGAAATCGATTCTCTTTCCCTGTTAGAACAACACGCGACGCTGGAGCGAGTCAAACGACAAACGGGATTGCAACCTGCTGCTATCGTTTACACGGGTGGGAAGTCTCTCCACGTTTACTTTCGACTCAACCAGCCTGCTTCGCCGAAACAGTGGTTGTTGCTCAACAGAAAATTAGCGATCGTGGTCGGAGCCGAAGCTGATCCAGCCATTTGTAATGTCGCCCGTGCGATGCGACTACCAAGCATGATGCGTCGCAAATGGCTGGGCGATCGCCTCGCTGACCCTATCCCCATCACCCTGGATGCAGAATCCGACCAGCAGTACAGCCTCAAGGGGATGAACCAGGCACTCAACTCCACTGGTTTGTTTCCGCATGAACTATCAGAGCAGCGTTGGCGCACCTGGGTCAAACTACTACGCCAAGCAAAAACTGATGACACTGTTGACCCTTACCATGCAGTGCTTGATGCCGCCCCCTCCACCCGTCCCGACTGGCAACCAACCGTAGGACGGGGAGAGGATGCAGAACACGACCCTTCAATCATGCCCCAGAAACGGCGCGATAGCGGCGCATTCTCGCATTCCCATTCATCGTCGATTTCCGATTCTGTTCCTCTCATCATGTGTCTGACTCAAGCGGATCAGCAGCTTTTGCAGCAGGGCGAAAGTGAAGGCAATCGCAACAATGCGGGTTACAGGCTGGCACGAAATTTGATTGGCACGGCTCGGTTGTTAGATGGTGAAGCCATTCGCTTTTATCCTAGCCCCGATGATTTGTTTGCTCAGTACTGCGAGCGCTGCATACCTCAGCTAGATGCTGATGAAGCCGCCGCAATTTGGCAAAGTGCCAGCCGTACTCCCGCTAGTGCCAGTCGCCCCCTCGATTCCATCTTGAGCAGTATTGCTTGGTGGCAACGGCAAGAGAAATGGCAATCAGTCCACGATCGCCCCCGCAAAAAGCGATCCATTGCTCAGGCGTGACCTGTTTGACTATCTATGATTGCTCAATCTCAGTCCTTACCACCTTGTAGTCCTCCAGCTTTACGGGATTATCAACATCAGGTGATTGCCGATTTGCGGACTGCTATTCGGGAGGGGCATCGTCACTGCCTCTGTTATTTACCCACGGGTGGGGGTAAAACGGTAGTCGCGGCTCAAATTACTCACAGTGCCGTGAGCAAACAAAAGCGGGTGATTTTTCTGTGTCACCGTGATCCATTGGTGGCTCAAACTACTACTACGTTTGAGCAATTTGGTATTCCCACTGGAATTATCAAATCGGGCTATCCGCTTCATCCTAATGCTCCTGCACAGGTGTGTGCTGTGCAAACTTTGGCGACAGGCAATTATCCGTTGCCAGATTGGGATCTCTGTATCCTGGATGAATGCCACAGTACCACCTTTTTTAAGTTCGTGCAGCAACTGTTTGAAGACAGTCAATTGAGCCGCCGCAAGATCATGATTGGGCTGACTGCAACCCCGTTTCGCCTGGGTAAACAATCGCTGAATGAGTATTACACCACCCTGATTAAAGGACCGACTCCCAAAGATCTGATTCGGCGTGGGTATCTGGTGCCACCTCGCTACTTTGGCTTCAAAGACCTGGATTTGAGTGAAGTTGGAGTAAACCGTCGCACCGGAGATTATAACGAGAAAGAACTTGAACTTGCCCTAAATCTGCACACTCTAAATCATCAGTTAGTAGAGCAGTATCAACGCATTGCCTTGGGACGTAAAGCGATCGTATTTGCCGTCGGAATTGACCACTCGAAAGCGATCGCTCAGGCATTTGTGACAGCAGGGATTGCAGCACAGCATTTAGATGGTGGCATGTCCACCCCCAAACGACGGCGACTCTACGACGCTCTAAGAACAGGTGAGGTTCAGGTCATAACCAGTGTCGGCACATTGACTGAGGGTTTTGATGAACCGTCTCTCGAATGCATTGTTCTGGCTCGCCCCACCCTCAGCCGTGCCCTGTACGTTCAGATGGTTGGTCGAGGGCTACGATTGTCGCCCACAACCGGGAAGACTGACTGCATTATCTACGATTTTGGTACTGGGAACGTCAACCGCTTTGGCAGAATCACCGATCACCAACCGATCGTGTTGCAGCCCAAGAAATACCGGGAATCGGACCAAGAAGCCCCGCTCAAGCAATGCCCGAATTGCAGTGCCTTGATCCGACTGTGGCATCAAAGTTGTCCTGAATGCGGCTATGTCTACGAATCCATTTTAGAAGAGGTTCCGATCGAGGATGTAATTGAACTATTGAACGAAGAAGAACTGAAGCAGCGATCGTTCCTGCATCAGCAATACCAGCTTGCTTTTGATCGGGGATATAAACCAGGGTATGCGGTGATGCGATTTAAAGAACAATACAATTACTTCCCGGCTGCCTGGTGGAGTTTTGGCGCGGTGTTCGGCAACTGTCCAACGGGTGTGCAGAAGGCACACTATCGCAAGTATTTGAAAGAAATTGCTCAACGCCACGGGCACGATGACGGGTGGATCGATCGCTATATGGGGCTTGAGTTCGGTCACGGTTTCTTACCGACTCTTTCTCTGTCTGAAGTGATAGACACAGACTAATCTGCGACCGCTGATCGCAGGTGTTCTTCTTCCAAATGGGTAATGACAACTCTTGATACTCTAATGCCAACTGAGCGGAATCGCTTAATTCAGGCATACGCTCGAATGCATTACGCTAAGCTGTATCGCGCCTCAAAAGCAGCACAGGGGCAAACACTGAGCCATTGGCAAGCCACCGTTACCAGCCTGCAACTGAAGTATCCCGACCTGAGCGTGACCGAACCGGGCTTTCAGACAGAACTGGAACGCCGTGCTCATGGGTGGTGGGCAGTCAAAGGAGTCAAAGGCAGAGGTGTGGATTGGTAGGCGCAATGCTACCGCTCTCCGGTGGTGATGTTGTCTAACCCATTGCCAT
Organism: Leptolyngbyaceae cyanobacterium bins.302; assembly: GCA_033764965.1. Lineage (GTDB taxonomy): Bacteria > Cyanobacteriota > Cyanobacteriia > Leptolyngbyales > Leptolyngbyaceae > JSC-12. Next base: position 50,199 of record JANRIN010000137.1, on the reverse strand, counting down.
GCTTACAACAACGCTTAAGCCACTTGAGGCGATCGTCCCGCCTGAGTGCCTGCCCCCGCTTCAGAAATTGCGAATTCATACCCTGCTGGAACTGCTGCATTACTACCCTCGCACTCATGTCACCTACCACTGGAGCACCATCCCTGAAATCAAACCGGGAGATCAGGTGATCATCACAGGTACGATTGAGCAGCACCGGATCTTGACCCCGAAAAATGGCAGACTGACTGTGCAAAGTTGGGTAGTTACCGACAGGGCTGAAAATGCAATTCGTGTTATGCAGTTTCATCACGGTTCAGATTATCGATCGCAGCAATGGCGAGTGGAGCAACATCAGTTCTACCGCGCAGGTAGAAGCGTCATCGTCATGGGTAAAGTCAAGCAGGATGACTATACCAGGGCACTCACGATTGAGGCTACCGAAGTAAAGGTCGCTGACCTGGCTGGCAAACGGTCGAGCATAAAGGACGACTTGATTCAGCCTGTCTATGCTCTAACCAAAGGACTAGACGCAGAGACATTGCGAGACTCGATCACAGTGGCATTGGACTGCGTGAGATTACATGACCCCCTACCAAAGAAACTGCGGCAGCACTACCATTTGATGGAATTGAGTCAAGCGATCGCCCAGATTCACTTTCCGAGCAATCCACAAACTCTAGCCGCTGCCCGTCACCGTTTAGTCTTCGATGAATTCTTCTACCTGCAATTGAGATTGCTAAAGCGCAGAGCCGCTTTGAAACAAGTTCAACGAGAAGCCCTGTCTCTTCCAACCACCTTGCTGAAGCAGTTCTATACCGTTCTACCCTTCCAGTTGACAGGCGCACAACAACGAGTCATTGGTGAAATCCTAGATGACCTGGCAAAAGCTCACCCGATGAATCGACTGGTTCAGGGAGATGTCGGGTCTGGCAAAACGGTTGTGGCTGTAGCGGCGATTCTGGCGACAATTCAAGCCGGGTATCAAGCGGCACTGATGGCTCCAACTGAGGTTCTAGCAGAACAGCATTTTCACAAGATTGCTCAGTGGTTTGAGTCCCTCCAGTTGCCCGTTGCCCTGCTGACAGGTTCGACTCCGACGGCTCAACGTCGAACCATCCATGCAAATCTGCGATCAAGACAACTGCCCTTGGTGATCGGCACCCATGCCCTGATCCAAAAGACCGTTCAATTTGAGCGCCTTGGGTTAGTTGTGATTGATGAGCAACACCGCTTTGGTGTGCAACAGCGACTCAAGTTGCAGCAGAAAGGGCACTATCCCCACGTCTTGAGCATGACCGCAACTCCAATTCCCCGCACCCTGGCGTTGACACTACATGGCGACCTGGATGTGAGCCAGCTTGATGAAATGCCACCCGGACGTAAACCTGTGCTGACCAGGGTGCTAACCGAGAACCAGCGATCCAACGTGACGCGAATGATGGAGCGGAATCTGGCATTGGGTCGGCAGGTTTATGTGATTTTGCCCTTGGTGGAGCAGTCAGATACGTCTGACCTGCAATCGGCAATCGCCGCCCACCAAACCTACCAGCAGCAATTCAGCCCGTATCGCGTCGGTCTATTGCACGGTCGCATGAGTGCGGCGGAGAAGCAAAGTGCGATCGCCCAGTTTCACGATCATCAAACGCACATCTTGGTATCTACCACCGTGATTGAAGTCGGTGTTGATGTTCCGAATGCCACTGTCATTGTGATTGAACACGCTGAACGGTTTGGCTTGTCCCAACTGCATCAGCTACGGGGGCGAGTTGGCAGAGGCAATGCTCAATCCTATTGCCTGCTGGTCAACACTTCTACCTCTGATGACGCGAAAGAACGACTCAAGGTGCTGGAACAAACACAAGATGGGTTTGTGCTTGCTGAAGTGGATATGCAACTGCGGGGAACCGGAGACGTGTTGGGCACGGCTCAAGCCGGATTGCCTAAATTTGCTCTGGCAGACCTGGTGAAAGATGCTGATGTGTTGGAGCAGGCACGGAAAGCAGCCCAGTTGGTCGTGCAGAGGGGTGATCGTTTGCAGTGCTGGACAGACCTGATGGCAGAAATGACACGCCGCGATCGTCACAAACTGGACAACCGGACAGCCCTCAACTGAAGCATGGCTACCGCCCAACCACATCGGACTACTGATTTCGGTGTTGTTTCTAAGAAATTGCGATGAAACTCTTGCCACTCGATTTAATCAACCATCCTCCTGCCGAAACGTTTACGCGCCTTGCCGTGCCCGAACACGAAGCGATTCATACTGGTGGACTCTACCTGTCACCGGATAAAACAGAGGTCTGGAAACCCTTAGATGCAAAACCCTATGCGAATGCGGATTGTCGAATTGAAACACGCGAAGCAGAGGTACTGCACTCGATGGCAGGGCAACCTGGTTTTCCCAAAAATTGGCGCGTTGAGTCAGCCAATGGGCGGCGCTGGTTAGTACGTCCACTGTGCCAGGTCGTTGGGCAAACTTTTCCGCTTGAACAAGTCGATTTGGCTTTTGCATTAGCAGTCGAACAAGCCGTACGATCGCTCAATGCTCACTTTTGGGAAATCAACGACAACCATCTGTCGGTTGCCATCGATCCAGTCAGCGGTGAGCCATTCATCCTCGATCTGTCCAATGCCAGCCCAATCGACCCACACTCTACCTTTAAGCCGAATGACTGCTACCTGATCGAAAAGTGGTTTGTTGAAGTTGGGCTGAACGATTTGGCAACATTGCGGTGTCATGCGCGATCGGTGACTCATTCTGCTAAATGGATGTTGAGCGATCGCTATGACAGCTATCAGCATGTCTATCGCTGTAACCGTTCACTGCCCAAACAAGCTGCTTTTGCATTGGATGGAGTCTTCCAAAAATATCGCAACCAGAAGTGGCTGGTGACTCGGCATGAACTGGAACCAGAACTGATGCAACACTGTGATTTAACTTGGGGATGGTCATCTATTGTCTATCAGTTGGGGCGTTACTATCAAGCAACAGAACTGGGTTTGCGAACTTGTACCGGACGATCAATTCCAGTCATTTGTACCGGACAACTCGTTGTGGTGGATACCTGTGGAGTCAGGATCACAGGGGTGGTTGAGGCGATCGCAGCCCCGCCGTGGGCACCCACCTGGGCAACTGATTTAGATATTTGTTACAAGGTGAATGAACAATGGTATTCCCAATCCGTTTTCCCTGCTCCAGAGGTCAAACTCCGCTCTCAATGGTTTTTGGGCAAGCTTTACACCGATCCATCCGATCCACCGATTTTGCTGGTTAAGCATGATGGCAATGAGCAAGGGGCTACCGCTCCAGCATTGGGATGATTGAAGGCTACTTCCAATGAACCATTACCTCAATTTCACCCTGCTTGGCGAAGACGGTCGATTTCATGTGCCGCTGCCGTGGCAAAACATTTATACCGTTGGGTTCAATGCGATCGAGGCTCACCTGCAAGCGGTTGTGCCAGAAGCGACCTTTGAGCGTACCCGTCAACTCAAACTATCTGAACACCAGCCCGAATCGAACAGCATCGATTTTCATGTCTGGCAGCGACAGCAAAAACTGGGAGATTTTCACGCCTACCAACAACGCCTCTCATTATTGATTGGTGGTGTGGTGCAACAAGTAGGCATCAGCACCGAAGGACTGACCTACCTGATAATTGCGAATTCTGATACCCACCAGATCTATCGCGTCTCCGCAGAGCAAATCACAGACCCGACTCGCGTGGGCTATTTGACCATTACCGAGCAGCAATCGAATTTAGGGGAAGTAGCCGACTGATTCAAGGCGTTTCCCTCCGCTACCGCGCTTTTGAGCATGATGATTGATTGCTCAAACCTTATGGCGCATTTGAATTCTCAAGGATTGCAAAATCCACTTGAATTAGGTTGGTTATGGATGCTCGATTTTAACACTCCGATGCCTAAGCGTAAATCTAATCAAGACAAACGGGAGGCAGAAAAACTTGCCCAATTTGAAACCGAGGTAGAAACTCGGCGCGATTATTATCAAGTGTGCGGGAGGTGGTAACGATGCCGAAAACAATTCCACCCTCTATTGCTCTGCGATCGCTTAAAGGCATCAGCATTCTAGCCGCGCAAACTTGGCGACACTTGAACGGGGCTGAAACACCAGAGCAAGAAATCGAAGTGCTAGAACAACTCTGGCTCCTGCAAGACAGTCAGGAAGCCGCGATCGATGCCCACGCTGAACTCGCAGATCAAATCGATGCCGAACTTGCTGCCATCAAAGCCAGAATGGAACATCTGGTCAAGATCCATGTGGCTGAAATCGATCGCCTGACTCGTTGGCGGGCAAGTCTGGATCGAACAGTGTTGCAACTGAACGAATCGGGACTGATTGCTTCTGAAGCCGCCGGACAACAGCGCCGGATTCGGATCAAACTCAATCCACCTGCCTGTGAAGTGTTGGACATGAGCCAGGTTCCCGCCGACTACATCACCGTCAAAGTTGTGGAAGAACAGCGAGTCGATAAAGCCGCTGTCAAAGATGCCTGGAAGCAGGGTATTCCCGTCCCTGGAACTCAGGTAGAACGGAGGCGGAAAGTGGTGTATGAACTTGCTCCTACCAGTCTGGAACGCATGAAGGCATCGGTTTAAGCATCAAATTCCTGGGCATCAAGACTCACTACTGATGCCCTTTTTCATTTCATTCCGTCTATGACCACACTCAACCAATGGCTCACGCTTCAAGCTGCGGCTGAAGTTACCCAAACCGACATTACTATTCTACAGGATTGCCTGAAAGCAAATCCGGAGAAACAGTTTCATAAATATGGACTGTTGTACGATCGCGATCGTCGAGAGAGCGGTGAAACTGCCTACTTGCAGCAATTAGAACCTGTTCAACCAGGATCATCTCAAGCAAAGACTAGCAATGAAGTCAGCGATCGTACTTATACCTGGAACAACACCCCAATTCGATTAGAAATTCTCTGGCTACCTTCCACTGATGGTCAGGAGGGGAAAGTGTTGATCAGCGCCACCAGTTACGATGATTTTCCTGTTTCTGACCTGATAGCGGTAACTCAACTGGATGCACTTCCCGCCCCACTGCTAGCACTGCTGGATGAGCTAAAAGCGGATCTACCCATCCGCAAATTACGCTATCAACAACAGCAATCGAAAGAACAGAGACCTACAAATCGTCCTGTGCCTCTTAAACCAGCCACAGCCACGCCAGTGCCAACGTTCGCAACCTCTAAACCCTCCACCCAAATCAAACTATTTTGATGATGATAACCCCTGATGAACCAAAAGTTCTGGTGTTGCTTGAACAGCAGCAGCACTGGGTCAAACAAAGTATTGCTCAGAGTGACGAGCTACTGCGCGAACTGTTCAAAGTGCTGCATCCCAAGTTTGCAGAAGCTGAGATCAAACGTGACAACGGCAGTATCCAAATCGTTCCCCGCAAAGGTACTAAAGGGCATCAACCCGCTCCAGAAGTTCTGGTTCTGCTGGATACGGCAACGATCGAACTTGACCCGGCGATCGTTGCCTGCATTGCCCTGCAACAGCTTGAACTTATGCAAGGACTGAATCCCGAAAATGCCAGGTCTTTGAGTCACCAGATTGAAACCGCGATCGCTCAATCCGACCAATGGCGACAGCAGGTTAAACAAACCCTGGAACGCCTTGATGCCGCTCCCGCCGCCTCGATAATTCCAGTTGGATTCTAGCCATGACGATTCCTACAAACTCTCAGGATGCCGTTTATCGGCTGCGCTCCTTCCAGAGTGGCATGGTGACTGATCGCTCCCCTGCCCTGGAATTTCTGCAACGTCGCCTCCTGACCTATCGCCTGCTGGAACTCTACCAGACCTTCTTTCCTCAAAAATTTGCCAGCAGTCGAGCATCGGTCTATCCCAAGTACAGAGATGAGGATGAAACTCACAGCGATCGCGACCTGGAGTTTTTCAAGTGGCTTGAGCAAAAACTTCCAGTGTCCTGGTGGATGATCGATCGTGCCGAAGACTGCCTGCTCCCTCGCTTTCCCCTGGTTGACATGGGGATTGACTGGCGTGAAGAAGGCGCGATCGAAGTGCTCAAACCAGAGTGGAAAGTCCTGCTGCCTCTCACACGAGACGGGCGCTACTGGCTGCAATCGGTTGATCCTGATGGTCGAGAGTGGTACGAGACCGAAACTGATATTGGATTGGATGCCATTCAACACCCGGATCGCGTGTCGCTCAAGCACCTGCGTCGCCATTGTAACTCGCTCATTTCGCCCCTGAAATTCCTGCCAATGGCACTGGCTGTGCTGGAAAAAGCCACGGGCAACCTGTGGCTGGATGTGACGAACAATGAAGCCTTCTACGGCTACGAATGCGAAACTACCCTGCCCTGGACAGCAGACTCCTTGCGATACCTGGAGCGGGAGTGGCACCGAGCCAGTCGCTATCTGTCCCTGTGCCAGGAGTTTTTCGGATGGCTCAACCAGGATTTAACCCCTCGCTTTCAAAAAGTGCTGGATCTATGGAACCAACCCTATCCCAAACCCTGAACCCAACGGACTTACAAGTCATTGAAACCCAACTGCTGCGAGATTTGCTCTCCAATCCCTTGCAAGGCTGGAAAGAACTCGATGCCACTATCCTCATCTCCAAAGGCAGATACTTCTACCAACGCCGCAACCACAATCATCCTGAAACCTACACCTACAAGTGCCTATCCCCCGCGACTATCAGCGCCGCCTTCAATACCCAAACCTCGGACTCCGATTGGATGCTGCCCGCAACCGTGCGAGTGGTGCGGCATGGACATAATGTGGCAGGCAGTTGGGCAGTCCTGTGGATTCCACCCGGTAAGCACACCTTGTCCCTGAAAGACCACACCCGTCTGACGGCTCCACTGCCTGGAATGATCCTGATCGGTGTGGAGCAAACCTATCGAATCTGCGCGATCGCCGCCAAAAACTTTGACCAGTCGACTCGTTGCTATCACGCCCCTCTGCCCAACGTTTACGACGCTGGACAAATTTGTTGGGGTAGCAATCAACCTCCGGTCGCCTCTCCTCAGACGATCGCACCTGCCTGGGACTTGTTCATTACCAGTCCTTTCAACACCCACCTGACAATGGGCAAATCTAGAGAGCATTCGAGCAATGTGTGTACCCAACTTGAAAGCCTGCACTCACGCAAGACCTACCCAGTTAATGATCTGCTGCCGATGGGACACCCCACCTGCACAGTCGAACGATGGGTGGATCATATCATTGGAGTAGACCATGACTGAATTAAGCACAGAGTTGATTGGTTACAGATTTGTTCAAGCGTTGCCGTTACCGACCTACACAAGCAGTAGACTAGAATACCTGGTTGGCAGCAATGGAATTTTTGCCAGAGCCGTGCGACCGGGATTGGAAGTTCTGCTGCCAGTCGCCCACACTCAATCGCTCAAAGGCTTGGCAACTCTGACTCCGTTTGTGACAGTCACCCCCAAAGTTCCCGAAGCCCTGCTGATTGAAATGTGGCGGCGATCGTGTCAGGCGTGTGCTGATCCTGCTCATCCGCTGGAAATTCTATTCCATCTGCTATGGGTAGAAAGAGAGTGGCAATTGATTGTCCCCGAACAAGAGCAAAGTGCGGCTCATTGCTGTCCACTTCATACGGATAGCACTTCATCCGCCACTCAAGCCGTGATTGAGGTACACTCCCATCATCAGATGCCAGCTTACTTTTCATCAACCGATGACGCGGATGAATGTCATGGTTTTCGGATCTATGGGGTATTCGGCAAGGTGCGTAGTGTTCGCCCCGAAATGCAATTCCGAGTCGGATTGTTTGGGCATTTCTGGCAAATCCCAGCGACCTCAATCTTTGAGTTGAGTGGAGATAGCTTTGTGGAGGATGTTTCTAATCGGAGGGAAGTCTGATGCTATCTCTCAATGAAGACTTGCTGGTTGCAATGCCTGTTGTTCTCAAACCTCATAGCCATTTGCATTTGTGGGTTGTTGGCTGTGGCGGTACAGGCTCATTTCTGGTACAACTGGTATGCCGCATCGTTCAAGAATTAATTGAGGCTGGCAAATCTGTTGACCTCACCTTCGTTGACCCGGACTTTGTAGAAGCCAGGAATATTACGCGCCAATGTTTTTGTGAGGCAGACGTGGGACTGAATAAAGCTCAGGTATTGGCGGCTCGCTACTCCCTTGCCTGGGGATTGCCGATTAGAGCGATTCCAGAACCGTTCAAAGGGCATTGGGTGGCGCGTACTGCCCTGACGGTGCTGCTGGGCTGCGTTGATAACGGTGCGGCTCGACGGGAACTGGCACAGGCGTTAGATTTAGCGAATCATGGTCGCGATACCCCCAATGCCTGGTGGCTCGACGGTGGCAATCATCACCACTCTGGTCAAGTGCTGCTTGGCTCAACTCTCTCAACTAATCCCAATGATTTCCAATTTCACCCGGAGCTTGGTTGCTTGAGATTACCTGCCCCTTCGATTCAAGCGCCTAACCTGCTGCTTGATCCAGTCGTGAAACCAAGCCATCCACCGCTATCCTGTGCTGAAGTCGCCAAGCTGGATGAGCAAGGACTACTGGTGAATCCCCAAAGCGCGATCGTCATGGCGCAGATGCTAGCGGAACTGTTGACTGGCAAGCTGAAGCGACTGGCAACCTATTTTGACCTGACCAGTGGGACAATGCAATCTGAATACACTACTCAAGCTGCTATCGTTCAAGGGCTTCAGGGAGGAGAGGTGGAGATTCGCGCCGTGTAAATGGAGTGAGATCTAGCTTGGAGAGGGTTGAGTCCCAGCTAGAGTCGCAGTCTGAATTCGGCGATCGCCCAAATTCACCTTAAAATCGAAGCGATAGTCTGAATGAAGCCATCATGAGCAATCACCCGCTCCTGAAAATTGAAATCGCTCAACTGGGCATTGCTGAACGTATTCAACTCGTCGAGGATCTTTGGGACAGCATCCTGGAGCAACAAGACGAACTTCCCTTAACCAATGCCCAAAAGCAGGAGCTTGATCAGCGACTAGAACGCTATGGGCAAGATCCAGCTATTGGTTCAACATGGAAAGAAGTCAAGCAACGATTTGGCTTCTGCCAATGAGCTACAGGCTGATTATTCTTCCAGAGGCAGGATTTAAATACTCAAGACGCTGACGAACTTGAGAGGAGTCAGGGAGGAGTTAATTTTGAGTGAAATCCAAGAGCAAGCGAAAGAAATGCTGCAAGCACTCTTATCAGTATCTTTTGAATCCTGTGCATCGATTGCTCGTGAGTTTCAAGCTCTTCCACTGTCGCCTGGACTGTATGCGGTCAGACATCGGCAGCATGGGCTACTCTACCTTGGTAAAGCAAAGAAATTGCGAGAGCGATTTCGAGGTGGGCATAAAGCTTGCACTTGGTCATGGTTAGATGACTATGACCATCGGGACGTTGCAATCGCGTTTGTACCCCTGTCGATGATGGATGTTCTAAAATTGGGAGACGAGTTAGAGAGCATTTTGATTCATGCCACGCAGCCCCCTTACAATGCGAAGTATCCTAGTAGAAACTAGAGGTCGTGACCATGCAGACTCTTCCACAGACAGATAAGAGGCATCTTAGCCACGATGCTGCATTGATGTTGTTGGCAGTCTTACCTGATCACATCCGTGATGCTTATTTGAATCATGCCAAACAAACTGACTATGCCATTGAATTGGTCTTGGAGATGGCGTTAGCAGATTTCCTAGATCCTGATTCATTGACGTTTACGGACTGCAAACCTCAAATCGGTTTGCCTTTAAACTCTGATCAAGTTACATAAATTGGCTAAAGTTCGTGGTCAGCAGATCGCGATCGCCCTCTTGATTTTGCTGGTTGTCTGAGCTCGCCCCTCTCCCTTGTACCCGTCAACTCCACAACCGTCACCTGAGATTTTTGGACAGACTCTAATTCCTGCCCTGGTTCTACAAGCCGGACTGAACTCGGCTCTATATCCAGTGACAGCGCTGACCGGGTTGCATCTCCAACCGTTGCAATAAACTGAGTTCCGATTGGGAGTTTGGCGGACTCCGGTGCAAACACGCCCAACACGCCACCGCCCTGCACCTGAATTGCTGGAACCCCGTTATAGCGGTGATACTGAGGGTGATTTGGCTCCATTTCCATCGCTACTACAGAGAACGATCGAGCCAGACCCTGCCAGCGGTCAAAGTTTTGATTTGCGTAGTCATTGTGCCGCAAGCCAATCACGCGAATCTGGTCAACCTGGTGATCCTCCAGCAGCTTGCAAATCTGCTCGGTCATTAGCAGATACGCCAGCGATGCCTTACCCTGCATCACCTCTGACTGGGTTCGGGCTGCCAACTCTGGCGAAGGTGTGATTCGCAAATCAGGGGGCACTTGTCCGTACAGGCTCAATCGGTCTGGAATGCGATTCTGTCCAAATCGCGCTTCTAGCCTTTCGGCATTCCCCTCAACCAGATGGGGTAACACCAACTCGATCGCGGCTGGAGACTGCGAATTTTCCATGACCTCAGCAGTAATTCCATTTGCCGCTAACTTCTCAATCCACCCCGGCGCTTTGTGTCTGGGCACTGTCAACACCTCATAGGACTGAGTAAACCCATCCCCATCCAGGTCATACTCCTGCTGTCCAAATGTCACAGGCAACGATTGCGATGTCTCCAGTGCGATCGCTGCCAATTGTTCGACTGATAGATTTGACATGACAAAATCCACCACAGGCAAATCCCTTGGAATTACCGCATCGTAGTACACTTCCCATCCATCCAGGCGATCGCACCAAGACTCTGCCCGATCAAACGGCACTGTCAAGATGTGAGCGTCTAGCTCAAACGGCACACCCGGTAACTCGTAGGAGCCTTGCTCAAACAGCACGGGTAAACCTTCTGCCACCTCCAACGATGCCTGTCGTTCCCGGGTCAAATCATCTCGTCGATGGGCAATATCCCAGATTGCCAATGCTACCTGTTCCTTCTCGGTTTCAGTCTCAAACATCTCATGAATCTCTGCTCGGTACGAGTCATACAGGATCGAAATCGCTTCTTTGAACGACTGGTCATTCTCTCCAGTCTGTTCTCGCAGTTCACCCATGTCTCGATTCAATCGCGCCTTCAGTTCTTCGGCATAGTCCAGGATGTTGACATCCACGCCCCGCGTATCGCCAAACAAGCCACGAAAATGTTCACGAGTGTAGGCTTGTAACTTCACCGATTCCCATCGTCCATTCACCGCTTCGGCTAAGGCACTTACCGCTGGGGTCTCTGACTGTCCCGCTACCCCAGTCGGTAGGGCAAAGGTGCGATAGAGATTGGGATGCTTGTAGTAGTCGAAAAAGGGCGAGGGATGCTCCGTTGCCCAGGAACGAACATCCTTCAGCAGATTGGGATAGACATCCTCCACCCGCTCCGCACTTTTAGGACCATCCACTGCCACCTGCAATGCTCCCATCAAATCCATCAATAATTGCTGCTGCTGTCGCCCGAACAGTTTCAATCCCGCTGTCGATGCCGCTTGCTCAACCGTTGGTAATGCCGTATGCACCCGCCCGATCGCCGTCGCGACTCGCCCGATGTCATTGTTGCAGTAGGCTGCCACCGCCACTTTAGACAGCGTGTCGTAAACATAGTCTCCCTGCTGATCTCGAACCGCCGTGTAGGGCACCTTATCACGCTTAGCAATAGGTGGGAATCGACCTGATTCACCTGCCCGTAACGTTTCTTTGGCAATATGGGGCAGGTGTCGGGCAGAGTCCACCACCACCTGGTCGCCATCAAAGTCGCCCTGGTGATGCTCCTGCCAGTCTTGCGGATGCACCCAGACACAGCCTTTGTATTGGCTCAATTTGGGAATATGGCGATTTTCGTAGCGGCGGATATTGTCGGAGGAGATAATTGGCAAGCGAGTAATGATTACCTCTCCTTCCGGCAGATGGGGCGCACAGACCACACCACGCGGTAGGTCGTGGCTTTTGGGAATCGGCATCGCCATCCCAGAATTGTGCAAATAGCCGCCGTTAATTGCGGCATTCTGCCACGCTTCTGCGGTTTGTTGTTGCAAAAAGTCCACAACTTTAGGTGCTTTGCATAACAGCCCCAAAGTGTCAGCCCGTAGTAAAGAAATCATGCGAGACTCAGTACGAGTTTCGTCCCCTCCTTCCTCCAAATCTGTCGGATCAGAACCACCATTTAGAGTGGCTGTCCGTTGATCGCTGCGTTCCACCAGGTACCGTGCCAGGGAAAGAGGATCACGCTGTCGTGCCGTCAGTTCGTCCACCAATTTGAGGGTCGGTTTGAGGAAGTCCGCCAACACTGCCTCCTTGGAGAACCACATCGAGAACTGCCAGCTATTGCGGTAGGGAATGTGTTGAGCATTAGCCCGATCGCCGATCGTCGCCGTTGGCAGCACATAATCGCCGCAGGGAAAAGTGGAGTTCAATCCCTTAATCGCAGACCGATCTAGAATCACGTCGTACCCGTTCATCACGGCATCATCCACCATGAAAGTGCCCTTTGCCAGAAATGCCTGATTAGGCGCATCGTGAGGCATGGAAGACTCAGGTTGATAAGCAAGTCGAAACTGAAACGGACGATTGGCTGACCCCTTTAAGCCCAGCTTTTGTAACTGCTGAAAACACGACGTTGACAGCTTGCCGTGGCAGTCTTCTGATTCAAACGCCGCATCTCGATCATTCTTAAAGTCCACCACCTTGACCCGCAAGCCTTTCACCGCCACGACTCCCTTGTAGCAATCGCTGACGGGTAGAGAGCCATAACGACAGGCAGTATCCCTGGCGGTGAAAAATGGGTCAAGTTTCGCTTTCAGTTGGCGATCGGCAAAGTAGAAATTACCGTCTGAGCTAAAGGTGAGATAACGGGCAACTCCATCGCCAAACCGACTGGGTTTGAGTAACTGATGAGCGTTCTCTGTCTCTGCTGTGGCTCGATCTAGCTTCACCAGCAGCAGCGACTCCAGCTCTGGGGGTGACAGCAGTGCCTCCAGAATCGAGTGACGCACGATCGTCGGCTCCAACCAACGCCGATTACCATCTGCCAGCCTGGTACAGGTTGGAATCGATAGTCCGCCGTCCTTAAGTCGTTCTGTTTTCATCGCACCGTTCTACTTCCAGGTTAAAGCTGAGGCATGGGTTGGCGTGAACGAGGTGAGGGCTGCGGTTGCCGTCTGTTTTGTTCCGGGCGATCGCCCTGATCTGCCTGCCCCGTCGATTGTGTCTCCTGGTTTTGAGCCTCTAACAATGACTCCATTTCAGCCGTTGGAATCTGGCACTCCAAAATTGCAGGCGGACGATCTGGTTCCAATCGTGACAGGAACACCCGATCGTTCGTATTCGCGACGTAGCCAGCTAACAGGCGCGATCTATCCGGCTGCATCCCTTCCCGCTCAAACTCGTACTTCACCTGTCCATCTTCTGCCCAACCAAAGGCAGAGGACTGGGGATCAGCAAATGCCTCTGGAGATCGCTGCACGAATTGCTCCACCAAACTTTGAGCGGTTGCAAGCTGACGATATTGGTCTGAGGTTTGAGGCAGTGCCAGAATTGCCCCTCTGTCCTCCGGTGACAGGGCATCTTGAGTAACTTGCCATTGTTCAAATCCGATGCCCTGCTCAATTTCCGAATGGGGTAAGGTTGCCGCAAATAGTTCTTTGTTGCTGAGCGTTTCCTCATCTAATTCAGTCACTCTTAAATTGATTCCAGATGCTTCGTCATATTCAACCTGAAGTGTTTTTGTGTTAGAAAGTGATGTTGTGTTGATCGAATGTCCTTCAGCCGCCAGAGTCAAGGTATAGCGGTGTAAGTGATTCGCACAGTTCTGTTGCTCAGGGTTTGCCTCTCGTTGTGCAACTTGGATTGCGTCACCCATTTGAACTGATGGCTCAGATTGAGCCGCCATCTGTTTTTCCAGCCGGGACATGGATTGCTCCAACCGATCTAGCCGTTTGGATAACTTCTCCAGGTACTCTTCTAAGGCTGTGAGCCGTTCTCCGATCGATGCCCTGGAATTGAACTGGATCGGTTGCAGGGGTTCCAGATCTGGGTCGATCGTTTGCTGTACCCGGTTCACCTGCTCACCCATCAGCGTCATTGCTTCTGCCAGAGGTGCATCCGGTTGTTCAGCCTGGGGCGATCGAGGTTGACGTTGAAGTGGTTGAACAGCAGATGATGTCACCGTCTCAGGCACATCTGACTCATCTAGCAGCGTCTCCGCCCGCTCACCGAGAGCATCAATCCGCATCGCCTGTTGATGTGCCCCTCGTGCTACTCGTTGCAAGCGGGCTTTCAGCCGTGCATCCTGAACTGCTCCGTGCATCACTCCGACTGCCAATGCTCCGAATGCCGCTACGCTGTTGGCTATTCGCCCTGTTGCTCCCATCACATTCATGCCATCGGTCGGTCCACCCCCCGCCGCCACTGATGCCGTTGCCTGATCGGTTGCCAGCAACATTTCCTGTACCAGTCGTCCGTTTCTGGCTTTTGGTTGAGTAGAGTGCCGCCCTTGAGTGTCAGAAGACCGCCCGGAAGACGATCGCTCCTGCCTCTGCCCTACGGTTGTAGGTATCCCTTCCACCACGATCGCCTGGTCGATCAAACCAAAATCGTCCTCCTCTCGTTGCGGTGCAGGCATGGCAAGCGATGGGATGCCTGAAGATTGGACAGTACGAGAGGAACGACGATCGACCAATGCTTCTTCTCGTAAGTCTGCGTCATCCGTTCCATCGTTGTCATTCCAATCCGCTGTTTCACCCAGGTCAAGATTCAGAGGAGGCACACCTGCCGATTCGTCTAAGTCAAGTTGCGTGTCTAATCCCAGTGCTGCCGCTAGAACGGAGGGTGTAAAGGAGTTGTCCGGCAGTTTGGGATTGGCACCCGCCTCTTTCAGGTTGGCAATCAAATGCTTACCGCTGGTGCGCTCTGATGGCTCATCAGCATAGTAGAACCGAAAGCCGCCCACCATGCCATTGTTTTCCACCAGATCCATACGGATCGGAACTTGCTGCGAACTGTCAATCTGCGAAAACTCTTCGATATACGCTTTGACATCCTGCCACGACTGCAAGGAACCATCTTGGGGTGCTGCCGCGATCGCCTCCTTCAACGTTTTGTAGATCGTCGCCAACTTTTTCGGATTCGTCAGGTTTTGCCAGCCCCGTGCGGCTGCCCGACTTCGACCTCCGGTTCTACTTGCCATCACCCCAGTCCTCCTGTTCAATTACTTTTGCTGACCCTAAACGCCTCTAACCAGAATGGTGGTCAGCGCCCCCGTGAAGTTGGACACGGCATTGAGGATGGCACTCGAGGCGTTACTGATGGCGCTGTAGATTGCCACTCCACCCCGGAACGACAGGGCAGTGACAATCAGGGGCGCAAAAATGGCAATGAAAAGCGGAAATGCCAGGTCAGCGATCGTCTGTGCCCCAGCGATTACCAGCACCGTTGACATAACCCCGACTAACAAATTCCATCCGAGTTGCATCGAGTACAGAGACGCAAACCCAATCAGCCATGTCCAGACGGGTTTTGGCTCCATTGGAATGATGCTCAGTGCCATCGCGATCGGTGCAAAGATGCCAGTCAGCAACAGCGCCGCTTCCAAGGCATTGAGAAACGCCCAGGTCAAGCCCCAGAGAATGAGTTCTGCCAGCTTTTGCAGGGGGGCAGACAGCGGATCAAACAGGGTGCCACTCAGTCCCTGCCCAACAAATGACCCGACTGGATTGACAAGGGAGTTCAGGTTTGACAGGTAGTCTCGCAACACCTGCAAGCCATTCCCACCGTTTGCCCGCTCTGCATCTGCCACAATCTGTTGGGCTGCCGTTTGCTTTGCCGGATCGTTCCAGCAGCGCACCAGAGCATCCCCGGTCTTGTCCCGACATTCCAGGTAAATTGCATCAATTTGAGAGCGTGCCGATTGCGTTAGAGATGTGTTGGCGATCGCCCGTTCAAATGTCAGATCCCCCACCTGAATTTCCAGCACTTGTCGCACCTGAGCCGTTGAGAAATTGCGAATGAACAACACCGTATTGGACAACAGGTTGCCGTCTCCACTGAGAAACAGAATCACGATCAGAGGCCAAACAAAGATCGCCCCCAAATCTGACCAGGATTGACGGGAGACAATGTTCTTCCCATCCTTAATTGCCAGAAATAGAATGCAAATAGCTGCCAGCGTCAATGAAAACCGCACCAGGGCAATCCACAATCCCGCTTCTCCAGTCGCGATGTTCTGGCGAAAAATCTCCACCCAGACCCGGTTCCAGGCTTCGGCAGTGCTGCGGCTCAGGTCGATCGTCTGGGTGATCACATTAAAGGCAGAATCAGCCCCGGCTTGGGCAAGTACCAGTGAATTGAACATTTCCATCGCTCCTACTCACCCAACGCCCGCTGCAAGTTGGACGGAGTAATTGTCTCCTGTGCCGCTCGAATGGCTCCTGAAATGGAACTGGTACTGCTACCATCCAACACCTTGCCACCGGGTAAGTTGAGAAAGGCTGCACCCCGCCCCACCGCTCGATTGGCAGCGATCTCTGCTCGTCTCTCGGACGCATTGTTTCCATTCAACAGTTCCGCCATCTGAGTTTGCAGAATCAACCCGTTTGCTCGATCGATCCGTGCCTGATGCGCTTCACCGTACAGTGCTACCTGAATTTGGGCATCTTGTGCCATCTGCCCGGAGAGGTTCTGCATGATTTGCTGTGTCACATCCAACGTCTGAGACTCCTGCCCTAACTGCGTGTTGATGGCTGCCGCGTTGCTGACAGATTGCAGTCGTTGTGCGCCTCCAGTTTGTGCCGCTTCCCCCATCGCAGAACTGTAGGCAATGCCGCGTGCGGTATCTCGATCGGAACTATGGTTCAGATCCGCTTTAACGCCAAAACTGGGTTGGGAAGTTTTGGACTCTAAACGGGTGGCTAAGGTGGAGGACTCGCCCACATTGCCATCTTGAAAAATTGTCGCGGCAGTTTTGGAGGTGTCCGGTATCTCTAACGCTGATAGATTGCCCTGTAGCACCTGCGCGATCGCTCCCTCTGAACCAAAGATTGCACCTAGATTAAACCAGCCTGAGACTCGCGCAAACACCGAACGAATTTCTGATGAAATATTGCCAAGTCCTACGCTGTCCAACACGGAAGTAACCGTTTGAACGCCCGACTGCACAGAATCAGGCACGGTTGCAGTCGAACTGTTGATTCCATCGAGTGGACGATCCGAGTTAATTGGACCCGCGAAACCTCCTGTACTCACAGGTAGTCCAGTGGCATCGGTGTACTGTGCCCATGCCGGATTGGGATGTTTTAATGTGATCACTCCTGCGGCGATCGGGGATATCAACAACAGTTTCCAAATGAATGACCGATACATGATTTTTCCTTTGTAATAAGTTGAACTAACGAACCTGGATCAGGGGTTGATGAGACTCTGATGATTGTTCTGATGAGATTGAATGTTGCCAGTGCGGCTGAGTTGATGCCGCAATCTGGTCGAAGCCGCTCCCCTCCTTCAGTGCTGCAATGTACAGGGGCGTAAACGCTGCCAGTCCTTCGATCCGTCCTACCTCTGTGTCGGGATACTGTGCTAAAACCCTTGCCCGTGCCGCGCGTTCGCCTTCCCCGCTGGCAACGGTTGCCAGGAGCATTTCTGCTGGACTGTAGAAGACGCTCCAAAACTGCCCGGATCGCTCGATCAACCAGCAAGAGGACAGGTTGGAGCGACGCGGCAAAAACTTCTCGGAGGCATTTTCGACAATTACCTCCATCGGGTAGCCGAGGTAGCGATGGAACGACGCACAGGCATTGGCGGTTAATCGTCCGGTCAGGCGGTAGGTCAAGTTCTGCATAATCATGGAACCCGCCGAACAAGTGGCAATCGTATCGGGGTCTTGTGAGGAGAGCAGAATCGAGATCCCGTCCTTCCGAGCCGTAGCACACAGTTCCCCCACGACGTTGGCAAAGCCATCTTTTTTGAACAGGGTAGACAACTCATCCCCGACAAACAGACTTTTGGGGTAGGAGAGGGCGGTGCGAATGCAGGCTCCATAGGCGACGATCGACAGCACCAGGGCATCAAAGTCGTTGTCCAGTCCGGTGAGCGCAAAGAACTTCATCAGGGGTTCCGGTGAAATGTTGCTGGGACGACCGAGGACATCACCCAGGGGAGAAGCCAGCACCGCTTGGAGGCGAGAGCGGATCTGGTTAATTGCCTGAGCATCGATCGCTTCGTAGGACGTGAGCTGTAACCGTTCTTTCGAGACGTAGCGGATGAAATCGTGCAGTGTGGGTATCTGCTGCCACTGGGGCGATCGCCAACCGAATTGGAATGCCAGATTGTACCGCTCGATCATGTCCCCATCTTCTAGAAACACCTCCAAGGCTTGCAGCAAGATGTCATCGACTCGCTGTGCTAGGTGGGGACTATGCAGCTTGCCCATGACCAGCGTGTTGAGCGCCTTCCGCACAAAACTTTTCCAGGACTTGAGGCGCGACTCAAACTCGGAGTCGTCAAATGCCCTCAGATCGGGCGGTTGCAGTAGGTTGTCTCGTTTAGAGCGAATGTCTACATAAGCTCCAAGCTCTGCTCCCAAGGCTTCCACCAGCGTTTTGAACGTCGATTCTCCCGCTGCAGTTGGCATATCCATTCCAGTGACCGGGATATTGCACAGCAATGCCCGGTAAATGAACTGTGCTAGCAACACCGACTTCCCTGAACCCGTTTGCCCGGTGAGCAAGGCGTGGACGGTTTGCCGCTCAAACAGATCGAGGTGAAGTGGTCTGCCGCCTGCCATCGTCACGAATTCTACCCCTCCAGCGTCAAGCGATCGAGGTAGCATCAGCGGCAGCACTCCCATCACCGTCTCGTTGTCGAGGGTGAGGCGACGGTCTTCCAGGTCGAGGGGCGAATTGAACTGCATCAGCCGCCGGAGCGTGATTGGTAAACTTTGCAGCCAGACCTCCCAGGCAACATGCCGCACTCGCACCACACTGGCAGAGCCAAAACTCTTTGCCAGCAGGTCACAGGCACTATCCAACTCGTCAGTGGTATTGCGCCACACGGTCAGCACGACTGAACAATGCAATGCCACTGACCCCTTGTAGAGTTTGCGCTGTGCCTCAAACGACTCCTCCGCCTTCACTTCCGCCCCGACATCCCGCCCCTGCCCTTTCTGCAAGGCACGGGTTGAAGAGGTGCGAGATTGGCGGGCAGTGCGTGCCAGGTTGTCCTGAATCAGAACCCGACTGGCGGGATTGATTTCCACCAGCACTTCCGTATCGCGTACTCCCGAATGGGACAACACCTTCCACAGGGCAGACAGTTGAGCGCGAGTGTTGAGCCAACCCTCTGGTGGCTCCTGCATCATTAGCAGTCCACCGACTCGTCGGTTGACCCAGACGCAGGAGCGATTCTGCCGATGCTCTGGACAGGCAGATTGTCCATCCCTACCTCCAATCAAGACTGTCGTAGAGTGACGACTTGTGGTGGTGGCTTCCACCAACTCAGTACCTTCGGGGGAATCCTGCCAGGTTAAGCACTGAGGCAGGGGAGGGGCTGCAACTCGATTGAACCGCAACCAGATCCACTGCCAGAGATCCTGAGCAGTCAGGGGTGACACCTCTAGCCCTGCTTTGGCATCCAGCAACAATTCCCAGGTTTGAAACGACTCCCAGGCTTGAGCAAAGACCTGTACCAGAAACCGTTTATGTGACTCCCGTTCCGCGCCTCGTAGCCAGTCTGAAAAGTTTTGTACTCCAGACATCAGCGTGCGGGTCAGTTTGCTGATCACATCGCCCCACTGCGGCTGACCCGATTCGTCGATGGTGTAGGTGCAAAACACCAGAGACTCCCACTGTCGTCGCATTCCCGATTGGGTGAGTTGCTGTACCCGTGCTTGCTCAGACCGCCCCAGTACCCGTGCCAGAGAGGATGCGGTCTGATTCACTAACGAGTCCAATTCTTGCTGACGATCGGTGTCTTCCGCAAAACAACTGAGGTAGAAGCGCAGGGACTCCCCGGTTGGACAGTCTTTCATCGCCTCTTCCAGTTGAGTACTGATGGACATCAGTTCCTCGCGAGTCAGGTGGGTGTGCAGCCCCCGTAGCCGGAAGCCAAACACAAGTTGCCAGGAATTGCCGCGATTGAGTAGGTAAGCACCCACCTCCCGATTGTCTTTGAGCAACCGCGCCATGCAGCAGAGGTCAAGTTGATTTTCAAATGGATGCAGGACATGACGCTGACCCAACTGGTCGGTCACAACGGTTGTGGGCAGAGGTTTCCGGTTCATAGGTGTTTAAGCAGAAGGGGCTTATCGGCGTTGAGGGCGTGGCTGTTTTGTTGGCTGAAGCAGCGATCGGTAAGAGCGATAGCCCACCGTCCAATCGCTTCCAGGTGGATTCTTGAGCCGATCTGTAAAGTCGTAAGACCGATTGCCTGTGAGCAACCAAAAGCTGACGATCAGCCAGAACGAGAGGGCGAAGAAGGCAAACAATCCGAGACCCAGCAGTTCTTGCATCACGATCCAGGAGAGGAAGAAGATGCACGCCCAGGGCACCAGTTGATTCGCTGGAATCGGTCCAATGCTGGGAACTTTACCCAGAGCTTTGTTGACTTTGATAAAGTCTTTGTCAGGATCTCGGAGTGCCATAGTTTCAACACAAACAACAATCAAATCAGCATCAGACGCAACGAAGACGAGGCTTCAGGCTTCTTGCACAAACAGAGCGGTGATCACATCCAGCCCCAGCACCACGCCAAAAGCGAGGGCAATCTGACCCGCGATCGGTCGCCAGTCATTTCCCT
Source organism: Leptolyngbyaceae cyanobacterium bins.302 (assembly GCA_033764965.1). Classification (GTDB taxonomy): domain Bacteria; phylum Cyanobacteriota; class Cyanobacteriia; order Leptolyngbyales; family Leptolyngbyaceae; genus JSC-12. Next base: position 29,425 of record JANRIN010000137.1, on the reverse strand, counting down.
GCTGTGCCTGGTTGTAGGCAAACAGAGCAGCGACCGCCACCAGCAGTAAGAAAATGGCACGGATGATGTTGAACACCAGCTCGATCGTGTCTTCTGAAACCCCCTCACCGCCTGCCGCACTCTCTGTAGCGATTTCAGCAATAAATTCCTGCAACCCACTGAGGAAAATGGCGTGAGCCGGTTGCAGGGTGTTGAGGATGAAGGCGATCACCGCGAATGGAACCAGAATGTACCAGGGTCGTAATCTCAGTTTAGTGAAGCGATTAAATACCTGGAGTTGTTTGTCCAGGAACATAACCAACACTGTGAATGCAACGCCGATCGCGATTGGAAAGGACAGAACCGGATGACGATAAAAGAACCAGCCTGCCATTGCAGTGATAGAAGCAATCCAGGGAGTATCTTGTGGCTTTAGACCCAGTGCAGCACTCAATTTAGCAAAAGCGAAAGTGGAACGATTGGAGTGAAATTTGTGCATCAGCATCAGAAAAAGACTCGCAATGAAGGACATGAAGAACACGAATTAGCCTTTATCTTGAATCACCGTTCCTCAATTGTGATCTCCCAATTAGCCCAGTTTTTTCACCCTAAATTTAGACTTAAAACCAATCTATCAACCAGGTGATAGGATGCTGTAGGCGTTGGCGTAGAAGCATTTGAGAGCTTTGTTTAATCGTGGGTATGATTGGTAGTTTCCTAATCAGGCTATGCCACCTGGGAGAAATTACAGTATTTATTGCTCTAAATTTCTCCATCTCGTTGGAACCCAATTCAAAACCTGCCATTGCTCCGATGTCGCCCTTGCTCAGACGGCAAACAATGGAACGTCAGATGTCCTAAATGAACGCTATGCAGAAAATTCGCCGCTTTCAACCCACACTGTTGCCGGAGAGCAAAAACCTCTTGCCCATGAGCTTCCTGGGGCTGACGATTTTTGTTGCCCTGCAAACGCTCTTCATCCTGTTTCTAGCCGCCCGCATCAATCATCTCGCTGCCCGGAAGACCACCTTTGTGCAACTGACGAATGGCAGTGCCTCAGTCATGACAGAAGAAGAGGGTACGTATCGCACATCAGATGTGATCAAAAACGTGGCACGCAACTGGGCAATGCTGACCTGGAACTGGGAAAGTAAGCTACCCGGTACGCCTGAACCGGATAAGGGCTACAAAGTGGGTCGTAACCGTCTGACCACGACTGCCTATCTCGCTTCCTACCTGTTGCAGGGCAAAGCCAAAGAGTCAGAGACCAGCAGTTTTCGGGAAGAGTCAAGAAAGGCGATCTCAGAACTGACACCGGGTGGTGTGTTTAGTGGTGAAGTGCGATCGGTTCTTTTAGTCAAATACTTGTCCGAACCTCGAACGGTCGCTCCTGGCAAATATCAGGTAGACATGATTGCCACTCGCACGATCGTCAGTCAGCAGGGCGAAGAAGAAATTCCCTTCAACCGCACCTTTACTCTCGAAGCCGTCGATATTCCCAAATCCCCGCTCGGTAAGAATGCCCTGGAGGTTGAAAAAGCCGTCTACAGCCTCCGAGAAGCTGGATTAGAGATCAGCAAACTTGAGCCATTCACCCCCTCTAGCCAACCTTAGATTGAACCTGAAACCATGCCTGAAAACGGACACCATTCTTCCCAAGCTACCTCAGCGACTTCCCCCACTCCACCGCCAACCACCATCGATCCAGATGAAGCCGCACGACTGGCAGGCTACCAGCCAGAGCAACCGGAGCAACTACTGGAAACCGAGTATCGACTGGTACAGGAACAGGAGGGTGGCGATACGCGCCCGGTGCATGAGTCGCCGTTTCCCCGAATGGCGGCTGTAGCTCTGCCTGTTGGGTTACTGTTTCTAGCTGGCACTGGCATCTGGTTTGGACTACTGGCACCGTCCTCCAAAAGGGTTCCAGAAGTTGCTACCGCTCCCACTCCTGTCCCCACGTTGAGTCCAGATGACTCAGCCGAGCTCAAAAGCCAGTTGGCGTTCCAGCAACAGCAGGTGAAAGCTGAGGGGGCAGAACCCAAATCTAAGTCAACCCCCGTCAAGCGACAGGAGCGAGAGCGGCGAGAACGGCGAGAGCCACGGCGCGTCATCCGATCTGAACCGCCAGAACCGCGTGTGATTGAGCGATTTAGCCCACCGAGAGAGCGCCCTGTACCTGTGGTTCGTACAACACAACTGCTCCCAAAAGCTGAACTCATCGACCCCTTTGCCCGCTGGAATCAATTAGCGCAACTGGGACAGCAACAAACCGACAATACGGAGGAGTCGGTTCAAACAGCCGATAGCTCAATTCCCTCAGCCGCTACTACTCAGCAAATTGTGGAGGCAGCGACAGGTTCGGGTGTGATTCCAACGGTGCGGATTGGATTTGAGCCGAAGATTAATCCAGTCCAGCAATCAAGTAGCGATTTCTCGACTGATGAAATCCTTGAACTCCCGGCGCTAAACAATTCCGTCCAGCTTGCCTCCAGACGATTGATCGCACCGAGCAATAACGCTACCCAACAGCGGATTTTGAATGAGCGATCGCTCGATAGTGAGCCAATGCAGGTGGCGATTGGCACGACCGTTCCTGCAACTGTCGTTGTCCCGATGCTGGCATCGGAGGAAACGAAGCCAGGTTTGGGACGTTTCACCGTTGAACTAACCGAAGATGTGATTGCCACCGATGGACGGATAGCCTTGCCCAAAGGCACGCTTTTGATTACCGAGGTGAACAGGGTCGAACAGTTTACAGGTCATGTGGATCAAAGTGCAGTTGCGATCGTCTACAAAGACTGGGGAGGCAATACGCGGCAACAACAAGTCCCGGCAAATAGCTTGCTGGTTCGAGGGGCACAGAATGAACCATTGATTGCTCAAGCTTTTGAGGATGGAGCCGGAATTGTGGCGGGACAGGATTTGCTAGTGGGTGGTTTAAATGCGTTGGGAAAAGTTGGAGAATTGCTCAACCAACCGGATGAGGAAAGTTTCTCCAGCTTCGATGCCCCCTTTAGCAATGGACAAGCCTTTAGTCGCAAGCGCCGCAGTCCTAACATTTTGGGTGCTGCCCTGGAAGGATTTTTTGGCGTGACCGCCGATCGCCTGCGAAAGCGGGCTGACACCATTACCGAGCAGCAATACTCCCGCCCCAAGTTGATGGTTGTGCAGCAGGGGCAATCGGTCTCCGTGGTGTTCAATACATTCTTTGAAATTCAGCGTTAGCGGATAGGAGAAAAGCATGAAACTTCACTCATTGGCAGCAGTACTTACGATTGGAACATTGCCGCTCAACTCAGTCAATTTACCATCGACTCCCTCGATTCCATCGGTGGCTCAGGCGCTTCCAGCTACAGCCAGTGACATCATCCAGGTTTCGCCGCGTACTCCAAAGCTGACAGTGAAAGTCTGGTCTGGGCGGATTACAGCGATCGACTTTTCGCTCCTGAACCAGCGCATTACCAGCATTGCTTTAGCCGACCCCTCTCGGTTGGTCTACAACACGGATGTGCTGCTTGAACAAGGCACTGCCAGCACAATCTACCTACGGCAAATTCAACTGCTCCGGTTTCCAGGGGCAACGACCACTTCTGTCACTAATCTGATCGTCAAGACGAATAGCCGAAATACTTACGTATTCAATGTTGTTGCGGCAAACGGCAAGCCAGACTACAGCATGATTCAACTGTCCAATCGTGCTCCAGTTTACGATCCGGCTCAACCGCTGACAGCATCGACGAATCACACTACTCTGACCCGTGAGGCGATCGATTTGGATTGCGTGGAGGCAGGCATTCAGGTGGCGATCGACCGCAAGTTTGCTAAAGCCGATGATCCTCTGTTTGATCGAGTGCGAAACTTTCTCCAACAAGCTCGGAGCGGTGTCCCGGTGGCGATCGCGGCAGAATGGGCGATCGTCTCACCCTCGCTGATCATTAAACTCAATCAACTGGGCATTCAACAGCATTGATGATTGCCATCGTTTGCAGCTTTACTAATCCATCTGAGTTGATCGCGTATAAATCTGGATGTTTTGAGCGGCTGTCTCAAAGATCACTTCTGCACTCGCTAGCTTGAAATATAATACGCTGCTAAGCTATTTCGACTAGGGTGTGTTTTAAAACCCTAGAGCCAAAGCAGAATTGCAGCAATGGTTAACATTGCCAGGTAATTGTCGGCTCGTTTTTCATATCGGGTGGCAATCCGGCGGAACTGTTTGAAGCGATTGATCGTTCGTTCGACTCGGTTGCGTTGACGGTACGCCTGAGGGTCAAAGCGAGTGCCGCGACGAGATTCGGTGCGACGGCGAGGAATCACCGCACCGATGCCCCGCCGTCGCAAGTAGGCGCGAATGGGATGCCCGGTATAGCCCTTATCTCCAGCCACCCGTTGCGGACGCAAACGGGGACGTCCCCGACCGGATTGTTTGACCGCCCCTTGTTCCATCAAGGACTCAAACATCACAGACTCATGGCGTTGACCAACCGTGATCAAAAAAGTCACAGGCTTACCATTCCCGTCACAGCGGAGATGAATCTTGGTGCTAAAGCCGCCTTTGCTGTATCCCAAGGCTTCCTGTTCAGCACTGCTGTCCTTGGCACCAGCGGCATGTTGATGCGCTCGAATGACTGTGCCATCAACCAAGTGAAGCTTTCAGTCAAACTCTCCAGCAGCATTCGCCTGTTGTTGCAAGTGCTTCAGGATTTGCTGCCATAGTCCACTTTTGCGCCAAGTATAAAAGCGACCGGCGACTGTCTCCCAGGCACCATACCGGTCAGGTAAGTCTCGCCAAGGGGCACCTGTGCGAAGAATCCAAAGGATTCCATTGATCGTTGTGCGATGGTCATTGGCAGGTCGCCCACCCTTCTGACTTGGCTTCGGCAACAAGGGTTGCAGTCGTTGCCATTGTTGATCGGTTAAGTTCTTTCGAGAAATTGGATTCCGTGTTACCAAATTTGCTAATTGTTCTCAAAGCTCTACTATATCTATGTTAGCGCTGGTTTTAAAACACGTCCTAGTAATAAATCCTATCGACACCTCGCAATCCAAATCCTTTGTCAAAACTCATAGATGTTAGATAGTCTTGACACTTTGATTGTGAAACCGCTCTCGACACGCTCAAAGTCCGCTTCTGTTGTTTGCAGCATTGCTCCCTTTGCCCCTACTCCAGCAATTCTTCATCCATTTCAACTTGTTCTTGAATCGTGTTTTGAGCACGTTCTGCAATCTCTTGATAGAAGTTTCGGACTGAAGAATGAAGGGGATGCTTATCAGCGATCTTCATTGCTTGCTCTCGCTCATCCACAACTGTTGGCGACGGCTGTCCTACTGTGCGAGATAAGCTTCTGAATACAAGGGTGTGTAAAAGACTGTGACGTACTTCTTTAAGACACTCACTGCCAACAGACGCTGCCTGGTTTAATAGATTAGCCACGAAATCGTTGTTCTTGAAGACAAATAGTGAGGAAGCATCTTGAAGCAGTTGGCTGGCATTTTTCACTTTTGTAGCGTCACCTGAGTTAATCCACCAATTAAGAACTTCAAGGCTCACAGAATTGAGGTCGAGAGAGATCAGTTTGAAGAGGCGTGGTAAGCACGATGTTGCCTTTAATTCCTCGCTCATCATCAAATCGCGAACCTCACTGAGAATATCTTGGTAGTCTTGGCTGTCCTGTAACCCAGACAGTACCGTACCACCATTGGGGTTGTGTCGAAATCCCAATCGAGGAAAGGGATAAAAAGTTTCCTCTTTGGCGTAGTTTCTCAATCTTGCCAGCAATAGATTAATCGTTGCACGAGCAGATCGACTGCAAGCGTAGGAAAGGAATCTACAAATGTTGCACTGATCCAAATCGGCAACGTTCTCTAATTTGCTAAGAATCACCTCTAGTTGTTCATGCGTTAATTCCTCAGGTGAGATTCCATAATTGGGATCGAAAAACCTACATAGAGAATCAGCGAGTTCAGAAGATTCGCCAACATTGATTGTTAATGCAATCTCTGTCCCTAGGCGTGGTTCAAGCTGACTGATATTTTGTAGAGTATAAAATATCTGTTTCTTTACTCCCGGATAGTCACTATGAGCAAGTTTTCGGATTAAGTCAATGTCTAAAGGCTGAAGGTTTTCTGCTCCACCCCAAAAACCTTGAGCTATAGAAGCACAAAGACTTGGATTTTCAGTGTCAACAGCAGTTTGTGCAAGAGCAATCGCACTTTCAATATCTTCTTCTCTTAATTTAGACAGCAGCAATCCTAGATACGCTGCTAAATATTTGGGGTTTTGAATGATTGCGCTGCAAATTCCGGTCAGATAGTCTGTCTTCGCTAAATCACCCAATGTCTTAATTAACTCGTCAAATTCCGGTTGCAGACCTGCATTTACTGCCAGGTCTAGTCGCACACGAATTTCGCTGACCGCTTCACGGGGATCTGAAAAAGTCTGAAAAAGCTGGTGTACAGCATCAGCACAAATATTTTTCGACAGCCTACACTGCCGTTGCCAATCGCTCTCAAAAGACTCGTCAGACGTATCAGAATTAGATTCTGGCTGTTCAACTGGCTTAATTAACCATGCTAATCGGCTGCTGCAAATTAATGCTCCGGTCAACTTTAACTGATCGTTAACAGGGATGGCATTAATGATTGCTAACATCTGTTGTTTCACTGAGCCATCATAAGCATGATGAGCGTGTTCATGCATCATCTGAAGAATTTCTAATTGGATTAGTGGATTAGTTGTTTGCCCAACCAATTGGCTAATCATGTCCAAAATCTTAAGCTGCTCAGGAACCCACTGCTCACACTGGTTATCTGCTCTTTGACTGAACCTAGTATCTGGGTTGGCTAAAGCTTTATCTAGGCTTTTGAGCGATCGTAGAATTATCTTTGGTTGCTCAGAAGCTATACATCCATCAATTAGATGCAGTGCTTTATCTCGAACTACTTGTGTATATTCCTGATTGACATAAAACTCCTGCATCGTAATCGTTAAGCCTTCTGTTCTGGTAGACTCATACGTTCTAGCTAAGACTGGATCTAGCACGTCTAAGGGAGAGCCTTGATAACTAAAAGCATGAGGATCCTTTAGCCAGCGTTCGGCTGCTTCCACAACCAAGTGGTTGTATTCCAAATCCTTGCGAGGAAAAACATCGTATTCAGCTAGGTGAATCAGAACTTGTAAGGCAGATTGCTCAGAGGTTGAAATTTCTGAGCTAGTTTGTTTTACTAACTCCCATAACAAATCACAACAGCGCGGCAAGTAACTCATTGTGTAGCTGATCTCATACAGCAACGGAGGTAGCTTTTTCAAAACTTTCTGGTGAGTGTAAAACGCTGCAAAGTCTGTTTGATCCAATACTGTGGCAGGATTCTGCATAGTAAATTCCACCAAATCAAGCGCTTGTTTAGGCTGGTAAACTGCCATTTCTCCCAATAAATCTAGCAACTGATATCTACCGGAGTTCGACGCTGAACGAAATTCATCCCAAATCTTTTGCCAAATCTCTGTAAGAAGGTCTACTTTTTGCTTGCTAGTTGCACTAATACGCCAATCTAGCTCCGAAAAGTTTCGCAGAATTGACTTTAGACACAACTTATTAAACAACTCAAAACTCTCTTGAACATATCCTGTAGGAATTCCTTCCTTAGTCAAACAAGCGGTTGTCAAAATATGCTCGGATAAAACATCTGGCGTAATTCGTAAACTTTTTCCTCGACGAATCAGAATACTTGACTCTTCAAGAGATTCTAAATCATGTAGTAAATTTGATTTGGTCGTTTTGAGAAACTTTGAAGCAACTTCTTGAAAGGCTGGGTTATTTGGGTACACAGGCGAAACAGCAGAAATAAGCTTGAGTAATTCTCGACATCTTTCACGAGCCGACTCATTGCCAATTGACTCTAAAAAGTTTTCCTGCAACCGGCTTAGCACTTCATTTTGAAAGTCTTGATCACGCTCTAACAAGGCGGGAGCAATATTTTTCTTGCGCAGAAGCCATCCACCTACAACGGTTACAAGCGGACAGTCTCTTGTCACGGCTGCCAGTTGATCAACCCAGTGGCAATATTCATCACCTAATGCCTGCCGAGCTAATTCTTTGACTTGGCTACGATCGAGTGCCTTAAGCTCTTCCAAAACCTCCAAACTTATTCCTTTGTGAGTAGTTTGAGTCTTTAAACGCTCAAGACTGCCAGGACGAATGATAAAGATGAGTTTCAGAATCTGAGGGTGCTGTTGAGCAAAGGCTAGTAGTACCGGTAGATCATCGCAGCGGTCGGCATTGTCTATAACCACAACAGTTTGGGTTACAGGCAATTCATCCAAACTCTCAGAATTAATTGGTGTTCCCTCCATCCAAAATCGAAGCACCCAGGCAGCGTTGCAAGTCCCAAACGTTTTAGAAAATTCGTACACAAGCCTTGTCTTGCCGATTCCACCTCGGCCATAAAGAAACGCAATCTGAGACTCACTCTTAACAAAGTTATGAAGCTGAGCGAGAGAAGTGTCACGCCCAACTAACTGCCACTTGTGGTTAAACGGTTGGTCCGTTTTCAACCAGCGCTCGAAAAAATTAGAAGCTGAAACAAAGGTTATTAATCCTGTTAGACCTAAAAACTCTCTACGCCAAACCTTCCCAAAGTGACGCTCAACAATTCGACGGGCAACCTCTGGTGGCAAATCTTTTACGATACGTGAAAGGTCTTCAACATCCCACACATCCCAGTCTTGATGTTTTTGAATTTCATCCCGCACCTCTGTAGAGGCTTTACAGGACAGCGCGAGAACGTACTTATTAGCCTGGTAGGTGCATTTCCTAACCGCTGATTGTGCTTGGCTAGCCTTGAAGCTTTTGTATTTCTTGCACTGAAAGACCCAATGCTCCCCGTTTTCCATTTCAGCAATGATGTCTATGCCTTTCTGTTGGTCTCCCTGCTGTCCATACCGATGAACAGCCCAAGGCTTCACTTCTGGAAGATGGGCAATAAACTCAGTGCAGAATGACTCAAAGCGATCCCACTCAAGACCATTTAGCGGCAGAGTATCGGGGCGAGGATTTATTGGCGAGTAAACCATAGGGTTAGTTCTTTTGTTCTTTTTATAGAATACCTATTTACAATTGTTATTCTCAATTTTTCTCAGAACAACACGGACAGAAAGTGAGGGGGTTTTGAGGCTCAAACCCTTATGCCGTCGTGGGCGGGATCTTTTCTCTCAAGTTAAGGGCAGGGTTAACTCTGAAAAAAACTCCCCCCTTGAACCATAAGCTCTGAAAGCCTTATAATGCAGTTCAAAAAACTGTCCAGAGGAAGTGTTACATCTTCCTCCTTGCAATCTACCGCCCTTGTAGCCGTTTATCTAGCAGCGTATACCGTTGACGATCCTTAATCTGCCGCACTGCCAGGGCGATCGCCTTCTGCGGACCCACTACAATTGCTAACTTTTTGGCACGGGTTAAGCCAGTGTAAATCAGATTACGCGACAGCATCAGATAGTGCTGCATATAGATGGGTAGAATCACCACCGGATATTCGCTGCCCTGGCTCTTGTGGATTGTCACTGCCCACGCCAGTGTGATTTCATTCAGATCCGCGTAGTCGTAGCTCACGGATCGCTCCGCAAATTGTACCGTCACTTCTTGTTCTTCCACATCCACCGCTACAATCATACCCAGGTCGCCATTGAACACTTCTCGGTTGTAGTCGTTGACCTTTTGAATGACGCGATCGCCCACCCGCAGCGTCATTCCTGCCCGCATAATTTCAGTTTTGTCTGAACTGGGCGGATTGATCAGTTGTTGCAAAACGATGTTGAGATTACGGGTGCCGACCTCTCCCCGCGTCATCGGACAAAGCACCTGTACATCACGGGCTGGATCAAAGCCCTGTTTGGGAATCAAATCAGTGATTAAGTCCTGAATTCCCTGGACTCCTTGTTCTGGCTCTGGTGCGCCCAGCCACAGACAATCCGACTGAGGTGCGTTAGAGATTGGCTCTAATTGTGGGAATTGTCCCCCATTAATCCGGTGAGCATTACGGACAATCTGACTGGCTTGCGCTTGCCGAAACACCTGAGTCAGCCGCACCACCGGAACTTGTTTAGAGGTAATCAGATCCTGCAATACCGAGCCGGGTCCGACACTGGGCAATTGATCGGTATCTCCCACCAGCAATAGTTGGGCATCCAGCGAGATCGCTTTGGTCAGCGAGTTCGCCAGAAATAGATCGAGCATCGAGGCTTCATCCACCACGATCGCCTCAGCCGGAATGGGATTGTCTACATCCCGCTTGAACTTCATGGTTTTGGGGTCAAACTCCAGCAGGCGATGCACTGTTTTCGCTTCCTGTCCGGTCATTTCGCTTAACCGTTGGGCTGCCCGTCCCGTGGGCGATGCAAGCGCGATCGACTTCCCCATTGCCTTCCACAGTGCCACGATCGTGCGGGTGGTAAAGGTCTTGCCGCAACCTGGACCGCCGGTGAGGATCAGCACTCGCTGACTCGCTGCCATCTCGACCGCATGGCGCTGTTGCTCCGAAAGTGGGGTTCCCGTTTTTTGGACGAACCGCTCAATCCAACTTTGAACGCGGGGCAGATCAACCTCAAGTGGTTGCCTCAAAAGCTGTTGCAACCGTTCTGCCAGCTTGTGTTCGGCTGCAAAGAAGGGTGGCGCATAGTAGCCAAATTGTTCCAGCCCAGCGATCGGCGTTTCGGTTTTGACCAACTCCCGCTCTTGCACCATCAGGTGAATTAAAAACTCCACAGAGTCGGGATTGGGCTGGTGATCCTCAATCTCCAATCGCTTCACCCCTTGCCCAATTAACTCATCGTGGGGTAAAAAGCAGTGCCCGTCTTCAGAGGCTTCCCCCAACACATGCAGAATGCCAGCGCGGTAGCGAAACTGAGAACCGGGAGCAATGCCGAGATTTCGGGCGATCGCATCGGCAGTGACAAAGCCAATGCCGTAGACATCGGTTGCCAGTTGATAGGGATTATGGGTGACAGTGGCGATCGATTCATCCCCATACTGCTTGTAAATTTTGACCGCATAGGTCGTGGAAACGCCATGACTTTGCAAGAACAGCATCACTTCCTTGATTGCCTTTTGCGTCACCCAGGCTGTCTGAATCAGTTTCACTCGTTTCTGGGCAATGCCGGGAACTTCCACCAGGCGCTCAATCTGGTGTTCAATGATGTCCAGCGTTTCCAGCCCAAAGTGAGCGACGATGCGTTTAGCGGTGACGGGTCCCACCCCTTTAATCAAGCCGCTGCCCAGGTACTTTTCAATCCCCGTGATCGTGGCGGGTTTGGTTTCGCGGTACTGCGTCACCTGAAACTGAGTGCCAAATTTGGGATGATCTTTCCAGGTGCCTTGTAGTTGTAGAGTTTGTCCTGCCTGGATGGTGGCAAAGTTGCCTGTGATGGTGACGAGTTCACTGGTACGGGGTGCTTTCAGCCGAGCGACGGTGTAGCCCGATTCTTCCGAGTGGTAGGTGAGCCGTTCGACCACGCCTTGCAGCGACTCCACGGGAGGAGCTTGATAGGTTCCAGTTTGCTGGCGCGACGGATTCAACTCGGTATCTCCCAAGTCTCAGTGCAAATGTTTTATAGGATAAACCCTGGAGGCGATCGCGAACTTAACCAATCTGTTTATCAAGACGGTAGATTCTCAGGGTCGCCAGCAGCTACACGTCTTCAATGTGATAGCGGCACATGGTTCACCTGAATCGTTTTCAAAACGAACCCAGGATTAGCCCTTTCAACGTCAGAGACATTGAGGCGGGTGGAAGCAGGAATGCAAGTGCGTTCACGAAGTGTTCCCGAAGGGAAGTCGCTCGTGGGCTTGCCAAAGCGGATGATCCATTGTGTGATCGAGTTCGTCAGTTTATCATCGAAGCTCGTAGCGGAACATCCCTTGCTGTTGCTGCTAGACAAGCCAATGTCTCACTTGCATTAATTCCTGGCTGACTGACACATTTTCTCGAATGAGGGGTCAAATCCAAGTAGGCTGAGGATTACCACATCATCAGACAACACAATGGAAGAAACCCCTCGCCTTTATCATGCGCTGCAGGAGCTACTCGGTCAATATTGCTATCCGCGAGACCAACGCCTGCTGTATGGGTTGGTGTGGATGGTCGTTGGTTTAATCCGGAGCGGGAAAGTGAGTTTAACCGCTTGGATTGACTATGTGCAAACCTCTGCTGTTTATGCTCAAAGTACGCAACGGCGGTTCTCGCGGTGGCTCCGCAATGAGCGAGTGCAAGAGCATGCGATGTATGAGGGATTGATTCGGTATGCCCTGACCAATTGGGAGCAAAACCGCATCGTTTTAGCCCTCGACACGACGATGCTGTGGGACAAATACTGCATCATTCGAATTGTGGTGGTGTACCGTGGGCGAGGAATTCCGATTGCTTGGAAGGTGTTGGAGCATGCCAGCAGTACGGTTGCCCATGCAGTCTAGGCACCCTTGTTGGAAACGGTGGTTGGGCGGTTGCCAGCAGGGGTTGAAGTGCTGTTCTTAGCCGACCGGGGGTTTGCCGATGTCGAGTTATTCAAACACCTGCACCGCTTAGGCTGGCACTATCGGATTCGGGTTAAATCGAATTTCCTCGTGTATCGCGGCAAGCAAGGCACGCCCCTTGGGTTCTACACTTTGTCCACCAGTCATGCCTTATTCCTGCAGCACGTGCAGATTACGAAAGCTCGTTACGGCTTGGTGCATCTAGCCTTAGCACACCATTATCCTAGTCGAGAACGCTGGTACGTTGTGAGTGACCAACCAACCAGCGTCGAAACCTTTGTTGAATACGGTTTGAGATTTTCAATTGAGGAGAACTTTTTAGACGATAAATCTAACGGTTTTCAACTCGAATCCTCGCACATTCGGTCTGCTCCCATGCTTTCACGCTTGTGCTTGGTCCTTGCGATTGCCACGCTTTACTTAACCAGTATCGGCACAACCGTTGTCGAGCAAGGCCATCGGCGTCAGGTTGACCCCCACTGGTTCCGAGGCAACAGTTATTTCAAGATTGGCTGGCATTGGTTGCACAAGGCTTTGGTGCAAGGTTGGAACTTACCCTCAACGGTGGAACTCAAATCTGCTTCTGATCTAGATCCTTGTAGCCCATCCAAATCTCAAACTGCAAAACGAAAACCACTCTATTTCAAATGCACCACAGTTGATTGTGCAATTCCGCTTGAACAGCGCTTGAGCACTGCTTAGCAGGTTAGAGTCGAGAAGATGTGTCAGTCATTCAGGCATTAATTCTCAAACTTAGTCAGTTGGGATTACAATCCGTCCAGTAAGCATCTACCATTCACCCCGTTCCTCGATAATCGTCTCTGACAGAGGGTTGCCAGAAATTTGGATGTTGCTAACCATGACTTTCAGTTCCGCCTCAGAAATGGAGGGAAGATCTGGGTGGTGGGCAGGTGGAATGATTCTTCCCGCAGCAATGAGGGGCTGAAGGCTTTGTTCATCGGTATCTGCATGATTGGATTGACTTAAATGGATTGTTGCTAATTGTGCTTCGGCAAGTTTCTGTGACAATAATGCCTGCTCTTCTTCTGAGAGCGACAAAATTACTTGCACGAGTGACTCAATCAGTTGCACATTCATGATTCAATGCCTATTACTGGGCTGAAGAGCGTTTTGTTCAATAATTAAGCATTGCTTCTACTGTGATCGCTCCTTCCCTTCACCGCGATCGCCCCTCTGGCCTGACCACATCATAAAGCCTTTTATTGCGATCGCCTTTCTTTTCCATACAACTCCACAGCAACGATTGACCTTTTCTCATCATCAATCGAAGTTTTAAATCAGAAAATTCCTGCTCTTGAACAATATTATTCATTTCCAATGTTCCTTGCATTAACTCTGAGTATCAACTTTGAACATTTTCGTCTCTTTCATTAATTAATTGGATTAACTGCTTAAGTTGTTTCTCACGTATGACTCGATAGCTTACAACAATTGTTTCACTTAGTAGAAGCACAGTAGCTGGAACCATTATTGGTATCCATCCTCCAATAAGAAATACTCCATAGCTAAAACTCAACAAAACTATAGGCGCGACAGTAGCACTAATAATGAAAAGAAAAGGAGGGCGAATGTGCCACGCCAAGAAGCCTCCAATCACAGACCAACATGTAATCCATATAATCTCCAACCAGTCAGGCCAAAACCAAATTAGAGGACGGTTATCTAAAATAGAACTGATAATCTGGCTCAACGCCTCAGCGTGAATGATAACTCCTGGGGTTTCAGGTTTTTTATCATTGGAATTATTGTAAGGAGTAAGGAATAAGTCTCTGACAGAAGCAGCCGTCGTACCAATGAGAATAATCTTGTTGTTAATCCAGGTAGGATCAACTTCGCCTTTTAACACTTGGGTTAATGTCACTTGGCGAGCAACATTTTGGGAAGAGCTGTAATCCAGCATAACTTGGTAGCCGCGATCGTCCAGTGTGGCGTACCCGCCAGAGTTTATCTTAAGCGATGGAAAAACCGTCCTGCCAATCCGAATTTCTTCCTCTGGCTTAACTGAGAATGGGTGAGATTTGTTAGATAAGTAGTGTAAACTCAGTCGCAGCGCAAACGAGTAATAGTCTTTCGTCTGGGTTTTAGCATAGAGCAGATAGCGGCGCACCACCGCATCCGGGTCTACCACAATGTCACTGAATCCAACCTGAGTTGGCGAAACCCCTTCAGGCGCGGGGACTTCCTGCTTTCCAGCATCACCCAAAAGTGTGATTGCAATGATATTTGGCGCTTTCAATTCTTTAAGTAACTCAGCATGACCCGGCTGATGTGGCACATCCCGATACATGTCTAGCCCGATCGTCCGAGGGTGTTGCTGCTGTAATCGTCGAATTGCTTGCGTAATCACCCCATCTGAAATGGGCCAGCGGTTTTGGGAGCGAATGTCTTCGTCGGTAATCGAAACAATAAGTATCCGTGAATCTGGGGGATCTTCTGGTCGAAGTCGAACCATTTGATCAAATGCTTTGACCTCTAACGGTTGAAATCCTCCGACTTGACGTAAACCTATAACTAAACTTGTTATTCCTAAAGTAATCAAGGTCGCAATTTTCGAACCAGACCATGTAGATCTTCCAACAGAGGCGACAGTAAACTGCTGGGCGGAAGATTGTAATAATGTACGTGTCTTCGACGGTGGACCGTCAACAATATTCTTGAAAATCTGCATGATTTCTGCACGTGCTTCCTTTTCCGCCTCTAAGGCAATCTGGATCTCCTGCTTATCAGCATCTTGGCTAGCAGATAAAAAATGGTAATCTTCATTACTAAGCCTTTTACCAGTTGCCCATTCCAAAGCATCTCGTAATGCTTTTCCTCTAAGTAGTCGAGAAGTATCATGATAATTTGAACTACTCCAGGCTCTAATTGATTCTGAGTAAGGACGTAAAGTTTGAAGTTGCTGATCAACCCAGCATTGGTTAAAAATTGATTCGTAGATACTACTAGAAACAGCTAATTTGCCTTGTCGAACTACGACTAAACCTGAAAGTTTTAATTCCATTTGTTCAGAACTGGTATCAGCACTAATTTCAATATTTTGTAGAATCTGTTGATAAAGACCTAGAATTCGGCCCGATCGATGTTCATCTTTTAGTAATCGATCGCGAATCGTCCGTAAATGATCTGGCTCATCATGGGTTTCCCAATTTTCAACAATGCGCGATCGCACCAAATCACCAACCCAATCGGCTTCATATCCAGATGGAACGGAATCCTGGGATTGCAACACCAGGTTACAGAGCTTTTGGGTGAGAAACGGTTGCCCGCCTGTCCAATGGAGGATGGCTTGAAGAACGGCATGGGGATTGGTGGTTTTGGTGGCTAAGCCGGGAAGAAGAGGAGTCGCTTCCTCCAGTTGAAAGCCATCCAGGGCGATCGCGTGTCCCACATTAAATGGCGTACTGCGTTTGTCGCGGATCAAATCGGACGGCGTGGCTACCCCAATTAGGGCAAAGGTGAGACGACGATAGGCGGGATGATCGGCGCGTTTGTTGTAACACTCCCGGATCACGGCAAAAAACGCATCCAGGTTGAAATCGAGGCTGAGGACGCGATCAATTTCATCAATGAAAATCACAATGGGTTGAGCCACTCGCTCCAGCAACACCGTTTCAATAAACTGGCTAAACCGCTGCACGGCAGAGAAACGGTTCTGCTGTGCCCACCATGCCGCATCATCAAACTCGTCCTGGAGGTGCAGCCCCACCACCAGGGTGTTCACCACTCCGGCATACCATTGCTCTGGAGTCATGCCTGCTTCCAAAATCTCTGTCGTCTGCACATCCACACAGGCAACTCCATCTGCCTGTAGCCGTGCCATCGTCCGCACCCGCAAGCTCGATTTCCCCATCTGGCGTGAATTCAGCACATAACAAAAATCCCTTGCCTTCAGCCGTTCATACAACTCCTGGTCGGCTTTGCGAGTGACATAGGTGGATGCATCCGGAGGCAGACTGCCCCCCACATAGTACTGTTGGCTCATGGCTATTACCGTTTCAGGCGATCGCGAAAATACACTCGATATAACTCACACAAGGGAACCACGGCATTCTGTTGAAACTTAACCAAGCCCATACTGCGAAGCTGAAATTTCTCATTGGCTCCAATCTGGACGGGTGCGTTGGCCGACACCACCTGTTTCATCGCCTCCATTAATGCCGCATTGCCTTCCAGATTGACCAGATGACGCCGCAGATGGTCATAAAAACAGCCCTCATCCGTAGGCGCAATCTGCAATAGTTCGGGGAGAGATCGTCGTCCAGAAGCAATTTCATACAGCGCCACCCGCACTAAAAATGGATGTCCCCCCACCATGGCCATCAAGTTGCCGACTTCATCTCCCGTGAGTGACACCCCATGCCGCTCTGCCAGATCCTCCACTTGCACCTGGGTCAACTCCGGCAACTCAATCGGCAGGCCCACATTAAATGGCGATTGGTGCATATCCAGGGGAATATAGACCTCCTTGGAATGCACAATCACCAGTCTCAACTGTTGCCAGAGTGCTTCATTTTTACCTCGCTCATGCCAGGTTCGCAACAAGGCAAAAAAGTCCTGAGCAATTTTAAGGTGCTGAAACACCAAATCCACTTCATCCAGTCCGAACACCAGAGGAGTCCTCAGTTCTGAGAGCAGAAATTGTCGAATGTAATTACCACACTTCTGCTTGCTTGTTAACGTACTGGCGGCCCAAAACTGGGACAGCGTATCTGCTAGATTCAATTCCGCCGTAACGGTGGCACAAAACCATCGCAGAAATCCATCCAGACTGGAAAAGATTTCCCCATCTGCTTCCTGAAAGTAAATCGGGACTGCTCGATAGCCTTGCTTAGCCCCCTGATCTAGAATGCGAGTCATTAACGAAGTTTTGCCCATCTGGCGTGCCGCTTTGATGCGAATCAGAGCCCCTGGCTTGGTGATCGCGGCATAACAATCCTCCTCAATTGGCGGACGTTTGACATAGAAGCGAGAGGTTAATGCCACCTGACCTTCGGGCTGTTCCAGAGGAATTTGGGAAAGCGAGGGAGACGGTGGGGAAGAGTCAGAAGTTGAGGACGATGGGGGCGGAGGGGAAGCTGCACCCCGATGCTTGAGTACAGGAATCAGGTGTTGCTGGTGTAAGACATCTTCAAAATCGATCGCGTTACAGCCAAATTGATATGCATCTTCATAGGATCGTCCTGCTGCCAAAGCATCGTAGAATCCCTTAGCAAACTTAATGGCAGCGAGATCGCCCACGGCTTGACTCATGCCCACCACATAATCCACATACAGGTAAATTGCGTCCGCCTGCACCTCGGAATAACAGGCATTCAGCAATACACATTCAATCCCCTTGAAGAGGCTAAAGAAACGTGCCAGAGCATCAGCACTGATCAATTTGGCTTGTCCCGTTTCATCCTCCAGCATCAAGCCATCAGCCCCAACCCCATGACCGGAAAAATGGATAATTTGAGGTTCAATGTCCAGCAGCGATCGCCGCAAGTCATCGGGACGGACTGCCCAACGCGCTTCCATCACAAAGCGATCGCGATGTTTAGACCGTTCCAACCCGTTGTGGATTTCCCGAACTTCCTCGTCTAGTCGCAGCTTGGCAGTGTTTTTCGGGTTTGCAGCAAGAATTAGGATTTTTCGGGTTGGGGGTTGACCACTCATGGAATTCTTCCAAGCAGAGCTTCACTGACTAAGTATATCGACTATTCTCTGTAAGAATTTAGGTTGAGCATGTCCTTACAGTAAAAAAGCTTCCTCAAGAACTCTTCTTAGCCAGAACTATTGGCGGCTTGTGTTTTCTAGCCACAACTGCAACTGTGCCAATTCCATATCATCCAAAAATACTTGGCTGCGCTTACCAAACAATTTCCAGAGGCAATCGCTCATCTGCTCCCGCGTTAATCGTAATCGCTGGATCTGAACTGCGATCGCGGCTAACACGTTTGATAAATCCAAGTTGTCTTCATACGCCACAGCATCTTGCTTTGGAGGGGATGGATGCTGACTGACATCCAAAATATCAGGGTTTATTTGCGCCCACTGCTGTGCTTCTGCCATCAAGATTGGATCGCTGGAATCCCAATACTGTTGCATCCGTTGAATTTGCGTGGCTCTAGTCTGTTCCTGCTGGCGCTGCTTGCCTTGACTGGGTGCCTGTTGCACTGCTTCCCGGTCAGCCTGACTCCGTTCCTGAATCTCGAACAAAATCTGTTGAACGTAGCGAATTCCTTCTAATTCTCCCTGTTGATCCGGTGAGTAACTTGGGGAATCAACACTGACGAACTCGTTCGCTTCCTTATCTAGCAAGCTATTACCATCTATTAAGGAGCGATCAGACTCTAAAGAATCCTTAAAGCTCTTACTGGCTGGGACATTACCGTCATTTTTGGGGAATAAGCTTTTAGGGCTTCCCTCAATGGCTGCGCCCTCAGCGCAATCTATTGAGGAGACTGTTAATGTGTTTGGGGGGTCTGGGGGGTTTTCCACAAGGTGCGCGGGATGCCAGAGATCACGATGTCGATAGAGGGAACCCCCACCAATGCCGTAGCTAGTGAGGGCGTGAAACCGGGCGGTTGCGTTGGTGGGAAGAGTGCCTTTGTTCAGTAAGTCAGCGATCGCTTGGCGAATCCGTTCTCGTGCTGCCTGCGATCGCTGCTGATTCCAGGTCAATGCCTCTTCTTCTGTCGCTGTAATGAGTTCTGTTGGAGCTTGCTTGGATTGCCCAAACGGGAAATAGTGACTGGCTTCCACACACTGCGCCCACTCTTCCGCCCGATGCTCAATTTCACTTTGGTGACGACACCACTCTTCATACCCAGACAGGGATTTAGCAACTCGCACGATGTCATTCACCAGTGCTTTGCCTGCCAGCGGTTCACACCCGTACAGTAAATGCCCAAAGATGTAGCTCCGCATGGCAATCCGACCCAGGAGGTAGTTCGTCTGTCCAGAGCCGCTCCAACCAGCTTCGATGTCGGCATTCAGGTCATTGAGAAACTTGTCCGCTTTACCGGAAAGGCAGTAGCGTTTACGTCTGGCTGCTTTGAGCACCCGTTGAAGGGTTTTGGCATTGATATCATTACGGCGCTGGGCAAATCGCCATTGCTGCAAAAAAGTTGTTTGGTTGCTGTTGGTCAGTTCCCAGTCGTCACTCAGGATGTAGGAACCAGCTTGCATGGGTAGCCGATGGGCGGCATACAGATTGGGAGTGCCCTCCGTAACGAACAGCCGCACATTCGGGAAGAGTTCCAGTTGTCCCAGGGCTGACTTCAACCCCGCATTCTCCAGAACAGCTTGCAGGGCGAGTGACAACTCCCAGGTTTTCTGAGGCTGCTCAAATGGGAAATAGAGGTGAATCCCGCCGCTGTAACTGGAGGTGCAGGCGATCGCGCTGACCAATCCTAGTGGTTCAAGTGCCGCCAAGATGCGGGAGATAGCGAAGGGATCTCGCTTGGGGTGGTAAATGCTGCCCGCGTCAATATCCAGTAAGCAATATTGAGTTTCTGCACCGAAGCGAACCCCGTAAAGATAGGCTCCCTGATGGATCAGGCGATCGCTTAGGGGATGACGGCTCTCAGTTTTCCATTCAACCTTGCCTTTCGGATCTGGATGTTCTGCCCAGATGTAGTCATAGCGATGGGGAAAGAGCGAGAGAAACTCGTCATCCCACTCCTGGATGTACTGAAACTGGGAGTGAGCAGAATTATTACAACGAGTTGAGACAGGGGGACTCATGCAGCTTTCACTCTTCCTTTATAGAAAACGAATGCTGAATTTTGTCAGATCTTGAGAACCCTTGTTTTCCAGCGGATCAGTTTTATCAAACTGATCAGAGTGTAGTAAGATGGCTGGAATCTTTAGGGGATAAGGATTGTATTGATCACCTAGTGAGTTGATCCGGGCATTTTGTGAGTTGATCCGGGTAATTTCGTGAGTTGATCCGGGGTTTACTGTAGTACCCTGAAACACTTTCTGTTACTTAATTTAAGGTCAACTTTAAGCAGAAATTTTTTTACTACAAAGTCCGTTTGTAGTGATCTGAAAATTGGGATGAGGAGAGATTCGGGGAGTTTTGTGAGCTGATCCGGGTGTTTTTGCAAATTGAGGTGAGCAACCGTAACAACCTAAAAACCCGTCTATATGCGGTTTTTAGCCATATAGTGGAGGAATCCATTTTTACTACAGAACTGGTTTGTAGTGATCCTTGGTTTTGCTTGAGGGGAAATTGAGAATTTTGTGAGGCGATCCGGGTGTGTTTCTAGATCCGGACTGGCCTTTTAGAAAAGCTTGAAACCCTTGTTTATCAATACTTGTAGCCAAATACTAAAAAAATATTTTTACTACAAACCCACTTTGTAGTAAACCCTGGCATCTGAACAGTAAATCATACTTGATCTTCCAAGATCGATCGCCCAAGATCGACAGCCTTTCATTCAACGTGGTGGTTCCTAACTATTATATGAGAAGGGTTTCTAGAGAATGGTTGCTCTAAAACTCGGATTCATAACTTTAGAACTGATCTTAAATCCGCCTCTACTTCGGGAGTTGGTTCTCGTCGACCGGATTCAATATGGGAAATCAATTGTTGAGAAACCCCCAATGTACCGGCTAGCTTAGCTTGACTCCAACCTTTACTCTTACGAGCTTCTCGAACCTGTTCACCCGTAATCGGGATTGTTTGTATAGCCGGAAGTTGGGGTTTAGGTTTGCGGCGATCGTTGAACTTCCCACCCTTCTTTCGTTCCAATAATTCTGGGATGGGTTCAGGGGGACGAACGGTGAGTTTGCTCTCGATCAAGATGTTGACGTATCCTTTGGGTTTTCGGACTTGACTGTCTGGTCTAAGGGATTCTGGGTAGTTCTGATCAAATTCAACTGTCCAACCCAATTTCATCAAGGTTTTGAGGGCTTCATTCCACTGATCCACCAAATCACGCGCCTTGTAACGGTCTTTTAGAGCCTGTTCCAGCTTGGTATGGTAGCCAACCAGAAGCGATCCTAAGAGAGTTTTAACTCTGTATTCCCCAGAAGTATGGATGCGGCTTTCTACAGTCAGATGAAGGGCTAAGCGCAGAGCAAGTTCGTTGTGATAAGGATCAATCCTCAGAACACTCTGAGCTAGATAGCCAAATTGATGCAGAGCTTCTTTGGCTTTTGCACCACCTCGATTGAGAAACCCTTTTGTCCATAGCCCAGGCTGAACTTGCAGTTCAACCTTATCCAAATTTTCTATCTTGCTGGTTAGCAAATTCTTTTGCCCTGTCGCACTGATGCTAATGTTCCACATCCGGGAGGTTTGTATCGTTACCTGGGTTTTACGCCGACTAATCTGGCCTTCTTTCCACTCAACCTTCACCAGCAGGCAGTCTAGGGCAAAAGCACAACTCGCTAATTCAGAGAGTTTTTGATTGAGGGAAATATCCTTACGGTTATTCCAACCGAGGTTCTTGATCACATCCTCCCCAGACAAAGTAAAACTACCGCTCCAGGGTTCCTCCTGGTTCATCGCGTGAGATGCCAGGATCAACTGAAGTTTGACGGTGTTAAACCCAAAGTTGTTGATAATTTTCTCGGCGGCATCCCAGGGTAGGGTCGTGACATCGCCAGGAGTTGAAATGTAATGCTCAATGTAGTTCTGAGGATTGCTTTTGGCAATCTTAGAAAAAACCGCAATGCCATCTCGATCGCTCCAAAGATCTCTCCTTAGCTGGGATTCTAAGGAGCTAATAAAGGGTGCACCGGTTGGGATTGGCTCAATATTCTTATTGAGGAAAAGCTCAGCTTCTTTGGGAGAGTTGACGATGCTTGAGGTGATCAAGTCTTCTAATTCGTTATTGAGGGACTTGACTCGGCTTTCGATTCGTGCCAGTTCTTTTTGAAGGCGATCACATTGGTCTTGATGCTCAGGCAGTTTGGGAATTGCTGAGAAAACACTTGAGATTTCTTCAATAATCTTGCCAGATGCTTCCAGTCTGGCTTTGCTGAGTTTAATGTCGTTCGCTAGCTGATCGGAGAATTTATGTTCCTGAACTGCTTGCAAACAGGCTTCAGCGCTCTCTATCCACTCGAATACCCGAGCAGCATCTGTATTCCATAATTCAGTGAATCGATCCCACTCTGCTAGGTCGGTTGTTTCGAGATTCATAATCAGGCTCAGGGGAGCTTTGGAGTTGCTATCAGAATACGATGATTTTAGTGTGACGCGCTGATTCCGTTAAAATCCTCACAGTCCAGATTCTCGGAACGCGTGATCGAGGGGTTCAGCCAGATCCAATTCCGCACCCCATCGCCACAGATACTCAAAATCCAGGCTATTCCCCTGTAGCTTAAGAACCCCCAGCACATCCCGCCACTGTTTCTCGGATTGCCCCCCGCGTCCCCAAACCAGCTTTTGCAACACAATGTCCTCCGGAGACGAAATCCAGATAAAACTGCTATCGGGTAGCTGCTGCTGAATCCGTCGAGCCATTTTGCTCTTTCCAAAGGGGGTATCTTGCAGGATGAACAGATCCGCCTTTTCGAGGGTTTCGTTGTCCAGAACGTTGAAGGAGGAACACCGTCCGCTGATGGCATCCTCAACCGCAATGGCACTAATGTAAAACGAAGCGTTGAGGAATGCCTCAAGCAGGGGTTGCGCTTTGATTTTGTCCAGTTCAATGATGAGAACAAGGTCCTCAGTGTAGCGGCTTTCGCCCAGTAGGGAACTGGCGACAGAACCCCCAATGTAATAGGCGATGTTGAGACGTTCTAGAATGCTGATAACCTTGTGTGCCAAGGCGATTGGATCTGCAACCATAACCTCTCCTTCCAAACCGAAACCGCGATCGACCCACTCTAATCCCAATCTACGCCTGGTGTACTCCAGACGGATAGGCGCATGGGGGGTTTGACTTTTGGCAGCAGATAAGCAGAGTTGCCGGGTTGAACGATTGAATGAGATGAACCGCTCAGTTCGCCATACAGAGGATCTCTGCCGCAAGCTAGCGAAGTAGAATGCATCTGCCTCAATGCTTGTATCCTCCGCTTGAGAGCGATAACCCGGTTTAGTAGGAAGGGTTGGAATGAGCGGCATTATGATTCTCCTAAAGTCCTTAAGCAAACCTCATGAGCAGTTACCCACGTAAAGTTTATGCAATATGACGGTACTGACTTCTATAGCGCGGTGAACCTACAGTGGATCGGCAAGCTGGATCTGCTGTTAGTTTAGCGTCTCCTGAAGGGCAAAGGTAGCGTCTGCATCCAAGTACCACTTACCAAGTACCACGTAGCGTCTAGAAGTACTGCCCTGTAAATATTTCAGAAAATTTCTATGCATGAGCTAAAATATTCCCGAAAATAGTTTTTTACAGGCAAGTTTTTAAGCAGAGAGGGCTTAAAATGCCGATTCTGTCCTGACTTTTATAGACAACCCAGCATCATTTATGGGTTAACTGGATTTTCCAGTGCGGTGTATGACCATTGTGCTGGGGCATTTAGTTGTGAGATCGCTACCTATAAGGGCAGTGGGAAAAAGTTCTTTGAGGTGATCGCTGACCCACACACCCTGGATGTCTGCGATCATGTGATGCTTGGCCGCATTCCGGTTGTAAATATCCACCATGCTATCTTTCAACCCCAGCGTTTGGCTCACCTGTTGCGTAATTCCTCCGCCCGTAGCAATGTAGATCGCCCTGTTGACAGGGCGATCTACAACGCCGTTACCGCAAGGGTTGTAGCTGCTGATCATCTGAAGTGTGTGATCGCACCACCTCTTTCCATGCGGTTTATCATCCCTCTACTCACTCCTCAAGTCGATGCCAGAACTCCCAATTATTCAAAAGACCTACGATCTGATTAAGTGGTATGTGCCGATTCTCAATCGCCTGCCCAACCCCGTCGGTTTTCGGGTGGTCTGCGTTCTGCCGAGGACTCTTTAGCCCTTTACCTTTTACAAAATTTAATCTAGAAGACAAGGGGAGAAAGAATCCAAGCATGAGTGCTGTTTCTGGGGCATTTTGAGTAGAGACTTGTAGTTTGTTCTCTTCTATGATGGCAATCACCCTTGCCACAACCAGACTGATCACGGTCATGATGGCATCTCAAAAGGGAGCGGCTCCTCGGATGGCAATCAGGAACGATAGCAAGGCAACCACGCTGGCGATCGCCAAAACGATTGTCAAGATTAACCATTTCCTGGAAACATGACCAACCGGTTTCTCGGTGTGGTTTTGCCCACCCCGTAACCAGATGTAGAGGGCTTGCAAACTGGTAATCAAGTAAAACCCTTGCAGTCCAACCTCGGCGTACAGTTTTGCTTGATAGAAGACAACCCCATACAGAGCTGTTCCAATCCACCATCCAAGGGGTTGTTGTTTGCCAGTAACCAGCTTGAGTTTGAACTAATTGTGTAAATCGCTTATACAATTAGTTTGATCCAACTGCGCTTTTGGTCAAAGCAGCAATCCCTCTAGTTCATTGAGTAACTTCTCTAATTTCTGTCGCTTCTTCGCGTCTTCCCAAACTTTAGCCTGCTTGAGTTGCTTAGGAATACTGGATAGCCTTTGTGAAAGGTCAAGTGTTTTTGGTTGCTGCTGCGGATCTTTGTGCATTTGAAGTGTTGCCTTGACCTTAGAGCGAATTTTGTCGAGGGACAAACCTTGATGAATTACCTCATGGATTAACTTTGTTCGTAGATCTATTGCTTCTTCTTCTTCAATGTTCAGATTCTTGCCAGAAATCTTTTTCAACTCAAGCACTTTACTACCTTCTAGTCCCTCAGTACGAACTACTGATTGCAGATCCTCTGGTAGGTTTAGTAAGGTAAATACATTGCTATTGATGGATACTGGATTAAGTTGTTTACTCAAAATGACTTCTAGAATCCAACGTTCTGTTTCAGAAGTGCAAACTTTCTCAATCCACTCCTGCTGAACATTTTGATCTGCGATCGCCACCGCTTCTAGCTCTGCAATCTCCCCAGACCGGCGCAACCTTTGGATGATTGCATTGAGTAAACTCGGAATCGATTTGACCTGCTCGTTCAGTTGAGGATGACGCATCACCATTAACTTGACTAAACCATTGGCAAGATCAAAAGGATGGAGTTTCTCAGATTGCAGACTGGTTGTTAGTTGACGATCGAAGACAGCAGCTTTATCTAGTTTGTCCAGTGCTTCTTGAGTAAGAAATACGGCCCGTAGTGTAGTTAGACCAGCTTGGGGGGCAGAGCGCCAACGTAACTCGCCATCAAATAGTTTGTACCCGCTATCGGTTTGGGGAATCAGAATAATTGGAGAATGTTGACCTTCCTCTAGTAAACTCTTGGCACGAGCCTGAATAACTGTAGGTGGAAAGACGGTTCTAGGTTGATCGGAATCAGGTTGGATCTGATCCAGGGAAATATAGTGCTCTCCACCCTGTTGAGCAAGCTGGTGAGCAAGTTCTTGAATTTGTTCTTCTAAAGCCGTTCTTACATTAGAATCAAGTTCCTGTGAACGCAGTTGCCGCAATTCATCTTCTAACTCCTCAACTCGATCTTGAAGTTGTAGTACTTCCTGATTTTGGGAGGCTGGAGCAAACATTTGAGAAATTGAAGCGGGTTTCTTTGCTGGCATAAATCCTACTCTGTCATTAATTTTTCAACAGCATCAACCAGAGGTTGAAAGTCTTCAATGAAAGGGCAATTGGGGCGATATAGATGAAGTGGGAGTCCTGCTCCTGAAGCCCACAGATAGTAACTGGATTCCCGAATAAGCGGAAAACAATGGATACCCATTTGCTCAATTTGAAAGGGTAGAGTTTCCTCAGGAGGAATCTTTTTATTTAGGTTCCCTTGCTTCGTTAAGCCTAAAAGGTTTCTGTGGATGGCTTCTTCTCCGATATCAACTCGCGATGGGACAAAACCCAAAATCTCTGGACGGGGTTTAAGCCGCAGTTCACGAATTTTCTCGTTGTACCAATTTAGTAAATCAACAAATGACCCTGTATCCTTATATTCTGGTTTGATCGGCGCAAGTAGATGGGTACAGGCAGCCAGGGCAAGCAGTCCCATTGTGTCAAGTGAGGCAGGGGTATCAAAAATGATCAAATCGCTTTCCAGTGGATGGTCTTCCAGTCGGTCTCTCAGTGTTTGAGATTTTCGCTCGGAGTTGTTAATTTCAACTACGCTTTCCCGCAAGGGAGCACCACCTTGTATCGCGCAAACACTAGAAACATGCTCTGACCAAAGGGGCATCAGAGGGTAGTTGCCATCGAAGCTTTTTTTGAGAACTACTGCCAAAGATTTTTCAGCAGTGGCTGGCGGAAGTCCGGCAAAAGTCTGGATTGAGCCATTACTGTCTAGCTCAATTAATATGACCTTATAGCCTCTTGCACCAATTACGTAGGCAAGATGAACCGCTGTCGTGGTTTTCCCGCTACCACCTGCATTGCTAAGAATGGCAAGCCGGATCTGTCGCTGTACCGCCTTTTGTGTCTTCATTCAGCTAGAGGTATTACTCAACAATCTTTTTGACACTAACGTTAGGGTCACTTATGCTCGTATGGATTTGACACTAATGTTAGTGTCGCCTTAAATTTTACTCGCACTCCGTTCATCTAACACACCAAAATTCAGCTTTTTTGCTCTTACGTCTGCTCTTATGTCTGGCTCATTCGTTCTTGTTCCTCCCGCAACCACTGTTTAAGCGTTGCTTCTGAAGGAAGAGCGATGAGATAGCGAGAAACAAACAATTGGTTATCTAGCCCTGCGGTCGCATACCTGACAGTCTCAGCATCTCGCTCAGCGCATAAGATGATCCCGACAGGAGGATTTTCGTAAGGATAGGCAATGTTCTCTCGCAAATAGTTGAGATAGAAGTTCATTTGCCCAGCGTAGTCATGCTTGAACTTACCGAGCTTAAGGTCGATCGCAATTAAGCATTGAAGCGCACGATGGTAAAACAAAAGATCCAGGAAATGATGTTCGCTTTCAACAGTCATACGAAACTGTCGCTCAACAAAGCAGAAATCTCGACCAAGTTCCTGCATAAATTCCTGAAGGTGGTCAATAAGAGCTTGCTCTAGGTCAGTTTCGTTATAACTAGGACGTTCTGCCAGCCCTAAAAATTCCAGGATGTACGGATCACGGACAAGGGTTTGTGGACTGTCAACCAACTGACCTTGTTGAGCCAGGGTGAGAACTGCTGCCTTATCTTTGGAAAGTCCGATCCGCTCGTACAGCATATTATTCATCTGGCGCTTCATTTCTCGAAAGGACCAATTGCTCTTGACTGTTTCTAATTCGTAGAAAGCCTGCTTAAGACGATCGCTGATTCGACAGAGTTCTAGCAGATGCGACCAAGATAGGGTAGTAAAAAGTTTTTGATAATACTCCGCATCCTGCCACGGCAATGGAGGTTCAGCTTGAGCACGACCTTGCAGAGATGGAAATAGTAGAAGTTCTGTAAATGTAAATGAAATTTCAATTGAATCAGCTGCTATTTCACCAATGTCTGATCTTAATTCACCAGACACCGTCTGGTGAATTTCAGTGGGTGCAAGTCTGGCAAAGGATAGTAACCTGGGCAAGATAGTTTCTTCAGCGAGATGAGGGTAGGCGAGGGCAAACTGCCGAAAGTTTCTTAGATTACTGATGGCGAAACCTGCAATTCCTCGTTTTTTCAGGTCTTTCGCCAAGGTTTCAATCAGTTGTGTTCCATAGGCAGCGCGATCTACTCCATTTTGCTCATATTCAATAATATAAGCACCGATCAACCAGTTACGGAGTGTAAGCGTTTGATTGACCGCACGAGCTACAGCAATTTGACTAAAGTTATTGATGTAGCTAATTCCGGCTAGGAGACGATTGTACTCCACTAACAGCTTCCCTTTAAAAAGTAAATCGGACGATACTATCACGGCTAGGCTAGGGCGAAGTCTGATCGATGACTACTACCCTTAAATTTTTGCATCCACCCACCTACACTGTAAATTGCTTGATTCACTAAACTCAAGCAATTTATAGTGACATTCTGAAAATAGGCAAAGCATCTTCTACTCTTAGTTGAAGTGGCTATGATATCTCTAACTGATAGTTTGCCAGTTCTGCTTCTAGAACTGGCAATTTAAGGTACTACCACTACGCTCTATTATATTAAGAGTTGGAAGAAATAATGGCAGAACAGGAAGTTCGGGTAAACCACTCCACTATCAACCGCTGGAATTCCCATATTATGCACCGCCGGTTTTCCATGCTGAACAGGGACTGGCGCATTGAGTCAAACATCTGTTGAGCCGACCTACTGATGTGGAGGTAGAGCGCGTCGAACGATGGATGGAGCGTTTACCCAGAGGACAGGACTGGGCAAATCTCAACCCAGCAACGGCAAGCGGTGGTGATGGCAGCCTGCCATCGGGGATTAATCCTCACGGGTGGACTGGGCACAGGCAAATCGGTTACCTGCAAAACGATCGTGGCACTGTGGCAGGCGATGACCGGACAGGAGGCAAAGACCGTCCATCGCTTGCTGGAGTTTGACCCCAAGACGATGAAGTTCAAGCGGACTGTTGACTACAGCACCTAAGGTTTAGTATGTCAGATGATTGGAGAGTTGAAGAAAGTTTATGGAGCGAAATGATGG
Source organism: Leptolyngbyaceae cyanobacterium bins.302 (assembly GCA_033764965.1). Lineage (GTDB taxonomy): Bacteria > Cyanobacteriota > Cyanobacteriia > Leptolyngbyales > Leptolyngbyaceae > JSC-12. Next base: position 309 of record JANRIN010000137.1, on the reverse strand, counting down.
CATAGAGACCAGTTGCCTATCCCTCTTCGGTCACTCTAAGCAGATGAAAAGATGAACTGCAGGTTCAACTGGTGTACCAATGGACAGATGAACGTATTCATCTTGCGTTTCAATTGCTCAAATCCGGTTTGCAATGGAGCAATAGGAAAGACCTCTAACCAGCGTTTGAGCCAATTGCAACAAATTAACGGTTGGATGATTAAGCGCAAATTGTTGAGTAGGTTCTTCCAACCTTTTTGGTTGTCCCACCAAGGATGTTGCACAAACTGTTGATGGGACAGAGGACAGACATCGTTGAACTGGTCGGCA